>NZ_JBIBJD010000008.1:197390-487274 GCF_042958445.1 Streptomyces sp. NPDC007991
GCGGAGTGCCCTTGGCTTGGCCTTGCGCCGGGGGCGTCCGCCCCTAGTCGCCGTCGACTGGGAGCCGGCGGTGCACAGCCTGGTGCGGAGTGCCCTTGGCTTGGCCTTGCGCCGGGGGCGTCCGCCCCTAGTCGCCGTCGACTGGGAGCCGGCGGTGCACAGCCTGGTGCGGAGTGCCCTCGGCCAGGTCCTGAGCCGGGGCCGCCCGCCACCCCCGCTGAACACCCGCGGAAAACGTCACTCGCGTGGCCCTCGACAAAGGGCCCCCGCCCCCGGCGGTCGCAAAGATGCGGGCATGGGTATACGCACGCTCCTCCGTCGCACGGCCCCAGGCGTGGCACTCCCGCCGGTCCCGCCCTTCGCGGCCGCCGCCGGCACGGTTCGCGTCCCGGCGGGCCTCACCACGGGCCTGCGCCGCACGACGGCGGACCTGCGGCGGCGCCTGGCCGAGGTCCGGTGGCCGACCGCTCCCACGCGCGCCGGCGAGGCGTCCACCGCGACCCGGCGCACCGGCGCAGGCGACGTGACGGCCGTCCCGGGGCGCCCCGGCGCCGGCGACATCCCCGCCATCGCGGGTCTCACCGGTCCCGGCGACGTGTTCGACATCCTCGGTCTCACCGGCGCCCCAGTCCCTGCCACCCAGCACCCAGGCAAGTCCGATCGCCCCGGCAGGACCGGCCGCCCCTGGGCGGACCGGGCCCGCAGTTACCTGACGCTCGTCCTGACCCTGCTGCCACGGCCCCGCCGCCCCGCGCACACCACCATCACCGTGTACATCGCGACCACAGCGCCTCTCAGCGAGCGGCCGACCGGCTCGGCTCCTCGTCACCGACACGGCCAGGACCACCCGGGTCCAGGCCCAGGACCGGGCCCGGAGCCGGACGCCACGCCCTGACCCCCAGGGCGTACAGCAGCAGCGCCGGGACGAGCCCCGCGCCCGCCCCGAAGCACACCGTCGGAATGATCTCCCACGGTTTCGCGACCGAACCCCAGTAGGCCCACCACCGCGACGCCCGCTGCACCGCTCCCACCAGCGCGAAGCCGCCGATCACCACACCGGCCAGCCACCGCTCCCGCACCGACAGCACCGGGACCCTCACCGGCTCGCGCGCCGGCGCCCGCCGCACGGCCCGCACCGCGAACACGGCGATCACGACAGCGGCCACCGCCGAACCGCCGTACTGCAGGTACCAGTACAGCGGCGAACCCGCCACCTCCCGGCCCAGCACCGGAAACAGCCGCATCCCCCACCGGTCGAGGTGCGTGAACGCGTCCCACACGACATGGGTCAGCGCGCCGACAACCGCGGACGCGTACCACCGCAGCACCAGGGACGGCCGCACACGCGCGCGTGGCGCCCCGCACCGCACCAACGCGGAGACCCGCCCCTGCCGGGCCCGCGGCAACAGCGCCACCAGCGGTTCGCGCAGCAGCAGCCACAGCCCCACCAGCGCCCAGGCGATGAGCACATCGACCGTGAACACACCCGGGAACGAGTGCGTGACATCACCGAACTCCATCGCCCCGGACACCGCACTCGCCGCGTAATAGGTCAAGTCGGGCGCGAAGGAACCTGCCACGAGCACGGCGGGCACCAGTGGGCCCCGGCCGGTGCCGTCGATGCGTACGGCGGGCAGTACGGCTGCCGCGTGGCTCAGCGTGAACGGCAACTCGGCTCCTCGTGACGGTCGTTGCCCGGGCGATCGGAGCGCTCAGTATGCGGGATGCCGGACACCGGCCCGCCCGCCGCGCTCGCCACATGACCAACTGGTGAAAAACGGGCACGAACGGGTGTCCGAGCAAAGGAAGTTGTCGTAGGGTCGCCAGGGTCACCGTGCCGGTGGCAGGAGTCGGGCCTGTCGGAGGGCAACCACTCGGGCCGGTCGATCGTCACAACAGAGCGAGCGCAACAGCAGTAGGCGCACGCAACACAAGCGCGCGACAGACAGAGACGGGCGCTCGGGCGTCCACGGGAGGGGTTCACTCTATGGCGGCGCAATTCGGCAGGAGGCTGCGCAAGGGGGCGGCAACCACCGCCGTGGCCGCGGTAGCGGTCGCGGCCCTGTCCGCCTCCCAGGCTCCGGGCGTGAACGACCACGGCAGACAGCCGGCCGCGGACGCCGCACCCTCCCCCGACGCGAGTGCCTCCGACGGCAGCGCCACCGGCAACTCGCCGTACTACACGGACCTGCCGCCGCTCAACAGCCCGAGCCCGGCACCGAGCACCGGGCCGCTCCCCACCCCCTCCGGCACGGCGGAGGCGGGCATTCCCGCGACCGTCCTCGACGCCTACAAGAAGGCCGAGGCCGCGCTGCGCGACTCCAAGCCCGGCTGCAACCTGCCCTGGCAACTCCTCGCGGCCATCGGCCGGGTGGAGTCGGGCCAGGCCCGCGGCGGCCGCGTCACCGCCGACGGCACCACCGTCTCGCCGATCCTCGGCCCCCAGCTCGACGGCAACGGCTTCGCCCTCATCAAGGACACCGACAACGGCGCCTACGACGGCAACAGCAGCTACGACCAGGCCGTCGGCCCCATGCAGTTCATCCCGTCGACCTGGGCGTGGGCCGGCCGCGACGGCAACGGCGACGGCAAGAAGGACCCCAACAACGTCTACGACGCCGCGCTCGCCGCCGGCCACTACCTGTGCCGCAACAACTGGGACCTGTCCGACCAGAACGACCTCGACCGCGCGATCCTCAGCTACAACAACTCGCGTGAATACCTGAACCTGGTCATGCGGTGGCTGGAGTACTACCGCAAGGGCACGCACGAGGTCCCCGACGGCACCGGCACGCTGCCCGACAACCGCAGCGACGACCGGGCCGGATCGAGCTCCAGCCCCTCCGCGCCGAGCACGCCCGGCGCGCCGGCTGCGGGCGGCTCCAAGCCCAAGCCCAGCCCCAGGCCCGAAAGCCCCGGCGAGGGCGGCACGACGTCGCCCAAGCCCACCACGCCGCCCGCCACCCCGCCCGGCTCCCCGAGTACACCGCCCTCGACGTCTCCCACGCCCACCGACACGGTGCACCACCTGGAGGACGCGGGGACCGCGAAGCTCACCGCGATGGCGGGCGACACGTTCACCAAGCGCATCAGCACCCGCGCCGAGACGAAGGCCGGCAAGGCCGTCGCCAAGGTCAGGATCCGCTTCACGATCGTCGGTGACACGGACACCACGTTCACGGGCGGCGAGAGCGTGGCCACGGTCGCCACCAACAGCTCCGGAGTGGCCGTCGCGCCCGCGCTCCAGGCGGGGGAGAGGACGGGCGACGTCACCGTCCGGGCCACCGTCGTGGGCCGTACGATCGCGGGCCTCGACTACACGGCCACCGTCACCGAACGCGCCGCCGACACCCTCGTCCGCACCGGTGACGCCGCGCTGACCTGCACCCCGGGCGGTGAGTTCGCGAACCAGGTCGAGGTGAAGGCCACATACAAGGGCGCCGTCGCGGACGGCGTCGCGGCCACCGCCACGCTGATCAAGTCGGCGGACGATCCGGCCGCCAACGACAAGGGCCCCTACTTCAAGGACGCCGACGGCAAGGCCGTCCGCACCCTGACGGGCCTGAAGACGGACGCGAAGGGCCTGCTGATGCTGCCGAAGCTCTACGCGGACGACACCACCGGCACGTTCTTGCTCCGCGTCGGCACCGAAGGCGGAGCGACCCTCACCGTCGAACTGACGGTGGCCGCCGCCGAGACGTCGTCGCCGAGCCCTTCGGCCGGCCCGAGCGCGTAGCTCTCAAGTACGACGGACGACGCCCCTCTTTCAAGAGGGGCGTCGTTGTGTGTGCGACGTGTTCTCATCTCAGCCGCGCGTTGCTACGGTGCCGAGGAAACTGACGGTGTATCAGTTCAGCCCGTGGGGAGGCCCCGTATGCGCGTACTCATCGCCGCCGCCACCGGTCTCGCCGTCGCGTTCGCCTTGGTCCTGACGCTGACCGCCCTCGGCTCCCCCTCGGGCGGCACGTCCCCGAAGCCGCTGCTGACGACGGTGCCCGCACACCCCTGACCGCCCGCCGGAGGGAGGCCGAGATGCGCCGCAAGGCCGGCCTGGTCCTGCTCGCCCTCGCCGTGTTCTTCGCGGCACTGTCCCCGCTGCTGCGCTGGTACGCCTTCCCGCGCCTCGCCAAGATCCCCGCGAACCAGTACCAGGACATGGTCCTGGAGGCGGAGAACGCCACCCTCCTCGACTACGGCACGATGCGGGCCCGCACCGTCCCCAAGGTCACCATCGTGCAGACCCTCAAGGGCGACGTGGAGGCCTCCGAGCGGATCGAGGAGTCGGCCGGCCGGGACGTGGTCGTCTGGGACGGCCTGTCCTACGTCGTCGGCCCCGACGGCGAGATGGTGTCGAAGGTCCCGGAGCGCTACATCTTCGACGCACACACCCAGGAACCCGTCCACGCCACCGGCGAGACGGTCGACGGCGACCCGGTGCGCCGCGAGGGCATCGAGTTCAAATGGCCGTTCCTCACGGAGAAACGGGACTACGAGTACTTCGACGCCCAGGCCCGCCTCACCGCCCCCATCCACTACAAGGGCACCCGGGACTTCCGCGGCCTTGAGGTCTACTACTTCGAGCAGACCATCCCCTGGACCAAGGTGCGGATCCCCAAGACGCTGCCCGTGGCGGGCCTCACCCCCGAGTCGGTCGCCGAGACCGGCACCACACGCTGGTACACCACGGTCCGCAAGTTCTGGGTCGAGCCCCTCACCGGCGCCCCCGTCTACGGCGAGGAACTTCACCAGGAGGAACTGCGCGGCGGCACCCTCCTCGGCGACCGCGACAAAGTGACCGCGTTCGCCGGGCACGTGAAGATGCGCGAGGACTACATCACGCACACCGTCGACCTGGTGAAATCCCAGCGCCTGCTCATCCTGCTGATGACGTCCTACGGGCCGTGGGGCTCCCTGGCCCTCGGCGTCCTCCTGCTGGCCCTCGCGCTGTACCTGGAGGCCCGCGGCCGCCGCCCGTCCGGCCCCGCCCCCGCTCAGGCCGAGGAACCGTCACCGGTCAGCGCCTGAGCCGCACGGTGGTCAGCGCCTGAGCCGGGCGCTGGTGTGCCGGGTCGGCTCCGCCCCGGCCGGGTCCTCAGGCCACGGATGCTTCGGATAGCGCCCGCGCAGCTCCGCCCGCACGCCCCGGTAACCGTCCTTCCAGAACGAGGCGAGGTCGGCGGTGACGGCGGCCGGACGCCCGGCCGGGGACAGCAGATGCACGAGCAACGGCACCCCGGCGACCCGTGGCGACTCCTGGAGCCCGAACATCTCCTGCAACTTCACCGCCAGCACGGGCTGCTCGGGACGGGAGTAGTCGACGCGGATCCTCGACCCACTGGGCACGGTGATCCGCTCCGGGGCGAGCTCGTCGAGCCGCCCGGCCTCACCGGAGGCCCAGGGCAGCAGCCGCGCGAGCGCCTCCCCGGCGTCGATCCGCGCCAGATCGGCCCGCCGCCGGGCCCGGCTCAGCTCCGGCTCCAGCCACTCCTCCACGCGCGCGTGGAGCGCGCCGTCGGACACGTCCGGCCACGGTTCACCGAGGTGCAGCCGCACAAACGCCAGCCGCTGCAGCAGGACACCCGCCTCCGGCGACCAGCGCAGCAGCCCGAACCCCTCCCTCCGCAGCCCGTCGAGCAGCGCACCGCGGACGAGCCCGGGATGGGCGTCCCTCAGCGGCCGCACCGCCAACTCCACGGCCCCCAGCCGCTCCACCCGCCGCGCCACGACGTCCCCACCGTCCCAGCGCACCTCGTCCCGCTCCTCCAGCAACGCGCCGGCCGCGAGCCGGGCCGTCTCCTCGTCGACCACAGCCCCGAGCTGCACGCGCGCGTGCCCCTTGCCGACGGGCCGGTCGGCCATGGCGACAGCGATCCAGGGGGAACCACGCAGCGTGCTCCCGTCCCCGGCCTCGGCACGGGTTCCGGACGCCATGAGATACGACCCGCCGTCGGCCTTGGCGACACGTTCGGGAAAGGCGAGAGCGGCGACGAGCCCGGCCTGGTGTTCCTCCGAGGAGTTCGCCCACGCGTCGACCTGCGCCTCTGGATGCGAGCTACGGGTGAGCGGGTGGGAAACCCCCGAAACAACGGCCCGCAGCCGCCGAACCTCGCTCCGCCATCGCGAGGCATAGGCGTCACCCCCACGCCGAGCACGACGCAACGCACCCGCCAGATCATCGCCGTACTCCCGGGGCACCTCCTCACTCAACAGGGCGACGATTTCCGAGGCGCGCTCGGCACCCGCGAACGGCACCGCATCCACCAAGGCCCGCCCCAGCCGGGGATGCACCCCCAGCCGGGCCAGCGCAGCGCCCCGCTCCGTGGCCCTCCCGACGGAGTCGACGGCCCCCACCGCAGCCAGCACATCCCGCGCCGCCGCCATCGCCCCACCCGGCGGCGGATCCAGCAACGCCAGCCCGGACGCGTCCGGATCCCCCCAGCACGCCACCTGAAGCGCGAACGCCGTCAGATCGGCCACCTTGATCTCCGGCGAGGGAAAACGCGGCAGACGTGCGTCCTCGGCCTCCGCCCAGCACCGGTACACCACCCCGTGCGCCTCACGCCCCGCCCGCCCCGCCCGCTGCCGCCCGGCCGCCTGTGACGCCCGTACCGTCGTCAGTCCGCTCAGCCCGCGCGCGTGGTCGACGCGCGGCTCCCGCGCCAGCCCGGAGTCGACGACCACGCGCACACCGGGAACCGTCAGCGACGACTCCGCCACCGACGTGGCCAGCACCACCCGGCGCCGCTCCCCGCCGGCCAGCACGGCGTCCTGGACGGCCGCGGGCGCACGCCCGTGCACCTGGAGCACCTCGACGTCCCCGAGCTTGCCGAGCTGCCCGGCGACCCGCGCGATCTCGCCCACGCCCGGCAGGAAGCACAGCACGTCCCCGTCCCGCTCGGCCAGTGCCCGCCGCACCACCGACGCCACATGCGTCAGCAGCGCCGGATCGACCCGCATCCCGTGCGGCGGACGTACGGGCCGCACCGGCGGCGCCCACACGACCTCCACCGGATGCGCCACTCCCGGGGCCTCGACCACCGGAGCCCCGCCCAGCAGCCCGGCCCACCCCTGCGCGTCGGTCGTCGCCGAGGCGGCCACCAGCCGCAGTTCCGGACGGAGCGTCTGCCGCACGTCCCACAGGAACGCCGCCGCCGTGTCCGCGTCCAGATGCCGCTCGTGGCACTCGTCGAGCACCACGACATCCGTACCGGCCAGCTCCTGGTCCCGCTGCAGCCGCTGCACCAGCACACCGGTCGTGACGACCTCCACGCGCGTGTGCCGCCCCACGACGCGTTCCCCGCGCACCGTGTAGCCGACGCTCTCGCCCACCTTCTCGCCCAGCAGCCACGCCATCCGCCGCGCCGCCGCCCGTGCCGCGATCCGCCGCGGCTCGGCGACGATCACCCGCCGCCGAGGCCCCTGAGCGAGCAGCCCCGCCAGAACCAGCGGCACCAGGGTCGTCTTGCCGGTGCCGGGCGGCGCCACGAGCACGGCGGTGCCGTGCCCCTCCAGGGCGTCGTCCAGGGCGGGCAGGGCACCGCGTACGGGCAGGGCGTCCAGAGCGTCGTAACGGATCACACGCTCAGTCTCGTACGCACACGAAGATCGCCGTCCCCGGGATCAGGTTCCCGCGCAGCGGCGACCAGCCGCCCCACTCGGACGTGTTCCAGGCCGGCCACTCCGGCTCGACCAGGTCCACCAGCCGGAAGCCGGAGGCCACCACGTCCCGGACGCGGTCGCCGAGCGTGCGGTGGTGCTCGACGTAGACCGCGCGGCCCTCCTCGTCCTGCTCGACGTAGGGCGTGCGGTCGAAGTACGAACCCGACACCGACAGCCCCTCCGGTCCCGGCTCGTCGGGGAAGGCCCAGCGGATCGGGTGCGTCACCGAGAAGACCAGACGGCCCCCGGGCCGCAGCACCCGGCGTACCTCCCGCAGCACCAGGCGCGGATCGGCGACGAAGGGCAGCGCCCCGTACGCCGAGCAGGCCAGGTCGAACGAGCCGTCCGCGAAGGGCAGCGCGCCGGCGTCTGCGCACACCAGGGGGAAGGGTCCGCCGATGCGCAGCGCGTGCTGCAACTGCCGGTGCGAGATGTCCAGGGCCACCGGGCGGGCTCCCTGGCCGGCCAGCCAGCGCGAGCACTGCGCCGCGCCCGCGCCGATCTCCAGGACGTCCTTGCCCTTCAGGTCCTCCGGCGGGCCGAGCAGTTCGGCCTCCACCTCGTCCAGACCCTCGGGGCCCCACACGAAGCGGTCGTCGCCGAGGAAGGTGCCGTGCTCGATCTGGTACTCGTCCGCGTTGCGGTCCCACCAGCCCCGGTTGGCCCGGGAGCTCTCCATGACATCTGCGTCACGCCGGGTCGCCTCTGGTTCGGACGCTTCGGGCTCTTGGATGATCGGCTCCCTCGTCGTACTCTTCCGTCCAGCCGGTCCCGGAGGGGGCACGAAGCGGGCGTCGCACGCCCTGCGTGGCCTCGGACGACACGACTTGTGCCGGGTATGCGGTGTTCCGCCCCGGGTGGGCGGCTTCGCGCATTGACCCTGCCCGGCTGCCCCCGTATGCTACAAGTTGCGCTGCGGGCCTGCGCACCTCAGACGTAGCAGGCTGCGCTCGCATCTGTATGTATGTCCCCTCGGTTGTCGAGGCGCCACCGATCTTGTGTGGCGCTTCCTTGGCTGTCCGGCTTCTGCAGAGCGAAACGGGCTCCCGGCGTAGCAGTACCTACGACTTCAATGTCCGTACCGGAGCCCTTTCCCACATGACGAGCAGCACCGAGACCACCGCCACCACCCCGCAGGTAGCGGTCAACGACATCGGTAACGAGGAAGCCTTCCTCGCCGCGATCGACGAGACGATCAAGTACTTCAACGACGGCGACATCGTCGACGGCGTCATCGTGAAGGTCGACCGGGACGAGGTCCTGCTCGACATCGGTTACAAGACCGAAGGCGTTATCCCGAGCCGCGAGCTCTCGATCAAGCACGACGTCGACCCCAACGAGGTCGTCGCCGTCGGTGACGAGATCGAGGCCCTTGTTCTCCAGAAGGAGGACAAGGAAGGCCGCCTGATCCTCTCGAAGAAGCGCGCCCAGTACGAGCGTGCCTGGGGCACCATCGAGAAGATCAAGGAAGAGGACGGGATCGTCACCGGTACCGTCATCGAGGTCGTCAAGGGTGGTCTCATCCTCGACATCGGCCTCCGTGGCTTCCTCCCGGCCTCCCTGGTCGAGATGCGCCGCGTCCGCGACCTTCAGCCCTACGTGGGCAAGGAGCTCGAGGCCAAGATCATCGAGCTGGACAAGAACCGCAACAACGTGGTCCTGTCCCGCCGTGCCTGGCTGGAGCAGACCCAGTCCGAGGTCCGCCAGACGTTCCTCACGACCCTGCAGAAGGGTCAGGTCCGTTCCGGCGTCGTCTCCTCGATCGTCAACTTCGGTGCCTTCGTGGACCTGGGTGGCGTCGACGGTCTGGTCCACGTCTCCGAGCTGTCCTGGAAGCACATCGACCACCCCTCCGAGGTCGTCGAGGTCGGCCAGGAGGTCACGGTCGAGGTCCTCGACGTCGACATGGACCGCGAGCGCGTCTCCCTGTCGCTGAAGGCGACCCAGGAAGACCCGTGGCAGCAGTTCGCCCGCACCCACCAGATCGGCCAGGTCGTGCCCGGCAAGGTCACGAAGCTGGTTCCGTTCGGTGCGTTCGTCCGCGTGGACGAGGGCATCGAGGGTCTGGTCCACATCTCCGAGCTGGCCGAGCGCCACGTGGAGATCCCGGAGCAGGTCGTCCAGGTCAACGACGAGATCTTCGTCAAGGTCATCGACATCGACCTCGAGCGCCGTCGCATCAGCCTCTCGCTGAAGCAGGCCAACGAGTCCTTCGGCGCCGACCCGTCGGCGGTCGAGTTCGACCCGACCCTGTACGGCATGGCCGCGTCCTACGACGACCAGGGCAACTACATCTACCCCGAGGGCTTCGACCCCGAGACCAACGACTGGCTCGAGGGCTACGAGAAGCAGCGCGAGGAGTGGGAGCGCCAGTACGCCGAGGCGCAGCAGCGCTTCGAGCAGCACCAGGCGCAGGTCATCAAGTCGCGCGAGGCGGACGCCCAGGCGGCTGCCGAGGGTGGCGAGGCCGCCGCTCCGGCCGCGTCCGGCGGTGGCGGTTCGTACTCCTCCGAGGGCCCGGACAACTCCGGCGCGCTGGCCTCGGACGAGGCGCTCGCCGCGCTGCGCGAGAAGCTGGCGGGTGGGCAGAGCTGAACGCCCACTGAGCTGTAGCTCCTGACTGAGGGCCCGCACCTTTCGAGGTGCGGGCCCTCAGCGTGTGTCAGGGGCTCAGTGTGGGTCAGGGGGCGTTGTCGTGTATCAGGGGGCGTTGTCCCGGCTACCAAGATCAATGTTCTCCTTCTCCGGGGAATGCCCGCGCCCGCAAGGGTGTTGTGCAGTACGAACACCGGGAGGAGCGGTCACTGTGCTTGATCCGCAGGGCTTGTACGCATGGGAGCCGAAGGGGCTGGCCGTCGTCGACATGGCGCTGGCCCAGGAGTCGGCCGGTCTTGTCATGCTCTACCACTTCGACGGATACATCGACGCGGGCGAGACGGGCGACCAGATCGTCGACCGGCTGCTCGACTCGCTGCCCCACCAGGTCGTCGCCCGCTTCGACCACGACCGGCTCGTGGACTACCGCGCCCGTCGCCCGCTGCTGACGTTCAAGCGCGACCGCTGGAGCGACTACGAGGATCCGGCCATCGAGGTGCGGCTGGTCCAGGACGCCACGGGAGCGCCGTTCCTGCTGCTGTCCGGCCCGGAGCCGGACGTGGAGTGGGAGCGTTTCGCGGCGGCCGTGAAGCAGATCGTGGAGCGGCTCGGCGTCCGTCTGTCGGTGAACTTCCACGGCATCCCGATGGGCGTCCCGCACACCCGGCCCGTCGGTCTGACCCCGCACGGCAACCGCACCGACCTCGTCCCGGGCCACCGCAGCCCGTTCGAGGAGGCGCAGGTGCCCGGCAGCGCCGAGTCCCTCGTCGAGTACCGCCTGCTCCAGGCGGGACACGACGTCCTGGGCGTCGCCGCCCACGTCCCGCACTACATCGCCCGCTCCCCGTATCCGGACGCGGCCCTGACGGTCCTGGAGGCCATCACGGCGGCGACCGGACTGGTGCTGCCCGGCATCGCCCACGCGCTGCGCTCGGACGCCCACCGCACCCAGACGGAGATCGACCGCCAGATCCGCGAGGGCGACGAGGACCTCACCGCGCTCGTCGAGGGCCTTGAGCACCAGTACGACGCGGTCGCGGGCGCCGAGACCCGGGGCAACATGCTCGCCGAGCCGGTGGACATCCCCTCGGCGGACGAGATCGGCCGTGAGTTCGAAAAGTTCCTGGCGGAGAGAGAAGGCGACGGCTGAGCCCGGGGAGACCTGGACCGGGCCCTGTCACCGGCAGGGCCTAAGCTCGGCTCATGCTGAAGGTGGGCCTGACCGGCGGTATCGGCGCCGGCAAGAGTGAGGTGTCACGGCTGCTCGTCGAGCGCGGTGCCGTGCTGATCGACGCGGACCGCATCGCGCGCGAGGTCGTCGCACCAGGGACCCCGGGGCTCGCCGCGGTCGTCGAGGCCTTCGGCGAGGAGGTACTCACGGCCGACGGCAGCCTGGACCGGCCCAGGCTCGGCTCCCTCGTCTTCGCCGACGCGGCGAAACTCGCCACGCTCAACGCGATCGTGCACCCCCTCGTGGGCGCCCGCTCCCGCGAGCTCGAAGAAGCCGCCGCCGAGGACGCGGTCGTCGTGCACGACGTCCCGCTCCTCACGGAGAACGGCCTGGCGCCGCTCTACGACGTCGTGATCGTCGTCGACGCGACCCCCGAGACCCAGCTCGACCGGCTCGTCCGGCTGCGGGGCATGACCGAGGAGGACGCCCGCGCGCGGATGGCCGCCCAGGCGACCCGCGAGCAGCGCCGGGAGATCGCCGACATCGTCATCGACAACGACGTGCCGCTGGAGGACCTGGAGCGCCGCGTGAAGGACGTGTGGGCCGAGCTGACACGCAGGTCGCAGGCGTCCCGGCCGTCCCCCCAGGAATAGCGGCACCGCTCGGGGGCGTTGAACCCTCGCAGTGAGGGAAGGACTCTGCTGTGCCCGAGACCAGCGGTTCGACCGGACGTACCCCGGAGACGCACGTCATCGACTTCCGCGCCGCCGAGCAACTGCTCGCCGCGCGGGACCCGCGGGGCGCGGTGAAGCTGCTCGACAAAGTCATCGCCGCGCATCCCGAGAACACCGCCGCGCGGCTGCTGCGCGCCCGTGCCTTCTTCGCGGCGGCGCAGCTGCGGCCTGCGGAGCTGGAGTTCTCGATCGTCCTGGAGCGCGAGCCGGACAACGCGTTCGCGCACTTCGCGCTCGCCCGCACGTATGAGCGGCAGAACCGCCCTGACCAGGCCAAGCGCCACTTCCGCCTGGCCGCCGCGCTGGACCCGAACCCGCGGTTCCTGAAGGCGGCGCGCTTCGACTCGTGAGCGGCGGTCCCCTTCTCCCTCAGAGGTGATGCTTCTCCCTCAGAGGTGATGCATCTGCCTCGGAGATGATCCGTCTGCGTCGGGGGCGATCGGTCCGCATCAAGGATGATCTTCCGGCGGACGGTAGGGCGGGATGTCGGGACCGGGCTGGTAGTGCGGGCCCTGGCGGATGTGCCTGAGGACGATGGCGAGGTCGATCGTGACCACCAGCAGCAACGCGCCACAGGCGATGGCCCAGCCCGTCCGCCCGGCGAGTGTGAACGCCACCGTTCCGAAGAGCGCCCAGACCAGCCCCCACAGGCTCAGCCAGAAGCGAGCCCGCAGGGCACTGCGCGCGGTCGTCGGTTCACTGCCTGTACGCATCACGATCTCCGCTCCTCTTTGCAACGTACCCCTCACCGCGGACACCGACCAACAGGGAGAGCCGGGCCGGCGCGCGTCGTCGTTCACTCGGGAGGGTGAACACGGGCGGGGACGGGAACGGGCGTGCGGGTGTGGTCCGTTGGGCGGGCATGGAGCTGAAAATGCGTGAGGGGTACGAGGGGACGGGACCCGGGGCCATCACCCCGGACGGCTGCGCGGTGGAGCTCTACTCGCGGCTGCCCGTCGGGGACGAACCGGAGATCATCGCGGCGGCCGTGCCGGCGGGCGCGCGCATCCTGGAGCTGGGCAGCGGCGTCGGGCGCATGACGCATGCGCTGCTGGAGCGCGGGTTCGAGGTCACGGCGGTGGACGAGTCCGCCGACATGCTGACGCGGGTACGCGGGGCGCGGACGATATGCAGCCCGATCGAGGACCTGGATCTGGGCGAGACGTTCGACGTGGTGCTGCTGGCGTCGTTCCTCGTGCACGCCGGGGACGCCGAAGTGCGGCGGGGCCTGCTGCGCACGTGTGTGCGCCATGTCGCGGAGGGCGGCTCCGTGCTGATCCAGCGGGAGGGCGAGGACTACCACGTGAACGTGCCGCGCGAGCGGGTGGACCCCAGCGGCTTCACCGTCCGGATCGTGTCGTCGGAGCCGGTCGGCGACGGTGTCAACTCGGTTCGTGCGGAGTACGAGTTCCCGGACGCGGTCTGGACCCAGACGTTCCGGGCACGCCCCCTGACGAGGGAACAGTTCGAGGAGGCGCTGGAGGAGGCGGGCCTGAGGGTGGACCGGTACCTGACGGAGGACCGGATCTGGGTGCGGGCGGTGCCCGGCGGCCGAGGCGTGCGGGGTGCGTGAGGAGTCGGACGGGGCGGGGACGTCCGGGCGGCTGACCGGCTACGACGCGGTTTCGACCTCCCTGGCGCTGTGCGGCGACGCCGAGTTGCGTGAGCTGGTGGATGCGGCCGTGCCACTGGGGACGGGCATCGGTGGCACATCGGCCCGGACGGACGTGGCCGGCATGCCGGTCTTCGTGAAGCGGGTGCCGTTGACGGACCTGGAGCGGCGGCCGGAACACCTCCGGTCCACGGCCAACGTGTTCGGGCTCCCCACGTTCTGCCAGTACGGCGTCGGCGGACCCGGCTTCGGGGCGTGGCGCGAGGTCGCCGTCCACACGATGACGACGAACTGGGTGCTCTCCGGCCAGTTCCAGGGATTTCCGCTGATGTACCACTGGCGGGTGCTGCCGGACGAGGCACCCACCCTGGCGAAGGAACTGGCCGATGTGGAACGCGCCGTGGCCTACTGGAGAGGGAGCGAGGAAGTGCGGCGTCGTATCGAGGCACTGCGGCGGTCCTCGGCGAGCGTCGCGCTGTTCCTCGAGTACGTCCCCCAGACGCTGCACGCGTGGCTCACGGACCAGGTACGAACAGGCGGCGCGGTTCTCGACCGGGCGTGTTCGCTCGTGGAGAGGGAACTGCGGGCCGGTACGTCCTTCATGAACAGCCGGGGGCTGCTCCACTTCGACGCCCACTTCGAGAACGTCCTGACCGACGGCCGCCGCCTGTACTTCGCCGACTACGGCCTCGCCCTGTCCAGCCGCTTCGATCTCTCACCCGCCGAGACCGACTTCTACGACCGGCATGTCGGCTACGACCGCTGTTATACGGCCAGTTACCTCGTGAACTGGCTGGTCGCCGCGCTGTACGGCGACCACTGGGAGACCCGTGGACCACTGATACAGGCCTGGGCCGAAGGACAGCAGCCCACCGGGGTGCCATCCGGGACGGCGAAGATCCTCACTCGCCATGCCCCGGTGGCAGCCGTGATGACGGACTTCTACCGCACGATCCAGGAGGTGAGCAGGACGACTCCCTACCCAGCCGAAAGACTCCGGCGGCTCTGCCCGTGACGGGCGGGGCCGGAGCGGATCGGAAGAAATCCGCCGGGTGGCGATGAGTTCCAGGACGAGGGGCGGTCTATCCCTGCGGCATCATCACGGACCGCTTCCCCCAGGAGACCTCCATGTCCGAGTCCAACGCTCCCGCCACCCCTGCCCCCTCGGCGCCGGCCGGTGTCGTCATCGCCGAGTCCGCCACCGCCCGCGGGCGGCGTGCCCGGATCGCACTGCGCGGTCTCCAGGTGCTGCTCGCCCTGATCTTCGGGATCGCGAGCGCCGTGCCCAAGCTGATCGCGCACCCGTCGGCTGCCGAGTCGTTCGAGAAGCTCGGCTGGGGCAGCGCGGGGATGTACACCATCGGCGTGCTCGAACTGGCCGGAGCGGTCGCCCTGTTGATCCCCGTGCTCCAGTCGGTGGCGGCGATGGCGCTGGGCGCGCTGATGGTGGGCGCGTTCATCGTCCAGATCACCGTCATGGACGGGCAGTACGCGGCGACGCCGGTCATCCTGCTCGTGCCGCTCGCCCTCATCGCCTGGGCGCGGCGGAGGCACAACGCGGACCTGCTGCGCCTGCTGCGGCTGCGGGCGTGATCGCGCCGAGTGCGCTGCTCACGGCCTCGGTCTGCCCGACCTTCCGCCGGGGCCGAAGCCGCCGCCGGAGGCCGGGCCGGGTACGGGGCCCGGACCGGGGCCCGGACCGGGGCCGGCCAGGCCGCGCAGGCGTTCCATTTCGCGGCGGTCCCGTTTCGTCGGGCGGCCCGCGCCGCGGTCGCGGATGCCGGCCGGGGCGACGGCTTCGCGGGGCGGAGGCGGCGGGGAGTTGTCGATGTAGCACTGCGCGGCCACCGGGGCGCCGACCCGCTTGCGGATCAGCCGAGTCACGACGACGACCCGCTCCCGGCCCTCGTGCCGCACACGCACCTCGTCGCCGACACGTACCGCGTGGGCGGGTTTCACACGCTCGCCGTTGACGCGGACGTGTCCGCCCCGGCAGGCGGTGGCGCCCAGGGAACGGGTCTTGACGAGGCGTACGGCCCAGATCCAGCTGTCGACACGGACGGCCTGGCCGCTCTGCGGCCCGGCGGCCTCGGCAGCGGCGATGGCCGCCGCGACCTTCGGGTCCGCGGTCTTCGGGTCCGCGGTCTTCGGGGCTGCGGCCGCCGGGCCCGTGGCCTTCGGGTCCGTGGCCTTGGGGTCGTCCGCTTCGTCGTACTCCGCGCCTTCAGAAGCCATGTCCCCGACCTTAGTCCTTCGAGTCGTCTGTTCTCGGGCCGTCCGGGCAGGTAATCGTTCCCCACAAGAGTAAGCAAAACAAGTTTTGCAAAATGTCTTTTGGTAAATGCCGGTGGTCGCCTACCCTCCCGGCATGGACAGCGACGAGCACAAGCGCGTACTCGACCCAGGCCACGACACGGACGCCTTGAAGGCCCTCACCCACCCCCTGCGCATCCAGCTGCTCGGACTGCTGCGGCAGGACGGGCCCGCCACGGCCAGTGAGCTCGCCGCGCGGACGGGGGAGTCGTCGGCGTCGACCAGCTACCACCTGCGGGTGCTGGCGAAGTACGCGTTCATCGCCGAGGCCGAGCATCGGGACGGGCGGGAGCGGCGCTGGCGGGCCCGGCACACCGTGACGTCCTGGAGCAACGAGGCGATGGAGTCCTGCGAGGCGGGCCGTGCCTTCGTCAGCCTGGCGCGACGGCGGCAGCTTGAGCATCTGGAGACGTCCCTCGCCCGGCACGAGGCGGACATGGCCGCCGGGCGGTTCGGCCAGGAGTGGGTGGAGCCGTCCGGGATCAGCGACCTCATGCCCCGGCTGACGGCCGAGTCGCTCTCCGAGCTCTGGGACGCCTTGGCCCGGAAGCTGGAGGAGCTGACGGCCCGTGACGCGGACGACCCCCGCGCGGAGAACGTCCTGATCCTCACCGCCGGGCTGCCGCTCGCCCCGCACGACCGTGGGGACACAGGCCGTCAGGACTCGGACGGCGAGGGCGCCTGATGACCGAGTTGACCAAGCCGACCGAGCTGCCCGAGCCGACCGAGCTGCCCGAGCCGACCGAGCCGACCGAGCTGCCCGAGCTGCGGACCGTTCGCCGCCGCTATGTCACCGTCTGTGCGTTCTTATGGCTGCCGGCGGGCCTCAGCCTGGCCTCGATGGTCCTGCTGTTCAGCGAGCGCGGCATGTCCCTGGCCACGATCGCGGGGCTCTTCGCCGCCCAGTCGCTGACGGTGGCCGCGCTGGAACTGCCCACCGGCGGGCTCTCCGACGTCCTCGGACGCCGGTCGGTCCTGGCCACGGCCGGTGTGCTCAACGTGGTCGCCTGCGTCCTGGTCGGCCTCGGCACCACCGTGTGGGTGCTCACCGCCGGCCTGGTGCTCATGGGCGTGGGCCGGGCCCTGGGCAGCGGCACCGCCGAGGCGTGGTACGTCGACACCGTCCAGGAGTGTTCCGGCCCGGACACCGAGCTGCGCACGGGCCTGGCCCGGGGCGGCTCCGCGACCTCCGCCGCCCTCGCGGCCGGCATGCTGCTCGGTGGCGCCCTGCCCTGGCTGCTCGGTCTGGGGCCCGATCTCGGCGCCCGGCTGAGCGAGGCGACGTCGGGTGCGGTGTTGCCGCTGTCCGTTCCGCTGCTGCTGGGAGCCGTACTCAGGGTCGTCCTCGTCTGCTACGTGCTGGCCGTCCTGCGGGAGCCGCCGCGAGGGCCGGTCACCCTGCGTTCGGTGCTGCGCGGCGTCCCGGTCACCGTCCTGGGCGGACTGCGGCTGGGCGGCCGGGACGCGCTGGTCCGCCGGGTGCTGCTGACCGCCGCGGCCGTCGGCAGTGCCCTGGCCACCATCGAACTGCTCATCCCGGGCCGCACCGTCGAGCTGACCGGAGCGCCCGGCTCGGGAGCGATGGTGTACGCGGCGCTCGCCTGCGCGGGCTTCGTCTGCAACGGTCTCGGCAGCCACCTCGCGCCGCTCGCCGCCAGGGTCGCGGGCAGTGGCGAGCGGGCCGTGCTGGTCTGTCTCGGGACGGGCGCGGTCGGCATGCTGCTGCTCTGCGTCACCGCAACCACCACGCATCCGGTCGCCACGGCCCTCGCGGTCCTCGGCTTCTGCTTGCTCTACCTCGGTATCGGTGCCGCGTCCCCGAACCAGAACGACCTGCTGCACCGCCGCGTCACCAGCGCCGGCCGCGCCACCGCCCTGTCCGTCCAGTCCCTCGCCCTGCAACTGGTCGGCGCGCTCACCGGACTCGTCGTCGGCGCGTTGCGGCCGGGCCCGCTGCCGTGGCTGCTGACCGGAGCGGTGCTGCTGTCCGGGGGCCTGCTGTGGCTACGCCGCGTCGAGGCACGGTCCGTGCCGGGCACGACCATCACCTCGGGATCGCGTGCCGGCATCTCCTGAGCCTGCTGCCTCCCGGTGGGGGGAGGGGTCCCATTGGCGCTTACCGTGGAGTGATGGACGCCAGCGGTCTCCCCCTCCTCGACCGGTGCATCACGGAGTGCCGGGCCTGCCCGCGGCTGGTCTCCTGGCGTGAGGAGGTGGCTCGGGCCAAGCGAGCCGCCTACGCGGACTGGACGTACTGGGGGCGGCCGGTGCCCGGGTTCGGGCCGGCGGACGCTTCGCTGCTGATCGTCGGACTCGCTCCCGCCGCGCACGGCGGCAACCGCACGGGCCGGATGTTCACCGGCGACCGCTCGGGAGACGTCCTGTACCAGGCGCTGTACGACGTCGGCCTCGCCTCCCGGCCCACCGCCGAGCACGCCCACGACGGCCTGGAGCTGTACGGCGTACGCGTCACCTCGCCCGTGCACTGCGCCCCGCCCGCGAACAAGCCCACTCCGGAGGAACGGGACACCTGCCGCCCCTGGCTGGCGCAGGAACTGCGGCTGCTGCGTCCGACGCTGCGGGCCGTGGTCGTGCTCGGCGCCTTCGGCTGGCAGGCCGCGCTCCCCGCGTTCGCGGAGGCGGGCTGGTCCGTGCCCCGTCCCCGGCCCGCCTTCGGTCATGGGGCCCGCTACCGCCTGGACGGCCTGGAACTCTTCGGCTGCTTCCACGTCAGCCAGCGCAACACCTTCACCGGCCGGCTCACCCCGGCGATGCTGCGCGACGTCCTGCGGGCGGCGGGGCGGGCTGCGCAACTGCCCACCAAGAGCGGCTAAGAGCCTCCTCCCCGTAGCTGAGGAGCCGCTTCCCCGAACAGATGCCGCACCGTGGAGCGGTAGTTGGTGCGTACGTGCGTGAGTGCGTGCGCGCGGGCCCGGTCCGGGTCGCCCGAGGCGATGGCCTCGTACAGCTCGCGGTGCTCCACCAGGAGCTGCGGCCACTCCTCGTTGCGCCGGGTCATCCAGCGCAGCCGGCCGGCGACCGGTTCCAGGGCCTCGGCCAGCAGGCTGTTGCCGGCCATCGCCATGATGCGGTCGTGCAGGCGGCTGTTGAGGTCCGTGATCAGCTCGGCGTCCCCGGCCTCCGTGGCGTCGGCCGCGCGGTCGAGGAGCTCCTGGACCGCGGCCAGGTCCTGCGGTGTCGCGCGGGACGCGGCGAGCCCGGCCGCGTAGACCTCCAGGGCCTCGCGCAGTTCGAACAGTTCCTTGACGTCGGTCGGGGTGAGACGGCGTACGACCGTGCGCCGGGGCGTCTCGAAGTGGACGAAGCCCTCGGCGACGAGCGCCCGGATCGCCTCCCTGACCGGAACGCGCGAGACGCCGAAGCGCTCCGCCAGCTCGCGTTCGACCAGGCGGTCGCCGGGACGGAGGCTGCCCGCGATGATCTCCTGCCGAAGGTCGGCCGTGACGCGTTCGCGCACCGCTCCGAGGGGTTCGATCTTCGTCATGGAGCCCATCTTCGCCGACGCGCGGTCTCTTTTACGGAGCGTTAACAAGAGCGACATCGGTCAGAACGGTTGACGAGGAGACCATGTGCGCAGTTTGGTATACCAAACCCTCGCAGAGCAGTCCTCCGTCGTCCCCTTGCTCATGGAGGCCCCCGTGTCCCTCGCCGACCGTGCCGCAACCACCGGCACCCCAGCGTTCGTCCCCGATCCCCGGCTCACCAACGAAGACCTCGCGCCCGCGAAGAAGCGCAACTGGAAGGTCTTCGACCTCTTCGCCATGTGGATGTCCGACGTCCACAACCTCGGCAACTACACCTTCGCCGCCGGACTGCTCTTCCTCGGCATGAACGTCTGGCAGATCTTCACCTCCCTGCTCGTGGGCTTCGTGATCATCTACATCGGCATGAACTGGATGGGGAAGATCGGCCAGCGCCACGGCGTGCCCTTCCCGGTCGTCAGCCGGATCGCCTTCGGCGTCTGGGGCGCCAACATCCCGGCGCTGATCAGGGCCGTGATCGCCATCATGTGGTACGGCATCCAGACCTACCTGGCCTCCGTCGCCGTCAACGTCATGCTGCTCGCGGCCTGGCCGGGCCTGGAGTCGTGGACGCACAACTCGTTCCTCGGACTGGACGCGCTCGGCTGGGTCTCCTTCGTCGCGCTGTGGCTGGTCCAGGCGGCGATCATCAGCCGGGGCATGGAGTCGGTCCGCAAGTTCCAGGACTTCTGCGGTCCGGCGATCTGGCTCGTGATGATCGCGCTGGCCGTGTGGATCCTCGCCAAGGCCGGCTGGACGATCTCGCTCACCTCCACCCCGCACCCGGTGTCCGTCGGAGAGCAGTGGCGCCAGTGGTTCGGCGCGATCGGCCTGGTCCTCGCCACGTACGGCACACTGATGCTCAACTTCTGCGACTTCTCCCGCTTCGCCCCCGACTACAAGTCCGTCCGGCGCGGCAACTTCTGGGGCCTGCCCGTCAACTCCACGGCCTTCGTCATCGTGTCGGTCATCGTCACGGCGGGCGCCTTCGAGGTCTTCGGCAAGGAGATCACCGACCCGGCCTACCTCGTCGCCGAGATCGGCAACACCTGGGTGCTGGTACTGGGCGCGCTGACCTTCGCCATCGCCACCATGGGCGTCAACATCGTCGCCAACTTCGTCTCACCGGCGTACGACCTCGCCAACGTCTGGCCGCAGAAGATCACTTTCAAGGTCGGCGGCATGATCAGCACGGTCGCGGCCCTGCTCGTCACGCCCTGGAACCTCTTCTCCAACCCGACCGTCGTGAACTACTTCCTCGGCGGCCTCGGCGCCTTCCTCGGCCCGCTGTTCGGCGTGATCATGGTCGACTACTACTGGGTCAAGCGCGGCCGGGTGAACGTCGACGAACTGTTCGACGCCACGCCCGGCTCCCGCTACCACTACCGCAAGGGCTTCAACCCCAAGGCGCTGTGGGCGTTCCTGCCGGCGGCCGGTGTCGCGGCGGTCCTCGCGCTGGTGAAGACCTTCAGCGGTGTCGCGCCGTACTCCTGGTTCATCGGCACGGCGCTCGCGGCAGGCCTGTACGCGGCGCTGTGCCGCCCCGAGCGCGCCACCGTGGAGGTATGAGAGACGTGCGGATCGTCGTCACCAACTGCAACACCACGCAGGAGATGACCGAGGAGATCGTACGAGGTGCCCGGGCCGCCGCAGGCCCGGGCACCGCCGTGACCGGACTGACCCCGGCCTGGGGGCCGGAGTCCGCGGAGGGCTGGCTCGACAGCTACCTGTCCGCCGCGGCCGTCCTGGACACGCTGCGCACGTACGACGGACCGCCGTACGACGCCGTCGTCATGGCCGGTTTCGGGGAGCACGGGCGCGAGGGTGTCCGGGAACTGGTGGACGTACCGGTCGTCGACATCACCGAGGCGGCAGCACACCTGGCCTGTCTGCTGGGCCGCCGCTACGGCGTCGTCACCACGCTGGAGCGGTCCGTCGGCCAGATCGAGGACAGCCTGGAGACGGCGGGCGTGGCCCGCAACTGCGCCGCGATCGTCGGCACGGGCCTGAACGTGCTCGACCTCGGCGACGACGAGCGCACCGAGACGGCGTTCCTGGCCGCCGCCGAGCGGGCGTGCGCGGCCGGGGCCGAGGTCCTGGTGCTGGGCTGCGCCGGCATGACGGGATTGCAGCGGCTGGTCGGGGAGAAGCTGGGCCTGCCGGTCGTCGACGGGGTCGCCGCGGCCGTCAAACTGGCCGAATCGCTGGTGGCGCTGGGGCTGACGACGAGCCGGGTGGGGAGCTACGCCGAGCCGCTGGCGAAACGCAGGGTGTGGGGGCGGCCCGGACGGCACACCTAGGCCATTCCGGAGTCCCGTCGGGAGCCCGTGGGTCATGCCGCGCCGTCGTCGAGTGTGACGTCGTCGCGATGAGCCCCGTAGAACGCCGCCTGGCGGGCCATGACCTGCCGCATCGAGGTGCCGCGCGGGATGCCGTACACCGTGCCGGGGAAGTCCAGCGCCTCCTGCACCTGCCACAACTCGTCGTGCTCGCCGGGGGCGAAGAGCCGGGCCCGGGGCGCTCCCGCCGCGATCCAGCCGATGGGCAGGACCGTGCCGGGCGGCAGCACGGAGTTGACGTGCAGCACGCTGTGGATCCGCAGTTCGGATCCGGCGCTCGCGACGGCGCCCGGGAAGACGCAGGCGCCCGTGGCCACGAAGACCTCGTCCTCCAGCGTCGCCCCGTTGACATGGGCGTGCGGGCCGACGAGCACGGCGTCACCGATCACCGCGGGGTGCCTCGCCCGCCCCCGCACCAGCGCGTTCTCCATGACGACGACGTCCGAGCCCACCCGTACCTCCCCGTCCTCGGCGGTGAGCACGGCCCCGTGCAGCACCCGGCTGCGCTCACCGAGGACGACGGCCCCGCACAGGACGGCCGTCGGGGCGACGTACGCGGACTCGGGGACGACGGGGCGCCGCCCTCGGTGCTCGATCAACATGGCGTTCTCCTCAGGCCTCAGGCCGGCGGCTCGCCGGGCACGACCGCTGTCGCCGTAATCTCCACCAGCTGTCCCGTGTACCCGAGGCACGCCACGCCGATCAGCGTCGACGAGTGCGGTCCGGCACTGAGCCCGGACGCCTCGACGACCTCCCAGACGGCCGACAGCACGGCCGGTTCACCGCTCACGACGTACACGTCGGTCGACACGACGTGCGCCAGATCGCTGCCGACGGCACGCAGTTGCTCGCGCAGATTGTCGATCACCTGCCCGGCCTGCCGCACGGGATCCCCCGGGCCGACCAGCTCGCCGTCGGCATCCAGCGGCACGGACCCGGCGAGGAACGCCAGCCGCGTGCCGGCCTCCACGACCGAGGCGTGGGAGTAGGCGGGCGGCGGAAACAGGCTCGGGACGGTGACTCGCTGGATCACGGGGGTCTCCGATCTAAGGGCGGCAGCCGAGGGCAACCCGCCGATCATGCGAGGTTCCACCACGCGGGCGCACCCGTATTTCGGTTGCACCCCCGCCCGAGCGCTCCCCTACGCTTCCCGTGGATCACCCGCCGGCCCAGGAGCGACGCCCGTGCCCACCCGCCCGGATCAGACCTTCCTCGACACCACCGCCGACCGCCTCGCCGCCCTCCCCGCCGTCGAGGCCGTCACCCTCGGCGGCTCCCGCGCCCAGGGCACCGAACGCCCGGACAGCGACTGGGACCTGGCGATCTACTACCGGGGCGTCTTCGATCCGGAGGACCTGCGGGCTGTCGGCTGGGAGGGCGAGGTCTCCGAACTCGGCGCGTGGGGCGGCGGTGTCTTCAACGGCGGCGCCTGGCTGACCGTCGACGGCCGGCGCGTGGACGTCCACTACCGCGATCTGGACGTGGTCGAACACGAGGTGGCGCAGGCGGAGCAGGGCCGCTTCCGGGTCGAGCCGCTGATGTTCCACCTGGCGGGCATCCCGACGTATCTGCTCGTCGCCGAACTCGCCATCAACAAGGTGCTGCGGGGCAACCTGCCGCGCCCCGCGGCCTACCCACCGGCCCTGCGCGAGACCGCCCCGGCCCACTGGCACGGCATGGCCACGGCCACCCTCGCGTACGCGAAGGCGGGCCATGCCCCGAAAGGCGCGGTCACCCAGGTCGCCGGCGCGATCGCCCTCGCGGCGACACAGACGGCGCACGCGGTGCTGGCGGCACGGGGGGAGTGGGTGACCAACGAGAAGGGGATTGTCGCGCGGGCGGGGCTGCGGGAAGTGGACGTGCTCTTGGGCGCCCTCACCAGCCCTCCGGACGAGCTCGTGAAGAGGATCACCGACGTGGAGACGGTCTTGAACCGGGCCGTGGAGGCAGCGCGGAGCTGACCGGGTACGGCCGTCGCCGACCGGGTACGGCCGTACCCGATCGAGCTCATGCCGATTGCGTTCATAAAGAACCCGGCTTTCCCGGACTCCGTCACGTTCCGGAAACCTTTCCTCCAGGAACCCCGCCTACTGTGGGCACCCACACCCCCGCCCCGGCCACCGTCGCCCGAAGGCCCACCCCTGCCCTCGACGAGTCGACAGGAGCCCCGTGTCCCGGTCCCGCCGTGCCTACCTCGCGTTGCCGCCCTGGCTCGCGCACGCCCTGCGCGCTCAGCGGGGGCCGGTGCCCTGGAACGCGGTGACGCGGGGCGCCCTGTCGGCGGGGCCGCTGCTGCTGGTGGCCGTGCAGGCCGGGCGGACCTCGCTCGGGGTCGTCGCCGCCATCGCCGCCATGCTCGCCGGGATCAACGACCGGCCCGGGAGCCGGCGGGCCTCGGTCAAGCGGATCGGGGTGCCCGCGCTGGGCGGTGCCCTGGGGCTGGTGGCCGGGACGTACGCCGGGCAGCAGACCGGCGCGGTCGTGCTGACGGTGCTCCTCACGTTCGTCGGGCTCGTCGCCGGGAGCATCAGCGCGATCGGGCCGGTCGCCTCCGCCGTCGGGACGCAGGTGCTCGTCGCCTCGGCGATCGGGGCCGGGATGCCCCTGCCGGAGCCGGGGTGGGAGCGGGCGCTCGCCTACGTCGCGGGCGCCGGGTGGCTGCTCGTGCTCCGGCTCGTCCTGCCCACGCCCGGTTCCCTCGCCGGGGACTTCCGGTTCGACGGGGAGCGGAAGGCCGTCGCCGGCGTGTACGAGGCCGTCGCCGACCTGCTCGACGCCGTCGGCGGGCCCGAGGCGATGCGCCGCCGGGCCGCGCTCACCGCCGCCCTCGACCACGCGCAGGACGCCCTCGCCGGGCCCCGGCTGCGGCGGTACGCCTCCTCCTCCGCCGAGCGGCGGCTGCACGCGCAGTACGCCGCCGCCCTGCCCCTCGCCGAGGCCGCCACCGCCCTGGCGTGGGCCGGAGAGGCCGTCGGCGAGCGGGCCTTGGAAGGACCCCGGCGGCTCGCCGCCGCCGTTCGCGGCAACTCCCATACCGGCCCCCTGCCCGCACCCTCCCGCTCGGCGCCCGCGCTGCGCGCCCTCGACGACGCCCTCCTGCACGCCGCCGAGGTGTTCGACCAGGGCAGGGGCGGCGCTCTGCACACCCGGCCCCGCACGCCCAGGGACCGGCTGCGCGCCGCCTTCGGCAGCGCCGGGCGCGAGTACGGGCTGCGGGTCGCCCTCTGCTTCGGGGCCAGTTCGGCCGTCGCGCAGGCCCTGCACCAGGGCCAGTGGTACGGGCAGCACGAGCACTGGTACTGGCTGCCGGCCACCGCCGTCTTCCTCGTCAAGCCCGACCTGGGGCCGCTGGCCTCGCGGGTGCTGAACCGGGCCGCCGGGACGGTGCTCGGCGCCGTCGTCTTCGCCGGATTCGCCGCCGTGCTGCCGCGGCCCGAGGGTCTCATCGCGCTCGTCGCCCTCAGCGGAGCGCTCATCCCTGTCGCCACCCGGCACTTCGCCGCCCAGACCGCCGTCGTCACGGTCCTCGTCCTCGCCCTGGTCATGGTCGGCGGCGAGCCGCAGGCCTCCATGGGGCGGATCGGGGAGACGCTGCTGGCCTGCGCGATCGTGCTGATCACCGGGCACCTGCCGATGCCCGGACAGCGGGGCGGGGGAGTGCGCGCCCGGCTCGCCGCGGCGAGCGACGCCGCGTACGCCTATCTCACCCACGTCCTCGACGAGGCCGACACCCCGCGCATCGGCAGGCCCGGCACGCCTTCCGAGCGCCGCGGCATGCCCACCGAGCGCCGGGTCACCTCCTCCGAGCGCCCCATCACGCCCTCCGACCCCCGCGCCACCCGCTGGACCCTGCGCCGCGAGGCCTACCGCACGCTGGCCGAGGCCCGGACGGCCATCTCGCTGTCCGCGCACGAACTGCCCGCCCTCGCCCGGCACACCGAGGGCGCGGACGAGGTGGCGGACCTCCTCGAACGCCTCGTCGACACCACCACCGCCTGCGCCGTCCACCTCGACGACACGGGACGGATCGGCTCCGAGCACACCGGGCGCCTCAGCGCCCTCCTCGGTGAACTCGCCGGACAGGGAGAGCGGGTGGGGCTGCGACTGCCCAGGACGCGCCGCGCCGGATGACCCCTCAGCCGAACCCGCAACCGGCCCTTCAGCCGAACCCGCAACCGGCCCCTCAGCCGACCCGTATCCACACCGGCGCGTGGTCCGACCCGGGCGCGCCCCGCCGCTGCGCCGGGTCGGGACCGACCGACGGCAGACCGGGCGGGCCGTCGCCGGGCAGGCCCGTGCCCGCCGCCGTCACCCGGCGCAGCAGGCGGTGGCTCACCAGCACATGGTCGATCAGTTCGCGCCGCCCTGAGGTGACGCGGGAGTAGCGCTGCCCGGGCGGGATGAGCGGGGCCACGTCCCACAGCCGGTTCGCGTCGCCCTGGTCCGCCCGCTCGTAGCCCGGCGTGCCGATCTCGGAGCCGGGCGGGCCGAGCAGGATCTGTGTGGTCGCGGCCTGCACCTCGTCGTTGAGGTCGCCCACTACGGCCACGTCCCTGCCCTGCCCGTCGCCGTCCAGGAGCTCGTCCGCGAGGGCGCGCAGGGCCGTCGCCTCGGCGGCCCGCCGGTACAGGGCGTAGGCGCCGTAGCGGGCCCGTTCGCCCTCGTCGTGCGGCTGGAAGCGGCCGTCCGGGTACGACAGCAGCTTCGACTTCAGATGGCAGACGGCCACCCGCAGTGGCCCGCCCTCGGCCTCCGCGACCTCGACGGCGAGGAAGCCCCGCCCCGCCCGCGTCACCGTCACCCCCGAGTCGTCCACCTGCACGGGCCGCAGCTCCGCGGGGAAGGCCGTCGTGTCCGCCAGCACCGTCATGGCCGTACGGCTCAGGAACCCGACCCGTATTCCCCGGCTGTCCGGATGCCCGGACAAGGCGACATGCCAGTCGTCGCCGAGCATCCCGGCCAGGTCCTGCAAGGCTTGGGGGTCCCCGACCTCCTGCACGCCGAGCAGCGTCGGGTCGAGTTCCGTGATCACGGCGGTGAGCGCGGCGAGCTTGGTGTCGTACGCGGCCTCGTCCTTCGGGCCGAACGGGCCGCCGGGCCGGTAGAGGTTCTCCAGGTTCCAGGTGCCGAGAAGCATGCCGGGCTCCCTTCAGAAGCCGACAGGTCGTACGTTGGCGCGATGACGCCTTCTGCCGCGGAGGGTCCCGCGGACCTCATCATCAGCGCATGTACCGTCCTCGTGCACGACGATCAAGAGCGCATCGGGTTCCAGGAGGACGCCGCGATCGTCGTACGGAACGCAGTCGTGGAGGCCGTGACGACCACCGCCGCGGTCGCGGACCTGCCCGCCGCCGAGCGCCTCGACGCCCGGGGCCAGGTCGCCCTGCCCGGTCTGATCAACTGCCACACGCACGCGCCGATGGTCGCGCTGCGCGGTCTGGCCGAGGACCTTCCGACACAGGAGTGGTTCAACGACGTCGTCTGGCCCGTGGAGTCCAACCTCACGGAGAAGGACGTGGAGTTGGGGGCGTGGCTCGCCTGCGCCGAGATGATCCGCGCCGGCGTCACCTGCTTCGCCGACCACTACTTCGCCATGGACGCGGTGGCCCGGGTGGTCGCGGAATCCGGCATGCGGGCGCTGCTCGGCGAGGCGTTCTTCTCCTCGCAGGGCCCCGAAGGCCGGGAGCGGTCACTGGAGTTCGCGCTGCGGCACCGCGGCGCGGCCGACGGCCGGATCACCACCGCGCTCGCTCCCCATGCCCCCTATACGGTCGACGACACCGATCTCGCCGCCACCGGCGAACTCGCCCGCACGCACGGCCTGCCCGTCCACCTCCACGCCGCCGAGAACCGCGACCAGACCGAGGCCAGCCTCGCCCGTCACGGTGCGACTCCGATCGAGGTCCTGGAACGCACCGGCATCCTCCACACGGACCTGCTCCTCGCCCACGGCACCGGCATCGTCGACAGCGACCTCCCCGTGCTGGAGCGGGCGGACGGCCGTAAGGCGGTCGCCACCGCGCCCCGGGGCTACCTCAAGTTCGCCTGGCCCGACACCACACCGGTCCGCGCCCTGCGCGACATCGGCGTCGACGTCGGACTCGCCACCGACGGCGCCGCCTCCAACAACTCCCTCGACGTATGGGAGTCGATGGCCCTCACCTCCCTGGTCCAGAAGTCCGCCGAGGGCGACCCCCGCTGGCTGACCTCCCGCCAGGCCCTGCACCACGCCACCCTCCAGAGCGCCCGTGCCGTGGGTCTCGGGGACCGCGTCGGCAGCATCGCTCCGGGGCGGCGGGCGGACATCGTCCTGGCCGACCTCACCGGACCGCACACCCAGCCCGTCCACGACCTCGCCGCCACCCTCGTGCACAGCGCCCGCTCCGCCGACGTCCGCACCACGATCGTCGACGGCCGGATCCTGATGCGCGACCGGGAGCTCCTGACGATCGACGTGCCGGCGGTGGTACGGGAACTGCAGGAGCGCCTGCCCGCCCTCGTCGACCGCAGCCACGGCCGGCGCATCCAGGACTACGACACCTGACGATCCCGAGGAGTGGGAGGTGCCCAAGGGGCGGGCGTCGGCTCTCGGGGCGCCTGCGGGAAGTGACCGCGTCCGCTATCACGACGAGTACGACGACTGATACGGAAAGTGAAAAGATAGGCCAAGCGGCTGAGAGTTTGGTCACACTCGGCGGTGAACGAGTGTCAACTACGTCTCAGAACCGTCACTTCGCGAGCCGTTCACCCCATGGTTGGCGTTTAACTCTACGAGTACAGCGCGACATGGAGGTGCAGGGTGAACGGGCGAACGGTGCTCGAGCGCTTTCCCGCCGGTGGGCCGCGTGGCTCCTGGCCGGCGGAGGAGTTCGCGCAGGCGCGGCGTCTGGAGGGCCTGCCTGCCGAGGTCGTCATGGATCTCGCCACGGACATGTTCCTGGTGATCGTGCGCAGCGGAGACGGCGCCGACGCCGCAGCCTGACGCGTGCCCCGGCGGCGGCCCGGCGGTGGGGCTCAGCCCGCCTTCGGTGCCGGCACCTCCGGGACCGGCGGAACAGCGGCGGGTGACGTGGCGAACTGCTCCGCCTGGAGCGCGTACAGCTCGGCGTAGAGACCGCCGGTCGCCAGCAGCTCCTCCGGAGTCCCGGACTCCACGAGCCGGCCCTGGTCCAGGACGTGCACCAGATCCGCGTGGCGTACGGACGCCAGCCGGTGCGTGATCAGCACGACCGTCTGACCGCTGTCGGCCAGGGCGCGGATCCGCTCGAAGACCTCCAGCTCGGCCCGGGCGTCCAGGGCCGCCGTCGGCTCGTCCACGATCAGGATGCGGCCCCTGCGGTAGGCCGCCCGGGCGATGCCCAGCCGCTGCCACTGGCCGCCCGACAGTTCGTGCCCGCCGCTGAAGTTGCGGGCGAGCAGGGTGTCCAGCCCACGCGGCAGGTCCGCGATCACCGTCTCGGCCCCGGCCTCGGCGATCGACGCGGCCAGCCGTTGCTCGCACACCGGCACCGATGTGCGCCCCAGGGCGACGTTCACCCGGGCCGTGAACGGCCACCGCTTGAAGTCCTGCGCCACCATCGCGATCCGCTCGGCCAGCCGGTGCCGGTCGGCGGTCGCCGCGTCCACGCCGTCCCACAGGATCCGCCCCCTCTGCGGGGTGTAGAGCCCGGCGAGCAGCTTGACCAGGGTCGTCTTGCCGGAGCCGTTCTCGCCGACCAGCGCCACGATCCGGCCCAGCGGGAGGGTGAGCGACACGTCGTCGAGGGCGGGGCGGGCGGAGTCGCCCGGGTAACGGAACGTGACGTTCTCGAAGCGGATCTCGCGCGGATCCTCCGGCAGCGGCGCGCCGCCCGCCGGGATCGCCCACTGGTCCGCCTCGGTGTACAGCCGATGCAGATCGCCGACGAAGAGGGCCTCCTCGTGGAGCGCGTTGACCTCCACCACGAGCGTGTCGAGGCTCTGCGAGCCGGTCCGGATCGCGATCACGGCCGTACCCGCCACCGACAGGGCCATCGCGCCCGCCAGCAGCAGCCCGCCGAGCGTCGCGTACGTCGCCACCGTCGCCAGGCCCGTCCACGCCGCCGCGATCAGGCCGGTACGGGCGGCCAACCGGGCCAGCCGGGCCTGCTCGGCCTCCGCCGTCTCCGACATCGCGCGGAAGTGCCGCAGCAGGAAGGCGCCCACCCCGTGCACCCGGATCTCGGGGGCCGCCTCGGGCTCGATCAGCAGATTGCCGAGCAGCCGGCCCGCCCGGGCGTGCTGCACCCAGGCGTGGAAGGACTCGTAGCGCCGCCGGGCCACGGTCAGCGCGCTCCAGGCGCTCGGCAGGGTCATCGTGACCAGCAGCGGCAGCAGCGCCGGATGCAGCACGGTCAGCACGCCCGCCGCCGCGACCAGCGAGATCATCGCGTTGATCACGCGCGTGCCGTAGGAGATCATCCTGCGGGCGGAGGCGGCGCCGTACTGCGCGGTGTCCAGCAGCTTGTGGAAGGCGTGGTCCTCGATCGCGGCCAGCTCGACGGCCGCGGCCCGCTCCAGGTACCGCTCGGTCGCCACCCGCTCCACCTTGGGCTCCAGCCGTCCGGTGGCGTAGGTGCTCGCGGCCCGCAGCAGTGCCGCGAGCAGCATCACGACGGCCACGGTGACCAGCGCGGGGACGGCACCGCGCAGCCGGTCCTCGATCGCGCCGCCGCCCATCAGCCGGGCCAGCACGCTGTTGACCGCGAGCAGCGCCACCGCCTGCGCCACGCCCCGGCCCGCCTCGGCGGCCAGCACGATCCGCGCGGCGCCCCGGTCGGCCTGCCGGGCGAGCCGCAGGCTGGACGCCAGCAGGGACGGCAGCCGGCTGATCATCGCGCGGAAGTTCAGCTCCAGGAACGCGTCCGCGTGCTGGTTCCAGCCCATGTCGTAGCGCAGCGGCCCGCCGAAGAGCAGCCGCTCCGACTCGGACACCTCCGGCGCGGTCCGCTTCGTCGCCACCGTCGACCGACCTCCCCGCTCTGCCCCGCTCGTGGACGAACGGTCACTATGGCGGGGGCGGAGCCCGCCCGGGCAGGGCGCAGCCCGGGGCGCCGGGAGCGCGCGGGCGCACGAATCGGGCGGGGGAGGCGTTGAACGGCGCGGAGTCGCAGGGGTGGTGCCCAGGCTTCGATCGAGCCGTGTCCGGCGAGCTTGACGAGCCCTACGCGCTGACCGGCCGCGACCAGGCCGGCGCGGTCCCCGTCACCCGGCACAGGGCCAGATACAGCGGTATCGGCGGGGTGTACGGCAGCGTGCCGTCCGGGCGGTGGATCAGTTCGGGCAGCTCAGGGAGGTCCGGGACGACCGCGCCGGTGGCGTAGTGCGCCGGGGCCGGCCATTCCAGGGCGTGGTCGGAGTCGGACGGCACCAGCCACCACCAGTGCCCCTCGTCGGCGTAGACGCAGCCCACGCGCGGTAGCCGGGGCATGACCAGCGGGCCGAGGCCGGCGGGTACCGCGACCGCGTCGCAGCCGAGCGGGGCGGTCATGCCGTCGGGCACGGGAAGCCGCAGAGCCGGGCCCGTCGTCCGCAGCTCGCGCCGGAGCCGGGTCAGGGTGTCGAGGTTCAGGACGCGGCCACCGCACCCGGGGCTCACGCCGGCCCCCGCTCTCGGTGTCGCTCCTGGTGTGCTCCGTCCCCGTCGTCCCCGTCGTCGGACGGCCCCGGCTTCGGGCGGGCGCCCCAGCCCAGGTCGTTCCGGGGCTCCGCCGGGTCGTGCGGGGTGTCGGCCTTGCGCGGCAGCTCGGCCCAGACCAGCAGCCCGGGGCCGTGCTCATGGGCACCCCAGGCATCGCAGAGGGCGTCGACGAGAAGCAGTCCCCTCCCGTGCTCCTCCTCGGGCCGGGTGCGGCTGGCCGCGTGGGGCTGGCCCGGGGCGCAGCCCTCGTCACGCACGGCTATCCGCACCAGGTCGTCGCCGTCGTGCAGCTCGCACACGATGTGGGTGCTCGCCGTGTGCACGATGGCGTTGGTGACCAGCTCGGAAACCACCAGGGCCGCGCTGTCGCAGGTGTCCTCGCACACCGACCAGCCGGTCAGCCGGGCCCGCGTCAGGCGTCTGGCCTGTGCGGGAGAACCCGGATGTGCGGCCAGCTCGAAACGGAACCGGCGCTCGGCAGCGGCCCCGAGAGGGCTTGCTTCCGGGCTGGCACCCAGGCCGTTGGGGCCTGCGGCGGCGTCTGTTCCTAAGGGCGCGGACGGAATCACGCTTGCCACTATCGCCCCGCCGAGAACACTTGGCAAGTGTCACTCTGAAAATTGCAGAGTGCTGTGTGACGTTCTGGAAGGCCGTGGCACACTGCTCGCAACAGCACCCCGCCCGGCGCCAGTTGAGGCCATCGAAGATCTGTTCGAAAACGTTTGTTCGGATGACCGGCTCTTCGAAAAGGTCTTCGCATGGCGCCGCCGGGCTGTCAGCTTCTTCTGTGGCCGGCTCGTCAGAACTCTTGGTGGAGGTGGAGCGTGAGCGAACCGCGGTCCGCGCCGACGGTGGGCCAGGTCGTCCTCGGCCGACGCCTGTTGGACCTGCGGGAACGCGCCGGGATGAAGCGCGAGGAGGCCGCCCGCATCCTCCGCGTCGCTCCCGCCACGGTCCGCCGTATGGAGATGGCCGAGGTCACGCTCAAAATCCCCTATCTGCAACTGCTTTTGAAAGCCTACGGAATCTCCGACGAGGAGGCCGACGCCTTCGTCCTGCTGGCCGAGGAAGCGAACAAGCCCGGCTGGTGGCAGCGTTTCCACGACATCCTGCCCGGCTGGTTCTCGATGTACGTGAGCCTGGAGGGCGCGGCCGCCGTCATCCGCAGTTACGAGCCCCATTTCGTCCCCGGGCTGTTGCAGACCGAGGACTACGCGCGCGGAGTGCTCCGCTCGGGCGCCATCGGCCAGACCCGGCCCGACGACATCGAGCGGCATGTCGCCCTGCGGATGCAGCGTCAGGAACTGCTCACCCGCGAGGACGCGCCCCGGCTGTGGGTCGTGATGGACGAGACCGCGCTGCGGCGCCCGGTCGGCGGCCCGGAGGTGATGCGCGCCCAGATCGACCGGCTGCTGGAGGCCACGGAGCTGTCCCATGTGACGTTGCAGGTCGCCCCGTTCGCGGCCGGGCCGCACCCGGGCACGTACGGGCCGTTCGTGCTGTTCCGATTTGCCATGCCCGAACTGCCGGACATGGTCTACAGCGAGTACCTGACCGGCGCGGTCTACCTCGACGCGCGCGCCGAGGTGGCGACCCACCTCGAGGTCATGGACCGCATGGCGGCGCAGGCCGCTACGGCACATCGCACGAAGGAGATCCTCAGGGATCTTCGCAAGGAGCTGTGAATGGATCGCATCAAGCCGCGCAAACACGTCTACAACGGCATGCCCGCGCGCGACTTGGGCAGCGAAGGCTGGCACAAGCCGTGGAGCGGCGGGAACGGAGGGAACTGCCTGGAGGCGATGAAGCTCGCCGACGGCCGGATCGCCGTCCGGCAGTCCACCGACCCGGACGGTCCGGCGCTGATCTACACCACCGACGAGATGACGGCCTTCATCGAAGGGGCGAAGGCGGGAGAGGCGGACTTCCTGCTGTCCTGACCCGATTGCCTTTTCTGACGCTCGACCCGTTGACGCTCGATTTCCCGATGCTCGAATTTCCGACTCTGGTGCTGAATTGACCACCCTTTGTGCCTTACGGAGTGACTCATGACCGGGCAGGACCCCACACCCGCCGTCCAGATCGACACGACCAGACCCCACCCCGCGCGGATGTACGACTGGTACCTCGGCGGCAAGGACAACTACCCGGTCGACGAGGAGATGGGCCGGCAGATGCTCGGCCTCGACCCGAGGGTGCCGGTCATGGCGCGCGTCAACCGCGCGTTCATGCACCGGGCCACCCGCTGGCTGGCCGCGAACGGCGTACGGCAGTTCCTGGACATCGGCACCGGCATCCCGACCGAGCCCAACCTCCACCAGGTCGCCCAGGAGACCGCCCCCGACGCCCGGATCGTCTACTGCGACAACGACCCCATCGTCCTGGCCCACGCGGCGGCCCTGCTGCGCGGCACGGACGAGGGGGCGACCGAGTACCTCCAGGCCGACGTGCGCGACCCGGACGCCGTCCTGGAGGGCGCGCGGAAGGTCCTGGACTTCACCCGGCCCGTCGCGCTGTCGCTCATCGCGCTGCTGCACTTCGTCTCCGACGACGACGGCGCGCACGACCTGGTCCGCCGGCTGCTCGCCGAACTGCCCTCCGGCAGCTACCTGGTCGTCACCCATGCCACGGCCGACTTCACGCCGCAGGAGTCGAAGGCGGCCACCGAGAAGCTCCGCGCAGCCGGAGTCACCCTCGCCCTGCGCTCCCGCGAGGAGTTCACCCGCTTCTTCGACGGCCTCGAACTCGTCGAACCCGGAGTCGAGGTGCCCCACCACTGGCACCCCGAACTGGGCGAGCCCGTACCCGGGCAGGACGACGGGGTGATCCCGGGATACGGGGCGGTCGCGCGCAAGCCGTAGCTCCACGCGCTTCACGGGCCGGTCACGGCGGCGGCAGTGCACGGCACAGCGCCTGAAGGGCCGGCCCGTACGCATGCTCGGAGGGAGTCGCGTACCCCACGACGAGGCCGTCACCCGCCGCCATGTCCGTGTCCGGGTGCCGGAACGCCGCGAGGCCGTCCAGGGCGATGCCCTGCCAGACGGCGGCCTTGACCGCGGACGCCTCGGTGCCCGGCGGCAGCCGCAGTACCGCGTGCAGTCCGGCCGCGACACCGGTGGCCCGGATGTGCGGCGCGTGCTCGGCGAGCGCCGCGACGAGCCGGTCACGGCGGCTGCGGTAACGCTGCCGCATCCGCCGTACGTGACGGTCGTACGCCCCGGAGACGACGAAGTCCGCGAGGCTCAGCTGGTCGAGGACGCTCGCCCACGCCTCCCGGTCCCCCTTGGCGGCCAGGACGGCGTCGACGTACCGCTCCGGGAGCACCATCCAGCCCAGCCGCACCGCCGGTGACAGGCTCTTGCTGACCGAGCCGATGTGGATCACGTGCTCGGGATCGAGGCCCTGGACCGAGCCGACCGGCTTGCGGTCGTAGCGGAACTCGCCGTCGTAGTCGTCCTCCAGGACCAGCCCGCCACGCGCGCGTGCCCAGTCGATCACGGCGGCCCGGCGTTCGGGGTGCAGCGGCCCTCCGGTCGGGAACTGGTGTGCCGGCGTGAGCAGCACGGCACGCTCGCGCCCCAACCGGTCGACCCGGGCGCCGTCTGCGTCGAGGGGGAGCGGCACGGTCCGCACCCCGGCCGCCGCGAGGACCTCCCGGTGGAATCCGAGCCCGTACGCCTCCACCGCCAGGGGCCCGCGCAGGACGCCCCCGCCGAACAGCAGCCGCAGCGCGTGCGCGAAGCCGGAGCAGATCACGATCCTGCCCGGTTCGGTGCGCACACCACGCGCGCGTGCCAGGTACTCCGTGAGCGCCTCCCGCAGTTCGATCCGGCCGGCCGGATCGCCCGGCCCGAACACCTCGTTGGGCGCCTGCTGCAGAGCCCTCCGGTAAGAGGCCAGCCACGCGGTGCGCGGGAACGACGAGGCGTCCGGTGTGCCCTGCGTCAGGTCGTGCCGGGGTCCACGCGCGCGTGGAGGTGCCGCTCGCGGCACGCGGGGGACAGGCCGCAGCGGCTCGGCACGCTCCGCGACCCGGGTGCCCGAGCCCTGCCGGGCGGTGAGCCAGCCCTCCGCGACGAGTTCCGCGTAGGCGTCGGCCACCGTGTTGCGGGCGACGCCGAGATCGGCCGCGAGCGAGCGGTACGGCGGCAGCCGCGCACCCGGAGCGAGCCGCCCGCTGCGCACGGCCTCCCGCAGGGCCCGGGTCAGCGCCGCGCGCCGCCCGCCCGGCCCGGTCAGCTCCAGGTGCAGGTCGGACCCGATCCGTTCCGCCGAATTGACCCACGAATCCCCCATGGAAATGCACCCTACAGTGGGTCTTTACGTCCGTAGGCTCAAGGACATGACAACGCACCCGAGCACGAGCGACACGCAGGTGAAGGCGCCCCGGCTGGAGTTCGCCAAGTCCGCCCCGAAGGCTTTCCGGGCCCTCATCGCCTTCGACGCCGCCGCCCGCGAGGGCCTCGACACGGCCCTCGTCGAACTGATCCAGATCCGCGCCTCGCACCTCAACCACTGCGCGTACTGCCTGCACATGCACACCAACGACGCCCGCAAGGCCGGCGAGAGCGAGGACCGGCTGCACATGGTCGCCGTGTGGCGCGAGGCCCGGCACTTCTTCAGCGAGCGGGAACAGGCGGCCCTCGCCCTCACGGAGGCGATGACGCTCGTCGCCGACGCGGGCGTCCCGGACGAGGTCTACGCACAGGCCGCGGCCCGCTTCGACGAGCGCGAACTGGCCCACATCCTCGCCCTGATCTGCACGATCAACACCTGGAACCGGGTGGCGCTGTCGACGGGGAAGGTGGCGGGCACGGACGAGCGGTGATCGCCCCCGGACCGGACTGGACCGGACCGGACCGGACTGGACCGGCCGTTGCCTAGACCACCATGGGCCGGTCGTAGGGTCCGATCGGCGACGGGAGCCGCGAACTGCCCGTCAGATGACGGTCGACCGCCGCCGCCACGGCCCGCCCCTCGGCGATCGCCCAGACGATGAGCGACTGGCCGCGGGCGGCGTCTCCGGCGGCGAACACGCCGGGCACGTTCGTGGCGAAACCGGCGTCACGCGCGATCGTGCCGCGAGGCTCCATGTCCAGCCCCAGCCGGTCGACGAGCCCGTCCCTCCGGTCGGGCCCCAGGAAACCGAGGGCGAGCAGCACGAGGTCGGCGGGGAGTGTCCGCCCGCTGCCCTCCACCGGGCGGCGCCGCGCGTCCACCTCGACCAGGTGCAGCGACCGCACATGGCCGTCCGCGTCACCGTCGAAACGCAGCGTGGACGCCGCGAACAGCCGCGCGTCCGCGTCGGCCACCGGCGCCGTCCGCAGGTCACGGGCCTCCTCGTGCGCGGCGGACAGCCGGTAGATCCGCACCGGATACGTCGGCCAGGGCTCGCTGTCCTCGTCGCGCTCGGTGTCCGGCAGCGCGTAGATGTCCAGCTGGGTCACGGACGCGGCACCCTCCCGGACGGCCGTGCCCAGACAGTCGGCCCCGGTGTCGCCGCCGCCGACGATGACGACGTGCTTCCCGGCGGCCGACAGCGGGGACGTCTCCAGATCGCCCTCGCACACCCGGTTGGCCAGCGGGAGGTACTCCATCGCCTGGTGAATGCCCGTCAGCTCCCGCCCCGGCACGCCGAGTTCGCGCCACACGGTCGCCCCTGTGGCGAGCACCACGGCGTCGTAGCGAGTCCGCAGATCGTCGGCCGCGATGTCCCGCCCGACCGCCGTCGACGTACGGAACTTGGTCCCCTCGGCCCGCATCTGCTCCAGCCGCCGCTCCAGATGGTGCTTCTCCATCTTGAACGCGGGGATGCCGTACCGCATCAGCCCGCCGAGCCGGTCGTCCCGCTCGTACACGGCGACCGTGTGCCCCGCCCGGGTCAGCTGCTGGGCCGCCGCCAGCCCGGTCGGCCCGGAACCGATCACCGCGACCGTCTTGCCGGACAGCCGCTCCGGCGGCCTCGCCGGCGTGAAGCCCTCCTCCCACGCCCGGTCGGCGATCGCGCACTCCACGTTCTTGATGGTGACGGCCGGCTGGTTGATCGCCAGCACACACCCCGCCTCGCACGGCGCCGGGCACAACCGGCCGGTGAACTCCGGGAAGTTGTTCGTGGCGTGCAGCCGGTCGGCGGCGGCCCGCCAGTCCTCCCTCGAGACCAGGTCGTTCCACTCGGGGATCAGGTTGCCCAGCGGGCAGGCCTCGTGGCAGAAGGGGATGCCGCAGTCCATGCAGCGGTCGGCCTGCTTGCTGATGATCGGCAGCAGCGCCCCGGGGACGTACACCTCGTCCCAGTCCCTGGCCCGCTCCTCGACGGGCCTGCGCGGCCAGTCCTGGCGGGGGGTGGTCAGGAAACCCTTGGGGTCGGCCATGGCCGTCTTCCTTGCCTACGCTGTGACAGGCCGTGCGCCGTCGGGCGACGCTCCTTCCGGCCACGATACGTCCGCCGCGGCACCCGCGCAGGGGGCGGGACAGCGTCGGCCGACGCGCTCAGGTGAGTGCCAGCACGTACGCCACCGCCGCCCCGGCCGAGGCGGCCGTGCGGACGTGGTTCCATATCGTCCACTCGCGCACATACGCCGGCCAGTACGCGGCCGCCTCCGGGGTGTCCGGCCCCAGCCTCAGCAGCGCGTCGTTGCGCGGCACGTTCGCGACCATGGTGACCCCGAACGAGCCGAACAGGTACAGCGCGCTGCCCACCAGCAGTTCCCCCGTCCCCTCCTGCGGCCACAGCACGAACGTCACCACGGCGATCACCGCGCACAGCACGGCCGACCCGAGGAACACGGCCATGAAGGGCGGCGCCACCGCGGCCACGTTGATCGCGTTCATCGCGGCGACCCCCTGCGCGGGCGGCAGCGTGGCGAGGGCCCGCATGACGAAGGTCGAGAAGCCGCAGAACACCCCGGCCACCAGGCCGGTCCCGAGCACACCCAGCACGGTCAGCACGAAGTACGGTCCGTCGATCATGTCAGCCTCTCCCGCTCCTCGACCCCGGGATCCTGCCCGGGCACCCTTCCTCACCACAAGTGAAATCCCGTACGAGAACAGTGACGGTGCACGGCACGCGAGTGTCACCGACCGACTGACCGGCCGCCCGGCCGGCCCGGTCACCCGGTGGAACCGAGCCGTGCCTCGGTCCACCCCCGCAGCACCGTCTCCACCGCCGCCGCGATCCGTCGCCGCGCCTCGTGCCGGGGCACCCCGCTCATCAGCAGCCGGTCGTACGGCGTGTCCAGATGCCGTACGGACGCCACGACCGCCGAGGTCACCGCCCCCTGAGTCAGCGCCCGCCCGGCCGCGCTGCGGCCCACTCGCCCGCTGCCCCGCTCCGAGGCGTGCGCGGCGATGGCCCGCGCACGATCGGCCGGGCAGCCGGGAAACAGCCGCCGTATCTCCGCGGCGAACGCCTCGGCGAACAGGGCGTCCTGGGCCGCTCTGCGTCGCGCGTCCCGCACCCGGCGCCGCCGTCGCGCCTCGGCGTCCGCCAGACACCGCTGCTCGGCCCGCGCGAGCGCCGCCTCCTCGACCAGAACGCCCTGCCGCTCATAACGGCTCTTGCGCCGGTTGAACCGCACGACCACCGCCGACAGCCCGCTCTCCTCCCGCGATCTGCGCGTCAGCGCGGTGTCGCCGCGCGGCAGGAACACCAGATGTCCGAGGTCGGCACAGTCGAGGCAGCGCGGGGCAGCGTCCTCCAGGACGAGCAGCGGCAGCGGCCCTCGCCGGCACTCGGCGCAGTGCCGCCGCTTGAGGGGCTGGAAGACGAGGAGGCCGGTGGGGGTGTGGGGCGGGAGCGTCGCGCGCGGTGCCATACGGCGGTCGGGGACCATAGGGGGTTCATTCCCGCCGACGGGAGCCCGGCACGTCCTGCCGCGGTCTGACGCATCATGGGCCGTGTGCGACTCGAAGCGATCACCTGGGACCGGCTCGGCGACACACTCGCCGAGCGTCTGCTCGACGTGAAGCCCGCCGACGGCAGTCCCTGGCCGCGCGTCGCCTTCGACGGCGCCCCGGCCGCCCGGCCGGGAGATCTCGCCCGGCGGGTCTGCGAGGCGCTGCGGATACGCGGCCGGTCCTCGCTGGTCGTGGGCACGGAGGGCTTTCTGCGCCCCGCCTCCGTGCGCCTGGAGTACGGCCACCGGGACGTGGAGTCCTATTACAGCGGCTGGTACGACACCAGCGCTCTGTGGCGCGAGGTGTTCGGCCCCCTCGAAGCCGGGGGCGACGGCCGCGTCCTGCCGGATCTGTGGGACCCGGACGCCGACCGGGCCACCCGCAGCCCCTACGTCCAACTCCCGCCCGGCGGCGTACTGTTGCTGCACGGTCCCTTCCTCCTTCGGCACTGGTTCCCCTTCGATCTGAGCGTTCACGTCCTGCTCTCCCCGGGCGCCCTGCGCCGCCGTACACCCGAGGCCGAGCACTGGACCCTGCCGGCCTTCGAGCGCTACGAGCAGGAGACCGACCCGGCGGGTACCGCCGACGTCCTGGTGCGCGCCGATGATCCGCGCCATCCGGCGTGGGGCGGCTGAGCCGCTGTCCTGCTGCTCGGGGGAGGGGGCGCTGTCCCGTGTGCGGGCTCCGGGTGACGCGGCGAGAATGAAGGGCGCCGGGACTCGCGGTGCCTCCCGCGCCGCGCCGGCCGTCCGGCACCGGGAGGTATTCCATGACCACCGCCGGAGACATCATGCACCGAGGCGTCCAGTGGATCCCCGCCCACGAAACCCTCGACCGCGCGGCTCAGCTCATGCGCGAACTGAACGTCGGCGCCCTGCCCATCAGTGACGCGAACGAGCGGCTCTGCGGCATCCTCACCGACCGCGACATCGTCGTCGGCTGCGTCGCCATGGGGCACGACCCCGCCGAGGTCACCGCGGGCGAGATGGCCAAGGGCACGCCCCGCTGGATCGACGCGGACGCCGACGTGGCCGAGGTGCTCCAGGAGATGCGGGAGCACCAGATCCGCCGGCTGCCCGTCATCCAGGACAAGCGCCTGGTCGGCATGATCAGCGAGGCCGACCTGGCCCGGCATCTGGCGGGCGACCAGATCGCCTCCTGGGCCGAGGGCGTCTACGCCAGGACCAGCCCGCGCTGACCGCGCCTCACCCCATCACGACCCCGCAGGTCACGGCCCTGGGTCAGAGCCAGCCGCTGCGCCGGAAACCCCGGTACAGCGCCAGGCACGCGACGGATATGACGCCTATGACCATGGGGTAGCCGTAGCGCCAGTGCAGCTCCGGCATGTGGTCGAAGTTCATGCCGTACACCCCGCAGACCATCGTCGGCACGGCGACGATCGCGGCCCACGACGTGATCTTCCGCATGTCCTCGTTCTGCGCGACCGTGACCTGCGCGAGGTGCGCCTGGAGGATGGAGTTGAGCAGTTCGTCGAAGGAGGCGATCTGCTCCTTCGCCCGCAGCAGGTGGTCCGAGACATCGCGGAAGTACGCCTGTATCTCCGGGTCGACCGCCCGGATCGGCCGGGTGGCGAGATCCTCCAGCGGCCGGCTGAGCGGCACCACCGCCCGCTTCAGCTCCAGCAGTTCACGCTTGAGCTGGTAGATGCGCCCCGGGTCGGCCCGCGCGCCGGTCTCCGCGAACACGTCCGTCTCGACCTGGTCGATGTCCTCCTGCACCGAGTCCGTGACGGTCAGGTAGTCGTCCACCACGTGGTCCGCGATCGCGTGCAGCACCGCGGACGGGCCCTTGGCCAGCTGGCCGGGGTCGGACTCCAGCTCCTCGCGCAGCGGGCCCAGCGAGCCGTGCCGGCCGTGCCGCACCGTGATCACGAAGTCCTTGCCGACGAAGACCATGATCTCGCCGGTGTTCACCACCTCGCTGGTGGCCGTGAGTTCCTCGTGCTCGACGTAGCAGACCGTTTTGAACACCGCGAAGAGCGTCTCGCCGTAGCGCTCCAGCTTGGGGCGCTGGTGCGCCTCGACGGCGTCCTCCACGGCCAGGGGGTGCAGGTCGAAGAGCTCGGCGATGCCCGCGAACTCGTCGTCGGTCGGCTCGTGCAGGCCGAGCCAGACGAAGCCCTCGCCCTTCTTGCGCACACACTCCACGGTGTCCACCAGATCGCCGCGCGCGGCGGTGCGGGCCCCGTCCTGGTACGTCACGCAGTTCACCACGGAGGAGCCCAGCGGGGAGCGGGCCGGGTGACTCAGGTCGACGCGCGGGCGCCGCCGGGCCAGCCGAGCCACCCTGCGGAGGCCGCCGACGCCGCCGAGGCTCGTGACCTTGCGCAGATTCCCTGCCATGGACATCTGCATCTCCTTGCGTGGAGCTCCTCGCGCCGTTCCCGCGCCTTGGCGGCAGTCTGCCAGGCCGACGTGAGCTGCGGGTAAGCCTGTGGAAACGGCTCGTTCCGCTTTGTTCCCGGCTGTGGACGAACGACGTTCCCGGCTGTGGACGAACGACTCCGGGTGCCCTCACGCCGGAGACTTCGACGCGTATCGGGCGCCGTGCGGTTCTCCGTGCCGGAGCGTCGGTCATCACCGGCAACTGGAGTATCGACCATCACGGATAAGTGGGATAAATGGGAAGATCGCGGCATGACGCGAACCGACGGGTACCTCCTCGACAACCGGCAGACCGAGGCGGCAGAGCACTTCAGCGCCTTCGCCGCTCTCTTCGACCCCACGACGTTCCGGCATCTCGAAGCGCTCGGCGTCGGATCCGGCTGGCGGTGCTGGGAGGTGGGAGCCGGCGGCACCTCCGTGGTGTCCTGGCTGGCGAAGAAGGTCGGCCCGACCGGACGCGTCGTCGCGACCGGCACCGACACCTCACAGCTCGCCCCCGCGGCCCGGCCGCCCGTGCAGGTGCGCGTGCACGACCTCGGCGCCGACGAGCCGCCGGAGGAGGGCTTCGACCTGGTACACGCCCGTCTCGCCCTCGTCCACGTGTCCGACCGGGCACGGGCCATGCGATCCATGGTCCAGGCGCTGCGCCCCGGCGGGCGCATCCTCGTCGAGGACGCCGACCCCGCCCTCCAGCCGCTGCTCTGTCCCGACGAGTACGGCCCCGAGCAACAGCTCGCGAACCGGCTGCGGCACGGCTTTCGCAAACTGCTCGCCGACCGCGGGACCGAACTGCCCTGCGGCCGGGTCCTCCCACGGCTGCTCCGGGAGGCAGGCGTGACCCGGGTGCAGGCCGACGCCTACTTCCCCGTCGCCTCGCCGGCCTGCGCCGCCCTGGAGTCGGTGACGATCCGCCAGGTCCGTGACCAGCTCGTCACCGCGGGCCTCGCCACGGACCAGGACATCGACCGGCATCTCGCGAACGTCACGGCCGGCAGCCTCGATCTGACGACGGCGCCGATGATCTCGGCGTGGGGGCGCAAGCAGTAGTCAGAGGTGGTGCGGGGCGCCGGGCATCAACCGGGCAGGGGTGGTCTGCCGCCCACCCGCTCCACCGCCCTCGCACCCGCCCGGCAGCCCTCTTCCGCCGCCTCCTCGGGCCCGGCACCCGCGAGCAGGGCGGCGAGGAACGCGCCGGTGAAGGCGTCACCGGCGCCCGTGGTGTCCCGTGGCGTCGCCGGTACGGCGGGGACCCGGGCGCACACCTTCCCCGAGCGGGCGACGAGCGCCCCCTCGTGCCCCTGCTTGACCACCACCAGCGGCACCCGCAGGCTCAGCTCGGCCGCCGCGTCGGCCGCGTCGGTCAGCCCCGTCAGCAGACACGCCTCGTCCCGGCTGGGCAGCAGCACGTCCACGCCCTCGACGAGCGCGAGGAACCGACCGGCGCCCAGCTCCCCGAGGAAACCGGCCGACGCGGGGTCCAGACTCACCGGCACACCCCGCACGCGTGCGGCCTTCAGAGCCACCGTCACCAGGGCGCGACTCGGCTCGGAGAACAACAGGTAGCCCGACAGGTGCAGCCGGGCCACGCCGTCGAGCAGCGCGTCCGACCAGTCGGCCGGTTCCAGCCGCAACGACGCGCCGCTGTCGGTGAGGAACGTCCGCTCCGCCGAAGCGCCCCCGTCCACCAGGCAGATCACCGTGCCGGTCGGCGCCCGCGGGTCGACGACCAGCCGCGGACGCACGCCGTGGGCCACCAGCTCACGCTCATGCCAGGCAGCGGCCTGTACGCCCACACGTCCGAGCAGCCGCACCTCCGCCGCGCCCCGGTGCGCCGCCCAGCACGCCACGTTGGCGCCCGCCCCGCCGGGCACCGTCCGGATCGAGGCAGCCGTGTCCGTACCGGCGGCGAGCGGCCCCACGTGCCGCGCGACGACGTCCGTGATGACGTCCCCGACGACCAACAGCGCCCCGCCCGCTGTCGAGGTCTCCGCCGCGTCGGCTCCTACCACCGCACCGCGGTCGGCCCCGGCCCCGGTCATCCCCGCGCCCAGGCCGCCGCGATCCGCGCCGCCAGGCGTACGTTGCCGCGCACCGCCGCCAGGTTGGCGCTCAGGGAGGCGCCGTCGGTGTGCCGAACGAGGTAGTCGAGCAGGAACGGCGTGACCGCCTGGCCGGTGATCCCCTCCTCCTCGCACGCGTGCAGCGCGTCGCCGAGCACGCGCGCGTGCAGTTCCGGATCGAGCTGCTCCTCCTCGGGGACGGGGTTGGCGACGATCAGCGCCGACTCCGGCCCGCCGAGCGCGTCCTGGGCGCGCATGACACCCGCCACCTCGTCCGGTGTGCGCAGCGTCCAGTCCACCGGATGCCCCGAGTCGGACAGATAGAAGCCGGGGAACCGGTCCGTCCCGTAACCGGCCACCGCGACACCCAGCGTCTCCAGCCGCTGCAAGGTCGCCGGCACATCCAGGATCGACTTCACCCCGGCACACACCACGGTGATCCGGGTGCGCGCCAGCAGCCCCAGGTCGGCCGACTCGTCCTGCGTCACCGTCCACTGCCGGTGTACCCCGCCGAGCCCACCCGTCGCGAACACCCGCACGCCCGCCAGCGCCGCCAGCAGCGCCGTCGCCGACACCGTGGTAGCCCCGCTCACCCCGGAGGACATCGCGAGCGGCAGGTCGCGGTGGCCCAGCTTGCGGATGCCGTCCTCGTTCGCGACCCGCTCCAGCTGCTCCTTGTCCAGCCCCACATGGGGCCGCCCGTCCAGCACGGCGATCGTCGCGGGCACAGCGCCTTCCTGCCGCACCGCCGTCTCCAGCTCCAGCGCCACCTGGAGGTTGCGCGGCCGCGGCAGCCCGTGGGCGATGATCGTGGACTCCAGGGCCACCACGGGCCGACGCGCGTCGATCGCCCCCCGCACCTCTTCTGACACCACCAGCACCACGCGCCTGCCTCCTGTCGCTCGGTCTTCCCTCATCTCTGGCGGGCGGCGCGCCGGGCCAAACCCTTGCGGGCTGTCGGCGACGTCACGAGCCTGGGTGCATGACGGACAACACACCGCGACTCGACCACGTCGTCCTCTGGGTGCGCGACCCGCTCACCGCCGCGGACTTCTACGAGAAGGCCGTCGGCCTGGAGACGGTCAGGCTCACCGAGTTCGCCGCCGGTGAGGCGCCGTTCCCCTCCGTGCGCGTCAACGACGAGACCATCCTCGACCTCATGCCGCTGACCTTCGCGGAACGCATGACGATGCTGCCCGGCGCCGCCGACAGCGCGGGGCACCCCGTCAACCACGTCTGCCTGTCACTGCCCCGGGGCGACTTCGACGCCCTTCTCAGCCGTCTGGCGGAACGCTCCGTACCGGTGTCGGACCTCTCGTACGACTCCTTCGGGGCCCGGGGCAAGGCCACACGCAGCTTCTACTTCCGCGACCCGGACGGCAACATCTTCGAGGCACGGCACTACGACTGACCAGGACCTCAGAACAGCGGTTCGGGCAGCACCCCTTCGAGGGCCAGCAGCGTCCGCTTGGTCTCCAGCCCGCCCCCGAAGCCCCCGATGCCGCCGTCGCTCTCGACGACCCGGTGACAGGGCACCACCACCGGCAGCGGGTTCGCGCCCATCGCCGTGCCCACGGCCTGGGCGGCACCCGGCTGGCCGACCCGTCCGGCCAGATCGCCATACCCGACGACCGTGCCGTACGGCACTCCTGATGCCAGCTCGCGCAGGACCTCGCGGTTGAAGCCGGAGATCAGCGACCAGTCCAGCGGCAGGTCGAAGGCGTGGCGCTCACCCGCGAAGTATGCCTCGACCTGACGTATCGCCTCGGCCAGCAGCGGGGAGCCGGGCGCCTCGGCGGGCTCGGTGCCCAGCCGTGACGCCAGCCGCTCGACCGCCCGGTCCCGCACCGCGTCCGTGGCATGGAACACGACGTTCACCAGGCCCTCGCGGGTCGCCGCCAGCAGCAGCGGGCCGATACCGCTGTCGACGACGGCCCACACGACCCGCTGCTCAACCTGCCCATGGCTGTCCATGCGCCCACCGTACGGCCCACCACTGACAACGCCGCCGCGGACGGACCCACCGCCCACCGGCCTGCCTCACCCGCCCACGGCCTCACGCACCACATCCGGCTTGTTCGTGATGATCCCGTCGACCCCGTACCCGGCCGCCCGCCGGGCCCTCGCCGCGTCGTCGACCGTCCAGGTGAGGACCTGCAGCGGCCTGCCGTGCGGCCCGGTGAACGCCTGGACGGAGGCGACGTACGCCGTGGAGAGCGAGCCGTACGACGGGTTGATCTGGTCGGCGAAGCCGGCGTAGAGCGGCAGGTCCGACACGGGCGGCGTGCCCAGCAGGCCGGTCTTCACGGCGGGCTTCAGCTCGTGCACCGTCCGCACGCTGTCCGCGCTGAAGCTCTGCACGATCAGCCGTCCCGCCACGTGCGACCGGTCCAGCCAGCCCTCGTTGCCGAGAACCTTGAGCGTCTGCCGCTCGATGCCCTGATACAGCTCCGGGTTCTTGATCTCCAGAAGAAGCTTCTGGTGATGACGCTCGACGCGGCGCACGAACTGCTCCAGCGTCGGCACGCGCGCGCCCGCGTACGCGGGGCCGAACCAGCTGCCCGCGTCGAGACGGGCGATCTCCGCGGCGGTGAAGTCCTTCACCTTCCAGGGAGCCCGGTCGGGGTAGACCTCCTCCACGTCGGTGGTACGCCGCAGGGTGTCGTCGTGGAAAACGACGAGCTCACCGTCCCTGGTCCGCTGCACGTCGTTCTCCACCCAGCGGATGCCCAGCGCGGCCGCCTTGTCGACGGCGGCCAGCGTGTTCTCGGGCGCGTACGCGGAGGCCCCGCGGTGTGCGATGACCAGCGGCCGACCGCCGTCGGCGGCGGCCTGCGCGGGGGAGGCGGGGAACAGCAGGGCGGCGGTCCCCAGGAGCGCGGTGGTCGAGGCGGCAACAGCGCGCGCGTGCATAAGTACTCCTCGCGTCGAGCGATCACGGCGTCACAGACAGCTCAACTGTGACAGCAGAGGGTCAACGAGCGAGGGGTACAGGATGGCCACAGGTTGAATGGAAAGGACCCAACTCCGCACACCGGTACCGCACAACTGGGGCAAGGACGTGTTTCTTTGCCGGAAAGTCGTTCGACCATTCCGGTGGGGGTCATACTCTCTGCGTCAACCCTGACCGCTGCCGCGGTCCTGGGAGGGGGCGCAGATCGGGAATTCCGGGACGCAAAGGGCGGGAAGGGCAGCCGCGCATGCAGGGCACGGTCGACGGATTCAGCTACGGCCTGGTCACACCCCTGGTGGCCTACCTCATGGCCTGCCTCGGAGGTGCCCTGGGCCTGCGCTGCACCACCAGATCCATGCTCGTCGCCCAGTCCTGGCGCCCCGGCTGGCTCGCCCTCGGCTCGGCCGCCATCGGCTCCGGCATATGGACCATGCACTTCATCGCGATGATGGGGTTCACGGTCCGGGGAGCCACGATCCACTACGACAAGCCGATGACCTTCGCGAGCCTGGCCGTCGCGATCGTGATGGTCGGCGTCGGGATCTTCATCGTCGGCTACAAGGGGGCCCGCGGAACGGCCCTTTTCACCGGCGGCACCATCACCGGCCTGGGCATCGCGTCGATGCACTACCTCGGCATGGCCAGCATGCACCTGGACGGGAAGCTGGAGTACGACACCCTCACCGTCGGCATCTCCGTCGCGATCGCCATGGCCGCGGCCACCGCCGCCCTGTGGGCGGCCGGCCAGGTCAGGGGCCTGATGTGGAGCGTGGGCGCCAGCCTCGTCATGGGACTGGCCGTCAGCGGCATGCACTACACCGGCATGGCCGGCCTCAGCGTCCACCTGCACGGCACGGCCGAGCCCACCGCGGGTGAGTCGCCCGCCGCCCTGCTCGCGCCCATGCTGGTCGGCCCGCTCGCCTTCCTCCTCCTCGCGGGCGTCGTGGTGATGTTCGACCCGCTGATGGTCATGGGGAAGCCCGCGGTCGCCCCCGTCGAGCACAGACCCGGCATTCCCGCCCACATCCACATCCCCCACAACCCGCAGCGCCTGCGGCTCCGCCCCCGCCGCACCCTGGAGCACCGGGGCTCCCGAACCCCGCAGAACCGCTGACCGGAGCCCATTGTCAGTGCGGGGTCGTACGGTGGATCCCATGCGGCCCGTTTCCCAGATCGAACGCACGGTGGCGCCCTTCGAGGTCGTCAGCCCCTACCAGCCGAGCGGCGACCAGCCGACGGCCATCGCCGAGCTCGCCCAGCGCATCCAGGCAGGCGAGAAGGACGTCGTCCTCCTGGGCGCGACCGGCACCGGCAAGTCCGCCACCACCGCGTGGATGATCGAGAAGCTCCAGCGCCCCACGCTCGTGATGGCGCCGAACAAGACGCTGGCGGCCCAGCTGGCGAACGAGTTCCGCGAGCTGCTGCCGAACAACGCGGTCGAGTACTTCGTCTCGTACTACGACTACTACCAGCCCGAGGCCTACGTCCCGCAGTCGGACACCTACATCGAGAAGGACTCCTCGATCAACGAGGAGGTCGAACGCCTGCGCCACTCCGCGACCAACTCGCTGCTCACCCGCCGCGACGTCGTCGTGGTCGCCTCGGTCTCCTGCATCTACGGCCTCGGTACACCGCAGGAGTACGTGGACCGCATGGTCCCCCTCCGCGTCGGCGAGGAACACGACCGCGACGAGCTGCTGCGCCGCTTCGTGGACATCCAGTACACGCGCAACGACATGGCCTTCACCCGCGGCACCTTCCGTGTCCGCGGCGACACCATCGAGATCTTCCCGGTCTACGAGGAGCTGGCCGTCCGCATCGAGATGTTCGGCGACGAGATCGAGGCGCTGTCCACGCTGCACCCGGTCACCGGCGAGATCATCAGCGACGACCAGCAGCTGTACGTCTTCCCGGCCTCCCACTATGTCGCAGGGCCCGAGCGCCTGGAGCGGGCCATCAACGACATCGAGAAGGAGCTGGGCGAGCGTCTCGCCGAGCTGGAGAAGCAGGGCAAGCTCCTGGAGGCCCAGCGCCTGAGGATGCGCACGACGTACGACATCGAGATGCTCCGCCAGATCGGCTCCTGCTCCGGCGTGGAGAACTACTCGATGCACTTCGACGGCCGCCTGCCCGGCTCCCCGCCCAACACCCTGCTGGACTACTTCCCGGACGACTTCCTCCTCGTCATCGACGAGTCGCACGTCACGGTCCCGCAGATCGGCGCCATGTACGAGGGCGACGCCTCCCGCAAGCGCACCCTCGTCGACCACGGCTTCCGGCTGCCCTCCGCCCTGGACAACCGCCCGCTGAAATGGGAGGAGTTCCAGGAGCGCATCGGCCAGACGGTCTACCTGTCGGCGACCCCCGGCGCCTACGAGTTCTCCCGCTCGGACGGATTCGTCGAGCAGATCATCCGCCCCACCGGCCTCGTCGACCCGGAAGTCGTCGTCAAGCCCACCGAGGGCCAGATCGACGACCTGGTACACGAGATCAGGCAGCGCACCGAGAAGGACGAGCGCGTCCTGGTCACCACGCTCACCAAGAAGATGGCCGAGGACCTCACGGACTACTTCCTGGAACTGGGCATCCAGGTGCGCTATCTCCACAGCGACGTCGACACCCTGCGCCGCGTCGAACTCCTGCGTGAGCTGCGCGCCGGTGAGTACGACGTGCTGGTCGGCATCAACCTCCTGCGGGAGGGCCTCGACCTGCCCGAGGTGTCCCTGGTGGCGATCCTGGACGCCGACAAGGAGGGCTTCCTGCGCTCCGGCACCTCCCTGATCCAGACCATCGGCCGCGCCGCGCGCAACGTCTCCGGCCAGGTCCACATGTACGCCGACAAGATCACCCCGGCGATGGAGAAGGCCATCGAGGAGACCAACCGGCGCCGGGAGAAGCAGATCGCGTACAACAAGGAGCGGGGCATCGACCCCCAGCCCCTCCGCAAGAAGATCAACGACATCGTCGCCCAGATCGCCCGCGAGGACATCGACACCGAGCAGCTGCTCGGCTCGGGCTACCGCAAGGCGAAGAAGGACGGCGGGGGCACCAAGGCGCCCGTGCCGTCCCTGGGCCGGGGCACCGAGGGCGCCAAGCCGGCCAAGGGCAAGGCCAAGGAGACGGCGCCGACCGACCGCCCCGCGGCCGAACTCGGCGAGCAGATCGAGGAGCTGACCGCACGCATGCGGGCCGCCGCCGCGGACCTCCAGTTCGAGATCGCGGCCCGCCTGCGCGACGAGGTCTCCGAGATGAAGAAGGAACTGCGCCAGATGAAGGAGGCGGGCCTGGCCTGAGAGCGGACCCCGTACGCGCAGTGTTGCAAGACCGACACAAAGTGCGGACCGGGGTACGTCACTGTCAGTGCCCCTGCGTAGTGTTCTGATCAACCGCGACCGCGCGGCAACAGGGGACGTCCGAGAGGGGATCAGCGCGTGACCGTCAACATGACCAAGGGTCAGGCCATCAGTCTGCAGAAGAACGACGGCGGCAGCCTGACCGCGGTGCGCATGGGTCTCGGCTGGCAGGCGGCTCCCCGGCGCGGCCTGTTCGGCTCGCGCACGCGAGAGATCGACCTCGACGCCTCGGCCGTCCTGTTCGCCGACAAGCAGCCGGTCGACGTCGTCTTCTTCCGCCACCTGGTGAGCGACGACGGCTCGGTGCGCCACACCGGTGACAACCTCGTCGGCGGTGTCGGCCAGGGCGGCGACGACGAGGCGATCCTCGTCGACCTCTCGCGCGTCCCGGTCCACATCGACCAGATCGTCTTCACCGTGAACTCCTTCACGGGCCAGACGTTCCAGGAGGTGCAGAACGCGTTCTGCCGCCTGGTCGACGAGACCAATGGCCAGGAGCTCGCCCGCTACACCCTGGCCGGCGGCGGCCAGTACACCGCCCAGATCATGGCCAAGGTGCACCGCTCGGGCCCGGGCTGGACGATGACGGCCCTCGGCAACCCGGCCAACGGCCGCACCTTCCAGGACCTGATGCCGGCGATCCTGCCCGTCCTCTGACGCCCCGGGGACGACCGGCCGGGACGGGCAGGCGAGCGGTACACGACACCACACAACGACACAGGGGGAGAAGGCGATGACGGCCGAGCTGGTGCGGGGGCAGAACCACCCGCTCTCCCAGGCCCGCCTCGAGATCCGGGTCTCGGCCGGCACGCCGATCGTGGCCGCCGCCGCGCTCAGCGACGAGAACAGCCGGATCCGCGGGGCGGAGTGGGTCGCCCACCCGGGCGCGCCCACCCAGCCGGGTCTGGAGGTCTCCCGGCAGGCCGCCGCCGAGCATCGCCTCGCCGTGGATCTGGACGCCGTGCCGGAAGCCGTCCACCGGGTCGGTGTGCTGCTCGCCCTGCCCGCCGCCGCGGCGGGCCCGGCCCGTTTCGGTGCCGTGGCCGCCCCGTTTGTCGCCGTCACCGGCCTCGACGGCGCCCAGATCGCCAGCTACACCATCACCGGCCTGGAAGCCGAGTCGGCGGTCGTCGCCCTGGAGCTCTACCGCAGGCAGGGCGCCTGGAAGGTGCGCGCCGTCGGCCAGGGCTACGCGGGCGGCCTCGCCGAACTCTTCACGGACCAGGGCCTGCCCCAGGCGCACCGGCTCGCCGGCACCATCGACGACGCGGTGGCCCAGGGCCTGGCCCGCTCGGTGCAGGCGCCCCCGCCGCGCACGGCGGACGGCGACCGCTCCCGGCAGACCGCGGCCCCGGCCCTCGGCCCGGACCAGAGCGGCACCGCGCCGCAGCCGGGCCAGACACCACCGATGACGCCGTACGGCGGTCAGACGTCCGGCGGGCCGGGGCAGCCCGCGCCGCAGACACCGTCGTACCCCGGCGCGGCCCCGGATCCCAACGCCGTCACCCAGCCCTCCACGCCCACCACGGGCGGCCCGGTCGACTACAGCCACCCGCGCCGCCAGAACGCCGCCCCGCCCCCGCCGCCGCCCACCGCACCCCCGGCCGCACCCGGGCAGCCCGCCCAGCCCGTCGCGGGCGACGCGACCCGCTGGTCCATGGACGAGCGGCTCTACAACCAGGTGTGGGGCATGTTCGAGGACCTGGCCCGCAGCACTGCCGCCTACCGCAGCGCCGTCGACTTCGCCGAGTCCCGCATGGACAAGGAGCTGGATGAGGTCCTCTCCGATCCGCGCAGCCGGATCGGAGGACAGGGCGACGCGGTCCGCGAGGCGGCCCGCGCCCGGCACGACCAGCTCGTCGCCCAGGCCGGCGAGGTCCTCGACCGGGACCTCACCCAGCTCGCGGCCGAGGCCGAGGTCGTCGAACCCGCCCTCCCGCCGGCGTACGCCCGCTGGGACAGTCCCGTCTGGCACGCCTACCGGGTACCGATGGAGATCCCCATGGCCCTGCGCCTGGGCGACCTCCATCTCCCCGAAGCCGACCGGATCCGCATCCCGATGCTGGTCAGGCTGCCGCTGGAGCGCGGCCTGTGGATCGACAGCGGCCGGACCGGCTCGTCCGACGGTTCGTTCGCGGACTCGCACGCCCTGGGGCGTCTGGCCCTGGAGACGGCGGTCGCGCACGCGGCCCGGCTGCTCGCCGTCCACCCGGCGGGGGAGTTCACCGTCCACGTCATCGACCCGGCCGGCTCGGGTGCGCAGCCGCTCGCGCCCCTCGTACAGACCGGTGTGCTCGCGGCCCCGCCCGCACTCGGCGCCGCAGGGGTGGCGGACGTGCTGGGCCGGCTCACCCAGCGGGTCGACCTGGTGCAGATGGCGGTGCGGGGAGGCGCCGCAGACTCCCTCCCGCCGGGCTTCGACACCTCCCAGCAACTGCTGATCGTCAATGACTTCCCGCACGGCTTCGACGACCGGGCCGTGAACCAGTTGCGCTACCTCGCCGACGAGGGCCCCGCCTTCGGCGTCCATCTGATGATGGTGGCCGACCGCGAGGAGTCGTCCGGGTACGGGCCTTTGCTCGACCCGCTGTGGCGTTCGCTGCTGCGACTGACCCCCGTGCCCGACGATCACCTCGCCGACCCGTGGGTCGGGCATGCCTGGACGTACGAGCCCTCGCTCGTGCCGCCGGGCAGCCAGGTCCTCCAGCAGGTTCTCACCCAGGTCGCGGCTGCTCGCGCCAAGTATGTGTAAAGCCCTCTGACACCCCTCTGACCAGGTTCTTTGGTCTTTCTTTTGCCAAGCGCTTTACCTGTTCTTGGTGATTGGGGTACTGTTGACGGCACGGAGGGGAGTACTCCCTGTCTGCTGCGGCGTACCCGTCAATACGGATCAGGCCAGATCCCGGGGCGTCGGCCCATCCTTGGGTGGAAGAGACCTCCGGCAGCGACGACGCTGACATTTGCCGTTACGACTGCCGGAGGCGCAGTGGATGTTTCCGTGACCCTATGGGTCCTGACCATCGTGGGGCTCGCCGCCCTGATCGCGGTCGACTTCTTCATCGGCCGCAAGCCGCACGACGTATCGATCAAGGAAGCCGGGATCTGGACGGTCGTCTGGATCGTCCTCGCCGCGCTCTTCGGGCTCGGTCTGCTGGTGTTCGGCGGCGGCCAGCCCGCCGGCGAGTTCTTCGCGGGCTTCATCACCGAGAAGTCGCTGAGCGTCGACAACCTCTTCGTCTTCGTCCTGATCATGGCGAAGTTCGCGGTGCCGTCGCAGTACCAGCAGCGCGTGCTCCTGATCGGTGTCCTCATAGCCCTGGTCCTGCGGGCCATCTTCATCGCCGCGGGTGCCGCGATCCTCGCCAGCTTCTCCTGGGTCTTCTACATCTTCGGCGCCTTCCTGATCTGGACCGCCTGGAAGCTCATCCAGGAGGCCCGGGCGGACGAGGAGGACGAGGACTGGGAGGAGAACAAGCTCCTCAAGGCCGCCGAGCGCCGCTTCGGTGTGGCGGACCGCTACCACGGCACCAAGCTGTGGATCCAGGAGAACGGCAAGCGGGTCATGACCCCGATGCTGGTCGTGATGCTCGCGATCGGCACCACGGACGTGCTGTTCGCGCTCGACTCCATCCCCGCGATCTTCGGCCTGACGCAGGACCCGTACATCGTCTTCACGGCCAACGCCTTCGCCCTGATGGGTCTGCGCCAGCTGTACTTCCTCATCGGCGGTCTGCTGAAGAAGCTGGTGCACCTCAGCTACGGCCTGTCGATCATCCTGGGCTTCATCGGCGTGAAGCTGGTGCTGCACGCGCTGCACGAGTCCGGGGTGCACGTGCCCGAGATCAGCATTCCGGTCTCGCTCGGCGTGATCTGCGCCGTCCTGATCGTCACCACGATCACCAGTCTGCGGGCTTCGAAGAAGCAGGCGGCGGCCGAGGCGGCGCAGGCGCAGAGCGGAGGCGCTCCGAAGGACAGCATCGACGTCTGACCACGTCGGACGCGCGAACAACCATCACCGGGACCGGTGGCCGGCAATTCGCCGGCCACCGGTCCCGGTGCTTGTTTGTCCTTGAGCGCGTTCCCCGGCCCGGGAGCGCCGTGGCCGGCTGGAGGTGCCATGAAGTTCGTACCCGTCAAAGCCGTCTGCCGTCTGCCGTCAAAGCCGTCAGCCGACCACGCGTCCGCGCCGTCCACGGGTAAACGCTCACGCAAGCGTTTACCCGCACCATCACGGACGTCACCCCGAAGCCGGCTCCGCAGCCGCCGTCACCGGCACCGGACGCGTCTCCGGCAGCAGCGCGAAGCACCCCAGGCTCAGCAGTGCCACCGCCGTCAGATACGCGGCCACGCCCCAGGGCACCCGCCCGCCCTGCTCGGCCAGCGTCGTCGCCACGATCGGCGTGAGCGCGCCCCCGATGACCCCGCCGAGGTTGTAGCCGACGGCGGCGCCCGTGCAGCGCACCCGTGGCGCGTACAACTCCGGCAGATACGCGGCGATCACGGCGAACATCGTGATGAACGCGAGCATCGCCCCGAGGAAGCCGAGGAACATCGGCAGCGGCGCGCCGGTGGCGAGGAGCGCGACCATCGGGAACATCCACAGGGCGGCGGCCGCACATCCGGCCAGGCACAGGGGACGCCGGCCGTACCGGTCCCCCAGCAGCGCCACCAGCGGCGTGAGCACGCCCTTCACGAGCACGGCGCCCATGATGCAGGTCAGCATGACGCTCCGGCTCACCCCGAGCCGCTCCGTCCCGTAGGCGAGCGACCAGGTCGTCACGGCGTAGAAGATCGCGTAGCCGATGGCGAGCGCCCCGCCGGTCAGCAGCAGAAGCCGCCAGTGGTCGCGCAGGACCTCGACGAGCGGCACGCGCGCGTGGTCGTCGATTTCCAGGAAGCTGGGGCTCTCGGCGAGCGACGAGCGCAGCCACAGCCCCACGGCGGCCAGCACCCCCGCCGCCCAGAACGGCACCCGCCACCCCCATGAGGCGAACTGCCCCTCGGACAGCGTCGCCGAGAGCCCCAGCACCACACCGTTGGCGAGCAGGAACCCCAGCGCGGGCCCGACCTGCGGAAAGCTCGACCACAGGCCCCGCCGCCCGGCGGGCGCGTGCTCCACCGTCAGCAGCACCGCCCCGCCCCACTCCCCGCCGAGCCCCAGCCCTTGGAGGAAACGCAGCACCAGGAGCAGCAGCGGAGCGACCACGCCGATCGTTCCGTACGTCGGCACACAGCCGACCGCGACCGTGGAGGCACCGGTCAGCAGCAGGGAGGCGACGAGGACCGGCCGCCGCCCGTGCCGGTCCCCGATGTGCCCGAACAGCACCGACCCCAGCGGCCGCGCGATGAAGCCCACGCCGAAGGTGGCGAAGGCGGCCAGCGTCCCCGCCACCGGCGAGAAGGTCGGGAAGAACAGCGGCCCCAGGACGAGGGCCGCCGCGGTGCCGTAGACGAAGAAGTCGTAGAACTCGATGGCCGTGCCGGCGAGCGAGGCGGCCGCGAGGCGCGGCATGGAAGGTGCCCTTACGGAGCGTTCGTCGTGCATGCCGCCTCAACTACCCACCGTGACGGCGGGTTACGGGGGCGTGCGGAGGCCCCGGGGGCCCTCAGTACGTGACCGTGATGCGCCGGGCCGGTCCGTCCACGCGCACGGTGCCGCCGTACGGGATCACCAGTTGCGGATCGGTGTGCCCGAAGTCCACGTCGAAGACGATCATGGTGTCGGGTGCGTAGGCACGCATGGCGCGCAGCACGGCCTCCCGCTGGTCGGACGCGTGACGAGCGGCCTGCTCCGGGCTGTTGGGCCGCTCGAAGGACCAGGTCTTCGGGCGGCCCGTCAGGAGGGCCGAGAAGCGCTGGAGCAGCCCGCGTTCGCCCATGTTGCGAAGGGTGCGGAAGACCTCCGTGGCGCTCGGCATGTCCTCCGAGGTCTCCAGGAGCAGCACACCACCGTCGTACTCGGACAGGTCGTGTGCGATCTCGCGGTCGGCCATCAGCAGCCGGCCGACGATCTCCAGGCATCCGCCCCAACTGCGGCCCTCCACCACGCGGTCGGCGTCGACCCAGGTCCAGCCGGTCCCGGGCCGGGTCTCCGGCTCCGCCTCGAAGGTCGCCGGGTCCGCCCAGTCCCGGTCGACGTCACGCCACCGCTCGGCGGGCCGCAGCTCGTACGGGCCGGAGGTGAACAGGGCGGCGCGCAGGGACTCGGCCGTCTGCGGGTGCATGGCCCCCGGACGGCCCAGCTCGCACATCACACTCGCCCCGTGAAAGGCGACGATGCCGCTGTTGTGGAGGTAGGCGAGCAGGTTCGTGTTGTCGCTCATCCCGAAGAACGGCTTGGGGTTGGCCCGGATCAACTCCCGGTCCAGCAGCGGCAGCACGGTGATCTGGTCGTCCCCGCCGATCGACGCGATGACCGCCTTGATGTCCGGGTCGGCGAAGGCCGCGTGGATGTCGTCGGCCCGCTCCTGGGGCGAGGAGCCCATCCGGCGGGTCGCCGGGTACTCGACCGGCTCCAGCCCGTACTCCTCGCGCAGCCGCTCCAGGCCCAGCTCGTAGGGGAGCGGGAAGAGCCCCGGCAGGCCGGACGAGGGCGAGAGCACGGCGATGCGGTCACCGGGGGACGGCTTGGGCGGGTAGGAGAGGCTCGTCATGCCGGGAGGTTACGGCCCGGCGGTCCGCCGGCGCACCGTGATAAACCGGGTCCGAGCAGCGGTCCGCCACGGGCCGCCCGACCCCGAACGGACCGGAGGAACCGTGCCCCGCACCCTGGCCAACGCCCCGATCATGATCCTCAACGGCCCCAACCTGAATCTGCTCGGCCAGCGTCAGCCGGAGATCTACGGCTCCGACACACTCGCCGACGTCGAGGCCCTGTGCGCCAAGGCGGCGGCCGCGCACGGCGGCACGGTCGACTTCCGCCAGTCCAACCACGAGGGCGAGCTGGTGGACTGGATCCACGAGGCGCGGCTGAACCACTGCGGCATCGTGATCAACCCGGGGGCCTACTCGCACACCTCCGTCGCGATCCTTGACGCCCTCAACACCTGTGACGGCATGCCTGTGGTGGAGGTCCACATCTCCAACATCCACAAGCGTGAGTCGTTCCGGCACCACTCCTACGTCTCGCTGCGCGCCGACGGGGTCATCGCGGGATGCGGGGTGCAGGGCTACGTCTTCGGCGTGGAACGGGTCGCGGCGCTGGCCGGGGCGGGGCACGCCGAGGCCTGAACGGGCGGGGCGCACCGACGCCTGAGGTCTTCCGCGACCGTGCCCGCCGTCGCGATCACAACCGCCCCGCCTGCACGATCCGCCGCAGAAAGCGCCGCGTGCGCTCCTGGCGCGGTTCGCCGAAGACCTGCTCGGCGGTGCCGCGTTCCAGCACCACACCGCCCTCCAGGAAGCACACCTGGTCGGCGACCTCCCGCGCGAAGCCCATCTCGTGCGTGGCCAGCACCATGGTCATGCCCTCGTGCTTCAGGCCGCGGACCACGGTGAGGACCTCGCCCACCAGCTCGGGATCGAGGGCGGCGGTGATCTCGTCGAGCAGCAGCAGCCGGGGGCGTACGGCCAGGGCGCGGACGATCGCCACGCGCTGTTGCTGTCCGCCGCTCAGCCGGTCCGGGTACTCGCCCGCCTTCCCGCCGAGCCCGAGCCGTTCCAGCAGTTCACGCGCGCGTGCCTCGGCCTCGGAGCGGGGCACGCCGTGCACGCGGCGCGGCGCGAGCGTGATGTTCTCCAGCACGGTCAGGTGCGGGAAGAGGTTGTACGCCTGGAAGACCACGCCGATCCGGCGGCGCACGGCGTCCTGGTCGGCGCGCGGGTCGGTGATCTCCTCGCCGTCCAGCCAGATCGCCCCGTCGTCGATCTCCTCCAGCAGGTTCGCGCACCGCAGCAGCGTCGACTTGCCGGAGCCGGAGGCGCCGATCAGCGCGGTGACCGTGTGCGGCGCGACTTCCAGGTCGACGTCCCGCAGGACGAGCGAGCCGCCGAAGGACTTGCGGACGGCCTCCATGCGCAGCACGGGAGCGTCGGGCGCGTCGCTCATGTGATTCCTCCCTGGGCGCGCCGGCGGTCCATCCGCGCCGTCACCCAGTCCGTGAAGCGGGTCATGGGGATGGTCAGCGCGACGAAGACCAGACCCGCGACGATGTACGGCGTGTAGTTGAGGCTGCGGCCCACGATGATGTCGGCGGCCCGTACGGCGTCCACCGCGCCCCCGATCGAGACCAGCCCGGTGTCCTTCTGCAGCGACACCAGGTCGTTCAGCAGCGGCGGCACCTGACGGCGCACCGCCTGGGGCAGCACCACGTACCGCAGCGCCTGCCGGTTGCTGAGCCCGAGGGAGCGGGCCGCGGCGCGCTGCGAGGGGTGCACGGACTCGATGCCGGCCCGGAACACCTCGGCGACGTACGCCGAGTACGTCAGGGTGAGCGCGGTGCCGCCGAGGAGCACCGGGTCGACGGTCACGCCCTGGAGCCGCAGTGCCGGGACGCCGAGGACCACGATCATCAGGTTGATGATCAGCGGCAGCCCCCGGAAGAAGTCCGTGTACGCGGCGGCCAGGACGCGCAGCGGGAAGAACACGGGGCCGCGCAGCGTACGGGCCACGGCGATCAGCATGCCGAGGACGAGCACCGCGGCTCCGCAGACCAGCAGCAGCCGGACGTTCAGCCACAGCCCTTCGAGGACCTTCCCGAACGCCTCGCGCGCGTACTCTCGGTCGAAGAACGTCTCCTTGGTGCGCGGCCACCCCGGGGCGTTGACGACGACCAGGTAGAGGACCGCAGCGGTGACGAGCGTCGAGAGCGCGCCGATCGCCGTGGCGCGCCGGGCGCGGGCGCGCTTGTGGCGCTCACGGTCCAGACGCCGCTGCGAGGGCACATAGGCGTCCCGCGTGTCGCGTTCGCCGGAGCCCACCGCCGGCTCCTCCTTGTCCACCGTCACTTGAGCACCGGAGCGTCGACGGCGTCCGACAGCCACTGCTGCTCGATCCGCGCGAGCGTGCCGTCCCCGCGCAGCGCGTCCACGGCCCGCGAGACGCAGGAGGTGAGCGCGCTGCCCTTGTCGAGCACGAGTCCGAACTGCTCCGGCGCACCGCCCTGGTTCTCGAACTGGCCGACGATCGTCGCGTCCGTGATTTCGGCCCCGGTGATGTAGAAGGCGGTCGGCAGGTCCACGACGATGGCGTCGACCTGGCCGTTCTTCAGCGCGGACTTGGCCTGGTCGTTCTTGCCGAACACGGCGGCCGCACGCGTGGGTCGCACCACGTCGTCGATGTAGTCGAGGCTGGTGGTGCCGACCTGCGCGCCCAGCTTCACGTCCTTCAGGTCCGCGACGCTCTTCGCCTTCGCCGCCCTGGAGCCCTTCAGGGCGACGACGGCCTGGCGGACGTCGTAGTAGCCGGACGAGAAGTCCACGGCCTTCCTGCGCTCGTCGCTGACGGACACCTGGTTGATGTCGAAGTCGAACGTCTTCTCACCGGGCGCGAAAGCCTTGTTGAACGGGACGGTCTGCCAGACGACCTTGTCCTTGCCGTAGCCGAGTTGCCGGGCCACGGCGTAGGCGACCGCCGACTCGAAGCCCTTGCCGCTCGCGGGGTCGTCGCCTTCGAACCACGGTTCGTAGGCGGGTTCGTCGGTGGCGATCGTCAGCTTGCCGGCGGTCCGGGTGTCCAACTCGCCCTTCGCGCACGAGTTTCCGGCCGAGGACGTACCGGCCGCGGGCTCCTCGGGCTGCGGTGCACAGCCGACGGCGGCGGCGAGCAGGGCGACGGTGACGGCGGCGGCAGCGCGGCGCGGGGCACGCGAGGCAGGATGCATGGCGCGAGATTGGCAGCCGACGGTCCAGTTTGTCGAGGTCACGACGACATCTGCTCGCATCGTGGGAGCGGGCGTTGCGTTCTTGTGAACGCTCCGTGGCAGGCGTCGAGTTCGGCGTTCGCCGGGGCCGCCGGCCGAGGGCGGGGATCGACAGGCCGGCGGCCCATCCGCCCAGGAGCCGTCATCCTGCGCGGGGCTGCTATCAGTTGACTGCGCAACTACCCGCGTCGGGAGCGCGCGTACGCCACCGGCGTGTGCGAATGATTCACACGGGGCGCGTGCGCGGTCCACCGCGTCACGCGCGGGCGCCCCGCGAGGTCCTCACCACCCCCGCGCGTGCCACTCCGGCAACTGCGGACGTTCCGCGCCCAGCGAGGTGTCGTTGCCGTGCCCCGGGTAGACCCACGTCTCGTCCGGGAGGACACCGAAGATCTTGGTCTCCACATCGTGGATGAGGCTGGCGAACGCCTTGGGATCCTGGTGAGTGTTGCCCACACCGCCGGGGAAGAGGCAGTCCCCGGTGAACACATGGGGATGACCGTGAGGGTCGTCGTAGACGAGGGCGATCGAACCGGGCGTGTGCCCGACCAGATGGCGCGCGGTGAGTTCCACATGCCCCACCCGGATGGCGTCGCCGTCGTCCACCAGCACGTCGGTCGGCACCGGGATTCCGTCGGCGTCGTCCCGGCCCGCGTACGTGCGCGCGCCCGTGGCCGCCACGACCTCGGCGAGCGCCTGCCAGTGGTCGCCGTGGCGGTGGGTGGTGACGACGGACGCGATGCCGTCGTCACCGATCATGCCGAGCAGCGTCTCCGCCTCGTTGGCGGCGTCGATCAGCAACTGCTCGTCCGTGGCCCGGCAGCGCAGCAGATAGGCGTTGTTGTTCATCGGACCGACCGCGATCTTGGTGATCATCAGGTCTTTGAGCTCGTGCACGTCGGCAGGTCCGCCGACCGTCACCTGTCCGCTGTACGTCATGAACGCCAGCCTATAGCGGGGGAGCGGCCCGGATCCTACAGCGGGGGCAGTGCCGGAAGGGCGCCGCCGTCCACCGTCAGCGCGGCTCCCGCACGGCGGCCGGCGAGCCAGCCCAGCAGGCCCGCCGGGGAGCCGGTGACGGTCACCTCGGGTCCGTCGTCGGTCTCCCGTCCGGTGCTCCACGCACGCGTGCCGTCCGTGAGACGCGTGGGCGGTACGTCGGGATGCCCGGCGAACCGGTCGGCGAGGAAGGCGATCTCCCGCTGTGTGAAGTCCCCCGGCAGGTCCTCCAGCTCGTATCCGATCCCCAGGTCCACGTGATGCAGCTCCACCTCCACCCACCGCCGGAACGGCACCCGGGACGCGGAGTCCGTGACCCCGTTGCGCAGCTCCACCGTGCGCGACCAGTCCGCCGGAGCGGCCCCGGCATCCTGGAAGCGGGCCGCGCTCTCGCGCAGGTCGGCGAGGTGGACGTCGAGGGGGCGCGGGGCGTCCCGCTCGATGTCGGCGTCCCGGGCCTCGCCGGAGACGTACATGGGACGGCCTTCGAGGACGTTCACGAGGGCGTCCGCGTTGCGGGCGAGGTGGGCCAGCACATGGCCCCGGGTCCAGCCGGGAAGCCGTGACGGCTGCGTCACAGCGGCGTTGTCCAGTTTGCCGACTGCGAGGAGCAGCCGTTCCGTAGCGGTGTGCACAGACGCCAGGTCATGACCGTGATCAATCATGGTGCTGACCCTAGCTCCGCCACACCTTCGGGTGAAGGTGGTGAAGCAGTGCCGGTAATCGAATGCGCGTGCTATAGGGTCGGACGTGACGTCGGGCATGCTGGAAAGCCGGGGTTTGTTGGCAACCCGTGAATCCGACCGGCGTTGTCAGTGGCTCCCTCTAGTCTGAGAAAGCACGGGGGCCCCGCCCCTGTCACTTCTCTCAAGAAAGGTGCGGACCGGCGTGGCCGACCGTCTCATCGTTCGTGGAGCGCGCGAGCACAATCTCAAGAACGTCTCGCTCGACCTCCCGCGCGACTCGCTCATCGTCTTCACGGGCCTGTCGGGGTCGGGCAAGTCCTCGCTGGCCTTCGACACCATCTTCGCCGAGGGACAGCGGCGCTACGTGGAATCGCTGTCCTCCTACGCCCGGCAGTTCCTCGGCCAGATGGACAAGCCGGACGTCGACTTCATCGAGGGCCTGTCCCCGGCCGTCTCCATCGACCAGAAGTCGACCTCGCGCAACCCGCGCTCCACGGTCGGCACCATCACCGAGGTCTACGACTACCTGAGGCTGCTCTTCGCACGCATCGGCAAGCCGCACTGCCCCGAGTGCGGCCGCCCGATCACACGCCAGTCGCCGCAGGCCATCGTCGACAAGGTCCTGGAGCTGCCCGAGGGCAGCCGCTTCCAGGTGCTGTCGCCGCTGGTGCGCGAGCGCAAGGGCGAGTTCGTCGACCTCTTCGCCGACCTCCAGACCAAGGGCTACTCCCGCGCGCGGGTCGACGGCGAGACCATCCAGCTGTCGAACCCGCCGACGCTGAAGAAGCAGGAGAAGCACACCATCGAGGTGGTCGTCGACCGCCTCACGGTGAAGGACAGCGCCAAGCGCCGCCTCACCGACTCCGTCGAGACCGCCCTCGGCCTGTCCGGCGGCATGATCGTGCTCGACTTCGTCGACCTCCCCGAGGACGACCCCGAGCGCGAGCGCATGTACTCGGAGCATCTGTACTGCGCGTACGACGACCTGTCCTTCGAGGAGCTGGAGCCGCGCTCCTTCTCCTTCAACTCGCCCTTCGGCGCCTGCCCCGACTGCTCCGGCATCGGCACGCGCATGGAGGTCGACCCGGAGCTGATCGTCCCGGACCCGGACAAGAGCCTGGACGAGGGCGCCATCCACCCCTGGTCGCACGGCCACACCAAGGACTACTTCGGCCGCCTCATCGGCGCCCTGGCCGACGCTCTGGGCTTCCGTACGGACATCCCCTTCGCGGGCCTGCCGCTGCGCGCCAGGAAGGCCCTGCTGCACGGCCACAAGACCCAGGTCGAGGTCCGCTACCGCAACCGCTACGGGCGCGAGCGCCGGTACACCACGGCCTTCGAGGGCGCTGTCCCGTTCGTCAAGCGCCGGCACAGCGAGGCCGAGAGCGACGCCAGCCGTGAGCGCTTCGAGGGCTATATGCGCGAAGTGCCCTGCCCGACCTGCGAGGGCACGCGCCTGAAGCCGATCGTCCTCGCGGTCACGATCATGGACAAGTCCATCGCGGAGGTCTCCGCGATGTCGATCAGCGACTGCGCGGACTTCCTGCGGGAGCTGAAGCTCAGCGCCCGCGACAAGAAGATCGCCGAGCGCGTCCTGAAGGAGGTCAACGAGCGGCTGCGGTTCCTCGTCGACGTCGGCCTGGACTACCTCTCCCTCAACCGCGCGGCCGGCACGCTGTCCGGCGGCGAGGCCCAGCGCATCCGCCTGGCCACCCAGATCGGCTCCGGCCTCGTCGGCGTGCTCTACGTCCTCGACGAGCCGTCCATCGGCCTGCACCAGCGCGACAACCACCGGCTGATCGAGACTCTGGTCCGGCTGCGCGACATGGGCAACACGCTCATCGTCGTCGAGCACGACGAGGACACCATCAAGACCGCCGACTGGGTCGTCGACATCGGCCCCGGCGCCGGTGAGCACGGCGGCAAGGTCGTGCACAGCGGCTCCCTCGAGGAACTGCTCGCCAACGCCGAGTCGCAGACCGGTCAGTACCTGTCCGGCAAGAAGGCCATCCCGCTGCCCGGCATCCGGCGCCCGATCGACCCGTCCCGGCAGCTCACGGTGCACGGCGCCCGGGAGAACAACCTCCAGGACATCGACGTCTCCTTCCCGCTGGGCGTGTTCACCGCCGTCACCGGCGTGTCCGGCTCCGGCAAGTCGACCCTGGTCAACGACATCCTGTACACGCACCTGGCCCGCGAGCTGAACGGCGCGAGGAACGTACCGGGGCGGCACACGCGCGTGGACGGCGACGACCTCGTCGACAAGGTCGTGCACGTGGACCAGTCGCCCATCGGCCGCACCCCGCGCTCCAACCCGGCGACGTACACCGGCGTCTTCGACCACATCCGCAAGCTGTTCGCCGAGACCACCGAGGCGAAGGTCCGCGGCTACATGCCCGGCCGCTTCTCCTTCAACGTCAAGGGCGGCCGCTGCGAGAACTGCGCGGGCGACGGCACGATCAAGATCGAGATGAACTTCCTCCCGGACGTCTACGTCCCGTGCGAGGTGTGCCACGGCGCCCGGTACAACCGGGAGACCCTGGAGGTCCACTACAAGGGCAAGTCCATCGCCGACGTCCTGAACATGCCGATCGAGGAGGCCACGGAGTTCTTCGAGGCGGTCCCCGCGATCTCCCGCCACATGAAGACCCTCAAGGACGTCGGCCTCGGCTACGTCCGGCTCGGCCAGTCCGCGACCACCCTGTCCGGCGGTGAGGCCCAGCGCGTCAAGCTCGCCAGCGAGCTCCAGCGCCGCTCCACCGGCCGCACGGTCTACGTCCTCGACGAGCCGACCACCGGTCTGCACTTCGAGGACATCAGCAAGCTGCTGACGGTCCTGTCCGGACTGGTCGACAAGGGCAACACGGTCATCGTCATCGAGCACAACCTCGACGTGATCAAGACCGCCGACTGGATCGTCGACATGGGTCCCGAAGGCGGCGCCGGCGGCGGTCTGGTGGTCGCCGAGGGCACGCCCGAGGAGGTCGCCGCGGTCCCGGCCAGCCACACCGGCAAGTTCCTGCGCGAGGTCCTCGGCGCCGACCGGATCAGTGACGCGTCCTCGGTGAAGGCACCGCGCAAGACGGCGGCGAAGAAGACGGTCCCGGCACAGACCAGGGCGAAGAAGACCGCCACAGGGACGGTCGACAGCACCGCCGCCAAGAAGACAGTCGCCAAGTCCACGAAGACGGCCGCGAAGAAGACGACCCGGACGGCCAAGGGCTGACCACTCCCGCCGATACGCGCGGTGCCCCACGGGGAACTCCCTGTGGGGCACCGCGCGTTCGCGTGCTGATCAGGCCTTCTTCGGCTCCACGAACTGCATGTCGAGCTGGATCTTCACGACTTCCCCGAGCAGACCCGGAGCGAAGTCCAGCCCGAACTCGCTGCGCCGGATCTCACCCGTCGCCTCGAACCCGGCATGCCGGCTGCCGTCCATGGGCACATCGACCAGCCCGCCGAACTCCACGGCGAGCGTCACCGGGCGGGTCACCTCGCCGATGGTCAGCTCGCCCTCCATCGTCCAGTCCTCGCCCGCACCCGACACACGTGTCGAGCGGTACGTCATCGTCGGGCGCTTCTCGACGTCGAGCAGGTCGGAGGCGCGGACATGCGCGTCCCGGTCGGCGTTGCCGGTGTCGATCGAGGCCAGATCGACGGTCGCCGAGACCCGCACGTCCTCGACGCGCTCCCCGACGAACAGGTCGGCCTCCAGCCGCTCGAAGCGCCCCCGCACCTTGGCGATGCCCAGGTGGCGGACGGTGAAGCCCACGGAGGAGTGGAACGGGTCCAGGGCCCAGTGTCCCGGGGCCAGCGGCAGAGCGGTGGCGGAAGCGGCGGTAGCGGTGTCATTCGTCATGGCCTCCACCCTGAGGGGTGCGCGGCCCGTGAGGGAGACCGGCCTGAGCCTGGTAGTGGCAGGGACACCCTCCCCGCGCGCGGGAAGGGTACGTTCGGCGGGTGAGCGACAACAAGGCGAGCGAAAACAAGGTGAGTGCCAACGAGTTGGGCACGTTCCTGCGCACCTGGCGGGAAGCCGTCAGCCCCGCCGAGGTGGGTCTGCCCACCGGCCCGCGCCGCCGCACCCCGGGCCTGCGCCGCGCCGAGCTGGCCACGCTCGCGGGCATCAGCGTCGAGTACCTCACCCGGCTGGAGCAGGGGCGCGACCGCCACCCCTCCGCCCAGGTGCTCGGCGCCCTCGCCGACGCCCTGAAGCTGTCTCTCGTGGACCGGATGCTGCTGCGCCGCCTGACCAAGGAGGCGGACGGCGGCGACCCGCTGATCTGCGCGGCGGCCCCGTCGCTCGCCCGCACGGCACGCCCCACCGTACGGGCCGTGCTGGACCACCTGGAGCCGGCTCCCGCACTGGTGGTCAACTGGATCGGCGACGTCCTCGCCCACACCGCGGGATACGAGCGGCTGGCCGGCCCCCTCGGCCTGCTGGACGACGAGCCTCCCAACCTGCTCCGCTACGTGTTCACCGACGAGCGGGCCCGCAGCGCCTACCGCGACTGGGACCGCGTGGCCGACGACCTGGTCGCCCAGCTCCGGCACGAGGTCCCGCTGCGGGATCCGTACGTCGTCGAACTGGCCGACGAACTGTCGGTGACGGCGGGGGCGGACTTCGCCGACCGGTTCGCCGACCTGGCCGTGACGCCGCGGCGGACGGGCTCCCAGCACATCGAGCACCCTCAGGCCGGATCGCTGCGTCTGCTGCACGAGACGTTCGCGCTGCCCGACGAGGGCCAGCGCGTGATCGTCCACCTGCCCGCGGACGACGCCACGGCCGCCGCCCTGGACCGTCTCAACGGCCGCCGCCCCGGCGCGCTGCGGGCGGTCGGGGCGGCCGGCTGAGCGACGCGCGCGGGACGCGTTCCCTGTCGTCGCCCTGATCGCGCGAGGTGTCAGCCTTCCAGCTCGTGCGCGTACGGCGGTTCCGCCCCGGCGCGGGAGCAGGTGATCGCCGCCGCACGGGCCGCGAAGCCCAGCAGCCCGGTCCAGCCGTCGTGCCCCAGCGCGGCCAGCGCCTGCGCGCTGAGCGCGTCGCGTGCCGCGAGCCCGTGCAGCAGCGCCGCGTTCACCGTGTCGCCGGCGCCGATCGTGTCCACGACCTCCACCCGCTCACCCGGCACCGTGTACTCTCCGCCGGCGGTGAAGGCGGTCAGCCCGTCGCCGCCCCGGGTGATCACGACCGCGGCCGGGCCGGCCGCCAGCCACTCCTGGGGCGTACCGCCGAGCCACCGGGCGTCCTCCTCGGACAGCTTCAGCAGCGACACCGACGGCAGCCAGCTCTTGAACCGCGCCCGGTAGGCGTCCGCGTCCGGGATCAGCCCGGCCCTGATGTTCGGGTCCAGCGCGGTGAACACGCCCTGCGCGGCCGCCGCACGCATCAGCTCCTCGTACGCGCTCGCCCCCGGCTCCAGCACCAGCGAGCAGGTCCCGAAGGAGACGGCCCGGGTGCCGGGCGGCAGCGCGGAGGGGGCAGTGAACAGCCGGTCCGCCGTCCCGTCGACGTAGAAGGAGTACGCCGCCGAACCGTCCGCCCCGACCGTGGCGACGGCGAGGGTCGTGGGCTCGGAGCCACGCTGCACCGACGACACGTCCACCCCGGTCTCCCGCAGTCGGTCCAGCAGGGCCTCCCCGAAGGCGTCGTACGACACCCGGGAGCAGAAGGCGGCCGGCGAGCCGAGGCGGCCCAGCGCGACCGCCGTGTTGTACGGGCCGCCGCCGAGCGCCGGCTGGAGTGCCGCCAGGGCACCCGTGCCCCGCGGGACCAGGTCGATCAGGGCCTCACCGGCGACGACGATCATGCGACGGTTCCTCTCTCGGGCTGCGCGGGCTGCGCGGACTGCTCAGGCTGCTCGAACCGCACGGAGTGCCCCGGCTCCTCGGGGCAGCCGCACGACGTGCGGTGGACGAAGGTGCAGGGGAGCCGCACGGTCCGGGCGGGCCGGTCCGGCTCGGCGAGGCGCTCCAGGAGCACACGTACGGCCTGGGCGCCGATGTCCCTGCTGGGCTGCGCGATCGCGGTCAGCCGGGGCGAGAACAGATCCGCCCAGGCGAAGTCGTCGAAGCAGCACAGCGCGATGTCGCCGGGCACGGACAGGCCGTGGGCACGCAGGGCACGCAGCGCCCCGATGGTCATGGCGTTGTTGCCCGTGACCAGCGCGGTGGGCGGCACGGCCAGGGACAGCAGGGCGGCGGTGACCTGTTCGGCACCGGCCGACTCCGAGTCGCCGTGCACCAGGAGCCGTTCGTCGTAGGGAAGTCCCCCGAACGCGAGGCCGGTCCGGTAGCCGGTGATCCGTTCGCTCGTGGTGCTGAGTCCCGGCCGCCCCGCCACCAGCCCGATCCGCCGGTGACCGAGACCGGCGAGGTGGGTGACCAGCCGGGACGTCGGTTCGGCGTTGTCGGCGCAGACCTGGTCGAAGCGCGGTCCGCCGTCCGGGGTGTCGACCAGCCGGTCGAGGAACACGGCCGGTACGTCGTGCCGCCCCAGGTAGGCGAGCAGTCCGCGCGGATCCGCGGAGGGCGCGACGATCATGCCGTCCACCCGGCGCTCGTGCAGCAGCTGGACGACCGTGCGCTCGTGCTCCGGGTCGTCGTGCGGATCGGCGATCAGGAGGCTGTAGCCCTGCTCCAGGGCGGCGGCCTCGACGCCCTGGAGGATCTCCGTGAAGTACGGGTTGCTGATCGCCGACACCGCCAGCCCGATGGACCGGGTACGGGCCGTCACCAGGGACCGGGCCAGCGTGTTCGTGGTGTAGCCGAGCTCCTCCACGGCGTCCAGGACCGCCTGGCGGGTGTGCGGGAGCACCGGCCGGGTGTCGTTCAGGACGTGTGAGACCGTCGCCACGGAGACTCCGGCGCTCCGCGCCACGTCGGCCATGGTCGCCATGCTGCTCCCGCCTCCTCTGTCAGGTCCTGCCGGGAACGTATCGCATCCACAGGCAGACGTAAACGCTTACGCAAGCGTTTACGTCGATCCGAAGGGAAGCAAGCAGGGGCAGAAGAGCAGAGGGCGGAGGGCGGCAGAGAGAAGGGCGGCGAACCGGAGCAGCCGCCCCCGGGGCGGCTACTCCCAGTCCCAGCCGATCCCCAGGAACCCGGTGCGCACCCGCGGCTCGACCAGGTGCACCGACCGGTGCCGTGCGCTCAGTGCCAGGTCCTGGCATCCGGTGCGCGGGGCCGCCGCCGAGTGCTGCGCGAAACGGTGGCAGCGCGCAGGGAGGGCCGCCGCGTCGAAGCGGACCTGGAGTGCGTACTGGCCGCCGGGGGAGTCGAAGCCGCGGAGGTACTCGTGCGACACACCCGCCGTGCCGTCCTCGACGCCGTAGCGGAACAGGAACGTGTCGCCGGCCCGCAGCCCGGTGTCGAAGAGCAACTCGGCCGCCAGCACGCCCGTGTCACGGTGCCAACGGACGCGTCCCGTGCGGCAGTTCTCCAGTGCGTGCACCCTCATGCGCTCCGGTGCGGCTCCCCGGTCGCCGTGGTGGACGGCCACGAAGCGGTCGACGCCGTCCCGATGGGCGCGCACGATGTGGTGCGACTCCCGCTCGGCCAGCTCGCGCCGCGCCCCGATCCGCAGCCGCTCGTGGTGCCCCAGGGTGTGCAGACCGCCGTCGGGCGGGCAGTCCAGCTCGGCCAGCAGCTGGTCCAGGACCCCGGAGGCCTCGACGAGGGAGCGGTAGGAGCGGGCCGCGGACCGCGGCCCGGACGGGCCTTCGCCGGGCTCGGCGAGCAGCCGGATGAGCGACTCCTCGGGAAGCTCCAGGATCTCCTCCAGCGCGCGCACGGCCCGCAGCGACTCGGGGCGCTGCGGGCGCCTGGCCCCCTGCTGCCAGTAACTCAGGCTGGTGACGCCGACCTTCACCCCGTGGCGGGACAGATGGTGCTGCACGCGCTGCAGCGGCAGCCCGCGGGCGGCGATCGCGGCACGCAGGGCGACGTGGAAGGGGCCGCCGCGCAGAACCGAGTCCAGTTCCGCGGTGGCGACGTCCGCGTGCTGTGGGGCGTGCGGCATGCAGGGGCCTCTCTGTGAGTCGGCGACGGCTGGTCAGACCGTTCGCGCGGGCCGCCCGGGACCGTCCCGCCGGCGCAGGGGAGGTCTTCACATCCGTACGCCGTCGTTCAGGGGTCCCGAGTTCCTCCGCATTGAAGCGTGTTGACCTGGTCCCGACAACACTTGATGCCGGACAGTGACGTGACGTACTCCCGGCCAGGCCCGCCGTCCGGACATGCGACCGCCCGGGGCGTGGTGCCCCGGGCGGTCTGTGCCGACGGCGTCACCGGCCCGTGCCGAGGCCGGCGTATCCGGTGTGTCCGGCGTTCGTCTACGAGCGGTCGCTCCCGCCCCGTTCCCCGACGGCCAGCCGCTTGGCCCGCACTATGTCGGGGTCGCGAGGGTCGAGGGCGTCGTGCAGCGCGAACCGTTCGTCCGCGTACCGACGGGCACGGACGGCCCGCCGGGTCTTCTCGATCCGCATCCGCTTCATCTGCGCAGCCCTCCGACCGTGGCCCGCCCGCTTCGCACCGAAACGGCCGGTCCGCACCGACAACCTGCCTGCCCCGACACGGCCTGCGTCCGCCGGACGTCGCCGTGTCCCCGTGGGAAGCCTGCATTCCCGCTCCCGGCGTGCCGTAACCCCGGGCGGGGCATGCCGTTGGAAACTGCCCCTCGCCGAGGCCGTGATCGTCTCCCGCCGTCCCGTCGGACTGTCGGTGCTCGCCAGTAGGGTGTGAGACATGGCCGACCCCTCCAGCTACCGCCCCAAACCGGGTGAGATCCCCGACTCGCCGGGGGTCTACAGGTTCCGTGACGAGCACCGCCGGGTGATCTACGTCGGAAAGGCGAAAAGCCTGCGCCAGCGCCTGGCGAACTACTTCCAGGACCTGGCGGGCCTGCACCCGCGCACCCGCTCCATGGTCACCACGGCCGCGTCCGTGGAGTGGACGGTGGTGTCCACGGAGGTCGAGGCGCTCCAGCTGGAGTACTCGTGGATCAAGGAGTACGACCCCCGGTTCAACGTCAAATACCGCGACGACAAGAGCTACCCGTACCTCGCGGTGACGATGAACGAGGAGTACCCGCGCGTGCAGGTGATGCGCGGTCACAAGAAGAAGGGCGTCCGCTACTTCGGGCCGTACGCGCACGCGTGGGCGATCCGCGACACGGTCGACCTGCTGCTGCGCGTCTTCCCCGTGCGCACCTGCTCGGCCGGCGTCTTCAAGAACGCCGCCCGGACGGGCCGCCCCTGCCTCCTCGGCTACATCGGCAAGTGCTCCGCCCCGTGCGTGAACCGGGTCTCCGCCGAGGAACACCGCGAACTGGCAGACGAGTTCTGCGACTTCATGACCGGCCGCACGGCCACATACATCCGCCGCCTGGAGAAGCAGATGGGCGAGGCGGCCGAGGAGCTGGAGTACGAGCGGGCGGCCCGGCTGCGCGACGACATCGAGGCCCTGAAGAAGGCCATGGAGAAGAACGCGGTCGTGCTCGCCGACGCGACCGACGCCGACCTGATCGCGGTCGCCGAGGACGAGCTGGAGGCGGCCGTCCAGATCTTCCACGTGCGCGGCGGACGCGTGCGCGGCCAGCGCGGCTGGGTCACGGACAAGGTGGAGGAGATCACCACCGGCGCCCTCGTGGAGCACGCCCTCCAGCAGCTGTACGGCGAGGAGACGGGCGACGCCGTCCCCAAGGAGGTCCTCGTCCCCGCCCTGCCCGACCCCGTGGAGCCCGTCCAGGAGTGGCTCGCCGCCCGGCGCGGCTCGGGCGTCTCCCTGCGCGTCCCGCAGCGCGGCGACAAGAAGGCCCTCATGGAGACGGTGCAGCGCAACGCCCAGCAGGCGCTCGTCCTGCACAAGACCAAGCGCGCCTCCGACCTGACCACGCGCTCGCGCGCCCTGGAAGAGATCTCCGACGCCCTCGACCTGGACAGCGCCCCGCTGCGGATCGAGTGCTACGACATCTCCCACCTCCAGGGCGACGACGTGGTGGCCTCCATGGTCGTCTTCGAGGACGGCCTGGCCCGCAAGAGCGAGTACCGGCGCTTCCAGATCAAGGGCTTCGCCGGACAGGACGACGTCCGCTCCATGCACGAGGTGATCACCCGCCGCTTCCGCCGCTACCTCGCCGAGAAGGAGAAGACGGGCGAGTGGGCGGACGGCGAGACCACTGAGAAGGACGAGACCGGCGAGACCATCGGAACGAGTCTCACCGAGGACGACGGCCGCCCGAGAAAGTTCGCCTACCCGCCGCAGCTCGTCGTCGTCGACGGCGGCGCCCCCCAGGTCGCGGCCGCCCAGCGGGCCCTGGACGACCTCGGGATCGACGACATCGCCGTGTGCGGCCTCGCCAAGCGCCTGGAGGAGGTCTGGCTGCCCGGCGACGACGACCCGGTGGTCCTGCCCCGCACCAGCGAGGGCCTGTACCTGCTCCAGCGGGTCCGCGACGAGGCCCACCGCTTCGCGATCAGCTACCAGCGCACCAAGCGGTCCAAGCGCTTCCGGTCCAGCCCCCTGGACGACGTCCCCGGCCTTGGGGACACGCGCAAGCAGGCACTCCTGAAGCACTTCGGTTCGTTGAAGAAACTGCGGTCCGCCACCATCGACCAGATCTGCGAGGTTCCCGGCATAGGCCGCAAGACCGCCGAGACCATCGCGGTGGCCCTCGCCCAGGCGGCCCCGGCCGCACCCGCCGTCAACACGGCGACTGGAGAGATCATGGAGGAGGAACCCGGCACCATGGGTTCCGGTGGGGAGCCCGTACGGACGGGCGCCCCGGACGAACGACGGGGGCAGGAGACATGAATGTGAACGAGCACGACGGGCAAGAAAAGCAAGCCGGAGACGGAGCACAGGTGAGTACGGGCACGACCAACGACAAGGCCGGAGCCCCGGACGCGGCCATCCCCGAGCTGGTGATCATCTCCGGCATGTCCGGGGCCGGCCGGTCGACGGCCGCGAAGTGTCTGGAGGACCTCGGCTGGTTCGTCGTCGACAACCTGCCGCCCGCGCTGATCCCCACCATGGTGGAGCTCGGCGCCCGCTCCCAGGGCAATGTGGCCCGGATCGCCGTCGTCGTCGACGTCCGCGGCCGTCGCTTCTTCGACAACCTCCGCGAGTCCCTCGCCGACCTGGAGGCGAAGAACGTCACCCGGAGGATCGTCTTCCTGGAGTCCTCCGACGAGGCCCTGGTGCGCCGCTTCGAGTCGGTGCGCCGCCCGCACCCCCTCCAGGGCGACGGCCGGATCGTCGACGGCATCGCCGCCGAGCGCGAGCTGCTGCGCGAGCTGCGCGGCGACGCCGACCTGGTCATCGACACCTCCAGCCTCAACGTGCACGAGCTGCGCGCCAAGATGGACGCCCAGTTCGCCGGCGAGGAGGAGCCGGAGCTGCGGGCCACGGTCATGTCCTTCGGCTACAAGTACGGGCTGCCGGTCGACGCCGACCTGGTCGTCGACTGCCGCTTCCTGCCGAACCCGCACTGGGTCCCGGAGCTGCGCCCGTACACGGGCCTCAACGAGGAGGTGTCGGGTTACGTCTTCAACCAGCCCGGCGCCAAGGAGTTCCTCGACCGGTACACGGAGCTCCTGCAGCTCGTCGCCACCGGCTACCGCCGTGAGGGCAAGCGCTACGTGACCATCGCCGTGGGCTGCACGGGCGGCAAGCACCGCTCGGTCGCCATGTCGGAGAAGCTCGCGGCCCGGCTCGCCGCCGAGGGCGTGGAGACGGTGGTCGTACACCGGGACATGGGACGCGAATGACACGACGTACTCCGCGGCTGAGCCGGCTGCGCCGGGTGGTGCCCGACGGCAGCACCGACGCAAGGGGCGGCCGGCCCGCCGAGGCCCGGGGCGGCAGACCCCGCCGCCGGGGCACCCAGCCCAAGGTCGTCGCCCTCGGCGGCGGCATGGGCCTGTCCGCCTCGCTCGCCGCGCTGCGCCGGATCACCGGCGACCTCACCGCCGTCGTCACCGTGGCCGACGACGGCGGCTCCAGCGGCCGGCTGCGCGACGAGCTGGGCGTGCTGCCGCCCGGCGACCTGCGCAAGGCACTGGCCGCGCTCTGCGGTGACGACGACTGGGGCCAGACCTGGGCGCGCGTCATCCAGCACCGCTTCCAGTCCAAGGGCGAGCTGCACGAGCACGCGGTCGGCAACCTGCTGATCGTCGCCCTGTGGGAGCAGCTCGGCGACCACGTCCAGGCCCTCGACCTGGTCGGACGGCTGCTCGGCGCACAGGGCCGCGTGCTGCCCATGTCCGCCGTCCCGCTGGAGCTCCAGGCACTGGTCAAGGGCCACGACCCGGCCCGCCCGGACGAGGTGGACACGGTCCGCGGCCAGGCCACCGTCGCCCTCACCCCGGGCGAGGTGCAGTCCGTGCAGGTCGTGCCGCACGACCCGCCGGCCGTCCCCGAGGCGGTCCAGGCCGTCCTGGACGCGGACTGGGTGGTGCTCGGCCCCGGCTCCTGGTTCTCCTCGGTCATCCCGCACCTGCTCGTGCCCGAGCTGCTGGACGCGCTCACGCAGACCAAGGCCCGCCGGGTACTCTCCCTGAACCTCGCCCCGCAGCCCGGAGAAACCGAGGGCTTCTCTCCGCAGCGTCATTTGGAGGTTTTGGGACGACACGCCCCTAAACTCGCCCTGGACGTGGTGCTGGCCGACGAGGCCGCCGTGCCCGACCGCGACTTGCTGACCGATGCCGCCAAGCGGTTCGGGGCCGCGGTCGAGCTGGCGCCGGTGGCCCGGCCAGACGGGACCCCGAGGCACGACCCGGAGCTGTTGGCCGCCGCGTACGACCGTATTTTTCGGATGCATGGAAGGATCGGCCCATGGCGATGACGGCAGCGGTGAAGGACGAGATCTCCCGGCTCCCCGTCACCCGGACCTGCTGCAGAAAGGCGGAGGTCTCCGCCATTCTGCGGTTCGCCGGCGGCCTTCACCTGGTGAGCGGTCGGATCGTGATCGAGGCTGAGCTGGACACGGCGATGGCGGCCCGCCGCCTCAAGCGGGACATCCTGGAGATCTTCGGCCACAGCTCGGAGCTGATCGTGATGGCACCGGGCGGACTGCGCCGCGGCTCGCGCTACGTGGTGCGCGTCGTCGCGGGCGGTGACCAGCTGGCCCGCCAGACCGGCCTGGTCGACGGGCGGGGCCGCCCGATCCGCGGCCTGCCCCCGCAGGTGGTCTCGGGGGCCACCTGCGACGCCGAGGCCGCCTGGCGGGGCGCCTTCCTGGCGCACGGCTCGCTCACCGAGCCCGGCCGCTCCTCCTCCCTGGAGGTGACCTGCCCGGGCCCGGAGGCCGCGCTCGCCCTGGTCGGCGCCGCCCGCCGCCTGTCGATCGGCGCCAAGGCCCGCGAGGTGCGCGGCGTGGACCGGGTCGTCGTCCGCGACGGCGACGCGATCGGCGCCCTGCTCACCCGCCTCGGCGCCCATGAGTCGGTGCTGGCCTGGGAGGAGCGCCGGATGCGCCGCGAGGTGCGCGCCACGGCGAACCGGCTCGCCAACTTCGACGACGCCAACCTGCGCCGCTCCGCCCGCGCGGCCGTCGCCGCCGGTGCCCGTGTGCAGCGCGCGCTGGAGATCCTCGGCGAGGACGTCCCCGAGCACCTCGCCGCGGCCGGCCGGCTGCGCATGGAGCACAAGCAGGCCTCCCTGGAGGAGCTCGGCGCGCTCGCCGACCCGCCGCTGACCAAGGACGCCGTCGCCGGCCGGATCCGCCGCCTGCTGGCCATGGCCGACAAGCGCGCCTCCGACCTGGGCATCCCGGGCACGGAGGCCAACCTCTCCGAGGACCTCGCCGACCATCTCGTGGGCTGATCCCACCATCCGTCAAGAAGCCGGTGCCGGCCGCCACTTGGGTGGTCGGCACCGGCTTTGGCGTGTCGTTCGGGCGCTCTTGACTCGATCATGGACTGTCATGAGCCTGGCATCTGTTCGCTGCTGTGGCGAACCCACGCTAGGGGGGTTCATGAGACGAAGAGCGAGATCGATCCTCGCTGTCGGCGCGCTCCTGATCGGCGGAGCGAGCATCGCGCCCATCGCCCAGGCACAACCGGGCACTTCACCCCCGTCCGACCCGGACGAAGTCAAGGTCTTCCGCGCCGAGGTCACCCGCGGGCAGGTACCCCTGCTGCTCGCGGCCGGCCAGGACGGCCATGAACTCGGCGAGCAGGTGCCCGACAAGGGCACGGGCACCGTCGAGCTCTACCTCACCGACCAGCAGGCGAAGAAGCTGACGAAGCAGGGCGTCGACCTCACCGCGCACGACCTCTCCACCCGGGCGCAGGCCCGCGTCGAGGACGCCGCCGAGGGCGTTTTCCGCCCGTACAGCGGCAAGGGCGGCCTCAAGGAGGAGATCCTCAGGACCGCGCAGGAGAACCCCGGCCTCACCAAGGTCGTCTCCATCGGCAAGACGGTCAGGGGCCAGGACATCCTCGCGCTGAAGCTCACCAAGGGCGCGAAGAAGACCAAGGACGGCTCCAAGCCCTCGGTCCTCTACCTGTCCAACCAGCACGCGCGTGAGTGGATCACGCCGGAGATGACCCGGCGCCTGATGCACCACTACCTGGACAACTACAAGAAGGACCGGCGCGTCAGGAAGATCGTCGACTCCACCGAACTGTGGTTCGTCCTCTCGGCCAACCCCGACGGCTACGACCACACCCACGCCAGTGACGACAACCGCCTGTGGCGCAAGAACCTGCGGGACGTCAACGGCGACGGCGTCATCGGCACCGGCGACGGCGTCGACCTCAACCGCAACTTCGCCTACAAGTGGGGCTACGACGACGAGGGTTCGTCGCCCGACTCCGCCAGCGAGACCTACCGCGGAGCCGGACCCGGCTCCGAGCCGGAGACCAAGGCCCTGGACGCCTTCGAGAGGCGGATCGGCTTCACCTACGGCATCAACTACCACTCCGCCGCCGAACTGCTCCTCTACGGCGTCGGCTGGCAGGTGGCCACACCCACCCCGGACGACGTCCTGTACAAGGCGCTGGCCGGTACCCCCGAGAACTCCGCGATCCCCGGCTACCACCCGCAGCTCTCCTCCGAGCTGTACACCACCAACGGCGAGGCCGACGGCCACGCGGCGAACGTCAACGGCATGGCGATGTTCACCCCCGAGATGTCGACCTGCCAGTCCGCCTCCGACGCCGACCCGGACGACGAGTGGAAGGCGTCCGACTGCCGGTCGGTCTTCACCTTCCCGGACGACGAGAAGCTGATCCAGCAGGAGTTCGCCAAGAACGTTCCCTTCGCGCTCTCCGTCGCCGAGTCCGCCGCCCACCCCGACCGGCCGTCCTCGTCGGTCGGACTGAGCGCCGCCGACTTCACCCCGGCCGCCTTCCCGGTGTCGTACTCCCGCGGCGCCGACCAGGAGGTCTCCGTCGTCGCACGCAAGTCGCTGCGTGACAAGGAGCTGAAGTACCGCGTCAACGGCGGCCGCACCGAGGACATGCCGCTCAGGCCCTGGAAGGGCGGCGAGACCTACGGCGGTGAGGACAACCTCTACTTCGACGCGTACCGGGCGAAGGTCAGGGACGGCGACCCCGGCGACAAGGTCCAGGTGTGGTTCACCGGGGAGACCAAGAAGGGCAAGAAGGTCTCCAGCGAGCGCTTCACCTACACCGTCGCCGAGCGGCCCAGGGGGGACACCCTCGTCGTCGCCGAGGAGGGCGCGGCCGCCCCGCAGGCACAGAAGTACGTGGCCGCCCTCAAGGCCAACGGCCGCAAGGCGGTCGTCTGGGACGTCGCCCGGCAGGGCGTGCCCGACGCGCTGGGCGTGCTGAGCCACTTCGACACCGTCGTCCACTACACGGGCGCCGGCGTCCCCGGCAACGCCACCCAGCTCCAGCTGCGCGCCTTCCTCAACGAGGGCGGCCGGCTGATCGAGGCCGGCGAGCAGGCCGGCGGCAGCGTCGACCTCGGAGGCGCCCTGTCGGACGACTTCAGCCAGTACTACCTGGGCGCCTACAGCCGTACCTCGGCCGCCGGAGCCACCGGATTCACCGGCTCCGGCGAGCTGGGCGGCTTCACGGGCCCGCTCGCCGCCGCGCCCGGCAACCCCCTGGACGCGGCGGGCCGCTACGGCGTCACCTCCGACGAACTGCCCGCCGACACGTTCCCGCAGTTCGCGAGCAAGGGCGCCGGACAGTTCGCCGGCGCGGCCAACCCGTACGGCCCGTACGCGGGCTCCTCGATGGCCGCCGCCGTCCACACCGACAACGCCTACAAGCGCCTCACCCGCACCGTGGACCTCACCGGCGTCGCAGCGGCCGACAAGCCCACCCTGCGCACCCAGCTGATGTGGGACACCGAGCCCGGCTACGACAACGTCCTGGTCGAGGCCCACACCACGGGCGCCGACGACTGGACGACCCTGCCCGAGGCGGGCGGCGCCACCAAGGCCGCAGTTCCGGCCGAGTGCGGGGGCGGCTTCTACGTCCGTGAGCACCCCTGGCTGAAGCACTACCTGACCCTGTCGGACGACGGCTGCACCGCGACCGGCAGCACCGGGTCCTGGAACAGCCTCACCGGCGCCTCCGGCGGCTGGCAGCGGGTGGACTTCGACCTGAGCGCCTACGCCGGCACATCGGTCGAGGTCTCGATCAGCTACGTCACCGACCCGGGCACCGGCGGACACGGCGTCCTCGCCGACGAGGCCTCGCTCGTCGTCGGCGGCACGGCGAAGGAGACCGAGGGTTTCGAGACCTCGCTCGGCGCCTGGAAGGCGGCCGGACCGCCCGAGGGCAGCCCGGCCGTCCTCAAGGACTGGGCCCGCACCGGGACCCTGCTCCAGACCTACGGCGCGGTCACCACGGACGACACCGTGCTGCTGGGCTTCGGCCTGGAGCACGTCGCCACCGCGGCCGGCCGGGCGGCACTGATGAGAAAGGCACTCGCCTCCCTCGACGTGTGACCGCGGACGTGTGACCCCGCGGGAGCTGGGAACTCTCGGTCAACAGGCACCACGCCGCGTAGCGAGATCGAGTGATCTCGCTCTCGGTGACGGGCGGTCCGTACCCCTACTGGCGGGTACGGACCGCCCTGCCGTGTATGGGGCATCTGGATGTCACCACCGCTGCCTCAGGGAGGTAGGGTCGTAGGCGGTCGGGGACATCCCAAACAGAGCTCGCCGGCTCTTCATGGCCGGCGTACCAACGAGGAGATCGGTTCGTGACGATCCGCGTAGGCATCAACGGCTTCGGCCGCATCGGTCGTAACTACTTCCGCGCGCTGCTGGAGCAGGGTGCAGACATCGAGATCGTGGCTGTCAACGACCTGGGTGACACCGCGACCACCGCTCACCTGCTGAAGTACGACACCATCCTCGGCCGCCTCAAGCAGGAGGTCTCGCACACCGAGGACACCATCACCGTCGGCGACAAGACCATCAAGGTCCTCGCCGAGCGCAACCCCGCCGACATCCCCTGGGGCGAGCTGGGCGTCGACATCGTCATCGAGTCGACCGGCATCTTCACCAAGAAGGCCGACGCCGAGAAGCACATCGCCGGCGGCGCCAAGAAGGTCCTCATCTCGGCTCCGGCCAAGGACGAGGACGTCACCATCGTCATGGGCGTCAACCAGGACAGCTACGACCCGGCGAACCACCACGTCATCTCCAACGCCTCCTGCACCACCAACTGTGTGGCGCCGATGGCCAAGGTCCTCGACGAGAACTTCGGCATCGTCAAGGGCCTGATGACGACGGTGCACGCGTACACGAACGACCAGCGCATCCTGGACTTCCCGCACAAGGACCTGCGCCGCGCCCGTGCCGCCGCCGAGAACATCATCCCGACCACCACGGGTGCCGCCAAGGCCACCGCGCTGGTCCTCCCGCAGCTCAAGGGCAAGCTGGACGGCATGGCCATGCGCGTCCCGGTCCCGACCGGCTCGGTCACCGACCTGGTCCTGGAGCTCGGCCGCGAGGTCACCAAGGAAGAGGTCAACGCCGCCTTCCAGAAGGCGGCCGAGGGCGAGCTGAAGGGCATCCTCGAGTACACCGAGGACCCGATCGTCTCGTCCGACATCGTCAACGCCCCGGCGTCCTGCACTTTCGACTCCTCCCTGACCATGGTCCAGGAGGGCAAGAACGTGAAGGTCATCGGCTGGTACGACAACGAGTGGGGCTACTCCAACCGCCTCGTCGACCTGACGGTCTTCGTCGGCAACCAGCTCTGATCCACAGAGCAGGCACATCCATGTGAGAGCAGGGCTCGGGCGGCGCGGGAACGCGCTGTCCGAGCCCTGACGCACGTACAGATCAGAGCTGTTCGATCACGAGCGCTTACGAGCGATCACGAGCTCTTCCAGGAGTCCCCTCATGAAGACGATCGACGAACTCCTCTCCGAAGGGGTGGCCGGCAAGCGGGTCTTCGTCCGCGCCGACCTGAACGTGCCGCTGGACGGCACGACCATCACCGACGACGGCCGGATCCGCGCCGTGGTGCCCACGGTCAAGGCCCTCGCCGACGCGGGCGCCCGAGTGGTCGTCGCCTCGCACCTGGGCCGCCCCAAGGGCGCCCCGGACCCGGCCTTCTCCCTCGCCCCGGCCGCCGCGCGCCTCGGTGAACTCCTCGGCACGGACGTCCGGTTCGCCACCGACACCGTCGGCGAGTCCGCCCGGGCCACCGTCGCCGCCCTCGACGACGGCCAGGTCGCCGTCGTCGAGAACCTGCGCTTCAACGCCGGTGAGACCAGCAAGGACGACGCCGAGCGCGGCGCCTTCGCCGACCAGCTCGCCGCCCTCGCGGACCTCTACGTCGGCGACGGCTTCGGTGCCGTGCACCGCAAGCACGCCTCCGTCTACGACCTCCCGGCCCGGCTGCCGCACGCCGCCGGCTACCTCATCGCGAACGAGGTCGCCGTGCTGAAGAAGCTGACGGAGGACGTCAAGCGGCCGTACGCCGTCGCCCTCGGCGGCGCCAAGGTCTCCGACAAGCTCGCCGTCATCGACCAGCTGCTCGGCAGGGCCGACCGCATCCTCATCGGCGGCGGCATGGCCTACACCTTCCTCAAGGCCAAGGGCTACGAGGTCGGCACGTCCCTCCTCCAGGAGGACCAGATCCCGGCCGTCCAGGAATACATCGAGCGGGCCGAGAAGACCGGCGTCGAGCTGGTTCTGCCAGTCGACGCCCTGACCGCGACCGCGTTCCCGGACCTGAAGACCAAGGCTCCCGCCCACCCCACCACCGTCGCCGCGGACGCCATCCCGGCCGACCAGATGGGCCTCGACATCGGGCCCGAGAGCTGCAAGCTGTACGCATCCAAGCTCGCCGACGCCGCCACCGTCTTCTGGAACGGGCCGATGGGCGTCTTCGAGCACCCCGACTACGCCGAGGGCACCAAGGCGGTCGCCCAGGCCCTCGTCGAATCCAAGGGCTTCAGCGTGGTCGGCGGCGGCGACTCCGCCGCCGCCGTGCGCATCCTGGGCTTCGACGAGACGGCATTCGGCCACATCTCGACCGGTGGCGGCGCCTCCCTCGAATACCTCGAGGGCAAGACGCTCCCCGGCCTCGCCGCACTGGAGGACTGACCTAGATGGCTGTATCGAACGTTCCTGGGCGCACGCCGCTGATGGCGGGCAACTGGAAGATGAACCTCAACCACCTCGAGGCCATCGCCCACGTCCAGAAGCTCGCCTTCGCCCTGGCCGACAAGGACTACGAGGCCGTCGAGGTCGCCGTCCTGCCGCCCTTCACCGACCTGCGCTCCGTACAGACCCTGGTCGACGGCGACAAGCTCAAGATCAAGTACGGTGCGCAGGACCTGTCGGCGCACGACTCCGGCGCCTACACCGGCGAGATCTCGGGCTCGATGCTGGCCAAGCTGAAGTGCACGTACGTGGCGATCGGCCACTCCGAGCGCCGCCAGTACCACAACGAGACCGACGAGCTGGTGAACGCCAAGGTCAAGGCCGCTTACAAGCACGGCCTGACCCCCATCCTGTGCGTCGGCGAGGAGCTGGAGGTCCGTGAGGCGGGCAACCACGTCGCGCACACCCTCGCCCAGGTCGAGGGCGGTCTGAAGGACCTCCCCGCCGAGCAGGCCGAGACCATCGTGATCGCCTACGAGCCCGTCTGGGCCATCGGCACCGGCAAGGTCTGCGGCGCCGAGGACGCCCAGGAGGTCTGCGCGGCGATCCGCGGCAAGATCGCCGAGCTGTACTCGCAGGAGCTGGCCGACAAGGTCCGCATCCAGTACGGCGGCTCCGTGAAGTCCGGCAACGTCGCCGAGATCATGGCCCAGGCCGACATCGACGGCGCCCTGGTCGGCGGCGCCTCGCTGGACGCCGACGAGTTCGTCAAGATCGTGCGCTTCCGCGACCAGTGAGTATGCGCTAACGGCGATTCGTCGTACCCTTGCGGGGTCCAGCACTGTGCTGGACCCCGCGTCGTCCATCCGAATCCGAGGAAGTTGGTCCAGCCGTGGTTTTGGGGTTCTCGATCGCCCTGATCGTCTTCAGCCTGCTGATGATGCTGCTGGTGCTGATGCACAAGGGCAAGGGCGGCGGTCTCTCCGACATGTTCGGTGGCGGCATGCAGTCCTCCGTCGGCGGCTCCTCGGTCGCCGAACGCAACCTCGACCGGATCACCGTCGTGGTCGGTCTGCTCTGGTTCGCGTGCATTATCGTGCTCGGCATCCTGATGAAGGTGAACAACTGACCGGCCCGCATCCCGCACACACTGCGTACGCACGCATTTCGTACGTAAAGCCCCATGTTCGGTACGCGCGGCGAAGCGCGGCCTATCATGGGGCTTGCGTCTAGGTGTGAGGGTTGTAACTCCAATCACTGGACGCGCGTTGGGCCTTACGTAGACTGAGGCGCTCGCAGCGAAGCGGAACGCCGACTCGCTTCGCGGCACCATCACGCAGGGAGTTACGACCGTGGCAAGTGGCAACGCGATCCGGGGAAGCCGGGTCGGGGCGGGGCCGATGGGCGAGGCCGAGCGCGGCGAGTCCGCGCCGCGGCTGCGCATCTCCTTCTGGTGCTCCAACGGACACGAGACCCAGCCGAGCTTCGCCAGCGACGCGCAGGTGCCCGATACCTGGGACTGTCCCCGCTGCGGCTTTCCGGCCGGCCAGGACCGGGACAACCCGCCGGACCCGCCGCGCACCGAGCCCTACAAGACGCACCTGGCGTACGTGCGCGAGCGCCGCAGCGACGCGGACGGCGAGGCGATCCTCGCCGAGGCGCTCGCCAAACTGCGGGGCGAAATCTAGGAGTCGTGACCGGCCGGGCACCAGAAGGTGCCCGGCCGGAGTTGCCTTCCGCTCCGGGGCGGACGCCCGCTCGCGGACCGATTGTCAGTGGTGCCCTCTACGGTGTGTGCATCGGGCGAACCGTGAGGGGGAGCAGTGGCGACGGTCGAGATGGGAAGCGTGCGCGCGCCCGCGTGGCGCGGGGGCTTCGGACGGCTGTGGAGCGCCGCCGTCCTGTCCAGTTTCGGTGACGCGCTGCGCACGACCGCGCTGCCGTTGCTCGCCGTCACGCTGACCGACGAGCCGCTGCTCATCGCCTCCGTCACGGCCTGCGGCTATCTGCCCTGGATCGCCTTCGGCCTGCTCGGCGGGGCCGTCGCCGACCGCGTGGACCAGCGGCGCGCCATGGGGAGGGTGGATGCCTTACGGGGGCTGCTGGTCGCCGCTTTCGCGGTGGCCGTCGCTCTCGGTCACGCCTCGATCGGCCTGCTCATCGTGCTGGCCTTCGCCCTGACCACCCTCCAGACACTCTTCGACAACGCCGCCACGGCCCTGCTGCCCGCCCTGGTCGACCGGGACGCCCTCGGCAGCGCCAACGCCCGGCTGCTGACCGGCCAGCGCATCGCGGGCGGCCTGCTGGGCGGGCCCGTGGTGCCGTTGCTGCTGGCCGCCGGGGCCGCCGTGCCCTTCGCTGCCGACGCCGTGACCTTCCTGGTGGCCGCAGCCCTGGTGGCCTCGCTGCCGGCCGCCGAGTCCGACCGCACGCCGCGACCGTCGGGGAGCACCCTGCGCCGCGAGATCGCGGAGGGGCTGCGCACCCTGTGGCGTGACCGCGCCCTGCGCAGCCTGTGCGCCGCGACGGCCCTGTGCAACATCGGCATGGGGACCCAGCTCGCCATGCTGGTCGTCCTGGTCACCGACTGGCTCGACGCGGGAAGCGCGGGATACGCGGCGGCGGGCGCGGCCTTCACACTGGGCAGCCTGGCCGGGGGAGTGGTGAACAGCCGGTTGGTCGCGCGTCTCGGCCGGCTGCGGTCCGTGCTGCTCGCCGGCTCGGTGCAGGCCGCCGCCCTCGTCGTCATGGGCACCGTGCGCAGCCTGACCGTGCTGGTGGGCGCGCTGGCCGTCTTCGGGCTCATGGGCATGGTGTGGAACGTCAACACGACGACACTGATGCAGGAGCGCAGCCCCGCCGGGCTCCTGGGCCGGGTCAGCTCGGCCTTCCGGACCCTGGCCTTCGCCGGCGTGCCCCTCGGCGCCCTGCTGGGCGGAGCCGTTGCCACCGCCTGGGGGCCGAACACCCCGCCCCTGCTCACGGCCGCTTTCTTCGTCCTCTCCGTCCTCGCACTGATACCGGCGCTCAAGGTGAACGTAGTTGTTGCCGAGCCGGACGACGGCGTCACGACAGCCGATGTCACGCGCTGATCAATTAAGTTGGGGACCGGCAGCGGGGCAAGGTACGCAGGCAGGACAGGAAAGAAGGCTGAAGCCCGAGATGAACGCAGACGGCCGTACCAGGCTCAACCAGACGTCCGAGTGGACGGCACTGGCCAAGCACCGCGAGGAGCTGGGCGATGTCCAGCTGCGTGAGCTGTTCGCCGCCGACTCCGGCCGCGGCACCGCGTACACCCTCCGGGTCGGCGACCTGTACGTCGACTACTCCAAGCACCTCGTCACCGACGACACCCTGCGGCTGCTGCGCGAACTGGCCGCCGCCACCGACGTGTTCGGGCTGCGGGACGCCATGTTCCGGGGCGAGAAGATCAACACCACGGAGAACCGGGCCGTGCTGCACACCGCGCTGCGGGCGCCGCGGGAAGCCGTGATCGAGGTCGACGGCGAGAACGTCGTCCCGGGTGTGCACGCCGTGCTCGACAAGATGGCCGACTTCGCGGGCCGGGTGCGCTCGGGGGAGTGGACGGGGCACACCGGCAAGCGGATCCGCAACGTGGTCAACGTCGGCATCGGCGGCTCCGACCTCGGCCCCGCGATGGCGTACGAGGTGCTGCGCGCCTTCACGGACCGCTCGCTGACCGTGCGTTTCGTGTCGAACGTGGACGGCGCCGACCTGCACGAGGCGGTGCGGGATCTGGACCCCGCGGAGACGCTGTTCGTCATCGCCTCCAAGACCTTCACCACCATCGAGACGGTCACCAACGCCACGTCCGCGCGCGGCTGGCTGCTGGACGCGCTCGGTGACGAGGCCGCAGTCGCCAAGCACTTCGTCGCGCTTTCGACGAACGCGGAGAAGGTCGCCGAGTTCGGCATCGACACGGCCAACATGTTCGAGTTCTGGGACTGGGTCGGCGGCCGTTACTCGTACGACTCCGCGATCGGCCTGGCCCTGATGATCGCCATCGGCCCGGACAACTTCCGGGAGATGCTCGACGGCTTCCGGATCGTCGACGAGCACTTCCGGACCGCCCCCGCCGAGTCCAACGTGCCGCTGTTGCTGGGCCTGCTGGGCATCTGGTACGGCAACTTCCACGACGCCCAGTCGCACGCGGTGCTGCCGTACAGCCACTACCTGTCCAAGTTCACCGCCTACCTCCAACAGCTCGACATGGAGTCCAACGGCAAGTACGTCGACCGGGACGGGCGTGAGGTGGAGTGGCAGACCGGGCCGGTGGTGTGGGGCACCCCGGGCACCAACGGGCAGCACGCCTACTACCAGCTCATCCACCAGGGCACGAAGCTGATCCCGGCGGACTTCATCGGCTTCGCGCGGCCGGTCGGTGAGCTGGGCGACCGGCTCAAGGCGCAGCACGACCTGCTGATGGCCAACTTCTTCGCGCAGACACAGGCGCTCGCCTTCGGCAAGACCCCGCAGGAGGTGCGGGCCGAAGGTGTGCCGGACGAACTGGTGCCGCACAAGACGTTCAAGGGCAATCACCCGACGACCACCATCCTGGCACCCGAGCTGACGCCGTCCGTCCTCGGCCAGTTGGTCGCCCTCTACGAGCACAAGGTGTTCGTGCAGGGCGCGGTGTGGAACATCGACTCCTTCGACCAGTGGGGCGTGGAGCTGGGCAAGGTCCTCGCCAAGCGCGTCGAGCCCGCGCTGACCGAGGGCGCGCAGGTCGAGGGCCTGGACGCGTCCACCCAGGCCCTGGTCGCCACGTACCGGGAGCTGCGCGGCCGGCAGTGACGGCAGCCGGGCGGGTGGCGGACGGCAGCGCGCTGTCCGCTCACCGCCCGGCGGCACCCCCTCCGCTTCCCGTAGACTCACGCACGATCATCACGGCGAGTGCTCGGGGGAGCGCGAAATGGCACGCACACGCGGGAGTTGGACCGGCGGCAGGCTGACGGTCCGGTCCGTCGTCAAGCCTCATGACGTGGCCCAGGCGGTGTTCCACCCCGCGTGGATACCACCGCCGCTCGATCCGTCCGTGGAGCGCCTGAAGAGGTTCCGGGTCATCGCCGGGGCGGTCGCGTCCCTCGGGGTCTACACCTTCATCGAGGGCGGCTTCGACTTCACGGAGCTGCTGGAGAACGCGATGACGGCCTCCGTCGTCCTGCTCTTCCTCACGCCGCTGACGGTCGGGGTGATGCTCTGGGTCTGGCGGCGCGGTGGCACGGTGCGGCAGCTGCGGGTGCCGCTGCTCAACTCCCTCCTGCTGCTCCTGCTGTTCGTCGGGTGCGTGGCCGCCCTGCTGTTGCTGGTGCAGACGGTGAACGGCACTGCGAACCCCGTCGTGATCATCGGGGTCGGTCTGACGATGATGTGGATGCTCATCTTCACGGCCTACGGGGCGGTGCGGGTCTCCGGCAACTTCTTCGGCACGGCCGCCACGCACCGCTGCCTGCCGCCGCTGCTCGCCATGGTGACCAGCTGGCTGGTGGCCGTCCCGGACCTCGTCACCGGTGATCTGCACGGGCTGAGCCTCACCCTGGGGATCGTCTTCATCCTGGGCGCTCCCGTGACGGTCACCGCCATCGCGCTGCTGGAGATGGGGCGGCTCAAGCGGCGGTACGGGATCCGGCTGAAGGCCCATCCGGCGACTCTGGCACCGGCGCCCGCACCCGGGCCGGTCCCGCCGATGCCGCCCGGGATGGGGATACCCCCGGGGATGCCTCCGGGGATGCCCTCGGGGATGCCTCCGGCGGGATCGCCGTATCTGCCGCCGCAGGGGAACCCGTACGCCCCGCACCCGCAGCCGCCGTACAACCCGCAGCCGCCGTACAACCCGCAGCCCCCCTACGGGGGCTGACACCGGGGGCGGCACAGGACGTCAGGCGACCGCGCTCAGCGTGTCCGCCAGGCGGCGGCGGGCCGCGCGGGCCGCGGGTACGGCGGCCAGCGCGGCCGCGCAGAGTACCGCCGCCGCACCGAGCAGCAGCATCAGCGGGGCCGACGGGCCCTGGGCGATCCCGGCGCCGATACCGCTCGACCGGCCCTGGGTGTCGATCAGCCAGTGCGCGAGCGGCAGGCCCAGGACGGTGGCGGCGAGCACGGCCGCCAGGGCCGTACAGCCGGTGGCCGTGACCGTGATGCCCGTGATCTGCCGGGGGGACAGGCCGATGGCCTTCAGCGCGAGCAGGTCCCGTTCGCTCTCGCGGACGGTGCCGCCGATCGCGGTCAGCAGCTCGATCAGCCCGATCAGGGCGAGGACGGCGATCAGCCCGGCGACGACGGCGCGCAGCGGGGAGAGCCCGTCGGCGGGGTTGGTGACGGTGTGCACGTCCAGGTGTCCGCGCCCGGCCGCAGCCAGCCGGTCGGCGACCTCCCGCGGGTCGGCACCGGGGTCCAGGCGCAGCTCGTAGAGGGTCGGGCGGAGGCCGGGGTCGTTCGCGCGGAGGGTGTCGAGGGACGTGGAGATGACCCGGCCGGCGTTCTCCGGCTCGATGCTGCGGCCCACGATGTGCAGGATCTGCGGCTGGTCGCCGACCGTCATCCGCACCCAGTCGCCGACGCGCACGTCCAGCAGGTCCAGCAGCCCCTGCCCGGCCACGGCCTCGTCGGCGCCGTGGGCGGGGCGGCCCTCGGCGAGGGTGTACGGGTAGGGGTCCTGGCCGGTGCCGAGGCCGCGCAGGGCGATGGTCGCCGTCTGGCCCGGGACCAGGGCGGCCGTCTCGACACCGGGGTAGGCGGCGGCCACGTCCGGGTCGCGTTCCAGCAGGGCGCGGGTCTGCCGCTCGTCCAGACCGGCGTCGGCGCGGACGCTGAGGGCGGTCGGCAGGCCGATCTGTTCGGGCGTGCTGTGGAAGCGGTCGATGGTGGTCCACGCGCTCATCGCCACGACGATCAGCAGCAGCGGCAGGGTGAGGCGGGCGACGGTGGCGAGGGACCGGGGGCGGCGGGTGAACGCCGTGTGCCAGCCCAGCACCAGCGCGGGCGGCACCCGCGCCCCGAGGGCACGACGCGCCAGATCGGAGAGCTGCCCTGCCCGGGGAGCGGCGGGCCGCAGCCCGAGGATCCGGCGCAGGCCGCCGATCGGCCGCCCGCCGGGCGCTTCAGCTGCGGGCTGGGGTGGGAGGGCTTGGACCGCTGTCCCGGTCGGCTGCTCGTCGGATGCGGCCGGTGTGGGCCGCAGCCCGAGGATCCGGCGCGGGCCGTCGGTCAGTCGTCCGAGAGGCGTTGCCGTCGGGGGTTGCGGTTCGGGGGCCTGGTGCGTGGTCCCGGTCGGCTGCCGGTCAGGTGCGGTCGCTGTTGTGGGTCGCAGGCCGAGGATCCGGCGCGGGCCGTCGGTCAGCCGTCCGAGAGGCGTTGCCGCTGCGGGGTGCGGTTCGAGGGACTGGCTTTTCTGCACGGTCGGTTGCCCGTCAGGCGCAGTCGACGAGGGCCGCGGTCGCGCCCCTTGGCTCGTCGTTGCAGTCGGCTGCCCGGCAGGCAAAGCCGCCGCGCCGCCCGGGCCGAGGCCCCGGCCCGTGTTCGCCCCGGGCAGCCGTCCGCTGAGTGTCGGCGTCGGACGCAGCACCGGTACCGGCGGGACGCGGCCCGCACGCCAGGCGGCCAGGCCGGTGGTCGCGCCGATGAACAGCACCGCGCCCACCGGGATCACGAACAGCGCCACGGTGTGGCCGGGCAGCCCCTGCCACACGCCGATCGCGTCCCCGAGCCGCCCGGGGATCCGGCTGCCCAGGGCCTCGGCCAGCGCGGCGGCGGCCAGGGCGCCCAGGAGGGCGTAGGCGAGGTGCTGGAGCAGGAAGATGCGGACCACCTGGCCGGGGGTGAAGCCGATGGCCTTGAGGATGGAGAGGTCTCGCAGGTGGCCGCGGATACGGGTGCCGATCGCGCCGTGCACGGCGAGCCCGGCGGCGACGAGTGCGCCCAGTCCGAACAGGCCCAGCACCTGGCCGAGAAGCCGGTTGTCCCCCTGGGCCTCGGCGCGGGCCTGCTGCCAGGTGGACACCTCGCCGATCGCACCGGCGCCCAGGACGGTCACGGCGCGCTGGACGACGTAGGACGTGTCGCCGGGATCCGTCAGCCGCAGTCCGATGACCTGGCCGCCTGGGTCCGGCACGGCCGACGGCAGTGCCCACACCAGGCCCGGCTGCTCGCCGGGCCGGTAGCGCGGCTCGGCGCTGTCGGCAAGGCCCACGACGGTCAGTTCGCGGGCGGTGCCGGGCACGGTGAGGGTGTCGCCGGGCTCGGCCAGCAGCGCGCGGGCGAGGCGGCTCTCCAGGACCACACCGTTCGGGGTCGCGGGGTCCAGCCAGTGGCCGGAGACGACAGGCGGGCGGCCGACGGACGGGCGTTGCGGAGTAGCGCGCAGCTCCACGGCGGCGCGGCTGCCGCGCGAGGCGAGGGTGGTGGCGGCGGTGGGGTACGGGCCGGCGACGGAGTCGACGCCGTCCAGTTCGGCCAGCTTCCCGGTGTCGGCCGTGGTGTCGGTGTGCAGCCACACATGTGCGCCGTGCGACTGCGTGAACACGCGCTGCCAGGGGTTGGTGGCGTACCCGAACAAGGCCGTGGCCAGCAGCAGGGAAGCGACGATGCCGGCGGTGGCGAGGACGAGGAACAGCGCCTCGCCGCGGTGCGTGCGCAGATCGGAGTGCGCCCAGCGCAGGGTTGCTCGCACGGGCCTCAGCCCCTCGGCCCGGACACCGGGCAGCCGTCGTACACCCGCATGTCAGTCCTTCACCCACATGTCAGTCCCTGAGTTCCAGCACACCGGATATGCCGGACCGGCGCGGCGGGGTGCCGCCGTCGAGTTCCGCGTCGTCGGCGATCCGGCCGTCGAAGAAGCAGATCACCCGGTCGGCGGCGCTCGCCAGCCGCGCGTCATGGGTGACGAGCAGGATCGTCTGGCCGCGCTGGTGGAAGCGGGACAGCAGCCGCATCACCTCGCGGGTGCCCTTGCTGTCGAGGCTGCCCGCGGGTTCGTCGGCCAGCAGCAGCGGGGGATGGTTGACCAGGGCCCGGGCCAGGGCGACGCGCTGCTGCTCGCCGCCGGACAGCTCGCCCGGCATGCTGCGCTCCTTGCCCGTCAGGCCCAGCTCGGCCAGCAGCTGCTCCCGCTCGGCCCGGGCCCGCTTGGGCGAGGTCCCGGCGAGCAGGGCGGGCAGCTCCACGTTGTCGGCGACGGACAGGTTGGACACGAGGTTGAAGAACTGGAAGACGATCCCGATCCGCTTCCGGCGCTCCACCGCCCAGCGGGCCTCGCTGTAGGTGTCGGTGGACTCGCCGTCGAGCCAGATACGACCCGCGTCCGGCCGCTGGAGGCCACCGAGCAGATGCAGCAACGTCGACTTGCCGGCGCCGGACGGGCCGGTGATCGCCACGAACTCGCCGGGCCGTACGCACAGGTCGACCCCGCGCACGGCGTGTGCGGGCGCGCCCTCGCCGTGGTGCGTCTTCACCAGGCCCTCGGCGCGCAGCACAGGAGCGGGACGGTCGTCGCTCACTCCAGTTCCTCCAGCTCTTCCTGGCACCGTTCCAGCCAGTCGAGATCGGCTTGCAGGTGCAGCATCGCGCCCTCGATCAGCAGGTGGGCGATGCGGTTGTCGCGGTCTTCGGCCGCGGCCAGCTTCGACAGCTGCCGCATGGAGTTCAGGTACTGGCGCCGCTGCTGGTTGATCAGGGAGATCTGGTCGGCGAGCCCGGTCCGCGGAGCGAGCGCCAGTTTCATGAAGAACTCGTCCCGTACCCGGGGCTCGTCCTCGGGCTCCTCGAACCAGGCGCGCAGCGCCTCCCGCCCGGCGTCGGTGAGGTGGTAGACCTTTTTGTTGGGGCGGCTGGACTGCGCCACGTCCTCGCCCTCGATCAGTCCCGACTTCTCGAGGCGGCCGAGGGTCACATAGATCTGGCCGACATTCGGCTGAGGGTACGCGGAGCCCAGCAGTTGCTCAAGGCCCTGTTTGAGCTCGTAGCCGTGGGCGGGTCCGCGGGCGAGGAGTGCCAGGAGGGGCAGGCGCACGCGTGCAGTCCTCCTGTCCGGTCCAATGTGCTCCAGGCCCTAGTATCGCCCATACCTAACAGGTATACATGGCCTCTGTTCCGGGCGAAGGTGCCCGTCGCCGGTGTACAGGGAGGAACCTATGCGGTGGATCCATGCCGCGGGTAGGGGCCTTCTCGTTCTCGTCGTGCTGCTGACCGGTTACGTTGCCGCCGGAGCACAGGCCGGCGAGCCCGCCGGCGGCGGCCGCGGGCCGCTCACCCTGGCCACCGCCGGCGACCTCACCGGCTACCTCGGTCCCCTCCTGGAGGGCTGGAACCGCACTCACCCCGGCGAAGAAGTGACCCTCGTCGAGCTGCCCGACTCCGCCGACGAGACCCACGCGCAGATGGCCACGGACCTGCGCGACGGTGACCGCAGCCGGTTCGACGTGCTCAACATCGACGTCAACTGGACCTCGGAGTTCGCCGCGGCCGGCTGGATCCGGCCGCTGCCCCGCGACCGTTTCCCGCTGCGGACCTTCCTCCCGCCGGTCGTGGACACGGCGACCTACGACGGACAGCTCTTCGCGGTCCCGTACGTCACCAACGCCGGCCTGCTGCTCTACCGCAAGGACGTCCTCGCCAAGGAGGGCGTCCGGCCGCCGCGCACCTGGGCGGAGCTGGAGCGGTACGCGAAGACCATCGCCCCGAAGTACGGCCTCGACGGCTACGCCGGGCAGTTCCTGCCGTACGAGGGCCTCACCGTCAACGCGGCCGAGGCCGTCTACTCGGCGGGCGGCTCGATCCTCGGCGACGAGGGCGAGCGTGTCACCGTCGACTCGGCGGCGGCCCGTGAGGGCATCGGGTTCCTGGCGCGCGGGGTGCGCGAGGGCTGGATCCCGAAGGAAGCCCTGACCTACAAGGAGGAGGAGTCCAAGCAGGCCTTCCAGGACGGCCGGCTGCTCTTCCTGCGGAACTGGCCGTACGCCTACGTCGGCGCCTCCGCCCCGGGCTCCGAGGTCGCCGGGAAGATCGGCGCCGTACCCCTGCCGGGACCGGACGGGCCGGGCACGAGCGTCCTCGGCGGCTCCAACCTGGCCGTCAGCTCGCACGCGCGGCACCCCGACTCGGCTGCCCGCCTGATCGCCTACCTCACCAGTGAGCGCGTCCAGCGCCAGGTGCTCACGCGCGGCGCGCTGCCGCCTGTCCGGGCCGACCTCTACGAGGACCCCGCGCTCATTCGCAGGTTCCCGTATCTGCCGACCCTGCGCGAGAGCGTGCGCACGGCCGCGCCGCGCCCCAAGAGCCCGCGCTACGACCAGGTCAGCCTGGTCGTGCAGGCGGTCGTGCACGACGCGATGGCCGGGAACGAGACGCCCGCGGCGGCGGTGCGCCGGCTGGCCCGCGAGCTCGCCGCCATCTCACACCGCTAGAGGCTTCTACTTACTTGTTAGGTAACGCGGGCGTCTCATCTGGCTGAGATATGTCCGATAGATGGCGGATTTCGCCACTTCAACTCCCCAGTAGCTTCGGTCTTTTCATTGACACCCTCTCGACACGCCTACTTAACATGCATGCATAACCGCTGCCCTCCTCAGAGACAGGTCGATGGGTTGAACAGGCACCACTGGTGGCGTGACGCAGTGATCTATCAGGTCTACGTCCGCAGCTTCCTGGACAGCACCGGCGACGGCGTCGGCGACCTCGCCGGCGTCCGGGCCGGACTGCCCTACCTGAAGAAGCTCGGCGTCGACGGGATCTGGCTGAGCCCCTTCTATCCCTCGCCGCAGCACGACCACGGCTACGACGTGGCCGACTACTGCGACGTCGACCCGCTCTTCGGCGACCTCGACGAGTTCGACCTGCTGGTCGGGGCCGCGCGGCGGCTCGGTGTCAAGGTGCTGCTCGACATCGTCCCGAACCACTGCTCCAGCGAGCACCCCTGGTTCCGCGAGGCGCTCGCGGCCCCGCCCGGCAGCCCGGCCCGCGCCCGCTTCCACTTCGCCGACGGCCGCGGCCCGGACGGCTCCGAGCCGCCCAACAACTGGCACTCCATGTTCGGCGGCCCGGCCTGGAGCCGCGTGACCGAGCAGGACGGGCGGCCCGGCCAGTGGTACCTGCACATGTTCGCGCCCGAGCAGCCCGACTGGAACTGGCGCAACCCCGAGATAGCCGCCGAGTTCGACCGCATCCTCCGCTTCTGGCTGGACCGGGGCATCGACGGCTTCCGCATCGACGTCGCCGCCGGACTCTTCAAGCACCCCGAACTGCCCGACTCGGACGACCCCGAGGCCGACGCCCGCACCCGCGACTCGGTCAACCCGCTCGCCTGGAACCAGCCCGAGGTGCACGACGTGTGGCGCCGCTGGCGCGCCCTGTGCGAGGAGTGCACCGAGCGCGACGGCTGCGAACGCCTCCTCGTCGGCGAAGTGTCCGTCCCCACGGCCCGCGAACACGCGCGCTACGTCCGGCCCGACGAACTCCACCAGGCCTTCTTCTTCGACCTGCTCAGCGCCCCGTGGGACCCGGACGCCTTCCGGAAGGTCATCTCCGAGGCCATGCAGGACATCGCAGGCACCGGCTCGACCGTCACCTGGGTCCTCAACAACCACGACCAGGTCCGTACCGTCACCCGCTACGGCGAACCCGCCACCGAGGGCAGCGGCCTCGGCGCCGCCCGCGCCCGCGCCGCCGCGCTGCTCATGCTGGCGCTGCCCGGCGCCGCGTACATCTATCAGGGCGAGGAGCTCGGTCTGCCCGAGGTCGTGGACCTGCCCGACGACGTGCTCACCGACCCGATCTTCCGCCGCACCGGCAGCCGGGCCCGCATCCGCGACGGCTGCCGGGTGCCGCTGCCCTGGTCGGGGCAGGCCTCGCCGTTCGGCTTCACCTCCGGTGAGGACAGCGCCAAGCCGTGGCTGCCGCAGCCGGAGTACTTCGCCGAGTACGCCACCGACCGGGCCCTCGCCGACACCCGCTCCTTCTGGCACCTGTACCGCGACGGCCTCCAACTGCGCGCCACCCTGCCCCAGTTGGGCGAAGGCACGCTGCGCTGGCTGGACACCCCGCCCGGCGTCCTGGCCTTCACCCGCGGCGACGACCTGGTGTGCGCCGTCAACTTCGGTACCGCCCCCACCCCCGCGCCGGTCCCCGGCACCCCCCTGCTCGCCAGCGGCCCCTGCCCGCCCGGAGTCCTCTCCGGCTCGACGGCCGCCTGGTGGATCCGTTCCTGAACGCCCCGCGAGTCAACCCCGCAAGTCAATTCCCCGAAGGGACATCAACGATGATGCGACGACGCACCACCCTGCTCACCGGCTGCACCGCCCTCGCCCTGGCGCTCGGCGCGACCGCCTGCGGCGGCGGCCCCGTCTCCGCCGGCGGCGGAGACAAGGCGCTCAGCGGCCAGACGATCACCGTGGCCGGTGTCTGGTCCGGCACCGAGCAGAAGAACTTCCAGAAGGTGCTCGACGCCTTCACCGAGAAGACCGGCGCCAAGACGCAGTTCGTCTCCACCGGCGACAACGTCTCCACCGTCGTCGGCAGCAAGATCGAGGGCGGCAACGCCCCCGACGTCGTGATGGTCCCGCAGGTCGGCGTGCTCAAGCAGTTCGCGCAGAAGGGCTGGCTCAAGCCCCTGTCGAAGAAGACCGAGCAGTCCGTGGACGCCGGCTACGCCCCCGTGTGGAAGAAGTACGGCAGCGTCGACGGCACCCTCTACGGCCTCTACTTCAAGGCCGCGCACAAGTCGACCGTCTGGTACAGCCCGGACGCCCTCGCCCAGGCCGGTGTGAAGCCGCCGAAGACCTACGACGAGATGCTGAAGGCCGGGCAGACCGTCTCCGACTCCGGCCTCGCCGCGTTCTCCGTCGCCGGACAGGACGGCTGGACCCTCACCGACTGGTTCGAGAACGTCTACCTCTCCCAGGCCGGACCCGAGAAGTACGACGCCCTCGCCGCGCACAAGCTGAAGTGGACGGATCCGTCGGTCGTCGACGCCCTCACCACCCTCGGCAAGCTCTTCAAGGACAAGCAGCTCATCGCCGGCGGCCAGAAGGGCGCCCTGAACACCGACTTCCCCGGCTCGGTGGAGAAGGTGTTCGGCCCGAAGCCCGAGGCCGGCATGGTCTACGAGGGCGACTTCGTCGCCGGTGTCGCCAAGGACCAGTTCGGCAAGAAGGTCGGCGAGGACGCGAACTTCTTCCCGTTCCCGGCGGTCGCCGGCGGCGAGGCACCAGTCGTCAGCGGCGGTGACGCGGCCGTCGTCCTCAAGGACGGCAAGAACCAGAAGGCCGCCCAGGCCCTCCTGGAGTTCCTGGCGACCCCGGAGGCCTCGGCCGTGTGGGCGGAGGCGGGCGGCTTCCTCTCCCCGAACAAGAAGCTCGACCTCGCCTCCTACGGCGACGACGTCACCCGCGCCACCGCCAAGTCCCTCGTCCAGGCCGGGGACTCGGTCCGCTTCGACATGTCCGACCAGGCCCCGGCGGCCTTCGGCGGCACCAAGGGCACCGGCGAGTGGAAGCTGCTCCAGGACTTCCTGCGCGACCCGTCCGACCCGAAGGGCACCGCGGCGAAGCTGGAGGCCGCGGCGGCCAAGGCGTACCAGGACTGATCCGCCATGACAGCGACCCTCGTCAAAGAGACGAACCCCCCGCCGCCCGTCACGGTCGCCGACCGCACCCGGCGTCTGCGCCGGCGCGGGAAGATCGTCGCCCTGCTGTTCGTGCTGCCCGCCCTGCTGCTGCTCGGCGCGCTCGTCGTCTACCCCGTGCTGTTCAGCGTCGGCCGCAGCTTCTTCGACGCCTCCGGGACGACCTTCGTCGGCGGCGAGAACTACACCGAGATGTTCCGCGACCCGGCGACCCTCACGGCCGTCCGCAACACGGCCATCTGGGTCGTCGTGGCCCCGGCCCTGCTGACCGGCCTCGGGCTGATCCTGGCCGTGCTCGTGGAGAAGGTCCGCTGGGCCACCGCCTTCAAGCTGCTCCTCTTCATGCCGATGGCGGTCTCCTTCCTCGCCGCCGGCATCATCTTCCGGCTCGCCTACGACGAGGACCCCGACAAGGGCGTCCTGAACGCCGCGGTCGTCTCCGTCCACGACGCCTTCAAGGGGCAGTCCTCCTACCCGACGGCCCGGGCGCGTGACGGGCAGGGCCTGACGAAGGACAAGGACGGTTCGTACCGCACGAATGCGAGCGTGTCCCCGGGCGACAGCGTGACGCTGGGCCTGGTCGGGGTGCTGCCCGACGACCTGCCCGGCGGGACCGAACCCGCGTACGCGGCGGCGGGAAAGAAGGCCGCCCCCGGTGACCTGCGCGGCGTGGTCTACCTGGACTTCACGCCCGGCGGGGGAGGGGAACAGGGCAAGGTCGACCGGCGGGAGAGCGGACTGCCGCAGATGAAGGTCGAGGCCGTACGCGACGGCAGGACGGCCGCCACGACGACCACCGCCTCCGACGGCTCCTTCCGCTTCGAGGACCTCGCGGCGGGCTCCTACGAGGTGAAACTGCCGGCGTCCAACTTCGCCCCGCCCTACGAGGGTGTCTCCTGGCTCGGACCGGCGCTCGTCACACCGGCGATCATCGGGGCCTACCTGTGGATCTGGACCGGCTTCGCCATGGTGCTGATCGGGGCCGGCCTGTCCACCCTGCCGCGCGACGCGCTGGAGGCGGCGCGGATCGACGGCGCGAACGAGTGGCAGATCTTCCGGCGGATCACGGTCCCGCTGCTGGCCCCGGTCCTCACGGTCGTCTTCGTCACCCTGGTCATCAACGTGATGAAGGTCTTCGACCTCGTCTACATCATCGCGCCCGGGCCGGTACAGCAGGACGCGACCGTCCTCGCGACGCAGATGTGGCTGGTGTCGTTCGGCGGCGGCAACAACCAGGGGCTCGGCAGCGCGCTCGGAGTGCTGCTCCTGCTGCTGGTGGTCCCGGCCATGGTGTTCAACGTCCGCCGTTTCCGAAGGAGTCAGCGTTGACTTCCTCCCCCGCCTGAAGGCGGGGGACTCCAGCGGTCGCCCGCTGGGATTCCTGCTTCACCGACGACCGCCCCGTCCGGGAGGACTCCCGTTGAGGTCTTACACCGTCTCCACAGGCAGACGCCGCCAGCCCGGCGGCCAGGGTGTTGCGTGCCGCGTTCACGTCGCGGTCATGCAAGGTGCCGCACTCGCATGTCCACTCGCGGACGTTCAGCGGCAGTTTCCCGCGGATCATTCCGCAGGTTCCACACAGCTTCGAGCTGGGAAACCAGCGGTCGATCACGACGAGTTCACGCCCGTACCAGGCGCACTTGTACTCCAGCATCATGCGCAGGTCCGTCCAGGCCGAGTCAGAGATGGCGCGCGCGAGCTTGCCGTTCTTCATCAGGTTGCGGACGGCCAGGTCCTCGATCACGACCGTTTGGTTCTCACGGACGAGCCGAGTCGACAGCTTGTGCAGGAAGTCCCGACGCCGGTCGGCGATCCGCGCGTGGACCTTGGCGACGCGACGCCGGGCTTTCTCCCGGTTCGCCGAGCCCTTCGCTTTGCGCGACAGGTCCCGCTGGGCTTTTGCCAGGCGAGCGCGGTCACGCCGCTCATGCTTGGGGTTAGCGATCTTCTCCCCGGTGGACAGGGTTACGAGCGACGTGATCCCGGCGTCGATGCCGACCGCCGTCTTCGCGGCCGGTGCCGAGGCGATCGTGTCCTCGACGAGTATCGAGACGAACCAGCGTCCGGCCGCGTCGCGGGATACGGTGACGGTCGTCGGCTCCGAGCCCTGCGGGAGGGGGCGCGACCAGCGGACACTCAAGGGCTCCGCCATCTTGGCCAACGTGAGCTGGCCGTCCCGCCACTTGAAGGCGCTGCGGGTGTACTCGGCCGACGCGCGGGACTTCTTCCGGCTTTTGTACCTGGGGTACTTCGCCCGCTTGGCGAAGAAGTTCCCGAACGCCGCCTGAAGGTGCCTCAGCGCCTGCTGGAGCGGGACGGAGGACACCTCCGAGAGGAAGGCGAGTTCCTCGGTCTTCTTCCACTCCGTCAGCGCGGCGGACGACTGCGCGTAGGAGATCCGGCGCTGCTCGCCGTACCAGGCCTGCGTGCGCTCCTGCAATGCCTTGTTGTACACGAGACGGACACAGCCGAACGTGCGGGACAGCTCAGCTGCTTGCTCGTTCGTGGGGTAAAAGCGGTACTTGAACGCCCGCTTGACCTGCTGCGTCATTCCTCACATTCTATCAATTTCTGTGTGAGCACTGGGTGCCGTTCGGTGGCCAGTGAACGCCCGTCCGCCCCGGCGGCGAACCGGCTTTCGCTGCCCCGCTCCCAAGGAGCTTCGTTTCCTCCACGGCCTGAAGGCCGGGGAATCCATGAAGGAGAGACCGGATGAACGCGGTGCGGCGCGGGTTGGGCAACGGGGTCGTCCAGGCCTTCCTCGTGGTGATCGGCCTGGTGTGGATGACGCCGCTGGCCGGGCTGTTCCTGTCCTCGCTGCGGTCCGCCGAGGACACGGCGAAGGGCGGCTGGTGGACGGTGTTCTCCAGCCCCGGGCAGCTGTCCTTCGACAACTACTCCTCGCTGTTGCGGAACTCCGGCATCACACAGGCGTTCTGGAACACGGTGCTGATATCGGTGCCGACGACGGTGCTGGTCGTCGTGATCGCGGCGCTCGCGGGGTACGCCTTCGCGTGGCTGGACTTCCCCGGGCGCGAGGCGGTCTTCCTGGTCGTCGTCGCGCTGCTGGTGGTGCCCGTGCAGATCGGGCTGCTGCCGGTGGCCAAACTCTTCGGGCAGCTGGGGCTGTTCGGCACGATCCCCGGGGTCGTCCTCTTCCACGTGGCCTACGGCCTGCCGTTCGCGGTGTTCCTGCTGCGGAACTACTTCGCCGAGATGCCGAAGGAGATGCTGGAGGCGGCCCGGATGGACGGGGGCAGCGAATGGCGTATCTTCACGCGGCTCGTGCTGCCCGTGGGGCGGCCGGCGATCGCGTCCCTGGCCATCTTCCAGTTCCTGTGGGTGTGGAACGACATGCTGGTGGCGCTGCTGTTCGCGGACAGTTCCTCACAGCCGCTGACGGTGGAACTCCAGTCGCAGATACGGCAGTTCGGCAGCAACATCGATGTCCTGGCGCCCGGGGCGTTCGTGTCCCTGGTCGTCCCTGTCGTCGTGTTCTTCGCGTTCCAGAGGCACTTTGTGCAAGGAGTCATGGCCGGGTCGGTCAAGTAGCCACAGCACCAGGGGGCTCCGCCCCCTGGTTGCGCTAAGCCGAAGCCGGTGGGTACAGGGAACGCGGCAGTTGGGAAGCCGCCGCCGCGTCCAGCAGCCACAGTGTCCGGCTGCGGCCGTACGCCCCGGCCGCAGGTGCCTGGATCTCGCCCGCGCCCGAGAGCGCGATCGCCGCCGCCTGGGCCTTGTCCTCGCCCGCGGCCAGGAGCCACACCTCCCGCGCCGCACGAATCGCCGGCAACGTCAGCGTCACCCGCGTCGGCGGCGGCTTCGGCGCGCCGTGGACACCGACGACCGTACGGTCGGCTTCCCGCACCGCCGGCAGCTCCGGGAACAGCGACGCCACGTGCGTGTCCGGGCCGACGCCCAGCATCAGCACGTCGAACGTGGGGACGGGCCCGTGGTTCTCCGGGCCCGCCGCCCGCGCCAGTTCCTCCGCGTACGCGGCCGCCGCCGCGTCCACGTCGTCGCCGTAGGGGCCGTCCGACGCGGGCATCGCGTGCACTCGCTTCGGATCGAGTGGCACCGAGTCCAGCAGTGCCTGACCCGCCTGCGTGACATTGCGCTCCGGGTCGCCCTTGGGCAGGAACCGTTCGTCGCCCCACCAGAGGTCGAGCCGGCTCCAGTCGATCGCGTCCCGGGCGGGCGCAGCGGCCAGGGCGGCCAGCAGGCCGTTGCCGTTGCGGCCGCCCGTCAGGACCACGGACGCCGACCCCCGGGAGGCCTGCGCGTCCACGATCCTGGTGATCAGCCGGGCCGCCGCGGCCTGCGCCATCAGCTCCTTGTCGCGGTGGACGACCAGCTGCGGTGCCGTACTCACTTCGTCGTCGCCTTCCGTACCGGTTCCAGCTGGGGCGGTTCCGGCTTCACCGGTGCCTGCTTCACCGGTGCCTGCGCCGTCGCTTGCGAAGCGGGTGCTTTCGCAGCCGTTTCACGGGGAGCGGGGAGGGCGAGTCGTGACCGCCCGTCACTTTTGGGCTCTCCCTGATCTCCCCGGCCTTCCGGATGCCCCTGCTCTCCTTTGGGGGACTTCAGCCGGTCCACCCCGTACCGCAGCGCCGACGCGTACGTGTCGTCCGGGTCCAGCCGCCGCAGCTCCTCCGCGATCAGCTCGGCCGTGTCCCGGCGCTTGAGCGCCACGCCACGGGCCGGCTGGCCCTCGATGGAGAGCGTCGCCAGGGAGCCGTCCGCCCGGTCCAGCACGATGGGGCCGCAGTCCGTGTCCATGCGGACCGCCGTCAGACCCGGGCCCCCGGACAGCGAGCGCTTGACGGGGACGTCCAGCCGGTCCGCGAGCCACATCGCCAGCAGCTCGCAGCTCGGGTTGAACTCCTCGCCCTCCACCTCGATGGCCCTGACCTCGCAGGTGACCTGGTCGAGAGCCGCCGCCAGCATGGAGCGCCAGGGCGTGATGCGGGTCCAGGACAGGTCCGTGTCGCCGGGGGTGTAGGTCCCGGACCGGGTGGCCAGGTCCCGCACCGGCTGCTCGGAGGCGTACGTGTCGGTGACACGGCGCTGGGCGAGGGCACCCAGGGGGTCCTTCGCCGGGTCGAGCGGCGCGTTCACCGGCCACCACGCCACCACCGGGGCGTCCGGCAGCAGCAGCGGCAGTACCACCGACTGGGCGTGGTCGGCGACCTCGCCGTACAGCCGGAGCACGACCGTCTCACCCGTGCCGGCGTCGGCGCCGACCCGGACTTCGGCGTCCAGACGGGACTGCGTACGGTCGCGGGGCGAGCGGGAGACGCGCTTGATGACCACGAGCGTGCGCGAGGGGTGCTCGCGCGAGGCGTCGCTCGCGGCCTTCAGCGCGTCGTAGGCGTTCTCCTCGTCGGTCACGATGACCAGCGTGAGCACCATCCCGACAGCCGGGGTGCCGATTGCCCGGCGGCCCTGCACCAGCGCCTTGTTGATCTTGCTGGCCGTGGTGTCCGTGAGGTCTATCTTCATGGCCGGCGCCAGCTCCGTCCGTGTCGCTCGAGCATTTCGTCCGCCTCGACGGGCCCCCAGGTACCGGCCGGGTACTGGGCGGGCTTGCCGTTGGTGTCCCAGTATTCCTCGATCGGGTCGAGGATCTTCCAGGACAGCTCGACCTCCTCGGTGCGCGGGAAGAGGTTCGAGTCTCCGAGGAGGACGTCCAGGATGAGACGCTCGTACGCCTCCGGGCTGGACTCCGTGAAGGACTCGCCGTACGCGAAGTCCATCGACACGTCCCGGATCTCCATCGACGTGCCGGGGACCTTCGAGCCGAAGCGGACCGTGACGCCCTCGTCCGGCTGGACGCGGATGACGATCGCGTTGGAGCCCAGCTCCTCGGTGGCCGTGGTGTCGAAGGGGGAGTGCGGGGCCCGCTGGAAGACGACCGCGATCTCCGTGACGCGGCGGCCCAGCCGCTTGCCGGTGCGCAGATAGAAGGGGACGCCCGCCCAGCGGCGGTTGTCGATCTCCAGCTTGATCGCGGCGTAGGTGTCGGTCTTCGAGGAGGCGTCGATGCCGTCCTCCTCCAGATAGCCGCGCACCTTCGTGCCGCCCTGCCACCCGGCCGCGTACTGGGCGCGCACGGTGTCCCGGCCCATGTCCTTGGGCAGCTTCACCGCGCCGAGCACCTTGGTCTTCTCGGCGGCCAGCGCGTCCGCGTCGAAGGAGGCCGGCTCCTCCATGGCGGTGAGCGCCAGGAGCTGGAGCAGGTGGTTCTGGATGACGTCACGGGCGGCGCCGATGCCGTCGTAGTACCCGGCCCGGCCGCCGATGCCGATGTCCTCGGCCATGGTGATCTGCACATGGTCCACGAGGGACCGGTTCCAGATCGGTTCGAACATCGTGTTGGCGAAGCGCAGCGCCAGGATGTTCTGGACGGTCTCCTTGCCCAGGTAGTGGTCGATGCGGAAGACCTGGTCCGGGGCGAAGACCTCGTGGACGACCTTGTTGAGCTGCTCGGCCGACTTCAGGTCGTGCCCGAAGGGCTTCTCGATGACCGCGCGCCGCCAGGAGCCGCCCGTCTGGTCGGCCAGCCCGTGCTTCTTCAGCTGCTGGATGACCACGGGGAAGGACTTCGGCGGCACGGACAGGTAGAAGGCGAAGTTGCCGCCCGTGCCCTGGGCCTTGTCCAGTTCCTCGATCGTGGAGCGCAGCCGCTCGAACGCGTCGTCGTCGTCGAACGTGCCCTGCACGAAGCGCATGCCCTGGATGAGCTGCTGCCAGACCTCTTCGCGAAAGGGCGTGCGAGCGTGCTCCTTGACCGCGTCGTGCACCTCCTGCGCGAAGTCCTCGTGCGCCCACTCGCGGCGCGCGAAGCCCACGAGCGAGAAGCCCGGCGGCAGCAGACCCCGGTTGGCGAGGTCGTACACGGCGGGCATGAGCTTCTTGCGGGACAGGTCGCCCGTGACGCCGAAGATGACCAGGCCCGACGGCCCCGCGATACGCGGGAGCCGTCGGTCCGCTGGGTCACGCAGCGGATTGCTGCTCGACACCTGTTCAGCCCTCCGAGGGGGCGAGGCGCTGAAGCTCGGCCTCGGTCGACTTCAGCAGGTCGGTCCAGGACGCCTCGAACTTCTCGACGCCCTCGTCCTCCAGCAGCTGCACCACGTCGTCGTACTTGATGCCGAGCTGCTCGACCGCGTCGAGGTCGGCCCGGGCCTGCTCGTACGTGCCGGCGACGGTGTCGCCGGTGATCTCGCCGTGGTCCTCGGTGGCGTACAGGGTCGCCTCCGGCATGGTGTTCACCGTGTTCGGCGCGACCAGCTCGGTGACGTACATCGTGTCCTGGTACGCCTTGTCCTTCACGCCGGTGGAGGCCCACAGCGGACGCTGCTTGTTGGCGCCCTCGCGCTCCAGCGCGTTCCAGCGGTCCGAGGAGAAGACCTCCTCGTACGCCTGGTAGGCGAGCCGGGCGTTGGCGATGGCGGCCTTGCCGCGCAGCGCCTTGGCCTCGTCGGTGCCGAGCGCGTCGATCCGCTTGTCGACCTCGGTGTCGACGCGCGAGACGAAGAAGGACGCCACCGAGTGGATCTGGGACAGGTCCAGGCCCTTGGCCTTGGCCTTCTCCAGACCGGACAGGTAGGCGTCCATCACCTCGCGGTAGCGCTCCAGCGAGAAGATCAGCGTGACGTTGACGCTGATGCCGTTGCCGATGGTCTCGGTGATCGCCGGGATGCCCGCCTTGGTGGCCGGGATCTTGATCAGCGTGTTGGGCCGGTCCACCAGCCAGGCCAGCTGGCGGGCTTCGGCGACCGTCGCCTTGGTGTTGTGCGCCAGGCGCGGGTCGACCTCGATCGAGACCCGGCCGTCCTGGCCGCCGGTGGCGTCGAAGACCGGGCGCAGGATGTCGGCGGCGTCGCGGACGTCCGCCGTCGTGATCATGCGGATGGCCTCTTCGACGGTGACCTTGCGGGCGGCGAGGTCGGAGAGCTGCTGATCGTAGCCGTCGCCCTCGGAGATCGCCTTCTGGAAGATCGTCGGGTTGGTCGTGACGCCCACGACGTGCTGCTGGTCGAGCAGCTCGGCGAGGTTGCCGGACGTGATCCGCTTGCGCGACAGGTCGTCCAGCCAGATCGCGACGCCTTCCTCGGAGAGGCGCTTGAGTGCGTCTGTCATGGAAATTCCATCTCCTACGTGTCGTATGTAAGCGTCAGCGCTGAGCTGCGGCGATCGATTCCCGCGCGGCGGCGGCAACGTTCTCGGCAGTGAAGCCGAACTCACGGAAAAGGACCTTGCCGTCGGCCGAAGCACCGAAGTGCTCCAGGGAAACGATGCGGCCGGCGTCCCCGACGTACTTGTGCCACGTCAGGCCGATCCCGGCCTCCACCGCGACGCGCGCCTTGACGGACGGCGGCAGAACGCTGTCCCGGTACCCCTGGTCCTGCTGCTCGAACCACTCCACCGACGGCATGGACACCACACGGGTGCGCACGCCGGCGCCCTGGAGCTGCTCGCGCGCCTCCACGGCGACGTGCACCTCCGAGCCGGTGGCGATCAGGATGACCTCGGGCTCGCCGCCGTCGGCCTCGAACAGGACGTAACCGCCCTTGGCGGCATCGTCGTTGGGCTCGTACGTCGGCACGCCCTGACGGGTCAGCGCCAGACCGTGCGGCTGGCCCTTGCCGAACTCCTTCGTCCAGCGCCGGAGGATCTCGCGCCAGGCGATGGCGGTCTCGTTGGCGTCCGCCGGGCGCACGAGGTTCAGGCCGGGGATGGCGCGCAGCGAGGCCAGGTGCTCGACCGGCTGGTGGGTCGGGCCGTCCTCGCCCAGGCCGATGGAGTCGTGCGTCCACACGTACGTCACCGGCAGGTGCATCAGCGCCGACAGCCGCACCGCGTTGCGCATGTAGTCGGAGAAGACCAGGAACGTGCCGCCGTAGATCCGGGTGTTGCCGTGCAGCGCGATGCCGTTCATCTCGGCGGCCATCGCGTGCTCGCGGATACCGAAGTGGATCGTGCGGCCGTACGGGTCCGCCTCCGGCAGCGGGTTGTCCGCCGGGAGGAAGGAGCTGGTCTTGTCGATCGTGGTGTTGTTGGAGCCCGCCAGGTCGGCCGAGCCGCCCCACAGCTCCGGGATCACCGCGCCGAGCGCCTGGAGGACCTTGCCGGAGGCGGCACGCGTGGCCACGCCCTTGCCGACCTCGAAGACCGGGATCTTCTCCTCCCAGCCGGCCGGCAGCTCACCCTTGGCGACCCGGTCGTACTCGGCGGCGCGCTCGGGGTTGTTGTCCCGCCACTGCTGGTACGTCTTCTCCCACACCGCGCGGGCCGCCTGGCCCCGCTCCAGCGCCTTGCGGGTGTGCGTGATCACCTCGTCGGCGACCTCGAAGCTCTGCTCGGGGTCGAAGCCCAGGACCCGCTTGGTCGCCGCGACCTCGTCGTCGCCCAGGGCCGAGCCGTGCGCGGCCTCGGTGTTCTGCGCGTTCGGGGCCGGCCAGGCGATGATCGAGCGCATCGCGATGAACGAGGGCCTGTCCGTGACCGCCTTGGCCCGCTGGATCGCCTCGTAGATCGAGGCCGGGTCCAGGTCGCCGTTGGCCTGCGGCTCCACCCGCTGCACGTGCCAGCCGTAGGCCTCGTACCGCTTCACCGTGTCCTCGGACACGGCCGTCTCGGTGTCGCCCTCGATCGAGATGTGGTTGTCGTCCCACAGCAGGATCAGGTTGCCCAGCTTCTGGTGGCCCGCCAGCGACGACGCCTCCGCGGAGATGCCCTCCTGGAGGCAGCCGTCACCGGCGACGCAGTAGACGAAGTGGTCGAAGGGGGACTCGCCCTCCGGGGCCTCCGGGTCGAACAGACCCCGCTCGTAGCGGGCGGCCATCGCCATGCCCACCGCGTTGGCGACACCCTGCCCGAGCGGGCCGGTCGTCGTCTCCACACCGGTGGTGTGCCCGTACTCGGGGTGGCCCGGCGTCTTCGAACCCCAGGTGCGGAAGGACTTCAGATCATCCAGCTCCAGACCGAAACCGGCCAGGTACAGCTGGGTGTAGAGGGTCAGGGACGAGTGGCCGGCGGACAGCACGAAGCGGTCCCGCCCGACCCAGTCGGCGTCCGCCGGGTCGTGCCGCATCACCTTCTGGAAGAGGGTGTAGGCGGCAGGCGCGAGACTCATCGCCGTACCCGGATGGCCGTTACCGACCTTCTGTACGGCATCGGCGGCCAGGACACGCGCGGTGTCGACGGCCCGCTGGTCCAACTCGGTCCACTCGAGGTCTGTGGTGGTCGGCTTGGTGCTCACCCTGGGTCAGGGCTCCTCTCACAAGTCGGATGCCGGTGTATCGGGGCGTCCACCGGCCGCAGCCGAGCCTACCCCCGTAGGACGTGCGTTCTTTCGAGTCGCTCCAGAGTGCCGGGACACGTTTGGATCCGCTTCATGACTGGGCCGTATCCCCTTCGGCAAGTGAATACGGACCCGCTCATCCGGGTGCTCAATCGAGCTTCCGCGCGCCCTTCGGAAGCCGCTCGCCAACACGACCCGACCCCCGCGAATGTCCGACTCTGGGCAACGTCTAAAGTGGCGTGGTACGCGCGAGCCTTTACCGGGACTTCACACGGGTGAGGCTCGCTGGGATGTCTCTGTAGGGGTGTGCGTGACGGCCGTTGAATCCCGTCCAGCGGGGATGCTCGGGACGGACCAGAGCCCGGCCCACCGGCCGTTCGGGGCCCGTGTCAAGGCGTTCGTGGCTCTCACCAAGCCGCGGATCATCGAGCTGCTCCTGATCACCACCGTGCCGGTGATGTTCCTGGCGCAGCAGGGTGTGCCCGACCTGACGCTGGTGCTGCTGACCTGCGTCGGTGGCTACATGTCGGCGGGCGGCGCCAACGCGCTCAACATGTACATCGACCGCGACATCGACGCCCTGATGGACCGCACCTCGCAGCGGCCGCTGGTCACCGGCATGGTCAGCCCGCGCGAGTGCCTCGCCTTCGGCATCACCCTGGCGGTCGCCTCGACCCTGCTCTTCGGCCTCACCGTGAACTGGCTGAGCGCCTGGCTCTCCCTCGGCGCGCTCCTGTTCTACGTCGTCGTCTACACGATGATCCTCAAGCGCCGTACCTCGCAGAACATCGTCTGGGGCGGCATCGCCGGCTGTCTGCCCGTGCTGATCGGCTGGTCCTCGGTCACGAACTCCATGTCGTGGGCGCCGGTCATCCTGTTCCTCGTCATGTTCTTCTGGACGCCGCCGCACTACTGGCCGCTGTCCATGAAGGTCAAGGAGGACTACGCGCGCGTGGGCGTGCCGATGCTGCCGGTGGTCGCCTCCAACAAGGTGGTCGCCAAGCAGATCGTGATCTACAGCTGGGTCATGGTCGCCGTCTCGCTCCTGCTGCAGCCGCTCGGCTACACCGGCTGGTTCTACACGTTGGTCGCGCTGCTGGCGGGCGGCTTCTGGCTCTGGGAGGCGCACGGCCTGCAGAACCGCGCGAAGGCCGAGGTGACGGGCGCGAAGCTGAAGGAGATGCGCCTGTTCCACTGGTCGATCACCTATGTGTCGCTGCTGTTCGTGGCGGTCGCGGTCGACCCCTTCCTGCGCTGACGCAGCACTGACGTATGTCACAGGGCCCTGCTCTCGCCAGTCGATCTACCCGCGAGTAGCATCGCGGCCATGGCAGAAACGCAGCAGGTTGACCCGAAGGGCGAGCGCAAGGTCGCCCGGCTCGCCACGCAGATCGGCTCCTTCTCCAAGGCCCACGGCGGCGCCGAGGGCCAGGTCGCCTACCTCGGCGAACGCGGCGCCCGCATCGTCCTGGTCGGCGAGGACGGCACCTGGGGCGACCTGGTGGCCCCCTCCTACGAGATCGCCGAGAAGGCCGTGGAGAAGTCCGGCATCACGGCCCACGAGTCCTTCGACGGCGAGTTCGCGGCCAAGGTGAAGACGGGCCGCTACGAGTGGTCGCGCATGGCAGGGATCCAAGTAGGCGGCCCCAAGAACGACTGACCCTTCAGGGGCGAGGGAACTGCGCGAGCAACCACAACGGACCCGCACCCGCCGAACACACCGACGCACCCACGACGGAACCGCGACCTCAACCCGGTTCACCCGTTAGGACCCTTAGGAACAACAGGGTCCACACCGGGGAGCCCGGATGATCGAAACGCCGTCCCTAGTGGACCAGTACTGCCACGGAGTACTCCGCACGGAGCTGGGCCTCGGCACCTTCGAGGCCCACCTCTCCCGCACGGAGGGCCCACCCGCCCCCGGCACCACCCTCTTCGACACCCAGACCGGCTTCGCCGTGCGCCGCTGGTGCCCACCCCTGCTCGGCCTCGAACCGCACTGCCCGCCCGCCGGCTACCTCGCCCGCCGCCGCGAACTGGGCGTCCTGGAGTCCGCCCGCAGGCTCCTGCGCGGCAGCGGCATCACGACGTACCTGGTCGACGCGGGCCTGCCCGGTGATCTGACCGAGCCCGGTGAACTGGCCTCCGCCGGAGCCGCCGAGGCCCGCGAGATCGTCCGTCTGGAGCTGCTCGCCGAGCAGGTCGCCGACACCTCCGGGACCGTCGAGTCCTTCCTCGCCAACCTCGCCGAGTCCGTGCACTCCGCCGCCGCGCACGCCGTCGCCTTCACCTCGGTCGCGGGCGTACGGCACGGCCTCGCGCTCGCGCCGGAGCCGCCCGGGCCGGGGGAGGTGCGCGGGGCCGTCGGCCGCTGGCTCGCGGGGCGCGGGGTCGGCGGGGAGCTGAGCGACCCCGTGCTGCTGCGGCACCTGCTGTGGAGCGCGGTCGCCTCGGGGCTGCCGCTCCAGCTGCACGCGGGGCTCGGCGCGCCGGGCCTGCGGATCGACCGTACGGATCCGGTGCTGCTGACGGACTTCGTCCGGGCCACGGCCGGGCTCGGTACGGACCTCGTCCTGCTGCACGGCTACCCCTACCACCGGCACGCCGCCCACCTGGCCGGTGTCTTCCCGCACGTCCACGTCGACTCCGGCGCCGCCCTGGTCCGCACCGGCGCCCGTGCCGCGACCGTCCTCGCGGAGATCCTGGAGCTGGCCCCCTTCGGCAAGATCCTTTTCTCCACCGGCGCCCAGGGGCTGCCCGAGTTGCACGTCGTCGGCGCCCGGCTGTTCCGCGAGGGGCTCGGCCGGGTGCTCGGCACCTGGGTCGCCGAGGGCGCGTGGTCCCTGGCCGACGCCCAGCGTGTGGCGGGGATGCTGGCGTCGGGGAACGCGCGGCGGGTGTACGGGCTCGACTAGGGCCTGTCGTTTGGATCAGGTCGCAGGGAACCGACAGTGCTGATCAGCGCCGGTGAGCGGGGTCTGGTGCGTGCAGATGCAAGGCGGAGGAGGGCGTCGACGCGGAGCGTCGGCAACCGACGACAACGCCGCAGATGCGCCTGCCAGACCCCGCGTCTGCGGCGTGATCCAAACGACAGGCCCTAAGCCTTGGTCAGTGAGGCCTCGGCGGCGGGACCGGGCACGTCGGCCACGCCCTCCGGCCGCTCGCGCAGCGACAGCACCACCCGCAGCACCCAGATCCACATCACGGCCGAGCCGAGCATGTGCAGGCCGACCAGGACCTCGGGCAGGTCCGTGAAGTACTGGACGTAGCCGATGACGCCCTGCGCGAGCAGGATCAGGAACAGTTCGCGGGTGCGGTTCAGCGGGGAGCGCGGCGCGTCGACCGCCTTGAGGACGAACCACAGGGCGAACGTCAGCGTCACCACGATCCACGCCAGCACGGCGTGCAGTTTGCTCACCGTCTCCCAGTCGACGGGCATCCGCTCGACCTCGCTGGAGTCGCCGGCGTGCGGGCCGGCGCCCGTGACCACCGTGCCGACCAGGATGAGCAGCACGGCGGCGGCGACCAGGAACCACACCAGCTGCCACACGGCCTTGCCGACCAGCGGGCGCGGCGCGGCGTCGCCCTCGCGGGTGCGCTGCCACATCACCGTGGCCACCGCGATCAGCGCGGAAGTCGCCACGAAGTGCGCCGCGACCGTGTACGGGTTGAGCCCGACCAGCACCACGATGCCGCCGAGCACCGCGTTGCTCATCACGATCCAGAACTGCGCCCAGCCCAGCCGGGTCAGGCCGCGCCGGTACGGCTTCTGCGAGCGCGCGGCGATGATCGCCCAGCCGACGGCGGCGCACAGCACGTACGTCAGCATGCGGTTGCCGAACTCGATGGCGCCGTGGAAGCCCATCGCGCTGGTGGCGGTGAGCGAGTCGTCGGTGCACTTGGGCCAGGTCGGGCAGCCCAGGCCCGAGCCGGTCAGCCGCACGGCTCCGCCGGTGACCACGATGAGCACCGACATGACGACTGCGGAGAGGGCCGCGCGCTGGACCGTCCGGGGTTCCGGGGTCCAGCGCTCGGCGATGAAGGCGAGCGGGTTGCGCAGGGCCGCCAAGGCGTCGGCGCGGGTCACTTTTGGCACGCGACCCATCGTAGGACGCCGCTTGTGCACGCTTTCACGAGGGTCCGTCACAGGACACCTTCCCTACTCCCAGCGGAAGAACTTCCCGGCCGCCGCCAGCCCGACGACCGCCCAGACGCCCAGGATCCCCAGGTCGGCCCAGGGCATCCCGGCGCCGTGCCGGAGCACGTCCCGCAGGCCGTCGGACAGGGCGGCGATGGGCAGCAGGCCGAGCACGTCCTGCGCGGCGGCGGGGAACTTGTCGAGCGGCACGATGACCCCGCCGCCGACGAGCAGCAGCAGGAACACCAGGTTGGCGGCGGCGAGCGTCGCCTCGGCCTTCAGCGTCCCGGCCATGAGCAGGCCGAGGCCCGAGAAGGCCGCCGTACCGAGGACCAGGAGCAGCAGCACGGCGAACGGGTTGCCGTGCGGCGACCAGCCGAGCGCGAAGGCGATCACCGTCAGCAGGACCACCTGGAGCACCTCGGTGACCAGCACGGACAGCGTCTTCGCGGTCATCAGGCCCCAGCGTGGCAGCGGCGAGGAGGCGAGCCGCTTCAGGACGCCGTAGCGGCGCTCGAAGCCGGTCGCGATGGCCTGCCCGGTGAACGCGGTCGACATCACCGCGAGCGCGAGGATGCCGGGGGCGAGGAAGTCGACGGCCTCGCCGGCGCCCGTGTCGACGATGTCGACGGTGCTGAAGAGCACCAGGAGCAGGGTGGGGATGACGACGGTCAGCAGCAGTTGCTCGCCGTTGCGCAGCAGCATCTTCGTCTCGAGCGCGGCCTGGGCCGTGATCATGCGGGTCAGGGGCGCGGCCCCCGGCTTCGGCGCATAGGTGCCGGTGGCGGTCACGAACGCAGCTCCTTCCCCGTGAGCTCCAGGAAGACGTCTTCCAGGGTGTGCCGCTCCACCGAGATCTTCTCCGGCATCACGCCGTGCTGGGCGCACCAGGAGGTGACCGTCGCGAGCAGTTGCGGGTCGACCTTGCCGGCGACCCGGTACGAGCCGGGCGTCAGCTCGGCGGCCGAGCAGTCGGCGGGCAGGGCCTTCAGCAGCGAGCCGACGTCCAGGCCGGGCCGGCCGCTGAAGCGGAGCGTGTTCTCGGCGCCGCCCCGGCACAGCTCCTCCGGGGAGCCCTGGGCGATGACCCGGCCCGCGTCGATGATCGCCACGTCGTCGGCGAGCTGCTCGGCCTCGTCCATGTAGTGGGTGGTGAGGATCACGGAGACCCCGTCGGCGCGCAGGTCCCGGACCAGGTCCCAGGTGGCGCGGCGGGCCTGCGGGTCGAGCCCTGCGGTCGGCTCGTCCAGGAACACCAGCTCGGGGCGGCCGACCACGGCCATCGCGAGGGCCAGCCGCTGCTGCTGCCCGCCCGACAGCCGCCGGTACGTCGTACGGCCGCACGAGCCGAGCCCGAGGCGTTCGATGAGCGCGTCCACGTCCAGGGGGTGGGCGTGCAGTCTGGCTACGTGGCGGAGCATCTCGTCGGCGCGGGAGCCCGAGTAGACGCCGCCGGACTGGAGCATCACGCCGATCCGGGGCCGCAGGTCCCGGGAGTGGCCGACCGGGTCGAGGCCCAGGACGCGCACCGTGCCGGAGTCCGGCTTCCGGTACCCCTCGCAGGTCTCGACCGTGGTCGTCTTGCCCGCCCCGTTGGGACCGAGCACGGCGGTCACACCCGCCCGGGCCACCAGGTCGAGCCCGTCCACCGCGGTCTTCGTGCCGTACCGCTTCACCAGGGCCTGGACCTGGACCACGGGCTCACTTCGCATGGGTCCAGAGTCTAGGTTCGTGCGCGGGGCCTCAGACCGGGGGGTGCGGGAACTCCTCCTCACGGGGGCGGTGCACCGGCAGCCAGCGCTCGGCGTAGGCCACCGCGTCCGCCACCGGGAACAGCCGCGCCTCGGCCGCCCCGACCTTGCCGCGTACGACGGGACGGTCCCGCTCGAAGTCGTAGCCCAGCTCGTCGAAACGGTCCGAGCTGATCGACACCTCGGTCACGGTCTCCCAGCCGTCGGGGCCCGGCCGGCCCACGGCGACGCGCGGGGACGGTATCCGGTACTCGGCGAGGTGGAAGCTGGTGCAGGAGGCGTAGCCGGCGCCGAGCAGCAGGACCCGGGCGCCCATGGCCTCCAGCTTCGCCAGCGGGCTGCGCTCGCCCAGCCGGCAGTCGGACGCGTGGCCCTCGGTCACCTCCGCCGCGCGCGGGCCGACCGCCGCGAAGGAGGTCTGCGGATGGGCGCTGCGCAGCGCGCCGGGCCAGGTGCGCACGGTCTCCGGGACGACGCCTACCCCGCGCGTGGGCGTGATCCGGGGGTCGTAGGCGGGCATCGTGGCCCGGATGGCCTCCCACCAGTCCGGTGGTACGGGCGGGTTGCCCCACAGGGCCGGGTCGGAGAGGTCGCCGGTCTGGGTCGGAACCACCAACGTGCCCTCGGGGCCGAGTGCGTCGAGCAGTCCCCGCACCACCGCGACGGCGCCGCCGTTGACCCAGCCGAGGGAGCTGAGCGAAGAGTGCACGAGGAGGGTCTCGCCGGGGCGCACCCCCAGCTCGGACAGCTGCGCGCGCAGGGTGTCCCGGGTGACAAGAGGGCCGGTCGGAGGGGGTGTGGACATGGTTCGGGAGTGTCCCCCACGCGGCCGTGCCATGCCACCGGTTTGACCGATCGGAGATCGTTTTCGCAGGTCAGGTTAGCTTTACCTAAGTGATGCAAGGCACGGCGAGGGCGCCGGGCGCGGCTTGCCCGGCCCGGATGAATTACGCAACAATGGCGTTGTGAAAAACGTCGGCGAGGTTCGGGAGACCCCCACGGGGTCCCCTCAGGAGGAACTCGCGACCGGGGAGCGGTCCACCCGCAACCGAGTCGCGCGGTCCATCCTGGACCACGGCCCGTCGACCGTCGCCGAGCTCGCCGAGCGGCTGGGCCTCACCCAGGCGGCCGTGCGCCGGCACCTCGACGCCCTCGCGGGCGACGGTGTCGTCGAGGCACGCAAGCAGCGGGTCTACGGCACGCGCACCCGCGGCCGGCCGGCCAAGGTGTTCGCCCTGACCGACTGCGGCCGGGACGCCTTCGACCAGTCGTACGACAAGCTCGCGGCGGACGCGCTGCGCTGGATCGCCGACCGCGAGGGCGGCAACGAGGCGATCGCCGCCTTCGCCCGCGCCAGGATCGCCGCGCAGGCGGGCGCGTACCGCAAGGCGGTCGAGGCCGCCGCGCCCGAGCAGCGGACGGAAGCCCTGGCCAAGGCGCTGAGCGCCGACGGGTACGCTGCAACCGCGCGCAGCGCGCCCCACCCGCAGAAGGGTGAACAGCTCTGCCAGCACCACTGCCCGGTCGCCCACGTCGCCGAGCAGTTCCCGCAGCTGTGCGAGGCGGAGACGGAATTTTTCGCCGAGCTGCTCGGTACACACGTACAGCGGCTCGCCACCATCGCGCACGGCGACGGCGTCTGCACGACGTTCATCCCCAAGATTTCCCACAACGCATCTGCAAGCACGGCCGGGAGGAACCCCGCATGACTCTCCCCACGGAGACTGCCCACCCCGAGCTCGAGGGCCTGGGCAAGTACGAATACGGCTGGGCCGACCGGGACGATGCCGGTGCGTCGGCGCGTCGCGGCCTGGGCGAGGACGTCGTCCGGGACATCTCCTCGAAGAAGAGCGAGCCGGAGTGGATGACCAAGCTCCGCCTCAAGGGTCTGCGCCTGTTCGAGAAGAAGCCCATGCCGAACTGGGGCTCGGACCTGTCGGGGATCGACTTCGACAACATCAAGTACTTCGTGCGCTCCACGGAGAAGCAGGCGGCCTCCTGGGAGGACCTGCCCGAGGACATCAAGAACACGTACGACAAGCTGGGCATCCCCGAGGCCGAGAAGAACCGCCTCGTCGCCGGTGTCGCCGCGCAGTACGAGTCGGAGGTCGTCTACCACCAGATCCGCGAGGACCTGGAGGAGCAGGGCGTCATCTTCCTCGACACCGACACGGCCCTGAAGGAGCACCCGGAGCTCTTCAAGGAGTACTTCGGGACCGTCATCCCCGTCGGCGACAACAAGTTCGCGTCGCTGAACTCCGCCGTGTGGTCGGGCGGCTCCTTCATCTACGTGCCGCCGGGCGTCCACGTGGAGATCCCGCTCCAGGCCTACTTCCGCATCAACACGGAGAACATGGGCCAGTTCGAGCGGACGCTGATCATCGTCGACGAGGGTGCCTACGTGCACTACGTCGAGGGCTGCACCGCCCCGATCTACAAGTCGGACTCGCTGCACTCCGCGGTCGTCGAGATCATCGTCAAGAAGAACGCCCGCTGCCGCTACACGACCATCCAGAACTGGTCGAACAACGTCTACAACCTGGTCACCAAGCGCGCCGTGGCCTACGAGGGCGCGACCATGGAGTGGGTCGACGGCAACATCGGCTCCAAGGTGACGATGAAGTACCCGGCCGTCTACCTGATGGGCGAGCACGCCAAGGGCGAGACGCTGTCCATCGCCTTCGCCGGCGAGGGCCAGCACCAGGACGCGGGCGCCAAGATGGTCCACATGGCGCCGAACACGTCGTCCAACATCGTGTCGAAGTCCGTCGCGCGCGGTGGCGGCCGTACGTCCTACCGCGGTCTCATCGAGATCGGCGAGGGCGCCGCGGGCTCCAAGTCGAACGTGCTCTGTGACGCGCTGCTGGTCGACACGATCTCCCGCTCGGACACCTACCCCTACGTGGACGTCCGCGAGGACGACGTGTCCATGGGCCACGAGGCCACCGTCTCCAAGGTCTCCGAGGACCAGCTCTTCTACCTGATGAGCCGCGGTCTGAGTGAGTTCGAGGCGATGGCGATGATCGTGCGCGGCTTCGTCGAGCCCATCGCCAAGGAGCTCCCCATGGAGTACGCGCTGGAGCTCAACCGGCTGATCGAGCTGCAGATGGAAGGCGCGGTCGGTTAATCCCCGCCGCAGTCCATCAAGCCCCTTACGCAACGGAAAGCGAGCACTACGACAGCCATGGCTGAGGCTCAGAATATCCCGGTGGGCTCCACCACCACCGGCTCGATCGCGGTGGCGGCCGAGTCGACCGTCGCCACCCGCATGAGCGCGCCCCCCTCCTTCGACGTCGCGGACTTCCCCGTCCCGCACGGCCGTGAGGAGGAGTGGCGGTTCACCCCGCTGGAGCGCCTGCGCGGGCTGCACGACGGCACCGCCGTGGCCGACGGCAACGGCGTGAAGGTCGACGTCCAGGCCCCCGAGGGCGTCACCGTCGAGACCGTCGGCCGCGACGACGCGCGGCTCGGCAAGGCGGGCACCCCGGCGGACCGCGTCGCCGCCCAGGCCTACTCGGCCTTCGAGAAGGCCTCGGTCGTGACCGTCCCCAAGGAGACCGTCCTCACCGAGCCGATCCGCATCGCGGTGCACGGCGAGGGCGGCACCGCCTTCGGCCACCAGGTGATCGAGCTGGGCGCCTTCGCCGAGGCCGTCGTGGTCATCGACCACACCGGTGACGCGGTGCTCGCCGCCAACGTCGACTACCTCCTGGGCGACGGCGCCAAGCTGACCGTCGTATCCGTCCAGGACTGGGACGACAAGGCCGTCCACGTCGCCCAGCACAACGCGCTCGTCGGCCGCGACGCCTCCTTCAAGTCCGTCGTCGTCACCTTCGGCGGCGACGTCGTCCGGCTGCACCCGCGCGTGCGCTACGCCGGCCCCGGCGGCGAGGCCGAGCTGTTCGGCCTGTACTTCACCGACCAGGGCCAGCACCAGGAGCACCGCCTCCTGGTCGACCACAACGTCCCGCACTGCAAGTCGAACGCCGTCTACAAGGGCGCGCTCCAGGGCGACGACGCGCACGCGGTGTGGATCGGCGACGTGCTCATCGAGGCCGCGGCCGAGGGCACGGACACGTACGAGATGAACCGCAACCTGGTCCTCACGGACGGTGCGCGCGTGGACTCCGTACCGAACCTGGAGATCGAGACCGGCGAGATCGTCGGCGCCGGCCACGCCTCGGCCACCGGCCGCTTCGACGACGAGCAGCTCTTCTACCTCATGGCCCGCGGCATCCCGGAGCACGAGGCCCGCCGACTGGTGGTCCGCGGCTTCTTCGCCGAACTGGTCCAGCAGATCGGCCTCCCCGACATCGAGGAGCGCCTGATCGCCAAGATCGAGGAGGAGCTGGAGGCGGCCGTCGCATGACCTTCGTACGCGCCTGTGGACTGGGCGAGCTGGAGGAGGACACTCCGAAGCGGGTGGAACTCGACGGCACGCCCCTGTCCATCGTGCAGACCGAGGGCGAGGTGTTCGCGATCCACGACATCTGCTCGCACGCGAACGTCTCCCTGTCGGAGGGCGAGGTCGACGACTGCCACATCGAGTGCTGGCTGCACGGCTCGCGCTTCGACCTCCGCTCCGGCAAGCCCGACGCTCTTCCCGCGACGCGCCCCGTCCCCGTATACCCCGTAAAGATCGAAGGGGACGACGTGCTCGTCTCCCTCACCCAGGAGTCCTGAGGCACCCATGGCAACGCTTGAAATCCGAGACCTGCACGTCACCGTCGAGGTCGAGAACGGCACGAAGGAAATCCTCAAGGGTGTCGACCTCACCGTGAAGCAGGGCGAGACGCACGCCATCATGGGCCCCAACGGCTCGGGCAAGTCGACCCTCGCCTACTCCCTCGCGGGACACCCGAAGTACACCATCACCGGCGGCACCGTCACCCTCGACGGCGAGGACGTCCTGGAGATGTCCGTCGACGAGCGGGCCCGCGCCGGTCTGTTCCTCGCGATGCAGTACCCGGTCGAGGTCCCGGGTGTCTCCGTGTCGAACTTCCTGCGCACCTCCGCGACCGCCATCCGCGGCGAGGCCCCCAAGCTGCGCACCTGGGTGAAGGAGGTCAGGGAGGCCATGGAGCGCCTCAACATGGACCCCGCCTTCGCCGAGCGCAACGTCAACGAGGGCTTCTCCGGCGGTGAGAAGAAGCGCCACGAGATCCTCCAGCTGGAGCTGCTCAAGCCGAAGATCGCGGTCCTCGACGAGACCGACTCCGGCCTGGACGTCGACGCCCTGCGCGTCGTGTCGGAGGGCGTGAACCGCGTCCGCGAGTCGGGCGAGGTCGGCACCCTGCTGATCACGCACTACACGCGCATCCTCCGCTACATCAAGCCCGACCACGTGCACGTCTTCTCCGGCGGCCGGATCGTCGAGTCCGGCGGTGCCGAGCTCGCCGACAAGCTGGAGGAAGAGGGCTACGAGGCATACACGAAGGGTGGCGCATCCGCGTGACACAGCTGCCTGGCCTCCTCGACACCGAGGCGCTCCGCAAGGACTTCCCGATCCTGGACCGCGTCGTCCACGACGGCAAGAAGCTCGTGTACCTGGACAACGCGGCGACCTCGCAGACGCCGCGCCAGGTGCTCGACGTGCTCTCCGAGTACTACGAGCAGCACAACGCCAACGTCCACCGTGGCGTGCACGTCCTCGCCGAGGAGGCCACGGCGCTGTACGAGGGCGCGCGCGACAAGGTCGCGGAGTTCATCAACGCGCCCTCGCGCGACGAGGTGATCTTCACCAAGAACGCCTCCGAGTCGCTCAACCTCGTGGCGAACATGCTGGGCTGGGCCGACGAGCCCTACCGCGTGGACTCCGACACCGAGATCGTCATCACGGAGATGGAGCACCACTCCAACATCGTGCCGTGGCAGCTGCTCGCGCAGCGCACGGGCGCCAAGCTGAAGTGGTTCGGCCTCACCGACGACGGCCGTCTGGACCTGTCCAATATCGATGAGGTCATCACCGAGAAGACGAAGATCGTCTCCTTCGTGCTGGTCTCCAACATCCTGGGCACCCAGAACCCGGTCGAGGCGATCGTGCGCCGCGCCCAGCAGGTCGGTGCGCTGGTCTGCATCGACGCCTCGCAGGCCGCGCCGCACATGCCGCTGGACGTGCAGGCCCTCCAGGCCGACTTCGTGGCCTTCACCGGCCACAAGATGTGCGGCCCGACGGGCATCGGCGTCCTCTGGGGCCGCCAGGAGCTCCTGGAGGACCTGCCTCCGTTCCTCGGCGGCGGCGAGATGATCGAGACGGTCTCGATGCACTCCTCGACGTACGCCCCGGCGCCCCACAAGTTCGAGGCGGGCACGCCCCCGGTCTCCCAGGCAATCGGTCTCGGCGCGGCGATCGACTACCTCAACTCGATCGGCATGGACAAGATCCTCGCCCACGAGCACGCACTCACCGAGTACGCGGTGAAGCGGCTGCTGGAGGTCCCGGACCTGCGCATCATCGGCCCGACCACGGCCGAGGAGCGCGGAGCGGCGATCTCCTTCACCCTCGGGGACATCCACCCGCACGACGTGGGCCAGGTCCTCGACGAGCAGGGCATCGCGGTCCGGGTCGGCCACCACTGCGCGCGGCCGGTCTGCCTGCGGTACGGAATTCCTGCGACCACGCGAGCGTCGTTCTATCTGTACTCCACGCCGGCCGAGATCGACGCGCTGGTCGACGGCCTGGAGCACGTACGGAACTTCTTCGGCTGAAGGGCGTGCTGAACGGTGAAACTGGACTCCATGTACCAGGAAGTCATCCTGGACCACTACAAGAACCCGCACGGGCGGGGCTTGCGGGATGGCGACGCCGAGGTGCACCACGTCAACCCGACGTGCGGTGACGAGATCACACTGCGCGTGAAGTACGACGGAACGAGGATCGAGGACGTCTCGTACGAGGGCCAGGGCTGCTCGATCAGCCAGGCCTCGGCCTCCGTACTGAACGAACTCCTCGTCGGCAAGGAGTTCTCCGACGCGCGGAAGATCCAGGAGACCTTCCTGGAGCTGATGCAGTCCAAGGGGAAGCTCGAACCCGACGACGCGATGGAGGACATCCTGGAGGACGCGGTCGCGTTCGCCGGGGTGTCCAAGTACCCGGCCCGGGTCAAGTGCGCCCTGCTGAGCTGGATGGCCTGGAAGGACGCGACGGCCCAGGTGCTGGGCGGAGCCGACGCCGAGAAGGAGACGACGGCATGAGCGAGACCGTGGAGATGAAGCCGGCCTCGGAGGAAGAACTCCGTGAGGCCCTGATGGACGTCGTCGACCCCGAACTGGGCATCGACGTCGTCAACCTCGGCCTGATCTACGGCATTCACGTCGACGAGTCGAACATCGCGACCGTGGACATGACCCTGACCTCCGCGGCCTGCCCGCTGACGGACGTCATCGAGGACCAGGCGAAGTCCGCCACAGACGGCCTCGTCAACGAGTTGCGCATCAACTGGGTCTGGATGCCGCCGTGGGGCCCCGACAAGATCACGGACGACGGGCGGGAGCAGCTTCGGGCGCTCGGATTCAACGTCTGAGATCCACTGGCTGACGAAGGGGCGGCACCCTCGCGGGGTGCCGCCCCTTCGTGTGTCAGTCCAGCCCCGCCACCAGCCGGAACGCCGAGTCCGCGCGGTACACGCCGTCGTACTGATACGGGTCGAGGCGGAGCTGGAAGTTGCGGTGGCGCAGGAAGCGGCCCGGGTAGTTCACCGACTCCAGCATGATCGCGCCCGGGTAACTGGCGGGGCGGGGGCAGAAGGTGGCGTCCTTGCGGAAGAGGGACGAGCCGTCGTCGCGTTCCGCGCGCAGGATGAACGCGCGGTGGCGGAGGTAGCCGCCGTCGGCCGTGGTGAAGGAGTAGCAGGAGGAGTCGGCCAGGCCCGCCACCCGTTCGAAGGTGGCGTTGCGGCGGGCCGAGGCCGAGCCGGCCGGGGCGAGGGTGACGTAGCCGCCGCTGGTCTGCCAGTACCGGTCGGGGTAGTTGACGGAGCGTATGGAGGTCCCGGTCTTCGCGGCCGGGGGCTTCGCCGGCGGTGACGTCCTGTGGGACGCCGGAGGCTTCGGCGCCTTCGTGTGTGGCTCCGGACTGGCGTCGGGGCGGGGCGATGTGCTCCTGGTGGGGGTGGGGGACGGGCGCTTGTGGTCCTCTTCGGGCGCTTTCCCCTTCTTGGAGGGCGTCGCGAAGGAGATCAGGCCGCCCGGTGCCGAGCTGCTCAGGGTCGTCGGCTGCGCCGTCGAAGGGGTCGGGTCGCCGGGACGGTTGTCCATCACGGCGATCGCCGTCACGCACGCGGTGACCGTGGCCAGGGCGAGGGCGCCTGCCAGCCAGAGCCGTCGCGTCCCCGGTGCCCGGGTGGTGTCCGGGGCCCAGCCGCTCTCCCACGGGTGGTCCAGTAAGGGCCGGGACTTCTCTTCTGACATGCGCTTTTCCTCCGGCGGGCACCCTTGACGGCGGCGCGGTTGTGGTCGCCCGGTGTGTGATCGCTGACACCGTAGTGGACCGGGGGGATCACTGTGAGGCGTTTGTTGAAAGCGATATCTCTCCTCTCGTTGCGTACGGGTGTACAGATGTTGTGTACGCTCGTACACATGGGTTATCTGCTGCTGGCCGGGGCCATCGCCGCCGAGGTGGGTGCGACGACCGCCATGAAGTACAGCGAGGGCTTCAGCAGGCTCGGACCCTCGCTGCTGACGCTCCTCGGCTACCTCGTCTCCTTCGCGCTGCTCGCGCAGACGCTGAAGACCGTCTCCGTCGGAACGGCCTATGCCATCTGGGCCGGCGCCGGCACCGCCGCCATCGCCACGATCGGGTTCGTCTTCCTGGGGGAGGGGATGACCGGTGCCAAGGCCGCCGGGATCGCGCTGATCATCGTCGGGGTCGTGGTGCTGAACCTGGGAGGTGCCCACTGATGCCCCGGCGCTACGACCCCGAGCGGCGGCAGCGGATCATCGACGCGGCGATCCGGGTCGTCGGGGCGAAGGGCATCGCCGGGTTGAGCCACCGCACGGCCGCGGCCGAGGCCGATGTGCCGCTCGGCTCGACGACGTACCACTTCAAGACGCTCGACGAACTCCTGGTCGCCGCGCTGCGGCAGGCCAACGAGGGCTTCGCCAAGGTCGTCGCCGGCCGGGGCGGGCTGGAGGATCCCCGGAGCGATCTGGCGGCCGAGCTGGCCGGGTGGATGGGGGAGTGGCTCGCGGGCGACCGCACGGGCGTCGAGCTGGAGTACGAGCTCTACCTCGCCGCCCTGCGCCGACCCGCCCTGCGGCCCGTCGCGGCCGAGTGGGCCGAGGGCATCGCCGAGCTGCTGTCCCGGCGCACGGATCCGGTGACGGCCCGGGCACTGGTGGCGGTCGTCGACGGCATCTGCCTCCAGGTGCTGCTGACCGGGGTGCCGTATGACGAGGCGTATGCGCGGGAGGTGCTGGGGCGGGTTGTCGCGGGGGCGCGGGGGTGATGCGGGGGTGGGCGGGGCGCCCGGGCCGGGGTGCGGGAGGGATCGTGGCGGTGGTGGCGCTCTGCCGGGGTGCGGGAGGGGTGGTGCCCGTGGTGGTGTCTGACCGGGATGTGGGAGGAGTGGTGCCGGTGGTGGTGCCCCGGCCGTTGTTGTGCGGCGCCGACCTGCGGTGGGGCGTACCGCCCGGCACGTGAGACGGTCCCGTACCGGTTCGCATCGACCGCTGTCCGCCGGTTAGGTTGCCCTCATGACCGACACGACTGCTCCTCGCTCCACCGGCGCCGTGGCCGCCGGGCTTGCCACGATCGCCGCCGACGGCACCGTCCTCGACACCTGGTTCCCCGCGCCCGAGCTGGCCGATGGTCCCGGTCCGTCCGGCACCGAGCGGCTCTCCGCCGAGCAGGCCGCCGAGCTGCTCGGCGGCGGGGCGACTGCGGCGATCGGCCCGGACGCCCGCCGGGGCGTCGAGGTGGTCGCGGTCCGCACGGTCATCGCCTCCCTCGACGAGAAGCCGATCGACGCGCACGACGTCTACCTGCGTCTGCACCTGCTCTCCCACCGCCTGGTCAGGCCGCACGGCCAGAGCCTGGACGGCATCTTCGGCTTCCTCGCCAACGTCGCCTGGACCTCGCTCGGCCCGGTCGCCGTGGACGACCTGGAGAAGGTGCGGCTGAACGCCCGCGCCGAGGGCCTGCACCTCCAGGTGACCTCCGTCGACAAGTTCCCGCGGATGACGGACTACGTGGCCCCCAAGGGCGTGCGGATCGCCGACGCCGACCGGGTCCGCCTCGGTGCGCACCTCGCCGAGGGCACCACCGTCATGCACGAGGGCTTCGTCAACTTCAACGCCGGCACGCTCGGCACGTCGATGGTCGAGGGCCGCATCTCCGCGGGCGTCGTCATCGGCGACGGCTCGGACATCGGCGGCGGCGCCTCGACCATGGGCACGCTGTCCGGCGGCGGCAACGTCATCATCTCCATCGGCGAGCGCTGCCTGGTCGGCGCCGAGGCGGGCGTCGGCATCGCCCTCGGCGACGAGTGCGTCGTCGAGGCAGGCCTGTACATCACCGCGGGCACCCGCGTCACCATGCCCGACGGCCAGATCGTCAAGGCCCGCGAGCTGTCCGGCGCCTCCAACATCCTCTTCCGTCGCAACTCGGTCACCGGCACCGTCGAGGCCCGCCCGAACAACGCGGTGTGGGGCGGTCTGAACGAGATCCTCCACAGCCACAACTGACGATCCCGTACGGATGACCCGGCGTGACCTCGCGGTGCTTTCGGCAGATGAACGGGTGGACGCAGTGTCCGATCAGAAGCCGCACCGACGAAACGAGGACCGGGGCATGAGGAACGAGCGGGGACGGGCCGTGGCGCGCCGGCTGGCCGGAGTGGTCGCGGTGCCGGCGCTGTGCTGGCTGCCGGCGGGGGCCGCGCACGCCGACGAGACCAACACCGGCTCGCACAACGGCCACCGGGTCGGTCTGATCAACGTCGACGTCGGCCAGATCGACGACCCGGCGGAGGACGTGCTGGAGCACACCCTGCTGTTCGGCGACGGGTACGCCTGGAACTGAACAGGCACAGCAGACGGGACGGCCCGTGCCGCAGGTGACTGCGGCACGGGCCGTCCCGTCTGACCGCGCGGCAGCGCACCGTGCTCGTGCTGCTCGCCCACTCTCGGGGCTTCGTCAGGCGGTGGTCAGGGTCAGGGTCCTGTACAGCGACAGGAGACCGTCGGTTGTCTCCTCGTCGGCGGGCCGCAGGGGGGTGCGGACCGGGCCTGCGGGGAGGTCCAGGGCGGTGAGCAGCGCCTTCGTCGTCACCGTGCCCGGGAGGCCTGCCGACATGATCGCCTCGATGAGGGGCGTGGCCTGCTGCTGGAGGCGGGCAGCCCGTGCCGTGTCACCCGCGTCGAACGCGTCCAGGACCGCCCGCAGCGGGGCCGGGATCACGTTCGACACCGTGCTGACGTAACCGGCCCCGCCCACCGCGTACAGCGCGAGGTTGTGCTCGTCGCAGCCCGAGTAGTACGCCAGGTCCGTGCGGGCCAGCACCTTCTGGGCGGCCAGGAAGTCGTAGGAGCAGTCCTTGACCGCGACGATCCTGGGGTGTGCGCTGAGGCGGAGGATCGTCTCCGGTTCGACTCGGACGCCGGTGCGGTTCGGGATGTCGTAGAGCATGAGCGGGATTTCGCCGGCGTCGGCGATCTCGCAAAAGTGCGCCTCGATCGCGTCCTGCGGGGGCTTGCTGTAGTACGGCGCCACCACCAACAGGCCGTCCGCGCCCGCCTTTTGCGCCTCTCGGGCCAGTTCGACGGTGTGGCGCGTGTCGGGCGTGCCGACGCCCGCGACGATCGACGCCCGGTCGGCCACGGCCTCGCGGACGGCTGCGATCAGGGTCGACTTCTCGGCGTCCGTGGTGGTCGGCGACTCGCCCGTCGTGCCGGACAGGACGAGGCCGTCGCAGCCCTGTGCGACCAGGTGGGCGGCGAGGCGCTGGGCGCCGTCCAGATCCAGTGCGCCGGACGCCGTGAACGGGGTGATCATGGCGCACAGGGCGCGGCCGAAGGGGGTGTCATGTGAGTAGTCTCGGCAGTACGACTGTGTAGCTCCAGTTAATTCTGCTACTCGGTATTCGTAAGGGATGCTTTCCGGTTTTCCTGGGGTGCGGGCGTCGTGGCCGGGGTACTCGGGGGTTCCTACGTCGAGAGGAGGCGGAACACCGTGACCGGGACCATCGATCATCGGGCCGTGCACGACGAGCATCGCACCGTGGGCGAGCTGGTCTCCCAGGCCGCGGAGCAGCTCTCCCGGCTCGTGCGGCAGGAAGTGGCTCTGGCCAAGGAGGAACTGGCCGAGAAGGGGCGGCGTGCGGGGCGTGGCGGTGGGCTGCTCGGTGCGGCCGGTGCCGTCGCCTACGCCGGGCTGCTCGCACTGGCCGGGGCGGGGGTCGCCGCCCTCTCGCTGGTGCTGCCCGTCTGGGCCGCGGCGCTCATCGTGATGGGGGTGCTGTTCGTGATCGCGGCCGTGCTGGCCGCTGCCGGCCGGGCGCAGTTGCGCCGGGCCACGCCTCCCACGCCTGAGGAGGCCCTCGGCAGTGTCCGGGCGGACGTGGAGGAGATCAAGGAAAGGGCGCATCGATGACGGACGCGACGGGTGGGGCCAAGGGGCCCGACGAGCTGCGGCAGCAGATCGAACGGACTCGTGGTGAACTCGGGAACACGGTGGAAGAGTTGGCGGGGAAGGCGGATGTGAAGGGGCGGGCGCGGGCGCGGGCGGCCGATCTGCGGGACAAGGCCGGGGCGATGACGGTGCAGTTGCGGAGCAGCGCGGCGCAGGCCGGGCATACGGTGCACGACAAGGCGACGCATGTGACGCATGCGGGGCCTCGGCCGGTGCGGGGTGTTGTCCGCGCCGGGGTGAAGCATCCCAAGCCGGTGCTGGTGGCCGGGGCGGCTGCGGGGGCTGTGGTGGTGACGGTCGGGGTGCTGCGGCGTCGGCAGCAGGCTGCTCACGGGCATCTCTGGCGTCTTGTGCATCGCTGAGCGAGGCGGTGGGCCGCCTGCGGGTGGTGGTGGGTCGGGGCCGCGCCGGGCGTGTCCGTCCTCGGAACGGCGCGATGGGGTTGCGTACCGACCAACCGTCCGTTGACGCGCCAACCGCTGCGGGCGCCCCCCCCGGACGGTGCGGGTCCGCTGAGCTGCGGGAGGGCCGGCTGGACCTTCGGTGCGGCCGGCCCCCTGCCGGGTCACGGGCGGAAGCGCAGGACCTGCGGGTCGTGGTCGCTGATCTGGTCGTGGAACTCCGCGTTGACATGCACGCTGTCATACGTGAAGTCGCAGTCGCGGCGGATCGACGGGCTGATCAGGATCTGGTCGAGGACCTGGCTGTTGCCCTGGTAGACGTACGAGTAACGCTCGCTCCTGGGCAGTGACTTGATCGCCGACCAGAGTTCGCCGCGGCCTTCGAGGAGCTTCGCGGTCTGTGAGAACTCGAAGTCATTGATGTCGCCCAGGGCGATGACGTCCGCGTTCTTCTGGGTGTCCAGGATGTCCTTGACGAAGGCGTTCACCAGCGTGGCCTGACGGTGGCGCTGGGTCTCGGAGCTGCGGGCCGGCGGCTGGTACTGGGAGGTCAGGCCCTGGTCGCCGCCCTTGGAATTGAAGTGGTTGGCGATCACGAAGACCGTGCGGCCGCGGAAGACGAACTCGCCGGCCAGTGGCTTGCGGCTGTTCTTCCACGCCTCGTCGGCGGGGGCGATGCGGCCGGGGCTGAGCGTCAGGTGCGCCTTGCCGCGGATGTTGGTCACGCCGGTCGCGATCGTGGCGTCGCCGCCCGCGCGGTCGGTGAAGGAGACCCGCTCCGGGTTGAACAGGAACGCCTGGCGGATGTTGCCGCCGGGCTGGCCGCCGTCCGTGTTGTCGGCCGGGTCGATCGAGCGCCAGTCGTACGTCGGGCCGCCGGCCGCGACGATCGCGTCGATCAGCTTGGCCATGGTCCGGTCGGCCGCGACCGTACCGTCGTTCTGCGCGCCGTTGTTGTCCTGGATCTCCTCCAGGGACACGATGTCCGGCGACTTCAGGTTGTTCACGATCGCGGAGGCGTGCGCGGCAAAGGTGTCGTCGGCCGGGTCGAGGTTCTCGACGTTGTAGGTGGCGACCGCGAGTTCCGAGGAGCGCTGCTTGCTCGTCGTCTCGCGCTTCAGGCCCGCGGACTTGAGCGTGCCGAGGTCGCTCGCGACCAGGGTGTAGCCGCCGAACTGGTTGTAGTCCAGCGGGCCCGCCGTCGTGCCGGTGAGGGTGTCACCGACGTTCGCCTTCGGGAAGTCGGCCGTCGGACCCAGGGACTGGATCTGGAGCCGGCCGGTGTTCTGGGCGTCGTAGGAGCCGTAGACCGCGCCGCCGTGGCGGTTGCGGTTCTCGTGCGGCTTCACCGTCACCCAGAGTTCGGTGTACGGGTCCGTGGCGCCCACGACCCGGGTGTCGGTGACGCGGACGGTCATGCCTTCCAGCGCCTCGTAGTGGTCGAGGGCGTACGTCGAGGGCTGGAGCGGGAGGGCGTTGACCGAGTTGTTCGCCGAGGTGTCGCCGGGCGGCGCGTAGGCGGCGGGGACCGATTTCGCGTCGATCGTCGTGGCGGCGGGGAGCTGGTTGCCGCTGGAGACGACCGTGGTCGCCGGCTTGGTGATCTCCGTCAGGGACTGGTTGCCGGAGGCCGTGCCGCCGGGGACGTACTCCGAGACCGTGCCGCTGACCGTGACGGAGTCACCGACGGCGACCCCCTTCGGGGTGGAGCCGGTGAAGACGAAGACGCCCTCGCTGGTCGCCGGGTCGGCGTCCGGGGTGGGGTCTTGCATCCAGAAGCCGCGGGACTGGCCGTAGGTCCGGATGCCGGTGACGATTCCGGTCACGTCCGTGACCTGCCGGCCGGCGAAGGGCGATATCCGGGTGCTGCCCTGGATGTCGTGGATGCGGACCGAGTCCGCGTGTGCGGGGGCGGTGAGGACGATCGTGGATGCCGCGGAGCACACGGCGGCGACGGTGAGCGCGGCGAGGCGCGCGGATGACTTGCTCGGCAACGGGAATCCCTCCGGGGACGTGACAGGGCGCCGGGACGAGGGTGGTGCGTGGACTGTCTGCCGCTACCTGTGGGGCGGGCGGTGTGACGCGCGTAGAAAGCGGTGGACGGGGCGGGCCTGTCGGGGTCGGCCCGGTGAACAGGTGTCCGCCGACTTCTACGCGCGTCAATCTCCAGCGTGCTCAGGGCACTTGTCAAGGTTTCGGCCATGCACAACTCCTGACGGGGACATGAAGTAGGCGGCATGGGTGTAAATCCGTCTAGGCTGAGCGGCTGAGTCGTATGAGGCGCCCTAGGAGAAACTCCCGATGTCAGACAGCTCCCCCCTGCCGCCGGTGCGGCTGACGTCCGAAGCGGAGCTGGCGCGCGACGCGCTGTCCACGCCGTTGCTGTCCCGAGCCGCGCGGCTGGCCCGCTGGGCCGGTCCGGAGACCAGGGTCGACGCCGGGGGAGGGCTCGTCGACGAGCAGTTGCCCGCGGCCGCCGAGGTGCTCGGGCTGAGCGGGGACGACGCTGCCGCCGACGCCAGCGAGGCGTGGCGGGTGGCCGTGGACACCGGGCTCGTCGAGATCGTCGACGAGGAGGAGGGCACCGTCACGGCGGGCGAGGGCCTCGCGCTGCTCACCGGCGGCTCGCCGCAGGACGTGCTCGCCGTGTGGCTCGCGGCCCTGGAGACGGTGCTCGCCGACGCGAGCGTGCCCGACCTGGACGGGCTCGTGGACGAGGACGGTGAGGTCGACCTCTCCGCCCTCGACTGGGACCCGGAGGCCGAGGCCCGGTTCCTCGACGGCGTGCTCGGCAACCTCTATCTGCTCACGACCGGCGAGGACACGCCCGCCGAGGCGCCCGTGCCGCTGCCGGCGCTGGCCGCGTCGGTGATCGTGCCCGGCGACATGGGCGAGCCGACCAACGACGTCCTGGAGCAGGTGTCCGACGCGATGATGCGGCTGGACGACCAGTTCCGGACGCTGGAGCCGGTGGGGCTCGTGGCGTACCAGCCCGTCGACGAGGCACTCATGGCCGACGCCGACGAGGAGCCCGCGGGACCCGTCGACGACACCGACGTCTCCCGGTACGGCATGGTCCGGCTCACCCCGCTCGGGCTGTACGGCCTGCGGGCCCGGCTGCTGGAGGCCGGGTTCGAGGCGCCGGCCGTCGGGGACCTCGCGGACAAGGGAGCCGACGCGCTGCTCGACGGCACGGCGGCGTTCCCGCCGGGTGCGGCGCAGGCCGAGACGCAGCAGTGGCTCCAGCGGCGGGAATCGCTCGACGCGGCCAGGGAGTTGCTGGCGGCGGCCCGGGGATCGGATGCCGGGGCGCCGTTGCGGCGGTTGCGGTGTCAGCAGGCCCTGTCGCTGGTCGGGGCTTCGGCCGAGCCGGCGTTGCGGGAGGTTCTCGACGATGCCGAGTTGGGCGGGCTCGCGCGGGTGTGGCTGACCGAGCACGGTGCGGTGGATGTGCCCGCGCCGTCGGAGGCGATGGTCTATTGGCTGACCATCGACACGGTGGCCGCGCAGTTGGCTGCCGAGGGCAATTCCGAGGAGTTGCGGGCGTTGGTCGAGGGGCTCGCGCGGCAGCACGGTGGGTTTTTCGAGGCCGTGTGGCGGGTTGAGCATCCCGCTACCGCTGATGTGCTGGAGGCGATGGGGCGGTTGCATCCCGACAAGAAGGTTGCCAAGGAGGCTCGGAAGGCTGCCTTCAAGGCGCGGTCGCAACAGACGGGTTGATCCCGTTTTGCGGGTGCGGGGCCGTAGTGGCTTGTCGCGCAGTTCCTCGCGCCCCCGGGGTGTTGTTCAACCAGCGTTCATGGATGAGCGGGACGGTGGCGGTGATCGAGGTCCGCCACCCTCCACGGCATACCCACCGTCACAGGAGACACCATGTCGCTCACCCGCAGGGACTTCGCCAGGAACTCCGCGATCACCGGTGCCGGTGTCGCGCTGGCGGGCAGTGTCGGGGCCCTCGCCACCGCGCCGAACGCCCTGGCGTCCTACGACACCGACACTGCCGAGGGCGCGGCGGACGCCCGGCACGGGGTCGGCTACGGGCCGCTCGTACCGGACCCCGAGGGGATCCTCGCCCTGCCCGAGGGGTTCACGTATCGCGTCATCACCTACAGCGGGAAGACCAAGCTGGAGTCCGGTGAGTTCACGCCGTCCAACCACGACGGCACCGCCACCTTCGACGGCCCCCGCGGCACCACCCTGCTCGTCAACAACCACGAGCTGAAGGGCCCGCGCGCCAACTGGAAGTACCCGGTGCCGCTCACCGACGGTCTCGTCTACGACCCGGCCGCCGCCGGCGGCTGCACGGTCGTCGAGATACGCCCCGACGGACGGGTCGCCGAGTGGGTGGGCATCGCCGGTACCTCCACCAACTGCGCGGGCGGCCGCACGCCCTGGGGCACCTGGCTCACCTGTGAGGAGAACTCCGACAAGGCCGGCGTGAACGGCATGACCAAGGACCACGGGTACGTCTTCGAGGTCGACCCCGGCGACCGGCGTGCCAACCGCGGTCCCAAGCCGCTGAAGTTCTTCGGCCGCTACGACCACGAGGCCGTCGTCATCGACCCCAAGCGCGGCCACGCCTACCTCACCGAGGACGCCGCCGGCCCCAACGGCCTCTTCTTCCGCTGGACCCCGCCCGAGGGCTTCGCGTACGGCCCCGGAAAGTTCCGGGAACTCGCCGACGACGCCGGTGTCCTCCAGGCGCCCAGGTGCTACGACTCGGGCGGGAAGTTCGTCGACGACCTGTCCCGCGCCACGAAGACGGGCACCGTCTACGGCGTCGACTGGGTGGACGTGCCCGACCGCGACGCCCGTACGACCCCCGTGCGCAAGCAGTTCGGCGCGGGGGAGGTCACCCGTGCCCGCAAGCTGGAGGGCATGTGGTGGGGCGACGGGGGTGCCTACATCGTCTCCTCGTACGCCCGCGAGGAGAGCCCCGTCCAGCACGACGGCCAGGTCTGGTTCTACGACCCCAAGCGCCGGACGCTGACCTTGAAGGTCCTGCTCGGAGTGAACCCCGACCCCTTGGAGGACGGCGCGTTCGACGGCCCCGACAACATCACCGTCTCCCCGTACGGCGGCCTCGTCATCGCCGAGGACGGGGAAGGGGTGCAGCACCTGTTCGGGGCCACCGACAGCGGCCGGACCTACCCGATCGCCCGCAACGAGCTGAACATCGGCACCGAGGAGGAGCCGGAATACAGCGAGTTCGCCGGCGTCACCTTCTCGCCCGACGGCCGGACTCTCTTCGCCAGCATCCAGACGCCGGGCATTCTGCTCGCGATCACCGGCCCGTGGAAGCGGCAGAAGCGGTAATTAATTCGCTCGCTGTGCCCGCGCTGCGCCTCCTACAGTGAGATCACAACGTCACGCACCTCCCGGTGCGATGGCAGCGGCTACTTCTCTTCCAAAGAATCCGACGCCGCCGCCGACTTGATCTCGGGAGGCGCAGCATGGGGTGGGTGCCCGGTGCGCAGGCAACGGTTACTTCCTTTGACCGGACGGTTGCGGGTTCGAATCCCGTCAGCGACTTCGGGTCGCTGTAGCTCAATCGGCAGAGCATCCGGATAAGTCCGTCGCCGACTTCTGTTCTCGGGCACCCACCTTTCTCATGCGCGCTTCCCCCGGAAACCCGTAAAGCATTCGGGAACCTGCAAAGAACTCGGGGGAATTCATCATGGCGCGATTCAACGGAAAGGCGGCGCGGGCACGTCCCGTCTCCCGTGTGACGTCCACCGGGCGGGTGCTGCGCACCTACGAGGGCGGCCGGGGGCGCGAGCGGGACACACGCTCCGAGCTCTTTCTGCTCGCCGTGTCCAACTTCGTCTCGCAGCAGACCTTCTACGAGACCGGCGCCGACCGCGACGACCGCTTCGCGCAGCTCGTGCGCGAGCTCGCCGTCACCGACCCGGTGTGGACGGCCGGCCTGCTCGGCTGGCTGCGCGGCGAAGGCAACCTGCGCACGGCCTCCCTCGTCGGCGCCGCCGAGTACGTCAAGGCCCGCCTGGACGCGGGCGTGACCGGCGGGCCGACGGGCCGGCAGGTCGTCGCCTCCGTGCTCCGGCGGCCCGACGAGCCCGGCGAACTGCTCGCGTACTGGACGGCGACGTACGGCCGCAAGGTGCCCAAGCCGGTGAAGCGGGGCATCGCCGACGCCGTACGCCGCCTCTACCACGGCAAGGCGCTGCTGAAGTACGACACGGCCTCCAAGGGCTACCGCTTCGGCGACATCCTCAACCTCGTGCACGCCGCGCCGGACCCGGACAAGCCCTGGCAGGGCGAGCTGTTCCGGTACGCCCTGGACCGGCGCCACCACCCGGACACCGCGGTGCCGCCCGCCTCCGACCGGGTCCTCACCGCCCACCGCGAGCTGATGGCGCTGCCGGTGGCTCAGCGGCGCGCGGTCGTGACCGCCGAGGGCGGCGCCGAGCGGCTGGCCGAGGCGGGGATGACGTGGGAGACGCTGGCGGGCTGGCTGCGGGGGCCGATGGACAAGGCGGCCTGGGAGGCCGTGATCCCGTCCATGGGCGCCATGGCACTCGTGCGCAACCTGCGGAACTTCGACGAGGCCGGGGTGTCCGACGAGGTCGCCGAGCGGGTCGCCGCGCGGATCAGCGACCCGGCCGAGGTCGCGCGCTCGCTGCAGTTCCCCTTCCGGTACCTCGCCGCGTACCGGCACGCGCCGTCGCTGCGCTGGTCGTACGCGCTGGAGCGGGCGCTCGGCCACTCGCTGGCCAACGTGCCCGCGCTGCCCGGCCGGACCCTGGTGCTCGTGGACCGCTCGGGCTCGATGTTCTGGTCGCGGCTGTCCGACCGCTCGGAGCTGAACCGCGCCGACGCCGCCGCGATCTTCGGCACGGCGCTCGCGCTGCGGGCGGAGCGCGCGGACCTGGTCGAGTTCGGCTCGACGAGCGATCGTGTGAGGTTCCGCAAGGGCGAGTCGGTGCTGAAGATCCTCGACCGCTTCGGCGACCTGGGCGGCACCGACACCACCGAGGCGGTGCGCCGGCACTACCGGAAGCACGACCGGGTGCTGATCGTCACCGACGAGCAGTACACGCACCACCACCGGGGTGACCCGACCGAGCAGGTCCCGGCCGACGTGCCGGTCTACACCTGGAACCTCGCCGGGCACCGGGCGGGTCACGGCCCGTCGGGGAAGGGCAACCGGCACACGTTCGGGGGCCTGACGGACGCGGCCTTCCGGATGGTTCCGCTGATCGAGGCCTCCCGGGACGCCGACTGGCCCTGGGCGGTCTGAGAGACCGTGGCCCGCACCGCGTGGGGAGTGCGGGCCACGATCTTGTCCGGCCCTTGTTCTCGGCGCAGCTGACATCTAACATTTCAGTTATGGAGGCCATCCGGCCCGTGGCGCGGACCCTGCTCAGGGACCGTGCGTACGAGGCGATCCGGGACGCCATCGTGGCCGGGGAGATCGAACCCGGTGCGGTGGTGCGGGACGCCGAGCTCGCGGAGCGCCTGGGGCTGTCCCGGGCACCGGTGCGGGAGGCGTTCTCCCGGCTCGTGGACGAGGGGCTGCTGGAGAGCAAGCCGCAGAGCTACACCCGGGTGACCCCGCTCGTGGCCTCCGACGTCCGGGACGCCGCCGCCGTGGTCGGCGCCATGCACGAGCTGGTGACGCGGGTCGCCGTGCCCCGGCTGGGTGCCGCGGACATCGAGGCGATGCGCGCCGCCAACCAGCGGTTCGCCGCCGCCGTCAGTGCCGGAGACGTGGACGGGGCCGTGCGTGCGGACGACGCGCTGCACGACGTCCTCGTCCGGATGAGCGCCAACCGCGCGGCCGCCGCGACCGTCGCCCGCTACACACCGCTCATCCGCCGCCTGGAGCGACGGCGCTTCGGTGAGGGCGGCGGCTGCCGTTCGGCCGGGCTGCACGAGCGGCTGATCGAGGCCTGTGCGGCCGGTGACGTGGCCGAGGCGGTCCGCGTCACGGCGGAGATCTGGCGGGGGCTCGAGGAACTCACCGACTGAGACCGATCGCGATTCCGTACCAACCCGGGAGGACTCATGTCCCCTTCCCCGTCCCCTTCTTCGACTGCCTCGTCCCTTGCGTCGTACGAGCGTTACCCCCTGCTCTTCGGGCCTTCGCCCGTCCACCCGCTGGAGCGGCTGACCGCGCACCTCGGCGGTGCCGGCCTGTGGGCCAAGCGCGAGGACTGCAACTCCGGTATCGCGTACGGCGGCAACAAGACCCGCAAGCTGGAGTACCTGGTCGCCGACGCGCTCGCCCAGGGCTGCGACACGCTCGTGTCGATCGGCGGGGTGCAGTCCAACCACACTCGCCAGGTCGCGGCGGTCGCCGCCCGGACCGGACTCAAGTGCGTGCTGGTGCAGGAGAGTTGGGTGGACTGGCCGGACGCCGTGTACGACAAGGTCGGCAACATCCTGCTCAGCCGCCTCGCCGGGGCCGACGTACGGCTGGTCCAGGCCGGGTTCGGGATCGGCTTCAAGGAGAGCTGGGAGCAGGCGCTCAGGGAGGTCGAGGAGGCGGGCGGCAAGCCGTACGCCATCCCGGCCGGGGCCTCCGACCATCCGCTCGGCGGTCTCGGTTTCGCCGGGTGGGCGTACGAGGTCGCCGAGCAGGAGCGTGAGCTGGGAGTCTTCTTCGACACCGTGGTCGTGTGCTCGGTGACCGGATCCACCCAGGCCGGCATGGTCGCCGGGTTCGCCGCGCTGGAGGAGGCGGGCGGGCGTCCCCGCCGGGTGCTCGGCATCGACGCCTCCGCGAAGCCGGCCGCCACCCGGACCCAGGTCGCCCGGATCGCCCACCGCACCGGCCAACTCATCGGCGTCAAGCGCGAGTTGACCGAGTCCGACATCGAACTCGACGAGCGGTACCACGCGGGCACGTACGGCGTCCCCGACGAGTCCACGCTGGCGGCGATGCGGCTCGCGGCGCGGACGGAGGGGATGGTCACCGACCCCGTGTACGAGGGCAAGTCCATGGCCGGGATGACCGACCTGGTCGCGCGGGGCGAGATCGGCCGCGACTCCACGGTGCTCTACGCCCACCTGGGCGGGCAGCCGGCGCTGAACGCGTACAGCGCGCTGTTCTGAGCAGTGGCTGTGGACACGCCCCGGCGCTGCGCCGGCTGGGCCGGGCTTCTCGTCTGCCGGGTTGCGGTGGTGGAAGGCCGCGGGGGGCGTCGTGGTGGTTCGCGCGGTTCCCCGCGCCCCTGACGGGGCGCGGCCGTCCTTTCCCCCGGTCGCGCGGGCCACCCTGGAGCTGACCGACCCGAACCACGCCGCCTTCATCGGCGAGGCGAGCTCGACGGCTGACGGGCCCGCCCGGTCGCCCCTGCCGGACGGCGTCCCGTGCCGGATAAGGTGCTCAGCGTGTGGACCGACAATCAGAGGGCCGAGCCGGATGCCGAGCGGCCCGGCGGTGCCCGGCGCCGGGCCACGATCCACGACGTCGCGCGACTGGCCGGGGTGTCACGGCAGACGGTCTCCCGGGCGGTCAACGACAAGGGTGAGATCGACCCGGCCACCAAGGAACGGGTCCTGGAGGCGGCCCGGCTCCTGGACTACCGGCCCAGCCGTTTCGCGCGCGGACTCGTCCAGAAGGGGGCGGTGACGGCGGGCCTGGTCATCCCGGACCTGCGCAACCCCTTCTTCCCCGAGGTGGCCGCCGGAGTGCTGGAGGCAGCCGAGCTGCGCGGCTGGCAGGTGGTCGTGTGGGACTCCCGGATGGACGAGGCCAGGGAGCGGCAGGCGCTCGACGTGCTCTCCCACCAGGCGGACGCGGTCGTGGGCTACTTCAAGGACCCGGACGACGTCCTCGCCCGGCACCTCGGAGGCGTGCCGCTGGTGCTGCTGGAGCGGGGTCCGCAGCAGACCGGGTTCGCGGTCGTGGGCATCGACGCCGCCACCGGGGTGGAGCAGGGCATGGACCATCTGTTCCGCGCGGGTCACCGCAGGATCGGCATGCTGGACGGCGTGCACGGCCCCGGCCCGCGCCGGCTGGCCTTCCTGGAGCAGGTGCGGCGGCTCGGACTGCCGGTCGACGAGGACTGGGTCGTGGTGTGCCCGGAGCACAGCGTGGCCGGCGGCGAGGCCGGCATGGAACGGCTCCTGGCGGCGCGGCCCGAGATCACCGCGGTCTTCGGCTTCAACGACCTAATCGCGGTCGGGGCGATGCGCACCGCCCGTCGCCAGGGCCGGAGTGTTCCGGACGATCTGGCGGTGCTGGGCTTCGACGGTCTCTCCCTGGGCGAGCTGGTGGATCCCGCCCTGACCACCCTGCACATCGACAAGCGGCAGCTGGGACGGCTGGCCGTGGAGCAGGTGGCCCGGCTGCGCGCCGGCGAGGAGCCGCTGCGGGGCGCGGACGCCTGGGTGGTGCCCGAACTGGTGGTCCGCGCCTCCGCCTGACGGTCCGGGCACGGGCCCCGCAGATCGTTCCGCGCAGTTCCCTTGACACCGGTTTTCGGGCGCCCCGATACTCGACGGCAACGCTCACGTGAACGTTCACGAGCCCGGAAACCCTCAGTCGAGATCGTCGGCCGACCACCACCCGTCCGTCTGCCGACATCGTTGTCTTCGCTTCACTTCCTCATCAGGGAAGCCTCCCCCCATCCCGTGAAAACGGGCCCGCGGCAGCCGCTGTGCCCCGGCCGCGGCACGCCCGGAAAGCGAGTGCGCCCCCATGGAACACCGAACGATGTCCCGCAGACGCTTTCTGGGGGCCTCCCTGGGCGGTGCGGGGGCGGGTCTGCTCGGGCTGACCGGGTGCGGGTCGGCAAAGGGGTCGGCCTCCGCCGGCACCGACCACCTCAGCCTCTGGTACTGGAAGGGCTCGCTCAGCGACAGACTGCTCGCCACCGCCAGGCGGGGCGTCCCCGCAGTGCCGGGGCTGAAGGTGCGGGGCTCGCAGATACCCGACGGCGACATCGACTCCAAGGTGCGCACCAGCCTCGCCGCGCGCGCCTACGTGCCGGACGTGACGGTCGTGAACAACGACAACCTCGCCACGTTCTTCCCCGACGAGAACGAGTTCCTCGACCTGCGCGAACTCGGCGCGGAGTCCGTCCGCGACCAGTACCTCGAGTGGAAGTGGAAGGCCTGCTTCACCCCGACGGGCCGGATGATCGGCTTCCCGCTGGACGCCGGCCCCACCGCGCTGTACTACCGCAGGGACCTCTTCAGGGAGGCCGGACTGGCCCATGAACCGGCGGACGTCGCCGAGGAGATGTCCACCTGGGAGAAGTTCATCGCCGCCGGGCGGACCCTGCGGGCGAAGGGGCCCGGCAAGCCCTGCCTGGTGAGCAACATCGGCAACGTCTTCCAGCAGGTCCTGCTCCAGAGCACCCGGCAGTTCGTCGACGCCGACAACCGCTTCATCGGCGACCAGGAGCACATCCGGCGGGCCTGGGACCTGTCCGTGGACATCCTGCGCCGGGGACTCAGCGCCAGGATCACGGACGGCACACCCGACTTCAACGCGGCCATGAGCGGGGGCCGGGTCGCCACGATGACCACGGCGGTGTGGGCCATCAACGGCCTGAAGGACACCGCCCCGAAGACCGCCGGGTCCTGGCGGCTCACCACCATGCCGGACGGCCCCGCCAACTACGGCGGCTCGTACATGACGCTGACCCGCTACTGCCGGGACCCCGAGGCCGGCTTCGCCTTCCTGAGGTGGCTGCTCAGCCCGGCGAACCAGCTCAAGAGCTACCAGGAGATGGCCCTGTTCCCCACCACTCCGGCCGCGTACGCCGACCCGGCGATGCACGAGCCCGACCCCTTCTTCGGCGGCCAGCAGCCCATCGACGTCTTCGGCCCGGCCGCCGAGAAGGCCCCGGTCGTCTACTTCAGCCCCTACGAGGAGTCCGCCAGCACCCCGTTCTTCCAGGAGCTGACCAATGTGGAGATGCTCGGCAAGAACCCCGACCGGGCCTGGCGGGACGCCGTGCACACCGCCGAGACCACGCTGTCCCGGGTGGGGGTGAGCTGACATGGCGACCGTGCTCGAACCGGCCGGAGCGCCGGCGGCGAACGAGAAGCCGCCGGCCGGCCGTACCCGGCCCACCACCCCGGGCGGACGCCGGCGGCACCTCCCGCCGCTGCTCGCCATCTCCCCGTTCTACGTGCTGTTCGCCGTCTTCGGCGCCTTCCCGATCCTCTTCTCCGTCTACCTGTCCTTCCAGGACTGGGACGGCATCGGCGACATGCGCTACGTCGGGCTCAAGCAGTACGGCTGGCTGCTCCAGGACTCGGTGTTCTGGCACTCGGTGCTCAACACCTTCGAGATCTGGTTCCTGTCCACGGTGCCGATGCTGTTCCTGGCCCTGGTGCTGGCGTTCCTGCTGCACTCGCAGGTCCGCTTCGCCGGTGCCTACCGGGTGGCGTACTTCGTCCCCAACGTCACCTCGATGGTCGCCATGACCGTCGTGTTCGGCTCGGTCTTCGCCCAGGCGGGCCTCGCCAACTCGGCGCTGCGGATGATCGGGCTGGACGGGGTCGGCTGGCTGTCCTCGGAGTGGGGCATCAAGTCGTCCGTCTCCATCATGATCATCTGGCGGTGGGTCGGCTACAACGCGCTGATCTTCCTGGCGGGCCTCCAGGCCATCCCCACCGAGCACTTCGAGGCCGCCCGCGTCGACGGCGCGAACAGCAGGCAGACCCTCTTCCGGGTCGTCCTGCCGCAACTGCGGCCGGTGGTGCTCTTCGCCGCCGTCACCTCCACCATCAACGGGCTGCAGATCTTCACCGAGTCCCAGGTGCTCTTCCAGTCGACCGACGTCGGAACCACGGGCGGGCCGGGCCAGGAAGGGATGACCATCGTGCTCTATCTGTGGCAGAAGGCCTTCAAGGAGCACCAGTTCGGCTACGGAGCCGCCATGGGCTGGGTCCTCTTCGCGATCATCGCGGTCTTCACCGTCATCAACTGGCGTCTGGTCGCCGGCTCGGACGACGACCGCCGGCCCGGCATCGCCGGTCTGCCGCGCCGCAAGGGGGCACGCCGTGGCCGTTGAACACAGGCCGACCGGGAGCGCCGGCCTGGCCATCGGCTCCGGCAGCAGGCTCAGCCGCACATGTGTCCGGGCGGTGCTGCTGCTCGGTGTGCTGGTCTCGCTGTTCCCCTTCTACTGGCTGGTGGTGCTGGCCTCCGGCACCACGCAGGACATCTACCGCTACCCGCCCAAGCTGGTGCCGGGGCCGCATCTGCTCGACAACATGGGGCGGGTGCTCGACACCGTCGACTTCTTCGGCTCGCTGTTCAACACCGTCGTCGTCGCCGTGCTCGGGACCGTACTGGTGCTGTTCTTCGACTCACTGGCCGCGTTCGCCTTCGCCAAATACGAGTTCCCGGCGAAGAAGTTCCTGTTCGGCATGCTGCTGGTGACGTACATGATCCCCGCGCAGCTCTCCCTGGTGCCGCAGTTCGTGACCATGGCCGCGTTCGGCTGGGCCGGATCCCTGAAGGCGCTGATCATTCCCGGCGCGGCGAACGCCTTCGGCATCTTCTGGATGCGTCAGTACGCGCAGAACTCGCTGCCGGACGAACTGCTGGACGCCGGGCGGATCGACGGCGCCGGCTTCTTCCGCCTCTACTGGACGGTCGCCCTGCCGCTGTTCCGGCCGGCTCTCGCCTTCCTCGGCATCTTCACGTTCATCGGCCTCTGGAACGACTACATCTGGCCCCTGGTCGTCATGATCGACCCCGACAAGGTCACCCTCCAGGTCGCCCTGGCCAATCTCAACATCCTCTACAACACCGACTATTCGCTGGTGATGGCCGGCGCGCTGATGAGTGTCATCCCGCTGATCGTCGTGTTCCTGATCGGGGCGCGGCACTTCCTGCGGGATCTGGCGGCGGGGGCGATGAAGATGTGAGGCGACCGGTTCCGTTCGGGCAATTAGGGTACGGAGAGGTTTCCCCGGTTCCTGAGGAGTGGCTGCGTGGCGCAGGTCAGGCCCATGCGGGCGGATGCTCGGCGCAATTACGAGCGGTTGCTGAAGGTGGCCGTGGAGGCATTCGCCGAGCACGGGGAGGGCGCGTCGCTCGACGACATCGCCAAGCGTGCCGGGGTCGGCTCCGGCACGCTGTACCGGCATTTCCCGACCCGGCACGCGCTGCTGGAGGCCGCGTACCTCGACCGCGTCGAGGCGATCGCGGCCCGGGCCGACGAACTCGCGGCCGCGCTGGCGCCGGGCGAGGCGCTGATGGAGTGGCTGTACGAACTCGGCGCCGGGATGATCCGGATACGGGGCCTCAGGGCCCTGCTCGGCCCGGCCGTCACACAGAGCGGTTCGACCGTGGCCACGGCCTGCGGCGACTCGGTGAGAAGCGCGGCGGCCCGTCTGGTCCGGGCAGCGCAGCAGGAGGGCACGCTCCGGCGGGACGTCGAGCCGATCGATGTCCTGCGACTGGCGCACGGCGTGTCGACGGCGGCGGAGCAGGCGGACGAGGAGGGCGGCGACATCCGCTGGTATCTGACCCTGCTGACGGAGGGCCTGCGGCCACAGGGCGAGTGAGGGACGGGCCACGCCGGCCGGCCGGACGGTGTCGCGTGGCCCCCGGCGGTCCGGCTCGTGGGGGTCGGCCCGGGCCGGGGGCGTCGCTTCGTCGCGTGGGGGCCGTTACAGAGACTGGGCCGCCGGCTTCACCATGCCCCTGACCGTGCGGGACTTCACGAAGTCGCCGAGCGCCGTCATTTCCCACTCGCCGGAGAACTGGCGGATCAGCTTGGCCATCATCACGCCGGTCTGCGGCTCGGCGCTGGTGAGGTCGAAGCGGACCAGTTCCTCGCCGGTCGTGGCGTCCAGGAGGCGGCAGTAGGCCTTGGCGACCTCCGTGAACTTCTGGCCGGAGAAGGAGTTGACCGTGAAGACCAGGCCGGTGACCTCCTGGGGGAGGCGGCCGAGGTCGACCACGATCACCTCGTCGTCTCCGCCGCCCTCACCCGTGAGGTTGTCGCCGGAGTGCTTGATCGCGCCGCCGACGATGGACAGCTTGCCGAAGTAGCAGCTGTCGATGTGGTTGCGCTGCGGGCCGTAGGCGATGACCGAGGCGTCGAGGTCGATGTCCTTGCCCCGGTACGCCGGCTCCCAGCCGAGGCCCATCTTGACCTGGGACAGCAGGGGGCGGCCGCCCTTGATCAGGGAGACGGTCTGGTTCTTCTGGAGGCTGACGCGGCCCTTGTCGAGGTTGATCTTCCCGGCACCGGGCGCGGGCGGCGGCGGTGTGGCCGGAGCCGGGGGAGCCGCGGGCGTGGTGACGGGCGGGGCCGGGGGAGCCACGGGCGGCTGCACCGGGGCCGGCGGCGGGGTCACCGGCTGGGCCGGGGCCGCCGCGGCCGGCTCCTCCACCGTGACGCCGAAGTCCGTGGCGATCCCCGCGAGGCCGTTGGCGTATCCCTGGCCGACGGCCCGGGCCTTCCACTGGCCGTTGCGCCGGTAGATCTCCACGATCACCAGGGCCGTCTCGTCACCGAGCTGCGGGGGTGTGAAGGAGGCCAGGACGGAGCTGTCGTCCGCGTTGCGGATCGTGGCCGTCGGTTCGATGCCCCGGAAGGTCTGGCCCGCGGCGTCCGGGCTGGCCGTGACGACGATCTTCTCGATGCCGGGGGGTACGGCCGTCGTGTCGACCACGATCGCGTCGGGCGTGGTGCCGCCGCCCGAGCGGTACGTCACGCCTTGGCCCGAAGGCTGGTTGTAGAAGATGAAGTCGTCGTCGGAGCGCACCTTGCCGTCGGCGGTGAGCAGCAGGCCCGATACGTCGAGCCGCACCGGGGCGGCGACGTCCACCGTCACGCGGGCGGCGGACAGGGGGATGTTCGAGCCGGGGGTCATAGCTGTCATGCCGGGTGAACGATCGAGGTGGTTTTGCCGTTCCCTTACCTTCCCCCCATTCGGCTCAGCGGCGATTGCGGGGGTGGTCGCGGGCGGTGCGTTCGTTGCCCCGCTTGTAGTTTCCGGTCCAGCGGGCCATGACGAGCTGCGGGTCGGAGCTCTCGACCTCGGCGAGGAACTGCTCGGCCCGGGGGCCGCCCAGCGTGGTGGCGGGGCGGCCGTGGTGGGTGATGCGGACGGTGCCGCCCGCGTGCTGCTCGTAGGCGAATCCGTGGGGTCGTGGCATGCCGCGAGCGTACGGGGGAGGGGGCAGACGGCCCAGTGGATTTCGCCTGCCCCCTCGCCTGCCCCCAGAACAGTCCTACGGCACGACCACGATCTTGCGGCCGACTCCGGACGCGAACTGCTCCAGCGCCTGCGGGTACCGCTCCAGCGGGATCCGGTCGCTGATGAAGACATCGGGGTCGAGGACACCGTTCGCGAAGAGTTCCGCCGCGCGCTCGAAGCTGTGCAGCACCGCCATCGAGCCGGTGATGGTGATCTCCTGGTTGTAGATGCGGTACGGGTCGATCGTCACGCGCGTCGCGTAGTCGGCCACGCCGAACTGGAGGAACGTGCCGGCCTTCGCCACCCGGTCCAGGCCGTCCTGGATCGCCGCCGCGTTGCCCGTCGCGTCGACGACCAGGTCCCAGCCCTGCGGGCGGTCGAGTTCGTCCGGGCTCGCCGCCGACGCCGAGACGCCGAGGCGGCGGGCCGTCTCCAGGCGGGCCGGGTTCACGTCGACGACGTCCACGCTCGCCGCGCCCGTGCGCTTGGCCAGCTCCAGCATCATCAGGCCCATCGTGCCGGAGCCGTAGATCAGGACGTGCGCTCCGAGGCGGGAGCGGAGCACGTCGTAGCCGCGTACCGCGCAGGACAGCGGCTCCACCAGGGCCGCGTCCTGCGTGCGGACATGCTCGGGGAGCTTCACGCAGTTCGCCACCGGGGCGAGCGCGTATTTCGCCGCGCCTCCGGCCGTCGTGACGCCGATCGCCGCCCAGCGTTCGCAGAGGTTGTTGTGGCCGGTACGGCAGTAGCGGCACTCGAAGCAGTACAGGGACGGGTCGACCGCGACCCGGTCGCCCACCGACACCTCGGTGACCTGGGTGCCGACCCCGACCACCTCGCCCGCGAACTCGTGCCCGGGCACGATCGGCAGCCTGGGGGCGAACTCGCCCTGGAGGATGTGCAGGTCCGTGCCGCACAGCCCGCAGGCCGCGACCTCGACGACGACCTCGCGCGGCCCTGGCGTCGGGTCCGGGACCTCGGCGACGACGGCCTTGCCCACGGACTCGATGACGGCGGCCTTCATTTGACGGCTCCCAACGACAGGCCCTGGACCAGCTTGTCCTGGGCGGCGAACCCCGCGGCGAGCACCGGCAGGGAGATGACGAGCGACGCGGCGCACACCTTCGCCAGGAACAGGCCCTGGCTGGTGATGAAGCCGGTCAGGAAGACGGGGGCGGTCTCGGCGACCACACCTGTGAGCACCCGGGCGAACAGCAGCTCGTTCCAGCTGAAGATGAAGCAGATCAGGGCGGTGGCGGCGATACCGGGGAGGGAGATCGGGGCGACCACGCGCGCGAGGATCGTGGGCAGCCGGGCCCCGTCCACCTTCGCCGCCTCGATCACCGCGACCGGGATCTCGGCGAGGAACGACTGCATCATCCACACCGCGATCGGCAGGTTCATGGAGGTGTAGAGGATGACCAGCAGCCAGATGTTGTCGAGCATCCCGGCGTTCTTGGCGAAGAGGTAGATCGGGAGCAGACCCGCGACCGCCGGAAGCATCTTCGTGGAGAGGAAGAAGAACAGCACGTCCGTCCACTTGCGGACGCGGTTGATCGACAGCGCGTACGCCGCGGGGAAGGCCAGCAGCAGGACCAGCAGGGTGGAGGCCAGGGACGCGACCGTGGAGTTGATCAGCGCCGGCCAGGGGCTCGCGCCACCGCCCGCGCCGAAGAACTCGCGGTATCCGTCCAGGGTCAGGGCGGCCGCGAAGGACGGCGGGTTGGTCGCCGCGTCCTGCTCGGAGTGCAAGGACGTCAGCGCCATCCAGGCGATGGGCAGGAAGAACGCGATGCCGAGCAGCCAGGCCAGCAGGCCCAGGCCCGCACCTTTGCCACGGACACGACGGACACGAAGGGCGTTCGTGCTCATGCGCGGGACACCTCCTCGCGGAACAGGGACGACACCACGCGCAGGGCGAAGGTCGCGATGACGATCGAGCCGATGACCACCAGGACGCCCGCGGCCGAGGCGAGGCCGTTCTCATGGGCCTGGTAGAAGCTCTGGTAGACGGTGTAGGGGAGGTTGGCGGTGCCCAGACCGCCGGACGTGATCGTGAAGACCGCGTCGAAGTTTTGGACGATGTAGATCGAGCCCAGCAGAGCGCCCAGTTCGAGGTAGCGGCGCAGATGCGGGAGCGTCAGGTGGACGAAGATCTGCCAGTCGCTCGCGCCGTCGACCCGGGCCGCCTCGATCTGCTCGTGGTCGCGGCTCTGCAGGCCGGCCAGCAGGATCAGCATCATGAACGGCGTCCACTGCCAGACGAGCGACGCCTCGACCGCGAGCAGCGGGGTGTTGGAGATCCAGTCGGGCTGTGGGCCGCCCACGTAGTGCAACAACCCGTTGAACAGGCCGTATTCGGGGTTGTAGAGCACATGTTTCCAGAGCAGGGCCGCCGCGACGGGGACCACCAGGAAGGGGGCGATCAGCAGCGTCCGTACGATGCCCCGGCCGCGGAACTTCCGGTCCAGGAGCAGGGCGAGGACGAGTCCCAGCACCAGGCTGGCCAGGACCACCGCCACCGTCAGCAGGACGGTCGTCCACACCGACTGGCGCAGGTCCGCGTCGGTCAGGACCTCCTGGTAGTTGCCGAGGCCCGTGAAGTGCCGGGCGTCGGGATACAGGGAGTTCCAGTCGAAGAAGGAGATCACCAGCGTGGCCACGAAGGGCAGCTGGGTGACGACGATCATGAAGATCAGGGCGGGGAGCAGCGGGGCGCGGGTGGCCCAGGCCCGCAGGCGGGCGGAGGGCCGGCGGACCGGGGTGCGCCTCTCGGGAGCGGCCACGGGGGCCGTGGTCATGGCGGTCATCGTCCCTCGTACTCCTCTGAGATCTTCTCGGCGAGCGCCTGCGACTTCTTCAGGGCCGACTCGACGGACTGGCGTCCGGCGATGGCCGCGCTGATCTCCTGCGAGACCTTGGTGCCGAGGTCGGTGAACTCGGGGATGCCGACGAACTGGATGCCGGGCGCGGGCCGCGGCTGCACGCCGGGATCGTTGGGCCGGGCCCCCTCGATGGCCTTCTTGGTCATCTCCTGGAAGGCGGCGGCCTCCTTGCGGTAGTCGGCGTTGGCGTAGGTCGACGCCCGCTTGCCGGCCGGGACGTTGGACCAGCCGATCTGGTCGCCGACCAGCTGCTCGTACTTCTTGCCGGACGCCCAGGAGACGAACTTCCAGGCATTGTCGGAGTTGCGGGAGGCCTTCTGGATGCCCCAGGCCCAGGTGTAGAGCCAGCCGGAGGACTTCGTCTGCTCGACGGGAGCGGGGGCGTACCCGAGCTTGCCCTTGACCGGGGAGTTCGCCGCCTCCAGTGATCCGGCCGCGGAGGTGGCGTCGTACCACATGGCGACCTTGCCCTGGGTCATGTTGTTCAGGCACTCGGCGAAGCCGGACTGGGCGGCGCCGGACTCGCCGTGCTCGCGGACCAGGTCGACATAGAACTTCGTCGCCTTCTCGAAGGCGGGGGAGTCGAGCCGCGCCTTCCAGTTCTTGTCGAACCAGGTGCCGCCGAAGGTGTTCACGACGGTGGTCAGGGGGGCCATCACCTCGCCCCAGCCGGGCAGGCCGCGCAGGCAGATGCCCTTCATGCCCGGTTCGGCGCCGTCCGCCTTCGCCGCGAGGTCCGCCACCTGCTGCCAGGTGGGGTGCGCGGGCATCGTCAGGCCCTTCTTCTCGAACACGTCCTTGCGGTACATCAGGAACGACGACTCGCCGTAGAAGGGCTGCCCGTAGAGCTTGCCGTCGTCGCCGGTGAGGGACTGGCGCATCGGCTTCAGGACGTCCTGCTCGTCGTAGGCCGGGTCCTTGGCCACATAGCCGTTCATCTCGTGCAGCCAGCCGTTGCGGGCGTAGATCGGTATCTCGTAGTTGGACAGCGTGGCGACGTCGTACTGACCCGCCTGGTTGGCGAAGTCCTGGCTGATCTTGTCGCGGACGTCGTTCTCGGGCAGGACGGTGAAGTTGACCTTGATGCCGGTCTCTTTGGTGAAGTGGGCGCGGGTGAGCTTCTGCAGCTCGACCATCTGGGGGTTGTTGACCATCAGGACGTTGATGGCGTCACCGCCGGATCCGGCCCCGCCCGCGCCGACCCAGCAGCCGGAGAGCAGCGGGGCGAGCAGCGTCCCTGCGGCGGCCATGGCGAGCGTGGCTCGCGGTGGCCGTCGTCGGCTCTGGGTTCGCATGGATCGCTCCTGGAGGTATGGAGATCTGGATGTATGGGGAGATAGGGGGCATCGCAGGGCGTGGGGGTGCCCCGGGGGCGAGGAGTGGAGGGACGGTGGGTGGTCAGACCCGGATGACCTGCGGTCCGAGCAGTGAGTAGCGGTGGGCCTCGGCGGCCGGCAGCAGGGTGCTCGTCACGATCGTCTCCAGCGCGCCGACCTCGGCGAACCGGCAGAAGCTGACCGCTCCGAACTTGGCGTGCACGCCCGCGAACACCGTGCGGCGGGCGGCCCGGATCGCCTGGCTCTTGACCTCGCTGACGGCCGGGTCGGGGGTGGTGAGGCCGTGCTCGCGGGAGATGCCGTTGGCGCCGATGTACGCCAGGTCGACGACGAAGCCGGCCAGCATCTTGGTCGTCCAGTGGTCGACGGTGGCGAGGGTGCCAGAGCGGACCCGGCCGCCGAGCAGCAGGACGGACACGGTGTCGGTCCCGGCGAGGGCGCCGGCGACCGGCAGGGACGCGGTGACCACGGTCAGCGGCCGGTCCCGGGGGAGTGCCTCGGCGATGAGCTGGGGGGTGAAGCCCTCGTCGACGAAGACGGTCTCGGCGTCGCCGAGCAGCTCGGCGGCGGCGGTCGCGATGCGGCGCTTCTCGGGGACGTGGCTGGTGGCGCGGAAGGCGAGCGTCGTCTCGAAGCCGGCGCTCTCCACCGGGTAGGCGCCGCCATGGGTGCGGCGGAGCAGGCCGTGGTCCTCCAGGACGCGCAGGTCCCGCCGGACGGTCTCCTTGGCCACGCCCAGTTCGGCGGCGAGGGCGGTGACGTCGACGGAACCGCTCGCGCGGGCTGCACGGACGATCTCGCGCTGGCGTTCTTCCGCGGTTCTGGTCATGGCCGTCACCCGCCTTCCTGCAGTGCTGCCCGTTCGGGCCCTCGGTCGGGCCATGGGGGAAGTTCTACAGCGGGTGTTCCGCGGTGGCCAGGTCTGTTGCGGGCGGGATCCTGCCCGTGTGTGCCCGTTCGGTCGTGGGCGTGCGCGGGCGCTCGCGGGGAGGTCATGGCCGTCTGCGGGTGCGTTGTGGCTGGTCGCGCAGTTCCCCGCGCCCCTCAGGGCGTTGCCCGAATGCCCGAGCGGGCAGGCCCGTTTCCTGCCCGCCCGCCCTCTCGCGACGACTCTTTCCGGTCAGTACGGCCAGATCGGCGGGTCCGTCACGAAGTGGCCGCCCAGGCAGGCGTGCGCCTCGTTCTCCGGGTCCAGCTCGCCCTGCTCGGCGATGAGCTTCCCGGCCCACGGCTCGGAGTCGTCCTGCGGCTCGTAGCCGAGCGCCCGGGCGGTGGTGAGGTCCCACCACAGCCGGGTGTTGGCGGAGGAGCCGTGGACGACGGTGTGGCCGACGTGCTCGGCGGTCAGGGCCGCGTGGAAGAGGCGGGCGCCGTCGGCGGGGCTCATCCACACCGAGAGCATGCGCACGCTGGTCGGCTCGGGGAAGCAGGAGCCGATGCGCACCGAGACCGTCTCCAGGCCGTGCTTGTCCCAGTAGAGCTGCGCGAGGTCCTCGCCGAAGCACTTGGACAGGCCGTAGAAGGTGTCCGGGCGGCGGGGGGTGTCGACCGGGATCAGGGGGTCGTCGCCCTGGGGGCGCGGGGTGTAGCCGACGGCGTGGTTGGAGGAGGCGAAGACGATCCGGCCGACGCCCTCCTCGCGGGCGGCCTCGTACAGGTGGTAGGTGCCCTCGATGTTCGCCTTGAGGATCTTCTCGAACGGGGCTTCCAGGGAGATGCCCGCGAGGTGGATGATCGCGTCGACGCCGCGGACGGCCTCGCGCACGGCGTCCTGGTCGGCGAGGTCGGCGATGACCGCGTCCGGCGCGCCCTCGACCGGGCGCATGTCGAGCAGGCGCAGCTCGTATCCGTAGTCCGGGAGCAGGTCCCGCATCAGGGTGCCGAGGCCACCGGCGGCGCCGGTGAGCAGGACGGTGCGGGGAGCGGGCATCCTCGGTCTCCTTGAAATCTCCCACCGTGCAGATGAGTGCACGGCATTCATATGCGTGGACACGCTAGGGATCTGGAGCAGAACCCGTCAAGTATGCCGTGGAAAGAGCGAATCCGCTGGTGCGTGGCGGGTTCGCGCGCTTGACCGGCGCCGAGGCTGCGCCTTAGCGTGGATGTGTTCAGAAATATAGACGGCAATCATGAATATGGAACCGGGAGAGCTCGTGACGTCAGCCCCTCTCGCCGCCCGACTCGACATCCCCAGCGGACCGCTGTTCTTCCCGGTCACCGCCTACGGCCCCGACGGTTCCGTGGACCTCGACACCTACCGCACGCACGTACGCCGCGGGGTGGAGGCCGGAGCCGCCGCCGTGTTCGCCTGCTGCGGCACCGGCGAGTTCCACGCGCTCACGCCCGAGGAGTTCGAGGCCTGCGTACGGGTGGCCGTGGAGGCGGCCGAGGGGCGGGTGCCGGTCGTCGCGGGCGCCGGGTACGGCACCGCGCTCGCCGTGCGCTACGCCCGGCTCGCCGAGTCGGCCGGGGCGGACGGGCTGCTCGCGATGCCGCCGTACCTCGTCGTCGCCGGGCAGCAGGGCCTGCTGCGGCACTACCGCGAACTGGCCGCCGCCACCGCCCTGCCGGTCATCGTCTACCAGCGGGACAACGCCGTCTTCACCCCCGAGACCGTCGTCGAACTCGCCCGCACGGACGGGATCATCGGCCTCAAGGACGGGCTGGGCGACCTCGACCTCATGCAGCGCGTCATCAGCGCCGTGCGCTCCGAGGTCCCCGGCGACTTCCTCTACTTCAACGGCCTGCCGACCGCCGAACAGACCCAGCTCGCCTACCGCGCCCTCGGCGTCACGCTCTACTCGTCCGCCGTGTTCTGCTTCGCGCCCGAGATCGCCCTCGCCTTCCACCAGGCGCTCCGCAACGGCGACGACAGCGTGGTGGAGAAGCTGCTGGACGGCTTCTACCGCCCCTTCGTCGAACTGCGCGCCCAGGGCCGCGGCTACGCCGTCGCCCTCGTCAAGGCCGGCGTACGGCTGCGCGTACTGGACGTGGGGGAGGTGCGGCCCCCGCTGCACGAGCCGACCGGGGATCATGTCAAGCAGCTCGCCGAAGTGATCGAGCGCGGCTACGCGCTGCTTGAGGAGGCCAAGTGAAGGCGTCGGCATTCGTCTACCCCTGGGACGTCAACGGGGACCCGGAGGCGCCCGCGCGGATCGCGGGGCTCGGCGTGGAGCAGGTGACGCTCGCCGCCGCCTACCACTCCACGCGCGCGCTCACCCCCCGCCACCCGCGCCATCGCATCGTCACCGCCGAACACGCCGCCGTGCTGTACCCGGCGGGCGACCGCTGGGACGGGCGGGAACTGCGCCCCTACCCCGCCGGTGACTGGGCCCCTGGGGACGCCTTCGGCGAGGCCGCCGCCGCGCTCACGGACGCCGGCCTTGAGGTGCACACCTGGGTCGTCCTCGCGCACAACTCGCGCCTGGGCGCCGAGCATCCGGGCACCTCGGTCGTCAACGCCTACGGCGACCGCTACCCCTGGGCGCCGTGCATCGCGCAGCCCGCCACGCGCGCGTACCTGACCGACCTGGCGGCGGAGGCGGCCGTACGGCCCGGGGCGCGTGGCACCGAGCTGGAATCGCTCGGCTGGTACGGCCTCCAGCATCTGCACGCCCACGACAAGACCGGCGGCGTCGGCCTCGGCGACGCCGGGCAGTACCTGATGGCGCTGTGCTTCTGCCCGTCCTGCCGGGAGGGCTACGGCCGGTACGGCCTGGACGCCGACGAGCTGGCCGCCGCCGTACGGACCGCGCTGGAGCCGGTGTGGCAGGGGGTGACGCCCTCCGACGGCGGCTGGGCGGGCGTCGAGAAGCTCCTCGGCGAGACACTCGCGAACACCACGCGCGCGTACCGGGACGAAACCGCCCGCACACTCCAGGAAACGGCGGTCCTGGCCGTGCGCGAGGCCGCGCCCGACGGCTTCCAGGTGCTGCTGCACGCGGACCCGGTGTCCTACCACGTCGGTGCCAACCCGGGGGTCGACCCGGCGCACATCCTGTCCGTCGCGGACGGTGTGGTGGTGCCCTGCGCGGGCGGTACCGGCACCCTGACGCCGTTCGCCCGGCAGGGCCGGCAGGGCGCGGTCATCGCCGCCAACTTCACCGTGGTCTCCGGCATGGCCGGCAGCCCCGGCACCCTGGCCGCCGACGCGGCCGAGGCCCGGCGGCTCGGCGCCACCGAACTGCGGCTGTATCACGCCGGGTTGGCGTCCGACGGCGACCTGGAGACCGTCCGCTCCGCTCTCGCCCGGCGCTGAACCAGCGCGGCCGCCGTCACCAGCAGAGCCACGCCCAGGGCCACCAGCACCGGCCGGTGACCCACCAGCTCGACCAGGGCCGCCCCGGCGGCCAGCCCGACCACGTTCGGCGTGTACACGAGTGTGTTGGCCGTGGCGGTGACCCGGCCCAGCAGCGGGCCCGGCGTCTCGCGCTGCACGGACGTCAGCGTGGCGATCAGCACCGCGGGCAGCCCCGCCCCGATCGCCGCGCCGCACACCAGCGCCAGCGGGTCGGACGGCACCGCCCGCAGGGCCACCGCGACGGCCAGCAGGGCGATGCCGTACGCCGCGAAGCGCCGCTCGCCCAGGCGGCGCAGGGCGGCGCCGGAGCACAGGCCGACCGCGACCGACCCGGCGCCCTGCACGGCGTACAGCACACCGGCGTACGCGGGGGAGCGCCCGAGGCCCTCGACGACGGCGTAGGCCATCGCCCCGTTCAGACCGGCGAACAGCATGGTGGCGCCGCCCGCCAGCACCAGAGGGCGCAGCACGGGGTGCGCCCACAGGTGGCGAGCGCCCTCGGCGGTCTGTTCCCGGCGGCCGCCGGTGGGCGGCCCGGGCTTCTCCTCCCGCACCCGCAGCAGCGCGTACAGGCCCGTGGCCAGGACGAACGTCGCCGCGTCCAGGAGGGCGACGCTCGCGCCGCCGTACGCCGCGTACAGGCCCGCGCCCGCCAGCGGGGCCAGGAGTTTCATGCCCTCGGTGGCCGTCATGCGCAGGCCGTTGAAGTCGCCGAGCAGGGACGGGTCGACGGCGGTCGCCACGAGCGCCGACTCGGCCGCGTCGTGTACGACGCCCGCCGCGCCGTACACGAACAGCACCGCGTACAGCAGCCACAGGTCGCCCGGCGTGTCGACGCTCAGGAGGGTGAGCAGGAGAGCGCCGAGGAGCAGGTTCACGCCGATCAGCAGCGGCCTGCGGCGGGCCCGGTCGGCGAGGGTGCCCAGCAGCGGTCCGGCGAGGGCCGGCAGCCACATGGCGAGCATGCACAGCGCGGCCAGGCCGTCCGAGCCGGTGAGGTCCTTGACCCATACGCCGGAGGCCAGCCACAGCGCCGAGGTGCCGAAGCCGGAGACCACCACGCCGGAGAGGTAGAGCCCCGCGTCGCGGTCCCGCAGGACACGCACCACGGGCCAGGTCGTTCTGTTCGTCATGCCTGTTCATCGTGGCCCTAAGGCCTACGAGCGGGGATCGGGAACGTGCCGTAGGAAACGGGCGGCCGGACGATGAGTTCCGCGGTCGGCGTCGGTCTACCTCCCAGGAACGCAACCAGGAGGAACAGAGGATGACCGACACCACCCCGACCCTCGATCTCGGACCGCAGACGGCGGTCCTGGCGCGCCTGGCCGAAGGCGTCACCGACGAGCACCTGGCGGGCCCCACGCCCTGCCCGGAGTACGCCGTGCGCCACCTGCTGGGCCACCTGCTGGGGCTGACCGTCGCCTTCCGCGACGCCGGCCGCAAGGACCTGGGCGCCACGACCGACACCAGCCCCGGCTCCACGCTCCCCGCCCTCGGGCCCGGCTGGCGCGAGGAACTGCCCAAGGTCCTCGCCGAACTGGCCGAGGCCTGGCGCGACCCGGCCGCGTGGACCGGCATGACCCGGGCCGGCGGCGTCGACCTGCCCGGCGAGATCGCGGGGCTCGTCGCCACCGACGAGCTGGTGATCCACGGCTGGGACCTGGCCCGCGCGACCGGCCAGGCCTGCACCCCCGACCCGGCCGCGCTCCGGGTCTGCCACGACTTCCTCGCCGCGTCGGTCGACGACCCCAGCAGGGGCGCGATCTTCGGCCCCGTCGTCCCCGTCCCGCCCGACGCGCCCCTGCTGGACCGGGCGGTGGGGCTGAGCGGGCGGGACCCGGGGTGGACGGGCACGCCCTAGGGAGCGGCTCCGGCCCCAGGGCCCTCGCCCCCCGGCCGCGTGGTTGGTCACGCGACGGCGTGCGCCTGATCCGAACCGCGTGACGGCCTTTCCCGCAGCGCCTCTCCATGCCCCGTCGGCGCGGCAGAATGGCCGGGGCGGGCGGTGGGGCGAGGGCCGGAACGGGGTGGGGCATGGCGGGGTCGGGGCGTCGGAGCCGGTCGCGGGGGGAGCTGATCCGGCAGCGGACGCGGGCACGATTCGTCGGCCGGCGGGCGCAACTGTCCCTGTTCGCCGAGAACCTGGCCAGGGATCCGCAGTCGGAGGAGGACCCGGCCGAGTTTCTGTTCCACGTGCGCGGGGTGGGTGGCGTGGGCAAGTCCACGCTGCTGCGCCAGTGGCAGGAGGCCGCCCGGCGCGCCGGCGCGGTGACGGCGGTGGTCGACGAGGGTGACGTCCACGGAGTGCAGCCGGCCCTCACGGAACTGGCGCGGCAACTGGCGGAACAGGCGGGGCCGCTCAAGGAGTACGACCGGGCGGCGGAGCAGTACCGCCGGGAGCAGGAGGCCGCCGCCGAACCGGTGTCGGCCGAGGGCGATGCCTCGGTGTCCAGCAGGGTGGTGGCGCAGGCCGCTCTCGGAGCCGTGTCACTGATACCGGGTGCCGGCCCCGTGGCCGCGATGGCGAACCCCGACGCAGCGGCCCAAGGCCTTGACCGGCTCCGGTCCGGCGCACGGGCCCGGAGCCGCCGGGCCCGGACGAGCGACGCGGCCGGGGTGAGCCGGGCGTTCGTCTCGGACCTCGTCCGGCTCTGCGGCCGGTACCCGTGGGTCGTGCTGTTCCTCGACACCTGGGAGGTGACCGGCCGCTATCTGGACGGATGGCTGCGCGACCTGCTGGAGGACGCGTTCGGGCCGTTGCCCGCGAACGTCATGGTGGTACTGGCCGGACGCGACGAGCTCGCGGAACGGGAGTGGGCCGCCCTGCGGGCCCTCGTGGCGGACGTCCCCCTGGACGTGTTCACCGTCGCTGAGACGAGAGAGCTGCTGGCCGCCCGGGGCGTGACGGAACCGGATGTGGTGGAGGCGGTGCTGCACCTGTCGATGGGGCTGCCCCTGCTGGTGGAACTCCTGGCGTTCACCCGGCCCGCAGCGGCCGAGGACGTGGCGGCCGACGGGAACGTGGCGGACGCGGCCGTGGAGCGGTTCGTACAGTGGATCATCGACGCGCAGCAGCGTGAAACGGTGCTGGCGTGCGCGTTCCCACCGCAACTGAACGAGGACATCTTCGCCGCTGCCACGCCGCCCGAGGCGCGTGGGCTCTGGCAGTGGCTGTGCGAGCAGCCGTTCGTCAGCGGCCGCGGCGACTTCAAGCAGTACCACGCAGTGGTGCGCGCGAGCATGCTGCGCCAGCAGCGCGCCCATTCCCCGCAGCGCTGGACCGCGGCGCACGTGCGGCTGGCGGACGCGCACGCTGCCTGGCGCGCCGATGCCGAGCCGGATGTTCCCGAGGGGAAGCGCTGGGGTGACCCCCGGTGGCGCAGACACCGCCTGGACGAGACGTACCACCGGCTGTGCGCGCATCCGGCCGCTCACCTGCCCGCCGCCCTGGAAGAGGCCGTCCACGCAGCCGGCCAGGACGGGGAGATCCTGCAACAGTGGACCGACGGCTTCGCGCAGGCCGCCCGCGACACCGCCGATCCGGCCCTGCTCACCTGGGCCGACCGACTGCAGAACGCCATGGCGGACTCCGAGCCCCTGCTCGCCGCCCTGTCCGTCCTGCTGGCTCACGGCGGGATGGACGCGTCAGCCCGGGCATGGATCCACACCTACCGTGGCCGGCGCCTCTATCTCACCGACCGTGACGACGAAGCCACCCAGGCACTGGACCTGGCCATTGCCACGGATCCCCGCAACGCCCGGGCCTGGGCCTACCGCGGTGATCTGCACCGCTACCTCCAGCACACGGACCAGGCGATCAGCGACCTGACGACCGCGCTCGCCCTCGAACCCACGCACGCCTGGGCTCTGGCCCGCCGGGGAGAGACGAACAGGCAGGCGGGCCGCCACGAGGAGGCCCTCACCGACCTGACCGCCGCGCTCGAACTCGACCCGACGCTGGCGCGGGCCCTGGCTTCCCGCGGGGAAGTCCACGGCGAGACCGCCCGTTACGACGAGGCCGAAGCCGACTTCACGGCCGCGCTCGAGCTGGATGCCACGCTTGCGGCCGGCGTCCTGCCCTTCCGTGGGCTGACGCGCCGACAGGCCGGACGGTACGACGCGGCCGTGGCCGACTTCACGGCGGCCCTGGACCTCGACCCCACGTACACGTGGGCCTTGGGCCAGCGCGGGCTGGCCCACGCGAGGGCCGGTCGGCATCTCGAGGCCATCGCCGACTTCACCGCCGCTCTCGAACAGGACGGGACCATGGCCTGGTCCCTCGCCGAGCGGGGCGTGGCCCAGCGGGCACTGGGCCGTCTGGACGAGGCAGTCACCGATCTGTCGGCCGCCGCGGAGCTCGACCCTCCCTATGCCTGGGCCCTCGCCCAGCGTGGAGAGACTCATCGCATGGCCGACCGCTACGACATGGCCGTAGCCGATTTCACCGCGGCTCTCGACATCAACCCCGCCTACGCCTGGGCTCTCACCCACCGTGGTGAAGCCCACCGCGAGGCGGGCCGTCTCGACGAGGCGGTGGCCGACTTCACCGCCGCTCTGCACATCGACCCCACCTCGATGTGGACGCTCGCGTCCCGTGGCCAGGCGCACGGACAGGCCGGCCGGCTGGACGAGGCGATCGCCGACCTCACCGCCGCCCTGGAGGCCGACCCCACACTGGACTGGGCGTTCGTCGAGCGGGGGGCGGCTCATCGGCAGGCCGGCCGTTTCGACGAGGCCGTGGCCGACTTCACGGCCGCGCTGGCTCTCGACCCCGTCTCCAGCTCTGCCCGTGCCCACCGTGGTGAGGCCCATCGCCACGCCGGCCGGCTGGACGAGGCGATCGCCGACCTCACCGCCGCCCTGGAGGCCGACCCCACACTGGACTGGGCATTCGCCGAGCGGGGCGCGGCTCATCGGCAGGCCGGCCGTTTCGACGAGGCGGTGGCCGACTTCACGGCTGCGCTGGCTCTCGACCCGGCCTACACCTGGGCACGCTCCGAGCGGGGACAGGCCCAGCGCGACGCCGGCCGACTCGACGAGGCCATCGCGGACCTCACCGCCGCTCTCGCGCAGGATCCGACGCTTCTGGTGGCCCTTGTCGAACGCGGCGAGGCCTACCGCCAGACCGGCCGTCACGAGGAGGGTGTCGCCGACTTCACAGCTGCTCTGGACCGCGATCCCACCCTGGTCTGGGCCCTCGTCCGTCGGGGGATCGCATGGCGGGAGGCGGGCTGCCACGCGCGGGCCCGGGAGGACCTGGAGCGGGCGGCCGCGGCTGAACCCGATCATGTCGGCCTGCTGTTCGAAGTGCTCATGCTCGATACGGTGACCTCGGGGTTTGCGGCATGCAGGGACCGGTGGGCCGAACTGCTGGCCCTCCCTGCCGCATCGCCCGACGAGGACGCCACCAGGTTCTTCGGCCTGTTCCGCGCGCTCCTCCTCGACGAAGAGGACAGGGTCGCGGAGGCGACCGGGGAGTTCCTGGAAAGCGGCCCCGACTTCGACGCCGTCACAGACCTGCTTCATTACCTGGACGAGCTGTCCGGTGCGAACGGCACCCTCGCCGACCGGGTGCAACGGTGTCACCGGCTCGTCCTCGCACACGCCCGCCGGTGAAGGGCCCCCGCGACTTCCTCTGCCGGAAGCATTGACGAAACAACCGCGCCCTCCTACCGTCATCGCGTCGTACTTCGTACGTCATATATGAGACGCGATACGCGAGATCCGATACGCGATCCCCCGGGACGCGAGATCCGAGAGGCGCGCATGACCTCTGTGCCCACGCCGATCCCCTCCCGCACGCAGTACGTGCTGGAGGGGATCAAACACCGCATCCTCACCGGGCAGCTGACGCCCGGCCAGGCGCTGGTCGAGACCGAGCTCGCCGCGCAGTTCGGGGTGTCGAAGACCCCGGTGCGCGAGGCGCTCAAGACGCTCGCCGGGACAGGGCTGGTCGTGATGAGCCAGTACAAGGGCGTCACGGTGCGCATGGTGGACGCGGACATGGCGCGCGAGGTCTACGACGTCCGGCTGCTGCTGGAGCCCGAGGCGCTGAAGCGGGCCGTGCGTCGCGGGGCCTCCCTCGAAGCCGCCCGCACTGCGCTGACCAGGGCCGACGCCGCCACCGACACCGCCGAACGCTCCCTGGCCAACCGGGAGTTCCACCGCGCCCTGTACCTGCCGTGCGGCAACCCGCTGCTCGGCCGGATGCTCGACGAGGTCCGCGACCAGGCCGCCCTCGTCTCCGCCGTCGCGTGGGCCGCCTCGCCCTCCTGGGAGCGGGAGGCGGGCGAGCACCGCGAGATCCTCCGGCTCGCCCTCGACGGCGACGCCGACGGCGCGGCCCGCGCCCTGCACTCCCACATAGCGTCCTTCGTGCAGCGCGCTTTCCCCCAGGCGGAACTGGAACAGGAAGGTCAGGAATGAGCAGCGTGGCGTTCGAGACCCAGCGGGCGGCCCTGGCCGACGTGGTGGCGATCCCGGTGACGCCGTTCGCCGAGGACGGCTCCGTCGAGCAGGACACCTACCGGGCCCTGCTGCGCCGTCTGCTCGACGGCGGCATCACGACCCTCACCCCGAACGGCAACACCGGCGAGTTCTACGCGCTGACCCCCGAGGAGCGCCGGCTCGTCACGGAGCTGACGATCGACGAGGCCGGGGAGCGGGCCGTCATCCTGGTCGGTGTCGGGCACGACATCCCCACCGCCGTCGCCTCCGCCCGGCACGCCCGTGACCTCGGTGCCCAGATGGTGATGGTCCACCAGCCCGTCCACCCGTACGTCTCCCAGGCCGGCTGGGTCGACTACCACCGGGCCATCGCCGAGGCCGTGCCGGAGCTGGGCGTCGTCCCGTACATCCGCAACGCGCAGCTGACCGGTGCCCGGCTCGCCGAACTCGCCGACGCCTGCCCGAACGTCATCGGCGTCAAGTACGCCGTGCCGGACGCCGCCAAGTTCGCGGCCTTCGCCCGCGACGCCGGGCTGGAACGGTTCGTGTGGGTGGCAGGACTCGCCGAGCCCTACGCGCCCTCCTACTTCTCCGCGGGCGCCACCGGCTTCACCTCCGGGCTGGTGAACGTCGCCCCGGCGGTCTCCCTGAACATGATCGAGGCGCTGCGCTCCGGCGACTACCCGGCCGCCATGAAGGTCTGGGAGCAGATCCGCCGCTTCGAGGAACTGCGCGCCGACAGCGGCTCCGCCAACAACGTCACCGTCGTCAAGGAGGCCCTCGCCTCCCTCGGGCTGTGCCGCCGCGAGGTCCGCCCGCCGAGCAGGCAACTGCCCGAGAGCGAGCGGGCCGAGGTCGCCGCGATCGCCGCGGGGTGGTCGATATGACCGGCAGACTGCGTCCCGAGGACCTCAGGAGCCACCAGTGGTACGGCGCCGAGGGCCAGCTGCGCACCTGGTCGCACAACGCCCGGATGCGCCAGCTCGGTTATGAGGCGCAGGAGTACCAGGGCCGCCCGGTGATCGCCGTCCTGAACACCTGGTCCGACATCAACCCCTGCCATGTCCATCTGCGCGAGCGGGCCGAGGCGGTCAAGCGGGGCGTGTGGCAGGCCGGCGGCTTCCCGCTGGAGTTCCCGGTCGCCACGCTCTCCGAGACGTACCAGAAGCCGACCCCGATGCTCTACCGCAACCTCCTCGCGATGGAGACGGAGGAGCTGCTGCGGTCGTACCCGATCGACGCGGCGGTGCTGCTCGGCGGCTGCGACAAGTCGACGCCCGCGCTGCTCATGGGCGCGGCCTCGGCCGACGTACCGGCCCTCTTCGTGCCCGCGGGGCCGATGCTGCCGGGCCACTGGCGCGGCGAGACCCTCGGGTCCGGCACCGACATGTGGAAGTACTGGGACGAGCACCGCGCGGGCAACCTGACCGACTGCGAACTGCGGGAGCTGCAGGGCGGGCTGGCGCGTTCGCCTGGTCACTGCATGACCATGGGGACCGCGTCGACGATGACCGCGGCGGCGGAAGCCCTCGGTATCACGCTGCCGGGCGCCTCCTCGATCCCGGCCGTCGACTCCGGGCACGAGCGGATGGCCGCCGCCTCCGGACGCCGTGCCGTGGAGCTCGCCTGGACGGGGCTCAAGCCGTCCGGGATCCTCACCCGGGACGCCTTCGAGGACGCCGTGACCACCATCCTCGGCCTCGGCGGCTCCACCAACGCGGTCATCCACCTGATCGCGATGGCGGGACGCGCCGGCATCAAGCTCACCCTCGACGACTTCGACCGCATCGCCCGTACCGTGCCGGTGCTCGCCAACGTCCGGCCCGGCGGACGGACGTACCTCATGGAGGACTTCCACTTCGCCGGCGGTCTGCCGGCCTTCCTCTCCCGGATCACCGACCTGCTGCACCTGGACCGGCCCACCGTCAACGGCACCCTGGGCGAGCAGATCGAGGGCGCCGTCGTCCACAACGACGACGTCATCCGCATCCGCGAGAACCCGGTCGCCGCCGAGGGCGGAGTCGCCGTGCTGCGCGGCAACCTCTGCCCCGACGGCGCCGTCATCAAGCACATCTCCGCCGAGCAGCACCTGCTCAAGCACACCGGTCCCGCCGTCGTCTTCGACGACTACAAGACCATGCAGCGCACCATCAACGACCCGTCGCTGAACATCACCGCCGACAGCGTGCTGGTGCTGCGCAACGCCGGGCCCAAGGGCGGACCGGGCATGCCCGAGTACGGCATGCTCCCCATCCCCGAGTACCTCCTGAAGCAGGGAGTACGGGACATGGTGCGGATCTCCGATGCCCGGATGAGCGGCACGAGCTACGGCACGTGCGTGCTGCACGTGGCGCCGGAGTCGTACATCGGCGGCCCGCTGGCCCTTGTCCGCACGGGCGACTCGATCACCCTGGATGTCGAGGCTCGAACCCTTCAACTCAACGTAGACGACCAGGAGTTGGAACGCCGAAGGACGGAGTGGACACCTCCGCCCACCCGCTACGAGCGCGGCTACGGCGCGCTCTACAGCGAGCAGATCACGCAGGCCGACACCGGCTGCGACTTCGAGTTCCTGGCCCGCCCGGGCACGGTGCAGGACCCGTACGCGGGCTGAACCACCGCGCCACTCGAGTACCTCAGCACCACCGGAGTACCTCAGCACGACCCCGGCACGACCCTGCACAGGAAGAAAGCGCTTCCCACGCACGAACCGACGCACGACGCACCACGACGTACTGAGAACGGAGAACAGTCATGGCCCAAGCCGCAGCCGTGGCGAAACCGCCCGCGCCACCCCGGCGGCGCCGTGCCTCCGCCACCCCGCGCAGGCTCCCCTACCTGCTGATCGCACCCGCCGCCCTGCTGATGCTGGGCTTCATCGCCTACCCGGTCATCAGCGTCTTCTACTACAGCCTGCAGAACTACAACCCCACCAAGCCGTGGCGAAACGGCTACGCGGGCTTCGACAACTTCGTCGAGATCTTCACCAAGGACCCGCAGTTCTGGGACACGCTGACCTTCAGCGCCAAGTGGGTGTTCGTCGAGGTCGGCCTCCAGCTGCTGTTCGGTCTCGCGCTGGCCCTCATCGTCAACCAGACCTTCGTGGGCCGGGGCCTGGGGCGCGCGATGGTCTTCTCCCCGTGGGCCGTCTCCGGCGTACTGACCTCCGCGATCTGGGTGCTGCTGTACAACTCCCAGACGGGCATCAGCCGTTACCTCGCCGACATGGGCATCGGCTCCTACGGCACCAGCTGGCTGTCGGACACCTCCACCGTCTTCCCGGCGGCGATCGTCGCCGACCTGTGGCGCGGTGTGCCCTTCTTCGCGATCCTCATCCTCGCCGACCTCCAGTCCGTCTCGAAGGACCTCTACGAGGCCGCCGAGGTCGACGGGGCCAGCCGCCTCAAGCAGTTCTGGCACATCACGCTGCCCCATCTGAAGGACGCCATCATCCTGTCCACGCTGCTGCGCGCGGTCTGGGAGTTCAACAACGTCGACCTGCTCTACACACTGACCGGCGGCGGCCCGGCGGGGGAGACCACGACCCTCCCGCTCTACATCGCCAACACCTCGGTCGACGCCCACAACTTCGGCTACGCGTCCGCCCTGACCACGGTCGCGTTCGTGATCCTGCTCTTCTGCTCGATGGTCTATCTGCGGCTGAGCAAGTTCGGAGGCGAGAGCAAGTGAGCGTCAAGGAAGCCACCAAGGCGGCGCCCGCTCCGGCGCCCGTCGCCCCCGAACCGCCGCGTCCCGCCAAGGGCAGACGTGCCTGGGACGAGGCGCCCCGCTGGCAGATCTACCTGCCCCTGGGGATCTACCTGGTCTTCACCCTCATCCCCTTCTACTGGATCCTGCTGTTCGCCCTGCGCCCGGCCGGCTCGACCTCGCTGGTGCCCTGGCCGATGACCTTCGACCACTTCGAGAAGGTCTGGACGGAGCGCAGCTTCGGCACCTACTTCGCCAACAGCGTGCTCGTCGGCGTCGCGACCCTGGTCATGACGACCCTCGTCGCCCTGGCCGGCGGCTACGCCCTCGCCCGGTTCGACTTCAAGATCAAGCGGGCGTTCATGCTGGGCCTGCTGTGCTCCCAGTTCGTGCCGGGCGCGCTGCTGCTGGTCCCGCTGTTCGAGATCTTCGCCGAACTCCAGATGATCAACAGCCTGGGCAGCGTCATCCTCGCCGAGACGGTCTTCCAGCTGCCGCTGTCGATGATCCTGATCAGCAACTTCATCAAGAACGTGCCGTACTCCCTGGAGGAGGCGGCCTGGGTGGACGGCTGCAACCGCATGACGGCCTTCCGGATCGTCGTGCTGCCGCTGCTGCGGCCGGGCCTGATCGCCGTCGGCTCCTTCGCCTTCGTGCACTCCTGGAACCACTTCCTGTTCGCCCTGATGTTCCTCAACAACCAGGACAAGCAGACCATCCCGGTCGGCCTGAACACCCTGATGAGCGCGGACAGCGTCGACCTGGGCGCCCTCGCCGCGGGCGGCATCATCGCGGCCGTGCCGGTCGTGATCGTGTTCGCCTTCATCCAGAAGTGGCTGATCACCGGCTTCAGCGCGGGGGCGGTGAAGGGATGAGACTCCGTCAGATCACCGTCGCGACAGCCTTGTTGGGGCTCCTGTGCGTCCCCGCGCACGCCGAGGTCCGGGACATCAGCCGTGACACCCTGCCCACGAACGACGGCTGGGCCGCCGCGGACGGCGGCACCACCGGCGGCGCCGCGGCCGACGACGCGCACGTGTACACGGTCACCGACCGCGCCGAACTCGTCCGCGCCCTCGACGGCGGCAGCGCCACCCCGAAGATCATCAAGATCGCGGGGACCATCGACGCCAACACCGACGACGACGGCGACCACCTGGACTGCGCCGACTACGCCACCGACGGCTACAGCCTGAAGAAGTACCTCGCCGCCTACGACCCCCGCACCTGGGGCTCCGCCAAGCCCAGCGGCCCGCAGGAGGAGGCCCGCCGGGCCTCCGCGGCGAAGCAGGCCGAGCGGGTCGAACTGCGCGTCGGCTCCAACACCACCATCGTCGGCCTCGGAGACTCCAGGAACACAGCCGTCCTCAAGGGCGCCAGCCTCCAGATCCGGAACGCGGACAACGTCATCGTCCGCAACCTCGAACTGCGCGACGCCTACGACTGCTTCCCCGTCTGGCAGCCCAACACCGGCGGCCTCGGCGACTGGAAGACGGCGTACGACAACCTCTGGCTGAACGGCGCCACCCACGTCTGGGTCGACCACGTCACCGCGAGCGACAAGGGCCACCCCGACGAGAAGGAGCCCACCTACTTCGCCCGCAACTACCTCCGCCACGACGGCCTGCTGGACATCACCAACGGCTCCGACCTGGTGACCGTCTCCTGGAGCCGGTTCGCCGACCACGACAAGGCGATGCTCATCGGCAGCAGCGACACGGCGTCCGGCGACCGCGGCAGGCTCCGGGTCACCCTGCACCACAACGCGTTCGCGTCCGTCGTCCAGCGCGCGCCCCGCGTCCGCTTCGGACAGGTGCACGTCTATAACAACCGGTACGTCGTCGACGAGGACGACGCCGACTACCGCTACTCCCTCGGCGTCTCCACCGAGTCGGCGGTCTTCGCCGAGAACAACGCCTTCCACACGCCGGGCCACGTCGAGGCCGCCGACCTGGTCAAGAGCTGGAACGGCACCGCGCTGCACCAGTCCGGCACCCTCTTCAACGGCTACCCGGTCGACCTCCTGGCCATCTACAACGCCTACAACTCCGGCAGCGAGCGCGACCTCACGGCCGACGTCGGCTGGACACCTACCCTGCACACAAAGATCGACAGCGCCGAGGCGGCCGACCGAGAGGTGGCCCGCGGCGCCGGCGCGGGGAGGATCCGATGAGCACTGCCGTCCCCGTCGTCCTGGCGGGCGCGCGCGGCCACGGCCGCTGGCACCTCGACAACATCCGCCGGCTCCAGGACAAGGGCATCGTCCGGCTGGCGGGCATCTGCGAGCTGACCCCGCTGACCGGCGACGAGCTCCCCGAGGGCCTGAGGGGTTCGGGCGCGCCCGAGCAGTCCGCCGACTTCGGCGCGCTCCTCGACTCCACCGGCGCCGAGATCGCGGTGATCTGCACGCCCATCCCCACGCACACCGACCTCGCGCTGACGGCAGCCCGAAGGGGCGTGCACCTTCTGCTGGAGAAGCCCCCCGCTCCCTCCTACGCCGAGTTCCGGCGCATGGCCGACGGGGTCGCCGCGGCCGGGGTCGTCTGCCAGATCGGCTTCCAGTCGCTGGGCTCGCACGCCGTGCCCGCGATCCGTGAGCTGATGGCCGAGGGCGCGATCGGCGAGGTCGCCGGGATCGGCGGCGCCGGTGCCTGGGCGCGCGCCGAGTCCTACTACCGGCGGGCACCCTGGGCGGGCAGGCGGCGGCTGAACGGCGTCGACGTCGTCGACGGCGTCCTGACCAACCCGCTCGCCCACGCCGTCGCCACCGCACTCGCCCTGGACGACTCCACCCGGGCCGAGGACGTCACCGACATCGAGACCGAGCTGCTGCGCGCCAACGACATCGAGTCCGACGACACCTCCTGCCTGCGCGTCACCACCGCGCGGGGCCGCCAGATCGTCGTCGCCGTGACCCTGTGCGCCGAGCAGCCGGACGAGCCGTACGTCCTGGTGCACGGCGACCGGGGCCGGATCACCTTCTGGTACAAGCAGGACCGGGTGCTGCTCCAGCGCTCCGGGCACGGCCCGCAGGAGCACGAGTACGGCCGCACAGACCTGCTGGAGAACCTCGTCGCGCACCTCACCGGCGGGGTCGAGCTGCTGGTCACCCCCGACTCGACCGGCGCCTTCATGAAGGTCGTCGAGGCGATCCGGCTGGCCCCGGACCCGGCGCCGCTGCCCGAGGAGGCCTGGCGGCTGCTGCCCGACGAGCAGCGCCGGGTCGTGCCCGGCATCGACGGCCTGGTCGCGGCCGCCGCCGACACCCTCGCCCTCTACTCCGAGCTGGGCGCCCCCTGGGCGCTGCCGGCACGAACGAAAGAGGTGAGCACCTGATGACCACCCACGACACCGCGGTGCTGCGCGTCGCGGGCCGCCCGGTCGGCCGGTACGTCACCCGGCCCGAGCTGCCGGCCCGGCTCTCCCCACGCCCCTACCTGCACCCCGTCACCACCCTGGCCGGCACGGCGGTGACCGAGCTCAGCCCCGCCGACCACACCCACCACCTCGGCGTCGGTGTCGCCGTTCCCGACGTCGAGGGGTCCAACTTCTGGGGCGGACGCACCTACGTCCGCGACCAGGGCCCCACCGAGCTCGACAACCACGGCGCCCAGCGGCACACCGCCTTCCAGCTGTGCGACCCCGACGGCTTCGTCGAGGAACTGCGCTGGGTGGCGGCGGGAACCGAGCTGCTGCGCGAGCGCCGTACGGTCGCGGCCACCGAACTCACCGACACCGCCTGGGCGCTGGACTTCACCTTCTCCCTCACCAACGTCACCCCCGGACCCCTGTCGATCGGCAGCCCGGCGACCAACGGCCGCCCCGGCGCCGCGTACGGCGGCTTCTTCTGGCGGGCCCGCAAGGAGGAGCAGGCCCCGGACGTCTTCACGCCCGGCACCGAGGGGGAGAGCGAGGTCCACGGCAGGAGCGCCGACTGGCTCGCCCTCGTCGGCGCCGGCTGGTCCCTCGTGTTCGCCGGGGCCACGGAGGAGACGCGCCGCGACCCGTGGTTCGTGCGCACCGCCGAGTACCCGGGCGTGGGCTCGTCCCTGGCGTCCGAGGAGCGGCTGCCCGTCGGGCCCGGTGACACCGTCGTACGGCGGATCGTCACCGTCGTCGCCGACGGCCGCCTCGACCGGGACGCGGCCGCCGCCCTGGTGCGCAAGGCGGTGAGCCCATGACCACCACCTACACCAACCCGATCCTCGACGCCGACTGGTCCGACCCGGACCTCGTGCGCGTCGGCGACGACTTCTACCTGACCGCCTCCAGCTTCGGCCGCGTCCCGGGCCTGCCCCTGCTGCACTCCCGCGACCTGGTCAACTGGAGGCTGGTCGGGCACGCGGTCGAACGCCTGGAACCGGCCGAGGAGTTCGCGAAGCCGCGCCACGACTGCGGCGTCTGGGCCCCGTCGATCCGCCATCACGACGACCGCTTCTGGATCTTCTGGGGCGACCCCGACCAGGGCATCTTCCAGGTCAACGCCCCCGAGATCAGAGGCCCCTGGACCACCCCGCACCTGGTCAAGGAGGGCAAGGGCCTGATCGATCCCTGCCCCCTGTGGGACGACGAGACCGGCGAGGCCTACCTGGTCCACGCCTGGGCCAAGTCCCGCTCCGGCGTCAAGAACCGCCTCACCGGCCACCGGATGCGCCCCGACGGCACCGAACTCCTCGACGAGGGCAAGGTGATCGTCGACGGTGACCGGATCCCGGGCTGGTTCACCCTCGAAGGACCCAAGCTCTACCGGCACGACGGCTGGTTCTGGATCCTCGCCCCCGCCGGGGGAGTGGAGACCGGTTGGCAGGGCGCCTTCCGCTCGCGCGGCTTCTTCGGGCCGTACGAGGAGAGGGTCGTCCTGGAGCAGAAGGACACCGACGTCAACGGGCCGCACCAGGGCGGCTGGGTGCGCACCCCGTCCGGTGAGGACTGGTTCGTGCACTTCCAGCAGCGGGGCGCGTACGGCCGTGTCGTGCACCTCCAGCCGATGCGCTGGGGCGCCGACGGCTGGCCCGTGATGGGCGACGACGGCGCTCCCGTCGCCGTACACCCGCTGCCCGGTCTGCCGCCTCAGCCGCCCGCCGCGCCCGCCACCGACGACGACTTCCCCGGCGGACGCTTCGGCCGCCAGTGGCAGTGGACCGCCAACCCTGAGGACGGCTGGGCCACCCAGCACTCCGGCGACGGGCTCCGCCTCACCTGCGTCCGCTCGGCCGACGCGCACGACCTGCGCAAGCTGCCGAACGTGCTCACCCAGCGGCTGCCGGGCAGGCCGTGCGCGGTCGAGGTCGGGCTGCGGCTCGACAGTGAGGAACCGGGGGCGCGGGCCGGGCTCGCGGTCCTCGGGGACGCCTTCAGCTGGATCGGGCTGCAGCGGGGGACCGACGGGACGGTCCATCTCGTACACCGGTTCGCGGAGGCCGTCGCCGAGCATGAGCGGGACGCCGATCACGCGCGGCTCGCGCCCGAGGGACAGGTGCGGCTGCGGATCGAGATCGGCGCGGGGGCGCGGTGCCGGTTCTTCCACGACACCGGCGAGGGACCGCGCCCCTCGGGCCAGGTCTTCGCCGCCACCCCCTGGCGCTGGGTCGGCGCCCTGCTCGGCGTCTTCGGCCTCGCGCCCGCCGGCCAGGGACACGCCGGCACGGCCACGTTCACCCACTTCAGGATCAGCGCACTGTAACCCACCCCACCCGTATGCCTGTTGGAGCCGCAATGACGCACCTCCATAGCAAGCGCTTGCCGGGAACCGGCAGAACCCTGGCCGCCGTCATGGGCCTGGTCGCCGCCCTGGCCGTCGGGGCGGTCGGGGAGGCGAAGGCCGCCGCCCCCGCCCCCTCGGTGACCGCGGACCGCTGGGCCGACCAGCCGCACGGCTTCGCCTCCCTCGCCGGGGGAACCACCGGCGGGGCCGGCGGCAAGGTCGTCACCGTCACCGACCAGGCCTCGCTCGCGAAGTACGCGGCGGCCGAGGAGCCGTACATCATCCGTGTCTCCGGGGCGATCGACGTCGAGCCGTTCGGCTCCAACATCGTCGTGACCTCGAACAAGACCCTCGTCGGCGTCGGTGACACCGGCGAGATCGTGCACGGCGAACTGCACCTCAACCCCGGCACCAGCAACGTGATCATCCGCAACCTGACGATCCGGGACTCGTACGTCGAGGGCGACTGGGACGGCAAGACCCAGGACTTCGACGCCATCCAGATGGACACCGTCGACCACGTCTGGATCGACCACAACCGCTTCACACACATGGGCGACGGGCTGATCGACCTGCGCAAGGACAGCCAGTACGTCACCGTCTCCTACAACCAGTTCAGCCACCACAACAAGGCGTTCGGGATCGGCTGGACGCCCAACGTGGTCACCCAGGTCACCATCGACCACAACTGGTTCACGGGCACGAAGCAGCGCAACCCCTCCGCCGACAACTGCGCCTACGCCCACCTCTACAACAACTACCTGTCGGCGCAGGTGGCCGACGACGACCCGGTGTGGACGTACGGGAACTGGGCGCGCGGCAAGACCAAGATGGTCATCGAGAACAGCTACTACGACGGGGTCCAGCACCCCTACCAGGCCGATGACACGGCCGAGTTGGTGCAGCGCGGGTCGATCCTGAAGAACGTCCGCGGACGTCAGGACGCGTGGGGTACCGCCTTCGACCCGCGGAAGTTCTACGACTACCGGCTGGATCCGGCCGCCGCCGTCCCCGCGCTGGTGAAGCGGTTCTCGGGGCCACAGAAGCGGATCGGTGACGCCGTGACGCTGCACGTCCCGGGCGACTACCCGACCGTGCAGGCCGCCGTGGACGCCGTGCCCGACGGCAACGACCTGCCCGTGACGATCGCGGTCGCGCCGGGGACGTACCGCGCGAAGGTGTTCATTCCCGCGGGCAAGCCGAAGATCCTGCTCCAGGGGACTGGACACGACCGGTCCGACACCCTCATCGTCTTCGACACGCCCGCCGAGTACGGGGGTTCGACCGGGAGCGCGACCGTACGGATCGCCGCGAACGACGTCACGGCCCGCAACCTCACCTTCAGCAACGACTTCGACGAGGCCGCGGTCGAGCTGAAGGGGGAGCAGGCGCTCGCGATGAAGACGACCGGTGACCGGATCGTCTTCGAGAACACCGCCTTCCTGGGCAACCAGGACACCCTGATGACCGACAGCCCCAAGCTGACCACCCTCAGCCGGGTCTACATCCGCAACTCGTACATCGAGGGCGACGTCGACTTCATCTACGGGCGGGCGAGCACGGTCGTCGAGCGGTCCGTCATCCGCGCCCTGAACCGGGGCTCCACCACCAACAACGGCTGGATCACCGCCGCCTCGACCTGGAAGGACAACCCCCGAGGGTTCCTGATCACCCGCTCCAGGATCGTCAGCGACGCGCCGGCCGGGTCCTTCCACCTGGGGCGCCCGTGGCACCCCGGCGGCCAGCCCGACGCGATCGCCCAGGTGCTGATCCGCGACACCGAGCTGCCCGCCGCGATCAAGGCCTCGCCGTGGACCGACATGAGCGGGTTCTCGTGGAAGGACGCGCGCTTCACCGAGTACCACAACTACGGGCCGGGCGCCGCCGTCACCGAGGACCGGCCGCAGATGAGCGATGACGAGGCGCGTACCCACACCGTCGCCGACTACCTCCAGGGCACGGACGGCTGGAAGCCGTACGCCCGCCACTGAGCCCGAGGGCTCCGTCCAGCCCCCCACCTTCATATCTCCGTCCGACCCAGAAGAAGAGAGCCGACCAATGAAGATCAGCAATGGCAGAAGCAGCAGGGGCGGGCGCCGCACGTCGGCCGCCGTCGCGCTGGGGGCCGTGCTCGCCCTGACCGCCACCGCCTGCGGTGATGACGGCAGCGGCGGGAGCGGCGAAGAGGGCAGCGGCAAGGGCAAGATCGTCTTCTGGGACAACAACGGCGGTGTCCGCACCGACATCTGGAAGGAGATCATCGCCGATTTCGAGAAGGCGAACCCGGACATCAAGGTCCAGTACGTCCCGGTCGCCGCCACCGAGGTCCAGTCGAAGTACGACACCGCCGTCCAGGGCGGCGGACTGCCGGACGTCGGCGGAGTCGGCGCGGCGATGCTCGCCGGGGTCGCCGCCCAGGACGCGCTGGAGCCGCTGGAGGGCCGCCTCGCCAAGTCCTCCCTCAACGGCAAGCTGAACGAGGGCATGGTCGAGTCGGTGAAGGTGGCCGGCGGCTCGGACGAGCACCTGTACACGATCCCGACCTCCGCGAACAACGGCACGCTCTACTACCGCACCGACCTGTTCAAGAAGGCGGGCCTGGACGAGCCGTCGACCTGGGAGAAGTTCTACGAGGCCGCGGACAAGCTCACCAACGCGAAGAAGAACGAGTTCGGTTACACCATCCGCGGCGGCGCCGGCTCCATCGCCCAGGCCCTGGACGCGATGTACGGGCAGTCCGGGATCACGTCCTTCTGGGACGCCGGCGGTGAGAAGACGACCGTCAACGACCCGAAGAACGTCCAGGCGCTGGAGAAGTACGCCGCCCTCTACAAGAAGGACACGCCGGCGGCCGACCTGAACAACGACTTCACCAAGATGGTCGCCCAGTGGGACTCCGGCACGATCGGGATGCTGAACCACAACCTGGGGTCGTACCAGGACCATGTGAAGGCCCTGGGCGCCGACAAGTTCCGGGGTATCCCGCAGCCCACCGGCCCGGGCGGCAAGCGGGTCCAGGTCTCCAACCCGGTCGACGGGCTGGGGCTGTTCAAGAGCTCCAAGAACAAGGAGGCCGCCTGGAAGTTCATCGAGTTCGCCGTCTCGCACGAGTCGAACTCCAAGTGGAACGAGTCGGCCGGCGCGATCCCGTCCAACAAGGAGGCCGCGAAGGACGCGTGGATCTCCAAGGCCGAGCCCACGAAGCTGGCCGCTGCCGCGCTGAACGACGGGTCGACGACGATCGTGCAGCTGCCGTACTACCTGCCCGACTGGAACACCATCTCGAAGGCCGACAACGAGCCGGACTTCCAGAAGGTGCTGCTCGGGAAGATGAGCGCGAAGGACTTCCTGGACACCATGGCCGAGCAGCTGAACAAGGCCCAGGCCGAGTGGAAGCAGCAGAAGGGCTAAGAGCTCGGTCGGTTCTGTGGGCGGCCGGCTGCTGGATTCGTCGTGGCTGGTCGCTCAGTTCCCCGCGCCCCTGAGGGGCGCGGGGCCCCCTTGAAAGGCACCGTCAGAACACTTCCTCCTCCGTACGCTGTTCGAGAAAGGCACCCCCGTGTCGCTCACCCGCAGACAGCTCAGCGTGGCGGCCGCTGCCGCCGCCGTACCGCTCGCCTTCGCGGCCACCGGTACCGCTCAGGCCGCCCCGGGCCGCCGTACCCGCACCCTCTACATCGCCGGTGATTCCACCGCCGCCCAGAAATACACCAACAACGCCCCGGAGACCGGGTGGGGCATGGCGCTCCCGTTCTTCCTCAAGGGCTGGAACGTCGCCAACCACGCCCAGAACGGGCGCAGTTCGAAGAGCTTCGTCGACGAAGGCCGGCTCAAGGCCATCCTCGCCGTGATCCAGCCCGGCGACCTCCTGCTGTGCCAGTTCGGGCACAACGACGAGAAGTCCGAGGACCCCACCCGGTACACCGAGCCCTGGACGACGTACCAGGACTACCTGCGGATGTACCTCGACGGGGCCCGGGCCCGCGGGGCGCGGCCCGTGCTGGCCACGTCCGTCGAGCGGCGCAAGTTCGACGCGAGCGGCAAGGCGCTGCCGACGCACGGCGAGTACCCGGCGGCCATGCGCGCGCTCGCCCAGGAGGAGCGCGTGCCGCTGCTCGACATCCAGGCGCTGTCGATCGCCCTGTGGCAGCGGCTGGGGGTCGAGGAGACGAAGAAGTACTTCAACTGGACCGCGACGGAGCAGGACAACACGCACTTCAACCCGCCCGGCGCGATCGCCGTGGCGCGGCTCGTGGCGCGCGAGCTGCTGCGCACGCGGGTGCTCGGGCCGAGCGATGTGCGCCGGCTGGACGAGACGATTCCCGAGTCCTGGATCACCTGGCCGCAGGCCGCCGCGTAACACCCCCGCCCCTGGAAAAGGAGATCCGCACCATGCACGCACGTAGATGGCATGGGCATGCCATAAAGGTTGCCTCTCTCGCGGGCTGCACCGCACTGGCGCTGTCCCTCACCGGCACCGCCGCCCAGGCCGACTCCCGTGACCCCGCCCGGCAGACGCTCGGGGCGAACGACGGGTGGGGGTCGTACGGCAGCGGCACCACCGGTGGCTCGGCCGCCGACGCCGCGCACGTGTACACCGTGACCACCTGGGCCCAGTTCAAGGCCGCCCTCGCCGCGGGCGGCAGCGCACCGAAGATCATCAAGGTGAAGGGGACCATCGACGCGGTCTTTGAGGGGTGCGACGCCTTCGCCGCGCCCGGATACGACTTCGACGCCTACCTGAAGAAGTACGCGCCCGAGACATGGGGGCTGGACAAGGACCTGAGCGGCGAGCCCGCCGACAGCCCCGAGGGGCTGCGTCGCGCTTCCGCCGACAACCAGGACAAGGCCATCAAGGCGAGCGTGCCCGCCAACACCACCATCATCGGGGTGGGGAAGAACGCGGGCTTCAAGGGCGCCAGCCTCCAGATCAAGGGCGTCGACAACGTCATCGTCCGCAACCTCACCTTCGAGAGCCCCCTCGACTGCTTCCCGCAGTGGGACCCGACCGACACCTCCACGGGCGCCTGGAACTCCGAGTACGACACCGCCGTCGTCTACGGCTCCACCCACGTCTGGATGGACCACAACACCTTCACCGACGGCAGCCACCCCGACAGCGCGGCACCGACGTACTTCGGCACGCTGTACCAGCAGCACGACGGCGAGCTGGACATCGTCCGGGGATCCAACTACGTCACCGTCTCCTGGAACGTCTTCGCCGACCACGACAAGACGCTCATGATCGGAAACAGCGACAGCGAGTCGACGGCCGTCGGTGACCGGGGCAAGCTCAAGGTGACGCTCCACCACAACCTGTTCCGCAACCTGGTCGAGCGCGCGCCGCGCGTCCGCTTCGGGCAGGTCGACTCCTACAACAACCACTTCGTGGCCGGCCAGGACTACGTCTACAGCTACGGCATCGGCAAGGAGTCCCAGCTCGTCGCCGAGCACAACGCCTTCACGCTGCCCAGCGGGATCAGCCCGGCGAAGATCCTGAAGAAGTGGATGGACGCGCCGGTCACCGCCGCCGACAACTACGTCAACGGCAAGGCCGTGGACCTGATCGCCGTGCACAACGCGGAGATCCCCGACGAGACCCTCCGCTCGGGCGCCGGCTGGACGCCGACCCTGCGGACCAAGGTCGACCCGGCGAAGGCCGTGCCCGGGATCGTCGACCACCGCGCGGGCGCCGGCCGCATCTGCTGACGCCCCTTCCCCGAGAACGGGCCGGGCCGGGCGCACCCACGAGGCGTGCCCGGCCCGGCCTCCCCGCGCCCCCTCACCCCGCACGAGCCGCACCGCGAAGGAGCAGCCGCATGCTCTCGCAGTCCCACCGCCCCCTGACCCGCAGGGGTTTCCTCGTCGCGAGCGCCACCGCGGGCGCCGCGCTCGCCCTCGCCTCGCCCCCCGCACGGGCCGCCGCCCGGCCCCGCCCCTTCGGCCGCTACGGTTCACCGGCCGCCCGCCTGACCCCGCAGACCCTCTACGTCGACGCCTCCGGCCGGGGTGACTTCACCTCCGTTCAGGCCGCCGTGACCGCCGCGACCGGCAGTGGCTGGACGCTCGTCATCGCACCGGGGACATACCGGGAGACGGTCTCGGTCGACCGCGCCCGCACGGAGATGACCTGGCTCGGCGCCGGCGACGGTCCGCGCGACGTCGTCATCGTCTACGACAACGCGGCCGGCACCCCGAAGCCCGACGGCTCGGGCACCTACGGCACCACCGGCTCGGCCACCACCACCGTCCGAGGGGACGGCTTCACCGCCCACCGGATCACCTTCGCCAACGACTTCCTGCGCGAGGAGCACCCCGGCATCAGCGGCACCCAGGCCGTCGCCCTCAAGGTGCAGGGCGACCGGTCGGCCTTCCACCACTGCCGCTTCCTCGGCCACCAGGACACTCTGTACGCCGACTCCAACGCCGGCACCCTCTTCGCCCGCCAGTACTTCTCCCACTGCTACGTCGAGGGCGACGTCGACTTCGTCTTCGGCCGGGCCACGGCCGTCTTCGAACACTGCCACTTCCGCACGCTGAACCGCACGGACCTCTCCTCGGCCCCGTACGGATTCGTTTTCGCCCCCTCCACGGAGAGCGCCAACCCGCACGGCTACCTGGTCCTGCGCGGCCGGGTGACGAGCGAGGCCCCCGACGCCCACTACAAGGTGGCCCGCCCCTGGGTGCCCAGCTCCAGCACCACGGTCCGTCCCATGCTCACCGTCCGGGAGACCTGGCTCGGCCCCGGCATCGACGCGGTCGCGCCCTACGCCAACATGCGCGCCGAGCACCCCTGGCAGCACCAGCGCTTCGCCGAGTACCGCAACACCGGTCCCGGCGCCGAGATCACCGTCCCCGAGAACCGGCCCCAGCTGACGGACGAGGAGGCCGCGGCGCACACCCGCGAGACCTACCTCGGCGACTGGGCGCCGTGGAAGGACTGCTGAGATGCGGCGGCGCACGCTGCTCGCCGGAATGACCGGCATCGCCGGCGGCCTGGTGGCCGCCGGCGCCACCCCCGCCGTCGCCGACCCCCGCCGCCGCGTCCTGCACGTCCGGCCCGGGGACTCCGTGCAGGCGGCCGTGGACGCGGTGGACGGGCCCGGCTGGACGATCGTCGTGCACCCGGGGACCTATCGCGAGGTGGTGGAAGTCCCCGCCGACAAAGCCGAGTTGACGCTGTGCGGCGCCACCTGCGACCCGCGTGACGCCGTGATCGTGTACGACAACGCCAACGGCACCCCGAAGCCCGACGGTTCCGGCACCTACGGCACCGCGGGCTCCGCCACCCTCACCGCGGCGGCCCCCGGACTGACCGTGCGCGACCTGACCCTGGCCAACGACTGGCTGCGCGCCGACCACCCTGACATCACGGGTACGCAGGCGGTGGCGGCGTACATCACCGGCGACCGGTCGGCCTTCGACAACGTCCGCTTCCTCGCCCACCAGGACACCCTCTTCGTCGACACGAGTGCGCTCGACGCCTTCGACCGGCAGTACTTCCACCGCTGCTACATCGAGGGCGACGTCGACTTCGTCTTCGGCCGGGCCACGGCCGTCTTCGAGGACTGCCACTTCCACACGCTGCAACGGGCCGTCGACTTCACCCCGAAGGGCATGGTCTTCGCCCCGTCCACCGCCCGCGCCAACCCCTACGGCATCCTCGCCGTCCGCTCCCGGATCACCTCGGGCGCCGAGGACGCGGCGTACAAGCTGGCCCGGCCCTGGGTCCCGTCGTACGAGACCACCGCCTGGCCGTCCCTCGTCGTGCGCGAGACCCGGATCGGGCCCGGCATCGACCCCGTCGCTCCCTACACCAACATGCGGGATGCCTATCCCTGGCAGACCATGCGGTTCCGGGAGTACCGCAACTCGGGACCGGGTGCGGTGATCACGGTGCCGGAGAACCGGCCCCAACTGACCGCGGACGAGGCTGCGTCGCACACCAAGGCGATGTATCTGCGCGACTGGCGACCCCGTGCGTAGGGCGGCCGCCGCCCTGCTCGCCGGTGTCTGCCTGCTCTGGGCGCCCGAGGCCTCCGCCGCCGCCGAGCGAGGCCCCCTCGGCTGGGGCGCCGGCACCACCGGCGGCGCGGGAGGCACGACCTGGACGGTGCACACCCGCGCCGAGCTCAAGGAGGCACTGGCCAACGAAGGCGCCCCTACCGCACCCAAGGTCATCCGGGTCGTCGGCGACGTCAACGGCCACGAGAGCGACGACGGGTCCCTGCTCGGCGAGCAGGACTACGCGCCCGGATACGACCTCGGCCGGTACATGTCCTGCTTCGGCGAGGACGGCGCCGCATGGTCCGACACCCGCTTCGACTACTGCAAGCAGCAGCGGCAACTGCGCCAGACCGGCTCGAACAAGGAGAAGGCGCAGATCCAGCTCACCGTGCCGGGCAACACGACCCTCGTCGGCGTGGGCCCAGGCGCCCGGCTGCTCGGGGTGTTCCTGACGGTCGACACCGGCAGCAACATCGTCGTGCGGAACCTGTATCTGGAGGCCCCCGTCGACCACTTCACCAGCTGGTCCCCGGACGACGGCACGCGGGGCAGCTGGAACGCCCGCTTCGACGCCCTCACCGTGATCACCGGCAGGAACATCTGGATCGACCACTGCACCTTCACCGACGGCCGGTTCCCCGACCGCGAGGCACCCCTCGGTTTCCACGGCGAGCGCGTGCAGCGGCACGACGGACTGCTGGACATCGAGGACGGCTCCGACTTCGTCACGGTCTCCGGGAGCCGGTTCGAGGACCACGACAAGGCGATCCTGATCGGCTCGGGCGACGGCCGCGGCGACCGGGACCGCGGTCACCTCAAGGTGACCTTCGTCCGCAACCTGTTCAGCGGCGTCGTGCAGCGCGCCCCGCGGGTCCGCTTCGGGCAGGTGCACGTCCTCAACAACGTCTACCGCGGCAGGGCTCCCCTGTACGCCCTGGGCGTGGGCGTGGAGTCCGCGATCTTCTCCGAGCGCAATGTGTTCCGCTTCCCGCGGCCGTCCCAGACCGTCGCCGCCTACGGGGGCGAGCACTTCCACGACACCGGCTCCTGGTTCGACGGCCGGCCCGCCGGTCTGAACGCGGTGGCGAGCCGGCTGGGACTCACCGACGATGTCGGCTGGGACCCCGCCGACGTCTACGACTACCGCGCCCTGAGGTCCCCGTCGGCCGTCGAGGGGTATGTCCTGAGCCACTCCGGAACCGGGAGGTCGTATGGGCACCCATGAGCCGCTCGGGCGGCGGACGTTCGTGGTCGGGGCGGGCACGGCGCTGCTGGCGGCAGGCGCGGCGAGCGGGGCTGAGGCCGCGGTCGTCGACGGCCCGCTGCCCGACTTCCACCCGGCGCTGAAGGACGCCCTGACCTTTCCGCTCGCCTGGGGGAGATCCCCGGTCCGTGACTTCCGCGCCTGGCGGCACGCCGCCCGGGCCACGGTCGAGGAGCACCTCCTCGTCGAAAGGGAGGACAGGACGCCGTACGACCCGGAGGTCGCCGATCGTGCCCAGGGGGAGGGCTGTACAAGGGAGTTGGTCACCGTCTCCCTCACCCGCCACGAACGCGTGCGCGGTGTCCTGCTCACCCCGCAGGGCAGGGGACCCTTCCCCGCCGTGCTGCTCCTGCACGACCACGGGGCCACGTTCGACATCGGGAAGGAGAAACTGGTCCGGCCCTGGTACGACGACACGAGGCTCGCCTCCGCGAGGGCCTGGGCGGACAAGTACTTCAGCGGGCGGTTCGTCGGCGACGAACTGGCCCGGCGCGGCTATGTGGTGCTGTGCCTGGACGCGCTCGGCTGGGGCGACCGCGGGCCGCTCGCCTACGAGCAGCAGCAGGCCCTCGCCGCCAACTTCTACAACCTCGGCTCCTCGCTCGCCGGGCTCATGGCCCGGGAGGACCAGCGGGCCGCCGCCTTCCTGGCGGGACTCGACCGGGTGGACGCCCGGCGGGTCGCGGCCGTCGGCTTCTCCATGGGCGCCTACCGCGCCTGGCAGACCGCGGCCCTCAGCGACCACATCGCGGCCGCCGCGAGTGTGTGCTGGATGACCGGCCTGAAGGAGATGATGGTGCCCGGCAACAACACGCTGCGCGGGCAGTCGGCGTACTACATGCTGCACCCGGGCCTCGCCCGGCACCTCGACATCCCCGACGTGGCGAGCATCGCCGCCCCCAGGCCGATGCTCTTCTTCGACGGCGGGCTCGACACGCTGTTCCCGGCCGAGGGCGTACGGGTCGCGTACGACAAGCTGCGCGCCGTGTGGCGGTCGCGCCACGCCGAGGACCGGATACGGACGAAGACGTGGCCGGAGCTCGGCCACGTCTTCACCCGCGAGATGCAGGACGAGGTCTTCAGCTGGCTCGACGACGTCCTGTGAGGCTCATCGCCGTACCGGCTTGACGCCCTCCAGCGTCGGCACCACCGGCTTGATGCTGCCGTCGGCCGCGAACTCCATGCGGTCGACGGTGGTCTCCCGGTGCATGCCGTCACCGCCCGGCCGGCCGGGGCCGTTGAGGGCGAAGCGGTGGTAGACGATGTACCAGTCGTCGGTGCCGGGGGTGTTCACCACCGAGTGGTGACCGGTGCCGAGGATGCCGTACTCGGGCCGCTTCTGGAGGATCGTCCCGCGCTTGGTCCACGGGCCGAGCGGGGACGGTCCCGTCGCGTACGCCACGTGGTAGTTCTCGCTGCGGGTGTCGTCCTCCGACCACATGAAGTAGTACGTGCCCTTCCGCTTGATCACGAAGGAGCCCTCGCGGAAGTTGTCCGGGGTGATGTCCTTCACCTTCGACGCGTCGAAGGAGACCATGTCGTCGCCCAGCGGCACGACGTATCCGTGGCCGTTGCCCCAGTACAGGTACGCCTGGCCGTCGTCGTCCGTGAAGACCGCCGGGTCGATCATCTGGCCCTTGAGCGCCCCGCCCTTGGCGACCAGCGGCTTGCCGAGCGCGTCCTTGAAGGGGCCGGCGGGGGAGTCGGCCACGGCCACGCCGATCTGCTGCTCGGCGCAGAAGTAGAAGTAGTACTTGCCGTTCCGCTCGGCTATCGCGGGCGCCCAGGCGTTCTTGTCGGCCCAGCTCACGTCCGGCCCGAGGTCGAGGATGACGCCGTGGTCCTTCCAGTGGACCAGGTCCTTCGACGAGTACGCCTTGAACCGGGTGCCGCTCCAGCCCTGGAAGCCGTCGGTGGTGGGGTAGATCCAGTATCTGCCGTCGAGGTAGTGGACGTCCGGGTCGGCGTTCAGGCCGGGCAGCAGGGGGCTGCGGGTGCGGACCGCCTCGACCGTCCAGGTGCGCCGGGTGCCGTCGGCCGCCGTCACGGTGTACTGCTGCGGCGTGCGGAAGTCGCGCCGGGTCCCGGACTTCGGGCTCAGCGTGGCGCCCTCACCGACCCACAGCTTCGGGGCGAGGCCCCGCAGATCGGCGTCCGGCTGCATCGGGAGGACGACCTTCGAGGCGCTCTCCGTGACGATCGAGTAGCCCTTCTGGTGCGGGGCCGTCGCGTCCATCACGGAGGTCGAGGTGGACGGGTAGGCCGCCAGCAGCCGGTCGTACTCCTGCTGCGTCACCGGCAGCACCGTGCCGTGCCGGGGGCTCGCCGGGAGCTGGTAGTCGGTGGACGGGGTCCACTTGCCGGAGGAGAGGTCGGTGGTCTCGAACGGGACGTAGCCGCGGCCGCCGTACTCGTCGATGAACAGGTACCACTTCTTCTCGGTGTTCGACTTGAACACCGTCGGGCCCTCGCCGCGGTCCATCGCGCCCTTGCCGATGCAGTCGGCCACGAAGTCGTACTTCGTCGAGGTCAGGGACGTCGACTTCTCACCGGTGATGAACTTGGAGCAGGGGCTGGAGGAGCTGGGGTCCCGCTCGTCCTTGGTGTAGCGGTAGTACTCGTCCTGGTACTTCACGACCGTGGAGTCGATCACCGAGTAGCCCGGGTCGTTCCAGATCTTCGGCGCGCTGAAGGTGCGGAAGTCCTTGGTGGTCGCGTACATCATCTTGTTGTACGTGTTGCCCTTGTGGTCCGGGTCGTCGTCGGCGTACAGCTTCGACGCCCAGAAGACGACGTACTGGCCGAGCTCGTCGTCCCAGTAGGCCTCCGGGGCCCAGGTGTTGCCCGCGTTGTCCGGGGAGACCTTCACCAGGCGCTGGTCGGTCCAGTGGACCAGGTCGGTGGACTCCCAGACCATGATCGACTTGCTGCCGTGCCGCTGCACCTGGTCCCAGCTGCCGCTGGAGTTCTGGTACATCCGCAGGTCGGTGGCGATCAGATAGAACTTGTCGCCCTTAGGGGAGCGGATCACGAACGGGTCGCGCAGGCCCTTCTCGCCGATCGTCGACGTCAGGACCGGCTTGCCGGCGTTCAGTTCACGCCAGTGCAGCGCGTCGTTGCCCCGGCTCAGGGCGTAACGGATCTGCTCGCCGTCGGCGGTGCCCTCGCCCGTGAAGTAGGCGAAGAGATAGCCGGCGTACTTGGAGTGCTTCACGGGTGGTGCTCCGGGGTCCGCGGTGCTGGGGGGCGCGGTGAGAAGGGTCAGGAGGAGGCCGGTCAGGGCCACGAACGGGAGCAGGAGCGTGCGGGGGCGCATGACACTTCCTGTCGGAGTCTGGGGGATTCTGTTGGGTAGCGGCCTTCGGAGTTTCACCGGACGGGGACAGGGCGTCAACGGGTGTGCGTGAGGCGGGTGGTTCCGAAACTTTCGGAGGCTCGGGCACGCCCGTGCACGTGACGGCGGCAACCCTTTCGGGGCTCGGCGGCGACTGCTGGTGGGAAACGGGCCGGAGCGGGCCCCTCCGGACCGTTTCCGTCCCCATCGCCCAGGAAAGGAACGCTCCGTGCTGCTCAGCACCGGACGCCACCGCAGGACCCGTACGCTCACCATCGCCGCCGCGGTGGTCTGTGCCTCGGGGGCGGGCGGCGTCTATCTCGGGCTCTCCGGCGGCGGCGCGCAGGCCGCCTCGTCGACGGTCACCGTCTCCACCACGGCCCAGCTCGAAACGGCCGTGAAGAACGCCACCGCAGGCATGGTCATCCAGGTCCGCGGCGGCACCTACCATCCGGCCGCGACCCTCAAGTCCACCGCGAACGGCACGAGTTCGGCACGCATCACGCTGCGCGCCCACGGCGCCGAGAAGGTCCGGATCGACGGCTCCAAGCTGCCCGACGGCTCCTGGCTGGCCGGCATCCACGGCGACTACTGGACCGTCGAGAACCTCGCCTTCGTCAACTCCCCGGCCCAGGGCTTCGTCGCCACCTCCTCGGCCGGCGGCGTCTTCAGGAACCTCGTCACCGCGGACAACGGCGACTCCGGCTTCACCCTGCGCGGCGACGGCACCACCGGCAACCTCGTGCAGAACCTGGACAGCCACGGCAACTACGACCCGGCCGGCCACGGCCAGAACGCCGACGGCATCGCGGTCAAGTTCGGCTCCGGGACGGGCAACAGGATCACCGGCGCCCGGCTGTACGACAACTCCGACGACGGCCTCGACCTGTGGCAGTTCTCCTCGCCGGTCACCATCGAGCACTCCTGGGCCTTCGGCAACGGCGAGAACCACTGGAGCGACCCGGCCTTCGAGGGCAACGGCAACGGCTTCAAACTGGGCGGCGGTGGAGCCTCCGTCGCCCACGTCGTCAACAACAACGCCGCCTGGGACAACACGCTGCACGGCTTCACCGAGAACTCCAACACCGGCGCCATCGCCCTGAACCGCAACACCGCGTACGCCAACGCCCAGAGCGGCTTCTACTTCGCGACCGGCAGGGCCCGCCTCGGCAAGAACCTCGCCGTGGGCGGCCAGGGCGGCCCCGCGAAGCTGGGCTCGGCGGCCGTTTCCGCCGGCAACAACTGGGACAGCGGCGTCGCCACCCCGCCCTTCAGGTCGACGGACGCGAAAAGCGCGTACGCCGCGCGCGGGGCGGACGGCTCCCTCCCCGCGACGACGTTCCTGACGACCGGCTCCACGACCATCGGCTCGACGATGGACTAGCGCGGGCCCTCGCCATGGGTCACGGGCAGGTGTCCATCCAGCGGGTGACCAGGGCGGTGTTGTTCTTGTCGGCGTCACGAGCCGGACCGCACAGGAAGGGGCCGAAGCGGGTGTCGGCACGCAGCCAGAGGCTGAAGAACGACACGATCCACTTGCCCTGCCTGGCCTTGTCGCCGTAGCCCGTCATCGGGCACAGATGGTCGCCCGGTACCTCGATGTAGAGCTTCTCGGCCCGCGACATGGAGTTGTACCAGGGCACGGCGAAGGTGTCGCCGTGCGCGACGGGGTCGCTCTGGCAGGTCAGGAAGAAGGTGGGCTCGGTGACCGAGGAGAAGTTCCCGTTCGGGTGGTACGGGGCGGTCGGCACGCCCGCCCGGAAGCGGGGGTCGTCCCTCAGGGCTGCCATGACGCCACCGCCGCCCATCGAGTGACCGGCGGCGCCCAGGGTGCCGTTCAGCTTCCCCGACACCGGGTTGCCGGGGGTCCTGCCGAGCGTGAGCAACTGGGTGCCGGCGGCACTGATCTGGCGCCCGCGCGATTCGGGATCGTCGGTGAGTGTGTTCGTTCCGACGTTGATGACGACGAAGCCCCAGGACGCGAGGCGGGGTGCCAGCCACTTCAGGTTCTGCTGGGTGCCCTGGTACCCCGGCATCAGCACGACGCCCGGGTACGAGCCCCTGGCCGTGGGATAGGTGACCGTGCCCGAGCCGTACCCGCTCGGGCGGGGAACGGTGTAGGTGGCGGTGGTCAGCGGCCCGTCGGCGGCCTCCAGGGAAGCGGTCGTCGGGCCCGGGATCCCGGCGGCGGCTGCCGGCGTGGCGGTGGCCGTCAGCAGGGTCAGTGCCAGGCCGATACTGGTGGCGAGTGCGATCAGAGCCGTCATGGGACGGGACCGGGTCGGTAACGGCGCGCTGGTGCGGGTGGAACCACTGCGGGGACGCATTGCTCTACCTCCGGAAGGCGCTGGCGGGACTGTGCGAACGGGACTGTGCGAAGAGCCAGTCGATGACCACGTCGTTCTCGTACGTCTGGGCCCACGCCAGGTGGGGGCTCACCGGTGTCGTTCCGGCCGTGTAGCTCGTGAACAGGGTGTGGCCGCGGGTGGCCCGGGCCTGCCTCAGGAGGGCCCGTGACCGGGCCTCGAACTGTGCCTTCGGCAGGTCGTTGGCCCACTCCCCACGGGTGACCCGGGCACCGGCGGTCTCCAGCGCGTTCATCAACGTCCAGGTGCCGGGGTTGCCGAACCGGCCTTCCCGGTAGGGGACGACCGGGTCGTCGACCGAGTGGTCGGCCCAGATCGGGATGTGCGCGATCCTGTCCATGGTGGCCGGGTCGCCCCAGCCGGCCGTGGGCAGGGCGGCCGCGAACACGTCGGGTCGCTCGGCCAGCAGGCTGTAGATGCCGCGACCGCCTGAGGACAGGCCGACCAGATAGAGCCGGTCGGTGTCCACGTGGCCCGCGTGCTCGCGCACGAAGGTGTCGATGAGTTCGATCAGCGCGGCCTGGACCTTCGCGTCGGTCCAGTCCGTGCCGTCGGGTCCGTCCATGGGACGGGGCAGGGGGATCTGCGGAGAGAGGACGAACGCGGGGTCGCGGCGCTGTCGTTCGGGTTTGGCGAACGTGACCGCGACCCGGTTGGAAGTGAGCTGGGTCATGTTGTTGTCCGCGACTTCGCCACCGCCGTGCAGGGTGACGACGAGCGGATAGCGGGTGCGGGTCCCCGGGTTCCGCAGGAATCCCGCAGGCCGGTACAGCCGGAAGTCCAGTTCGAAGCCCGCGGAGTCGGTGAAGGAACCGGCGGCGAAGTCGTCGACCACGGGCGTGATGACGTCGTCGTTGCGGTGCGCGAACGGGCCCGCTTCGAGTACCGGTTCACCCTCCGGGGTGCGCACGTCCGCCACCTGTCCGACGGAGTAGGCACGGTCGAGCGGAAGGGGATCGGTGGTGCCGACCGCCCGTGCGTTGGAGTCGTTCGGATCGAGCTCGATGATCAGGCGGTCCCCCGGTCGTCCGGGGCGGGAGCGGTCGTCCACCGCGGCGGAGGTGTGGGTGTAGACCCGGGTCACCGTGCGGGCCGCGGTCCGCCCGCCCACGGTGGCCCGCACCTGGAAGGCGGTGGGCGGGACCGTCCCGCCGCGTAAGTCGATGGGGTGCGCGTACTGGAGGGCGACCGCTGTCACCAGCCAGTTGTTCCTCGGAGTCACCTGCGTGAGGAGGTCCGTCCGCAGGACCGGGTTGGGCCCTGGGGTGGCTTGCCGTCCTTCGGGCAGGGCTGTCGGGGCAGCGTCCGCGGTCGCCGTGCTCACGGCCGGCGCCGCGACCGCGCCCGCCGTGACAGCGAGCACCGTACGTCTGGGGATCGATCTCATGGGTCCTCGTCTCGGTCATCGAGCTGGGGGGGGCGGGCCGAGGTGTTACGCGAGAGTTTCGGAGCGCCACGGGATCCGTGTCCAGCATCAAACCGAGATCTGTCCATGCGATAGGCGCATCAATTCAAGCGGGTGCGCGGACAGGTACGACGACGCCCCCGCCGGTTCGCACCGGCGGGGGCGACTGCCGGCCGTCCGGAGGGGGGCTCCGGAGGGCCGGGGCGCCGGGACGTCCGGCTGGGGGCCCGGACACCCGGCAGCCGGCCGGCCCAAGGGGGGATCAGGGCCGGCCGGAGCTCACACGTGCCGCGGCGTCACTGGTAGCTGATGTCCGAGGCCTTGAACTTGCAGGTCTTGCCGTCAGGTCCGGGCGGGGTCAGCTCCTTGGGCTCCTTGCCCGTGTTGTTGCCCTCGAAGCGCACACACGTCTTGATCTTCTTCTTGGTGTCGCCGTGGATGCGGATCTTCGACAGCGTCGCCGTGTCGCCGTAGTTGGCGTTCACGCCGACGATCGCCTTCATCGGCGCCGTCACGTCGATGTCGTTCAGCACGACCGTGCGCTTGAACTGCGTCTTGCAGTTGCCGCAGGAGCGCACCAGCTTCCCGGCGTTCTGCACCTGGAAGCCCGACACGTTCAGCGTCCCGGCGCCGTTGAACTGCAGCACCTTGTCGTCGGCGTTCTTCGCGCCGCCGCCGATCACCTTGTACACGGCCGACGACGACTTGCCCTTGAAGCTGGCGGCGTCCTCGCCGACGTCCGTCCACCACACGTTCTGCAGCGTGCAGCTGCCCTTGCAGTGCACGCCGTCGGCGGCCGGGGTGCCGATGATGACGTTCTTGAGGACGGCGCCGTCGGCCAGCTCGAAGATGGGGTCCTGGCCCTCGTCCTGGCTGCCGCCGCCGAGCGCGCCGGTGCCGTAGAACATCTTCATGCCGCCGTCGCGGACGCCGGAGACCGGGATGGTCTTCGACACGGGCGTCTTGCCCTTGTCCGTGGGCCACGGGGTCGCGGCGCCCGCGGTGGACAGCATCGACGTGGTGACGATCGCCGCTCCCGTGATGCCGAAGGCGGCCAACCCGGTGATCACGGCACGCCGCTTCGTGACCCCGCGGCGGTGGCTGACGCGCTGTTCTGCTGGTGCAGTCATGTACCGATTCCTCAATGGGGGGTGACTCTTGCGCCTGGTGGTCGCCACCCGTGAGGGAAGGGTTGCCGCGTCTTCAGAGATTTTTCACGAGTCGTCGTCGGTGTCGTCCACGGCCGCGAAACCGCCGCCCACGGACAGCCGTTCCGAGCCGGCGGCGGCCGTCACCGCGTAGCGGTCGGCGCCCGCGTCCCGGCCGCCGCGCTCGTGGTCGAACTGGCCCGCGAACACCCACGCGCCCGCCGGGACCTTACGGCCCTCCTTCAGGGTCCAGGTGTAGACGAGGAAGCCGTCCCGCTCTCCGACCGTGAGTGTGAAGTCCTGCTCGGGCAGCGACCGCCAGGCGCCCGCGTCGGAGACCCCGCCGGTCTGGGCGACGCTCAACCGCACGGTCAGCGCGGTCAGTTCCGTGCGCGTCTTGATCGTGACGTTGCTCTGCGCCCAGAAGTCGTTGCTGTGCGGGTCGACCGAGCCGTCCGACCACAGGGGACCGTCCTCGGTGGCGGCCGGCGGGCGCCCGGTGACGGAGGTGCTCGGCATCCGCGAGGGCGGCGGAGCGGACTCGCGGCGCTGCGGCGGCGTGGACGGGGTGGGATCCACCGGCGGCGCGGGGGCCCGGCTCGTCGCCTCCGGCGACGGCGTGGGCGTCGGCGAGGTCGCCACGTCCTGCCGCTGCGGGGCGGCGGTCTCCTCCTTCACCGCGGACGCGACCGCGTACCCGCCCACCGCCAGCACACCCGCCACCGCGGCCGTCGCACCGGCCACCCGCATCCACCCGACCACCGGCGAACGCGTCGCCCGGTGGCCGGAGACCGCCGGACCGGCCATACCGCGCTCCACCCGGGCCAGGATCTGCTCCCGGTCGGGCTCGTGCGTCCCGGCCGCCTCGTGCAGCCGGGCGCGCAGCTCCTCGTGCACGTCCCGCCGCATCGTCATCGGTCCCTTCCTCCGCCCTCACCGGTGCGCGCCCGCAAGCCTTCCACGACCGGCGAGCAACGGGGAGCGCCCACCGCCGCGTGCATCCGCTGCGGTACTCCCTGTGTGCCCAGCAACCGCTGGAGTTCGGCCATTCCCTTGGAGGTCTGGCTCTTCACCGTACCCACCGAGACGCCGAGGGCGAGCGCGGTGTCCTTCTCCGACAGGTCGAAGGCGTGCCGCAGCACCACACAGGCACGCTTGCGGAACGGCAGCCTGCGTAACGCCTCCTGGACGTCGACGACACCCGCGACGTCCGGGTTCTCGGTGTTCTCCTCGCGCTGCGACCAGAACAGGGCGATGCGCCGCCGCTCGCGCACGGCGCTGCGGATCCGGGTGCGGGCGAGGTTGGCGACCACACCGCGCGCGTAGGCCGCCGGATGGTCGGCCGCGCGCACCCGGTCCCAGCGGTGCCACAGCGCCAGCAACGCGTCCGCCGCCAGATCGTCGGCGGTGTCCGACTCGCCGGTCAGCAGATAGGCCAGCCGGGACAGTTCGGCGTAGTGACGCTCGAAGAAGGCGTGGAACTCCACGGAGGCGGCGTCGTCGACGACTGTGCCCACGGGCGACCTCTCCTCGCAGCGGCTTCGGGCACTCCGGGGCCGGGGTGCCTGTGAGTGTCATGTTGATGACATGTGATCATCCGGGGGAGGCCCGGACGAGATCGGGAAGCGTAGCAGCGTTCTCAGGACGGTTCGTACGGAGCTTCGAACAGCGTATGGCGGGCCGGACTCCGATTCCGTAACACGAAGAAAACCTGAACGTGGTTCAACGCGGGGACAATCCAGCCAGCATCCGCACACCGATCACCCAGGCACCGAGGAGCACTCGCCATGTCCGAATCGCAGAAGGTGGCCGACCGGCCCGGCGCCGCACCACCGGCGGTGAACAGCGTCGACCGGTTCTTCAAGGTCTCCGAGCGGGGATCCACCTTCGGCCGTGAGATACGCGGCGGCTTCGCCACGTTCTTCACGATGGCCTACATCCTTGTCCTGAATCCCATCATCCTGGGCAGCGCCAAGGACAAGTTCGGGCACCAGCTGGACGCCGTCCAGCTCACCACCGCCACCGCCCTGGTGGCCGCGGTCATGACGATCATCATGGGTGTGGGCGGCAATCTGCCCCTCGCCCTCGCGGCCGGACTCGGCCTGAACGCCGTGGTCGCCTTCCAGATCGCCCCGCTGATGAGCTGGGACGACGCGATGGGCCTCATCGTCCTCGAAGGCCTGCTGATCTGCGTGCTGGTGGTGACCGGCCTGCGCGAGGCCGTCATGCACGCCATACCCCAGCCGCTCAAGCAGGCGATCAGCGTCGGCATCGGCCTGTTCATCGCCTTCATCGGCTTCGTCGACGCCGGGTTCGTCAGCCGCATCCCGGACGCCGCGAACACCACCGTGCCGGTTCAGCTGGGCGGCACGGGAACGCTCACCGGCTGGCCGATGCTCGTCTTCTGCCTCGGCGTCCTGCTGACGATCGGCCTGCTCGCCCGCAAGGTCAAGGGCGCCATCCTGATCAGCATCGTCACCATGACGGCGCTGGCGATAGTGATCAACTCCATGGCCGACATCAAGACCTGGGGCCTGACCACACCGTCCTGGCCCGACAAGCTCGTCGACGCCCCCGACTTCGGACTCATCGGCCACTTCGACCTGTTCGGGGCCTTCAGCGCCCCCGGCGTCGGGGTCATCACCGTCGTCCTGCTGGTCTTCACCCTGATCCTGTCCGACTTCTTCGACACCATGGGCACCGTCGTCGGCATCAGCGCCGAGGCAGGCCTGCTCGACGAGGAGGGCAAAGTCCCGAACCTCGGCCGGGTGCTGCTGATCGACGGTGCCGCGGCGGTCGCGGGCGGCGCGGCCTCGGCCTCCTCGGCGACCTCCTACATCGAATCGGCGGCCGGCGTCGGCGAGGGCTCGCGCACCGGCTTCTCCAACCTCGTCACCGGCGGCCTGTTCGGCCTCGCGCTGTTCCTGACCCCGCTGCTCACCATCGTCCCGCTCCAGGCCGCCGCCCCCGCCCTGGTCGCCGTCGGCTTCCTGATGATGACCCAGGTCAAGCACATCGACTGGGACCGGTACGACATCGCCATCCCGGCGTTCCTCACCATCGCCGTGATGCCGTTCACCTACTCCATCACCAACGGCATCGGCGCCGGCTTCCTCGCCTACGTCGTCATCAAGACCGTCCTCGGCAAGGCCAGGGAGATCCACTGGCTGCTGTGGGGGACCTCGGTGCTGTTCCTCGTGTACTTCGCGATCGACCCGGTCGAGCAGCTCCTGGGAGCCAAGTAGCGCGAAGGGCCGCCCCCGGGGGGAAGGGGGCGGCCCGTCTGTCTTTACAGACGGCTTTCGTGCGGCCGGGGTTCAGTCCTTCAGCGCCGCTTCCATCATCGCCTTGGCGACCGGTGCCGCCAGGCCGTTGCCGCTGACCTCCGAGCGGGCCGCGTTCGACTGCTCGACGACGACCGCCACGGCGACCTCCTTGCCCGACGAGTCCGACTTCCCGTACGAGGTGAACCAGGCGTACGGCACCTGGCTGTTGTTCTCGCCGTGCTGGGCCGTACCCGTCTTGCCGCCCACCGTCGCGCCCGGAACCTGGGCGTTCGTGCCCGTGCCCTTCTCCACGACCGTCTGCATCGCCGACTGCAACTGCTCGGCGGTCGAAGAGCTGACGATCTCCTTCGAGCCCGCCTCGTCGTCATAGTCCTGCAACACATCACCGCCGCTGTTGGTGATCTGCGAAACCATATGCGGCGATACCAGCTTGCCGCCGTTGGCTATGGCCGCCGACACCATGGCCATCTGCAGCGGCGTCGCGGTGACGTCGAACTGGCCGATGCCCGTCAGGGCCGTCTGCGACGGGTACATGTCCGAGGGGTACACGCTCGTGTAGGCCCGGACCGGCACGTCCAGCTTGTCGTCGTCGAAGCCGAACTTCTCGGCCATCGCCTTCACCTTGTCCTGGCCCAGCTGGACGGCCATCTTCGCGAAGACGTTGTTGCACGAGTACTCCAGCGCCGTACGGATCGTGGCGTTCGTACAGGGCGCGTTCGGGTTCTCGTTCGACAGGTCCCGGGTCGTGTCCGGCAGCCTGTACGGGTCGGGGCTGGCGGTCTTCTCGTCCACCGACGAGTACAGCCCGTCCTCCAGCGCTGCCGCCGCCACGACCAGCTTGAACGTCGAACCCGGCGGCAGCGGCTGCCGCAGCGCGCGGTTGACCAGTGGCTTCTCCGGGTCGGCCGTGAGCTTCTCCCAGGCCGCCCCCGCGGTGTTGGCGTCGGTCAGCGACGAGGGGTCGTACGACGGGGTCGACACGACCGCGAGGATCTTCCCGGTCTTCGGGTCGATGGCGACGGCCCCGCCCTTCTTGTCGCCGAGCGCGTCGTACGCCGCCTTCTGCACGTCCGGGTCGATCGTCGTGACCACGTTGCCCGGGGCGGCCCGCTGGTTGGTGATGGTGTCCATCACGGACTTCAGACGGCTGTCCGTGCCGTTGAGGAGGTCGGTGTAGATGCCCTCCAACTGGGTCGGGGCGTACGCCTGCGAGGCGTAGCCCGTCACCGCCGCGTACAGCTCGCCGTCCGTGTACGTGCGCTTGTACTTGAGGTCGCTGCCCTTCGTCGAGGCCGAGCCGGTGACCGACCGGCCGCCCACGATGATGTTCCCGAGCGGCGCCGAGTACGTCTCGATCGCGTTCCGCCGGTTGTCCTTGTCGTCTGCGAGCGCCTGGCCCTCGTAGTACTGCACCCAGGTCGCCCTGACCAGCAGAGAGAACACCAGCAGCAGTGTGAAGACCGAGGCGCGCCTGATCGTCTTGTTCATCCCGAACATGAGGACGAGCCAGGTGGGGTGGATCGTTCCCACCCGTCCGTTTTTCTCATCCGGCGTTCAGGAAGCCCGCCTCGTACGCCGCGATGACCGCCTGCGTGCGGTCCCGGGTGCCCGTCTTGGCCAGTACCGCCGCCACGTGCGACTTCACGGTGGCGGGGCCGACCTCCATCCGGCGGGCGATCTCCGCGTTGGTCAGCCCCTCCGCCATGTGCCGCAGCACCTCCCGCTCGCGGCCCGTGAGCTTAGCCGCCCACTCCGGCGGCGCCGGGTGCGCGTGTGCGTGCTCCGTCGCCAGTGTGCGGACCGCCGCCGGGAACAGCAGGCTGTCGCTGCGCGCCAGCAGCCGGACCGCCTGCACGAGCGCGTCGGCGTCCGCCCGCTTCAGCAGGAACCCGGCGGCTCCCGCGCGCAGCGCGTCGTACACGTAGGAGTCGTTCTCGAAGGTCGTCACGACGACGATCCGGGGCGGCTCGTCCAGCGTGGCGAGGATCTGCTCGGTGGCGCGGATGCCGTCGACCTCCGGCATGCGGACGTCCATGAGGACGACGTCCGGCCGCAGGTCCCGGACGACCGACACGGCCTCGGCGCCGGTGGCCGCCTCGCCCACCACCTCCAGGTCGGGCTCGGCGGAGAGGATGGCGCGCAGCGCGGTGCGGACCATGCGCTCGTCGTCGGCGAGGACGACACGGACGGGGGAGGGGCGGGTCATGCGGGTCCTTTCGTCGGCAGACGTACGTGCAACCGCCAGCTCTTCCCGGCCGATCCGGCCGATCCGGCCGAACCGATCGCCGGTCCGGCCGTCATGGTCCCGCCCAGCAGCCTGACCCGGTCCGCGATGCCGCGCAGTCCGTGGCCGCCGCCGGGGCGGGAGGACGCGGGACCCGTGACCGTGGCAAGGCCGGTCACCGGATTCTCGACGGTGATCGCCAGCTCCCCGTCGGCCACCTCGATCCGCACGTCCACGGCGACCCGGCCGCCCGCGTGCCTGAGGGCGTTGCTCAGCCCCTCCTGCACGATCCGGTAGCCCTCCCGGGACAGCAGCGCGGGCAGCACCCCCAGGTCGGGGCCGACCGTGGCCGTCACGCGCTGTCCGCCCGCCCGGGTGCGGCGCAGCAGCCCGTCGAGGTCGGCCGCGAGGGTCGGCGCCGGGGCGGTGCCGGGCCCGTCGCCCTCGCGCAACACGCCCAGCACGGCGTCGAGTTCGCCGACGGTGCGCCGGGTCGTGTCCTCGATCGCGGCGAGGGCCTCGCGGACGAACTCCGGGTCGGAGTCGAGGACGCGGCGCGCCGCGCTCGCCTGGAGACCGACCGCGCTCAGCGCGTGGCCGACACAGTCGTGCAGCTCCCGCGCCAGCCGGTTGCGTACGGCCAGGTCGGCGGCGCGTGCCTCGGCGGCCGCGAGCCGGCCCTCGGCGGACGGGCCGAGCAACGCCGGTGCCCAGCGGGCCAGCAGCGCGCCGCCGCCGGCCGCGCAACCCGCCAGGGCGACGAGCATCGCCGCGCCCGCGACCGGCGCGAGCGCGGGCGCCCAGGCGTGGCCGAGGACTCCGGGCAGCCCGAGCCGGGTGCCGCCCAGTCCCGCGACGACCGGCAGCGCGATCAGCACGACGGCGAACGGCGGCAGGGCCAGCGACATCCCGGCGATGATCCCGCCGACCCCGAGATGCAGGGTGAACCAGCCCGCCGTACGGCCCTTCTCGCCCCGCGTCCGCGCCGGCCCGAAGGCGAGCCGGTCCGTGTCGACACCGCACAGCCAGCGCACGGCGGCGGCCTCCAGCGGCCGGGTCAGCGGGAACAGGGACGTCACGGCGGCGAGCGGCAGCCCCACGCCGAAGGAGGCGAGCTGGAGGGGAAAGGACCCGAAGACGTCCGTGTCGCCGGTGGCCGGACCGATGATCACCGAACCGACCAGGACGTACGGCATGGCGAGCGCGCCGCCGAGGATCAGATGCACCCAGCGCAGCCGGGCCCGCCGGCCGAACAGGGCCCGGGCGACCTGCCTCACGCGGCCCTGGCCGAGCGCTCGGCACCGCCGAGGGAGGCGAGCGACCGCCGGCCGCCCCGGCAGGCCACGGCGCCCGGGCCGGCCCAGGCCAGGCCGACCGGCACCACCACGGGCAGCGCCCGGTCCCGCCGGAAGGCCGGCGGGAAGCCGCCGGCGACGGCCGCGAGGAGGAACAGCACGAACACCGCTTCCAGCATGTGGAAGCCGCCCTCATCGGCGGGAGCGAGTGCCTGTGTCATACGAGGTGACCGCGTCATGCGATCAGGCTCCCGCGCGGCAGGCCGGCGGCACCTCCTGCGCGATGACGATTCTCCTCCTCCGGACGGGGGAGGGCGGCTCAGCCCTCCAGCAGGAGCACCGTCTCCTCGATCTCCGCGCCCCGCGCGGAGGCGTACCCGCTGGCCGTCGCGACGGCACGGAAGCCGCACTTCTCCAGGACGCGCAGCGAGCCCGCGTTGTCCGACGCCGCCCGTGCGTACAGAGGACGCTCGGGCACCTCCGTCAGCAGCGCCCGCAGGGCCGCCGTGGCGATGCCCTGGCCCCAGTACGCACGGTCGACCCAGTACGTCACCTCGCGTTCGCCCGGCACGCCGTACACCGCCGCGCTGCCGACCACGTCGCCGTCGGCCAGGACGGTCCGCACCACGTCGGACGAGGACCGGATCTTGGCCCAGTGGGCGTCGAAGGCGTCCCGGTCGGCCGGGTCCTTGGGGACGAAGGCCGCCATATGGAGCGCCTCGGGGTCGTTCATCTGCCGGAAGAAGACCGGCAGATCGCTGTCGTGGACCTCGCGCAGCTCGACGTTCATGCCTCAGAGCCTACGGGTGGCCAGGGTCAGCCGGTCCCGCGCGTCGAACAGCGCGTCCTTCACCAGCTGTTCGTGCGCCGGCGTGAGCCGTGCCACCGGCACCGAGCAACTGATCGCGTCCCGCGCCGGCGTGCGGTACGGGATGGCCACGCCGAAGCAGCGCAGCCCCAGCGTGTTCTCCTCGCGGTCCACGGCGAAGCCCTGCTCCCGGACCTGGGCCAGCTCCTCGATGAGCTTCTCGCGGTCGGTGATCGTGTTCTCGGTCAGCGCCGGCAGGGTCTCCGGGAGCATCTTGCGGACCTGCTCGTCCGAGTAGGTGCTCAGCAGGGCCTTGCCGAGGGAGGTGGAGTGCGCGGGCAGGCGGCGGCCGACCCGGGTGAAGGGGCGAAGGTAGTGCTGCGACTGGCGGGTGGCGAGGTAGACGACGTTCGTGCCGTCGAGGCGGGCGAGGTGGATCGTCTCGGTCGTGTCGTCCGAGAGGCGGTCCAGCGTCGGGCGGGCCGCCGCCACGACCTCGTCACCGTCGATGTACGACGTGCCGACCAGCAGGGCACGCACCCCGATGCCGTACCGCGTGCCCGTCGCGTCCGTCTCCACCCAGCCCAGCTCGACGAGCGTGCGCAGCAGCATGTAAAGACTGGACTTGGGGTATCCGACGGCCTCCTGGACCGCCGCGAGGGAGTGCATACCGGGACGCCCGGCGAAGTATTCGAGCAGTTCAACCGTTCGTACCGCGGACTTGACCTGCGCCCCGCCGCCCGTCTCGCCAGCCGACATCGCCCTTGACCCCTTCGTTCGACGGGAAATAGTCTCCACAGCATATTCATCATCAGAGACAGCGTTCAGTATATCGAACGTCCCTGGTGGGTGACCCAGTACTGCGGCATTACATGTGTGGAGGGACCCGCGGTGGCAGCAGCACCAGTCTGGAGTGTCGACCCCCGAACCGGGAAGCAGCGTGAACAGGTTGCGGTGGAGGCCACAGCCCAGGAGGTCGACGCCGCCGTCCGTGCCGCGCACGAGGCGCGTGGCTCACTCGCGGACCGTACCGTCCGCGCGGCCTTCCTGCGCAGCGCCGCCGAGGAGCTCCAGGCGGCCAAGGACGGCCTCGTCGAGACCGCCGACGCCGAGACCGCGCTCGGCCCGGTCCGGCTGACCGGCGAGCTCGCCCGCACCTGCTACCAGCTGCGGGCCTTCGCCGACATCGTCGACGAGGGCGCCTTCCTCGACGTCGTCATCAACCACCCCGACGACACCGCGACCCCGCCGATCCCGGACCTGCGCCGCTACAAGGTGCCCCTCGGTGTCGTGGCCGTCTACTCGGCGTCGAACTTCCCCTTCGCCTTCTCCGTCGCCGGCGGCGACACCGCGAGCGCCCTCGCGGCCGGCTGCCCCGTGGTGGTCAAGGCGCACCCGGACCACCCGGCCCTGTCCGAGTACGTCGCGAAGGTGCTGCGCCGCGCCGCCGCCCGGCACGACATCCCCGAGGGCGTCGTCGGGCTGGTGCACGGCTTCGAGGCGGGCGTCGAGCTGATCAAGCACCCGCTGGTCGCGGCGGCCGGCTTCACCGGTTCCGTACGGGGTGGGCGTGCGCTGTTCGACGCGGCCGCCGCGCGTCCCGTGCCGATCCCGTTCCACGGCGAGCTGGGCTCGCTGAACCCGGTCGTCGTCACCGAGGCCGCCGCCGCCGAGCGGGCCGAGGCGATCGGTGCGGGCCTCGCCGGCTCGATGACGCTGGGCGTCGGCCAGTTCTGTGTGAAGCCGGGCCTCGTCCTCGCGCCGTCCGGCGCCGCCGGTGACGCCCTGCTGAAGTCGCTGACCGACGCCGTCAGCGACACCGACGCCGGGGTGCTGCTCGACCACCGGATGCGCGACAACTTCGTGGCCGGTGTCGCCGAGCGGACCGAGCTGCCCGACGTCGACTCCCCGGTCACCCCCGGCGCGGGCGGCGAGCACACCGTCAGCGCGGGCTTCCTCACGGTGCCGGCGAGCAGGCTGGCGGCGGAGGGCGAGCACGACCTGCTCCTGGAGGAGTGCTTCGGGCCGGTCACGGTGGTGGCCCGCTACGAGGACGAGGACGAGGTGAAGGCCGTGCTGTCGCGGCTGCCGGGGAACCTCACGGCGACCGTGCAGCTGTCCGAGGAGGAGGCCGCGGGCGAGGGCCGGGGCGCGGAGCTGCTGCAGGAGCTGACGCCGCTGGCCGGGCGTGTGCTGGTGAACGGGTGGCCGACGGGGGTTGCCGTCGCGCCGGCTCAGCATCACGGTGGGCCTTACCCGGCGACGACGTCGACGTCCACGTCGGTGGGCGGGACGGCGATCGAGCGGTGGCTGCGGCCGGTTGTCTATCAGAACGCTCCGCAGGCGCTGCTTCCGGCGGAGCTGCGGGATGAGAACCCGTTGGGGCTGCCTCGGCGGTTCAACGGGCGACTTGAGCGTTGATCGCGTAGCGCCGTAGGGGTGCGGGTGATCTGCGGGCTGCCGGTTCGTTGTGGTTGATCGCGCAGTTCCCCGCGCCCCTGGAGGCCGGACCTGAAAGACTTGGTCGAATGGATCTCGAACTTCCCGAACTTCCTTTCCCCCTGCGCTCTTACGGGCCCGAGGCCCACTGGTCCCATGAGGGCGGGGTGCTGAGCGGGTGGGCCGGGGCCCGGCAGGATCGGTTTGTGCCGCCTACCGGGGAGGGGCTGGACCCCGCCTCCGACGCGCCGCGGCTGCTGGGGGCGCCCGAAGGGGACTTTCAGCTGATCGCCAGGGTCACGGTGGGGTTCGGCGCGGCCTTCGACGCCGGGGTGCTCTACGTCCATGTCGGCGAGCGCGCCTGGGCCAAGCTCTGTCTGGAGTACTCCCCGGACGTGCCCACCGTCTGCACGGTGGTCACCCGGGGGCACTCCGACGACGCCAACTCCTTCACCGTCGACGGCGGTTCCGTCTGGCTCCGGGTGAGCCGCACCGGCCGCGCCTTCGCCTTCCACGCCTCCCGTGACGGTGAGCGCTGGACCTTCGTCCGCCTCTTCACCCTCGGCGACGAGAAGGAGACGGGCGCGGCCCTGATCGGCTTCATGACCCAGTCGCCGATGGGGGAGGGCTGCGTGGTGACGTACGACCACATCGAGTTCCGGCCCCACTGGCCGAACGACCTGCGCGACGGCAGCTGAGGCATGGCCGTGATCCGTACCGCTCTGCCCGACGAGGTGGCGGACATCGTCGCCCTGCACGCGCGGGCCCGGGCGACCTACTACCCCGACGGGCCGCCGCAGGACGGCACCGACTGGCTCGCCGCCTGGCGCAGCGCCCTCGCGCGACCGGACGGCCGGGTGCTGTGCGCCGTCGAGGAGGGCCGCATGGTCGGCCTGGCCTCCTTCCGCACCCCCGAGGGCGCCCCGGCGGAGACGGTGAAGCTGTTCCAGTTCCACGTCGACCCCGGCCACTGGCGCCGCGGCGTCGGCAGCGCCCTGCATGCGGCCTGCGCCGAGGCGTGGGCATCCGGTGGCAAGCGGACGGCCGTTCTCGACGTGCACGTCGACAACCGGCGGGCGCAGCGGTTCTACCGGCGGCACGGGTGGGTGCCGGAACCTGCCGAGCCGGGGGATCACCACCTGACGATGCGGCTCCCCCTCCCCGCGGAATGAACCCGGCTGCTTGAACGTTCACCAACTCGGCGGAGGGAGCCTCCGCACCCCGTACGAGCTGGAGAGAGCCGAAGACATGCGCGTCGAGATCTGGAGCGACATCGCCTGCCCCTGGTGCTACGTGGGCAAAGCCCGCTTCGAGAAGGCGCTGCGGGACTTCCCGCACCGCGACGACGTCGAGGTGGTGCACCGCTCCTTCGAGCTGGACCCGGGCCGGGCCAAGGACGACATCCAGCCCGTGATCACGATGCTCACCATGAAGTACGGCATGAGCGAGGCCCAGGCCGAGGCCGGTGAGGACAACCTGGGCGCGCAGGCCGCCGCCGAGGGGCTGGACTACCGCACCCGGGGCCGCGACCACGGCAGCACCTTCGACATGCACCGCCTGCTGCACTTCGCCAAGGAGCAGGGGCACCAGGAGCGGCTGCTCGACCTGCTCTACCGGGCGAACTTCGCCGAGGAGCGCTCCGTCTTCAACGACGACGAGCGGCTCGTGGAGCTCGCCGTGGCCGCCGGGCTGGAGGCGGCAGCCGTCCGCGCGGTGCTCGCCGACCCCGGCGCCTACGCCGACGACGTCCGCGCCGACGAGCGGGAAGCCGCGCAGCTCGGCGCGAGCGGTGTGCCGTTCTTCGTGCTCGACCGCACGTACGGCGTCTCCGGCGCCCAGCCCGCGGAGGTCTTCGCCCAGGCCCTGACCCGGGCGTACGGCGAGCGCTCGCCCCTGACGATCGTCGACAGCGGGGACAGTGGGGACTCGGACGCCTGCGGCCCGGACGGCTGTGCGGTGCCCCAGCGCTGAAGCCGCAGGTCGGGGCGTATGTATAAGCGCCTCTTAGCGACATCACGCAGTAATCGGCGATGGACGGGGACATCCAGGGGACGCAGAGTGGTTCCATGGAGACCTTCGAGAACCTCGTCCGTGCCGAGTTCGCCCCGAAGCACACCTACCTGAACACCGCGAGCAACGGGCTCCTGCCCGCCCGTACCGTCACCGCCCTGCACCAGGCGGTGCGGATGCGCGCGGAGGGCGTGCCCCTGGGCCCCCTGTACGAGGACGTCGAGGCCGCCCGAGCGTCGTTCGCCCGGCTGGCCGGCGTGCCGGCCGAGCGGGTCGCCACCGGCGCCTCGGTCGCCGAGTACGGCGGGCTGATCGCCGCCTCACTGCCCGAGGGCGCCGAAGTCCTCACCGCGGAGGCCGACTTCGCCTCCCTGGTGAACCCGTTCCACGCGCGCGGCGACCTCAAGGTGCGCGCCGTGCCCCTGGAGCGGCTCGCCGAGTCCGTCCGCCCCGGCACCGCGCTCGTCGCCGTCAGTACCGTCCAGTCCGCCGACGGCCGGCTCGCCGACCTGCCGGCCGTGCGGGAGGCGGCCCGGGCGCACGGGGCCCGTACCTACGTCGACGCCTCCCAGTCGGCCGGCTGGCTGCCGATGGAGGCCGACGCGGACGACTTCCTCGCCGCCGTCGGCTTCAAGTGGCTCCTGGGACCGCACGGGGCCGCGTTCTTCGTCGCCCCGCGGGACTTCGGCGGCCTCACACCGCTGCTCGCCGGCTGGGCCGCCGGTGAGGTCCCCTGGGAGAGCTGCTACGGCCCCGTCGAGGAACTCGCCCACTCCGCACGGCGCTTCGACATCAGCCCCGCGCTCTTCAGCTACGCCGGGCTGCGCGCCTCCCTGGAGCTGCTGGAGGAGATCGGCATCGACGCCGTGCACGCGCACGACGTGTCCCTCGCGGGCCGCTTCCGCGCCGGGCTCGCCGAGCTGGGTCACGCGCCGGTGCCCGCGCCGGGCTCGGCGATCGTGTCCGTGCCGGGGCTCGGCCACCGGCAGGGCGAGCTGAGCCGGGCGGGCATCGAGGTGTCCGCCCGGGCGGGGAACCTGCGGGCGGCGTTCCACCTGTACAACACCACGGCGGACGTCGACCGGCTGCTCGAAGTCCTGGCCGCATGACAGAACCGGGCGGGGCCTCCCGTCCCACACGAGGAGGCCCCACCCGGCAGCTGTGTCACCCGGTCACTTCACCGGCGGCAGCGGTCACTTCACCGGAGTGAAGTCCCTCGCTCCGATGAACTCCGGACGCCGCACCGGCGCCGCGAACGGCTCCACCGCCGTGTTCTCCACGCTGTTGAACACGATGAACACGTTGCTGCGCGGGAACGGCGTGATGTTGTCGCCGGAACCGTGCATGCAGTTGCAGTCGAACCACGTCGCCGAACCGGCCTTGCCCGTGAACAACTTGATGCCGTGCTGCGAGGCCAGCAGGGTCAGCGCCTCGTCCGACGGCGTGCCCGCGTCCTGCATCTGCAGCGACTTCTTGTAGTTGTCCTTCGGCGTGGCCCCCGCGCACCCGAGGAAGGTCTTGTGCGACCCCGGCATGATCATGAGCCCGCCGTTGGTGTCGTAGTTCTCGGTCAGCGCGATCGAGACCGACACCGTGCGCATCCGCGGCAGACCGTCCTCGGCGTGCCACGTCTCGAAGTCCGAGTGCCAGTAGAAGCCACTGGCCCCGAAGCCCGGCTTGACGTTGATCCGCGACTGGTGGACGTAGACGTCCGAGCCGAGGATCTGCCGCGCCCGGCCGACGACCCGCTCGTCCCGCACCAGCCGCGCGAACACCTCGCTGATCTTGTGGACCTCGAAGACCGAGCGGATCTCCTTGGACTTCGGCTCGACGATCGACCGCTCGTCGGCACGGATGTCCGGGTCGTTCACCAGCCGGTTCAGCTCGTTCCGGTAGACGGCGACCTCGTCGTCGGTGATCAGCTCGTCGATGGCGAGGAAGCCGTCACGTTCGAAGGAGAGCAGGTCGGCCGGCGCGACCGGGCCGGGCGCGTCCGGGGCGCCCCAGACGACCGGGTCCTGGCGCGGGGTGAGCACCTCGGTGGCGCCCCGACTGGGATAGAGGTCGGGGATACCGGTGGTGGTGTCGGTGGTGGCGGTCATGAAACGTCACACCTCCTCGGTGAGCAGCGGGTAAACGCCGTTCTCGTCGTGGTCCTCCCGTCCGGTCACGGGCGGATTGAAGACGCAGAGGCAGCGGAAGTCCTTCTTGATCCGCAGCGTGTGCTTCTCGTGCCCGTCCAGGAGGTACATGGTCCCGGGCGTGATGGTGTACGACTTCCCGGTCTCGCGGTCGGTGAGCTCGGCCTCGCCCTCCACGCAGACGACGGCCTCGATGTGGTTCGCATACCACATCGACGTCTCCGTACCCGCGTACAGGATCGTCTCGTGCAGGGAGAAGCCGACCTTCTCCTTGGCGAGGACGATGCGTTTGCTCTCCCACGTGCCGGACGCCGACTTCACGTGCCGGTCGGTACCTTCGATCTCCTTGAACGAACGGACAATCACGGTGCTGCGATGCCTCCTCAATGGGGTGGTGCGGGTGCTTCGGTCAGGCGGTCTCGCGGACGGCGCGGGCCAGCGTCGACAGGCCCTCGTCCAGTTCCTCCGGCGTGATGGTCAGGGCCGGGAGCAGTTTCACGACCTCGCTCTCGGGCCCGGACGTCTCGATGAGCAGCCCGAGCTCGAAGGCGCGCCTGGCGACCTTGCCCGCGCGGTCCTTGTCGTGGAACTCCATGCCCCACACCAGGCCGCGGCCCCGGTACTCCTTCACGTCGGCCAGGTTCTCCTCGGTGATGGAGATCAGCGCCTGCTCGACCTGCTCGCCGCGCTTGCGGGTCTGCTTCTCCATCGCGGAGCCGTCGGCCCAGTACGCCTCCAGGGCCGCGGTGGCCGTGACGAAGGCGGGGTTGTTGCCGCGGAAGGTGCCGTTGTGCTCGCCCGGCTCCCACACATCCAGCTCAGGCTTGAACAGGCACAGCGACATGGGCAGGCCGTAGCCGCTGATCGACTTCGAGACGGTGACGATGTCCGGCGTGATGCCCGCCTCCTCGAAGGAGAAGAAGGCGCCGGTACGGCCGCAGCCCATCTGGATGTCGTCGACGATCAGCAGCATGTCCTGCCGCTCGCACAGCTCCGACAGGGCGCGCAGCCACTCGGGCCGGGCCACGTTGATGCCGCCCTCGCCCTGCACGGTCTCGACGATCACGGCGGCCGGCTTGTTCAGGCCGGAGCCCTGGTCCTCCAGCAGCCGCTCGAACCACAGGAAGTCCTCGACGGTGCCGTCGAAGTAGTTGTCGAACGGCATGGGCGTGCCGTGCACCAGCGGGATACCGGCGCCGGCCCGCTTGAAGGCGTTGCCGGTCACGGCCAGCGAGCCCAGCGACATGCCGTGGAAGGCGTTGGTGAACGACACGATCGACTCGCGCCCCTTCACCTTCCGCGCCAGCTTCAGCGCGGCCTCCACGGCGTTGGTCCCGGTCGGGCCCGGGAACATGACCTTGTACGGCAGGTCGCGCGGCCGCAGCAGCAGGTTCTGGAAGGCCTCCAGGAACGTGCGCTTGGCGGTGGTCGACATGTCGAGCCCGTGCGTGACGCCGTCGCGCTCCAGGTAGTCGATCAGGGCGCGTTTCAGGACGGGGTTGTTGTGCCCGTAGTTCAGTGACCCGGCTCCGGCGAAGAAGTCGAGGTACTCATGGCCGTCCTCGTCGTACATGCGGCTGCCCACCGCACGGTCGAAGACGGTGGGCCAGCCGCGGCAGTAGCTGCGTACCTCGGACTCGACGGTCTCGAAGACACTCAGGTCGGGCTGGGTGATGGTCACGACGAATCGCTCCTCGATGCGTGGGGGAAGTCTGCGGGAGTCGGGGGAAGTCAGGGGGCCAGCGGGCTGATGCGGTACAGGACCTCGGGGTCGTGCGGCCCGTCGGGGAACATGGCCGTGTCGAACAGCACCTCGCGCTCCAGCCGGGCGCCGTGCCGCTCGGCGAACGACGTGAACAGGCGCTCCGAGGCGGTGTTGCCCGGGGTGATGGTGGTCTCCAGCGTCGTCACCCCGCGCTCGGTGACGGTCCGGGCGACCAGACCGTCGAGCAGCGTGGCGGCCAGCCCGCGCCCGCGGTGCGCCACGTCCACAGCCACCTGCCAGACCAGCAGGGTGCGCGGGCTGGCCGGCCGCACGTACCCGGTGATGAAACCCATCGGCTCGCCGTGCTCGTCACGCGCTACGGCCGAGGTGGCCGCGAAGTCACGACACCACAGCAGATAGCTGTAGGACGAGTTCAGGTCGAGAACCTTCGAGTCCTTCGCCATCCGCCACAGTGCGGCTCCGTCAGCCGCCGTGGGGCGGTCGATTTGCGGATCTGCTTGTACGGCAGTCATGCGAATTGAACTTACCCAGCGAAATTCGAAATTGCATCGCCGAGAGGGGTTACGGATGAGCCGGGTCTGTGTTATCGCGCGAGCGCGAGGCTTCACGCCATGGGGCGGAATTATGCCCGATATTGCCCGGATAATACCGGGCATAATGGTCACGGTGTGTAACGCGTCACAGCCATGTAATCCCCACGAGATCTTCCCGAATTCCCTCTCCGAGTGTTCTCAAAATCTTTGGGTTTAGGATCGGAGAAAGCGGGCAGAAGAATACGGGAAGCTGTTCTTGGAAGAATTCTTAATTGTGTGCCAGCTTACATATGGGTCGCTTCGGAAAGCACGGCAATTCAAGCCCCGGTCACTCCGTCGATGCGTTCGCGCAGGAGATCGGCGTGGCCGTTGTGCCGTGCGTACTCCTCGATCATGTGGATCAGCACCCAGCGCATGCTGACCTCCATCCCGGGCACCGGCCCCTCGGCGACCCGCCCGATGTGGTCCAGCGGCAGCCCGGCGCACAGCTCGCGGCCCCGCGCGATCTCCCGTCGCCAGATCCCGAGCGCCTCGTCGAGCCCCCGCCCGGGGTCCAGCGTGTAGCCGGTGCTGTCCTCGTACACCGGTGGCACGTCGAGGCCGGCGGCCACCCGCTGGAACCAGTTCCGCTCGACCTCGGCGAGATGCTGCACCAGCCCGAGCAGCGTCAGCCCGGACGGCTCGGCGGACGCCGTCCGCACCTGCGCGTCGTCCAGCCCGGCGCACTTCAGCTCCAGCGTGGCCCGGTGGAAGTCCAGCCAGCTCTCGAGCATGTCCCGCTCGCCACCCGTGAGGTGCGGGACGGGACGGCCGTCGGGAAGGGTGTGGGGGGCGTCGGCGGAGGTGTCGGTGGGAGTGTCAGTGGTCATACGGGGAGGATGCCATGGTGCACTGACAACGGCGGTGGGCCCGGGCTTTCGCCTGGCGGCGGCGTGGTCTGGCGGCGGTGGGTCCGGGCTTCCGCCTGGTGGCGGGCGTGGGCTGCCGGCTGTGGGTCCCGGTTTTCGCCTGGTGGCGGGCGTGGGCTTCCGCCTGGTGGCGGGCGGGCGCGGGTTGTCGGCGGTGGGTCGGTCCGGGCTCGTGCCCGGTGGCGGGCGCGGTTTGTCGACGGCGGGTCCGGGCTTTCGCCTGGCGGCGGGCGTGGGTTGTCGACGGTGGGTCCCGGCTTTCGCCCGGTGGCGGGCGTGGGTTGCCGCCTGGTGGCGGGCGGGCGCGGGTTGTCGGCGGTGGGTCGGTCCGGGCTCGTGCCCGGTGGCGGGCGCGGTTTGTCGGCGGCGGGGCCCGGCTTTCGCCTGGTGGCGGGCGTGGGGTGCCGACGGTGGATCCGGGCTCTCGCCTGGCGCCGGGCGCGGATTGGCGGTGGCGGGTCCGGGCTACCGCCCGGTGGTGGGCGTGGGCTGCTGCCACGTCTGCTCGGCCGTCCGCAGTGCTCCCGTCACATCCACCGACAGGCCCGACTCCGAGAGCGCGGTCCCCAAGGCCGCCAGGCTCGCCCGCACGGCCCCCGGCGTCGCGTCCGCCCCGTAGTGGTTGACCCGGATCATCTCCTTGGCCAGCGCACCCCCGCCCGCAGCGAGCGGCACCGCCGGATCCGCCTGGAGCGCCCTGGCCACCAGCTGCGACGCCACCACCCCGGACGGCACCCTCAGCGTCGTGGCGACCGGCGCCGCGTCCCGGGCCTCGTACACATACGGCTCCAGCCCGCCGCCGAGCGCGACCGCCCCGGCCCGCGTGGCCGCCGCGGCACAGGCGTGCCGGGCCATCACGGTGTCCGGCCCCGCCGCCTCGATCCGCTCCACGCACGCCTCAAGCGCCAGCATCTCCAACTGCGCCGGAGCGTGCGGCAGCGCCTTGCGGCCGCCGTCGAGCCACCGCTCCTTCCAGTCGAGCAGCGACAGGTACGACCGGCGCGGCGCCCGCGGGTTCGCCGCCATCCGCGCCCAGGCCCGCTCGCTCACCGACACGGCCGACACACCGGCGGGCCCGCCCATCGCCTTCTGCGCCCCGATCACGCACAGGTCCACGCCCCACGCGTCCGGCAGCACCGGCTCGGCACCGATCGACGCCACCGCGTCCAGATAGAACAGGGCCCCGTGCTCCCGTACCACCGCGCCGATCTCCGCGACCGGATTGGTGTTGCCGGTCGCCGCCTCCGCGTGCACCAGCGACACGAAGTCGATCTCCGGGTGCTCGGCGAAGGCCTGCCGGATCTGCTGGGCCGTGACCGCCGTGTGGAAGGGCACCGCCAGGTCGACCACCGTCGCCCCGCAGTCCCGCAGCCAGTCGCCGAAGGTCTGCCCGTAGGGGCCCGTGATCACGTTCAGGGCCGTCGTGCCCGGACCGGCCGCGGCACGGATCGCGCCCTCCAGCGGCAGCAGTGCCTCGCCCTGCATGATCAGGACGTCCTGCTCGGTGCCCAGCAGCCGGGCCACACGGTCCTCGATCGCGGCGAAACGGTCCGCACCGAGCGGGGCCAGGTCCAGAAACGGGTGCGTCACGGTGGCGCTCTCTTCACTCGCGGCAACAACGGCAACGAGCGTAACCGCCCCCGCAGGACCCCGGACCAGGTGGGCCAGGCCGGCCGGCGGCTCACTAAGGTGCCGTACATGAGCGATCGCACGGTGCTGCATGTGAAGGGACGGGTGCTCGTCGGGCCCGACGAGGTCCGCGAGGAGCTGTGGGTCGTCGACGGCCGGGTCTCCTACGACCGTCCCGCCGGCGCCCGCGACATCCGTACCGTCCGCGGCTGGGCCCTGCCCGGCCTCGTCGACGCGCACTGCCACGTGGGACTCGACCGGCACGGCGCGGTCCCGCAGGACGTCGCCGAGAAGCAGGCGCTCACCGACCGGGACGCGGGCACGCTGCTGATCCGCGACGCGGGCTCGCCCTCCGACACCCGCTGGATCGACGACCGCGACGACCTGCCGAAGATCATCCGTGCCGGGCGGCACATCGCCCGCACCCGCCGCTACATCCGCAACTACGCCTGGGAGATCGAGCCGGACGACCTGGTCGCCTACGTCGCCCAGGAGGCCCGGCGCGGTGACGGCTGGGTGAAGCTGGTCGGCGACTGGATCGACCGCGACCTCGGCGACCTGTCGGCCTGCTGGCCGCGCGGGGCGGTCCAGGCGGCGATCGCCGAGGCGCACCGCCTGGGCGCCCGGGTGACCGCGCACTGCTTCGCGGAGGACTCCCTCCAGGACCTCGTCGAGGCGGGCATCGACTGCGTCGAACACGCCACGGGCCTGACCGAGGACCTCATCCCGCTGTTCGCCGAACGGGGCGTCGCCATCGTCCCGACCCTGGTCAACATCGCGACGTTCCCACAGCTCGCCGACGGCGGCGAGGCCAGGTTCCCGCGCTGGTCGGCCCATATGCGCCGGCTCCACGAGCGCCGCTACGACACCGTACGCAGCGCCTACGACGCCGGGATCCCGGTCTTCGTCGGCACCGACGCCGGCGGCGGACTCGCCCACGGCCTCGCGGCGGCGGAGGTCGCCGAACTGGTCACGGCCGGCATCCCGCCCGTCGACGCCCTGGCGGCGGGGACCTGGACGGCCCGGGCCTGGCTCGGCCGCCCCGGCCTGGACGAGGGCGCCCCGGCCGACCTCGTCGTCTACGACGAGGACCCGCGCAAGGACGTGAGCGTGCTGACCGCCCCGCGCCGGGTGGTGCTGAACGGGCGCGTGGTCGGGTAGGGCCCAGGGGCCGGCCGAGGCGGCCTGCGGCCCCTCGCCGCGAAGAAGAACACTATGCGCCGCGGACGCCGCCGTGGCGCGGCCGACCGCCGTCGCCGCCTTCGGCTCCAAGGCCGCGTTGCTTCGCGAGGTGGTGGACCAGGCACTGGCGGGCGACGACGAGCCCGTGCCGGTGGCCGAGCGCCCCTGGTTCCGGCCGGTGCGGGAAGGGCGGACTCCACGGGCGACCCTGAACGCCTATGCCGAGGTCTGCCGCATCATCGGCGGGCGCGCCGCGGAGGTCTTCGAGGTGGTGCGCCGGGCCGCCGACGAAGGTCCCGAGCCGGCCGACCTGTGGGAGACGATGCAGCGCAACCGGCGCGCGGGAGCCACCATGGTGATCGATCTCATCGAGGCACTCGAACCCGGGCCGGACGGCCTCGATCGCCGGCGCGCCAGCGCGGCGGCCGCCTCGCGATCGGCCAGGTCCAGAGGTGGGCGAGCCCGTACCCGCGGGCGGCGGCCGGCTGCACCGGGTGGTCCTCGTCGGCGGCATGGCCCTGTTGCCGCCGGGCACCGGCCCGGCCACCCTTTTTCGCGCCGCCGTCAGCCCGCCACCGCACGCTCCAGCGCCCGCAGGAACCCGTCCGTCGTCGCGCGGCCTCGCACCGCCAGCCGCAGCCACTGCCCGTCCAGGCCGGGGAAGGTGTCCCCGCGCCGCACGGCGTAGCCGAGATCGCGCAGGCGGCCGCGTACGGCCGCCGCGTGCGGAAGCCGGATCAGGACGAACGGGCCCTGCGCGGGCTCCACCACCCGCAGCCCGGCCGGGGCGAAGCGGGCCAGGCCCGTCAACAGGTGGGCCCGGTCCGCGGCGATGCGGTGCGCCGCGTGGGCCGCCTCCGCCACCGCCCGTGGCCCCACGCACGCCCGCGCCGCGGCCAGCGCCGGTGTCGACACCGGCCACAGCGGCTGCGCCCGCTCCAGGTCCTGGACGGTCTCCGGCGCCGCCAGCACGTACCCGATCCGCAGCCCGGCCAGACCCCACGTCTTGGTCAGGCTGCGCAGCACCACGAGGCCGGGCACGTCGACACGGTCCGCGAGGGACTCCCGCTCGCCCGGCACCGCGTCCATGAACGCCTCGTCCACCACCAGCAGCCGCCCGGGCCGGGCGAGGGAGGCGATCACGTCCGCCGGGTGCAGCACCGATGTCGGGTTCGTGGGATTGCCGATCACCACCAGGTCCGCGGCCTCGGGGACGGCAGCCGGGTCCAGCCGGAAGCCGTCCTCCTCCCGCAGCAGTAGCCGGTCCACCGTGTGCCCCGCGTCCCGCAGCGCGGCCTCCGGCTCCGTGAACTGAGGGTGGACCACGACCGGCCGGCGCACCTTCGGCGCCCGCGCCAGCAGCACGAACGCCTCCGCCGCCCCCGCCGTCAGCAGCACCCGCTCCACCGGCAGGCCGTGCCGCTGAGCCACCGCCGCGCGGGCGGCCCTCCCGTCCGGGTAGGCCGCCAACCCGTCCAGCGACGCGGCGATGTGCTCCCGCAGCCACGCCGGCGGGGTGTCCGCGCGGACGTTCACGGCGAGGTCGACGAGCGAGCCGCCGTCGTCCCGGACCTCCGCGTCCCCGTGGTGCCGCAGATCGTGCCCGCCGTCAGTGGGCATGGGAGTGCGCCCCATGGTGGTGCCCGTGCCCGTGCCCGTGGTCGTGGCCGTCGTCGTCCGGGTGGAAGTGCGGCTGCTGCGGCAGCCCCACCTTGTCCTCGAAGCCCGGCAGCGCGATGCGGTACACGCACGAGTCGCAGTTCATCCGCAGATCGCCCTCGACGGCCTCCGTGTACCGCTCCCAGACCAGGTCCAGCAGTTCCGGCTCCGGCCCGATGACGTCGGCCGAGCGCACCTCGACCTCCGGGTGCGCCGCCGCCCAGCCCTCGGTCTGCAGCCGCACCCGGTCCGGCAGGATGCCGGTGAACAGGAAGTAGGGGAGCACCACGATCCGGCGGGCGCCCAGCCGCGCGCACCGGTCCAGGCCGTTCGGCACGTCCGGCGCCGCCAGCGACACGAACGCCGTCTCGACCCCCGCGTACCCGCGCCCCTCCCACAGCAGCCGGGCCGCCTTGTGCACCTCCGCGTTGGCGTCCGGGTCCGTCGACCCGCGCCCCACCAGCAGCACCGTCACATCGGCCCGGTCACCCGGCCTGCGCCCCGCCGTGCCGCCCAGCGCCTCGTCCAGCCGGCGCTCCAGCACGTTCAGCAACGCCGGGTGCGGACCGAGCGGACGCCCGTACGTGTACGAGATCCCGGGGTGGCGCTCCCGCTCGCGGGCCAGCGCCGCCGGGATGTCGCCCTTGGCGTGCCCTGCGGACACCAGCATCAGCGGCACGGCGGCGAACCGCCGCACGCCCCGCTCCACCAGTTCGGTGACGGCCTCCCCCAGCGGCGGCGGGGACAGTTCGATGAAGCCGCCCGCGACGGGCAGTTCCGGGTGGCGGGCCCCCAGCTCCCGCACGAAGTCGCGGAACGCCTCGGCTCCGGCGTCGTCACGGGTGCCGTGGCCGGCGATGAGCAGGGCGGGCGGCGGGGTGGTCACAGGTTCTCCTCGGCGGACGTGGGGTGGTGGACGGCGCGGTTCACTCGGGCTCCTCCTGCCAGCGGTAGCCGCGCGGCGTCACCATGCGCCCGGCGATCTCGCGGGTCGCGGTGTTGCCCACGGTGACGACCGTCATCATGTCGACCGTCTCCGGGTCGAGCATGGCCAGGGTGGTGAGCCGGGCGGACTCGTCCGGCCGTGACGCGTTGCGCACGACTCCGACCGGCGTCGTCGGCGCCCGGTGCTCGGCGAGGATGCCCAGCGCCTTGGGCAGCTGCCAGTCGCGGCCGCGCGAACGGGGATTGTAGAACGTCACCACGATGTCGGCCTCGGCCGCCGCCCGTACCCGCCGCTCGATGACCTCCCACGGCGTGTGCAGGTCGGACAGGCTGATCGACACGTGGTCGTGGCCCAGCGGCGCGCCCAGGATCGCCCCGGCCGCCAGCGCCGCCGTCACGCCGGGCACACCGACCACGTCGATGTCGTCGCAGGCCTCGGCGAGCGCGGGGGAGGCCATGGCGTACACGCCCGCGTCCCCGCTGCCGATCAGCGCGACGGCCCGCCCCGCCCGTGCCTCCTCGACGGCTGTGCGCGCCCGCTCCTCCTCGGCTCCCAGCCCCGACTCCAGGATCCGGGTGCCGGGCCGCAGCAGATCGCGGATCTGGTCCACGTACTGGTCGAGTCCGACGAGCACGGCAGCGCGCCGGAGTTCCGCCTTCGCCCGTGGCGTCAGCAGGTCCCGGGCACCCGGCCCGAGCCCGACCACCGCGAGCCGACCGCGCCCCGGGCGCCGTACGACGGCACAGGTCGCCATGGCGGGACTCGCGGCCGACTTCCGCTTGGGGACGAGGAGTTCGCCCCCACGCACCAGGGCGGCGGCCTCCGCGACCGAGGGGGTGCCGACGGCGGCGAGCGGCGCGTCGGAGGGGTTGGGCACCTCGACCCCGGCCAACTCACCGGCGGAGTACGTCACCAGGGGCACACCGAGCCGCCGAGCCGCCTCCACGATGCCGGGCTCCTCGGCCTTGGCGTCGACGGTGGCGAGCTCGGCGACCGACGCCGCGCACAGCCCGGCCTCCCGCAGGACGCCCTCGACCAGCCCGAGCACCTCCTCGACGGGGGCACCCTTCGACGCCCCGACCCCGACGACCAGCGACGGCGGGCGCAGCACCACCTCGCCCTCGGCCGCCTCGACGAGCCGGTCGGTCAGCCGGATCGTGTACGCCCCCTCGGCGGCCACCGGGAGCGGCGGCAGCGGCCAGGCCACCTCGGCCCGCAGCGCCACCGCCTCACCGTCGAGCAACGCCCGCGAGACCCCGGCGACATCGCCCTCCACGGGCAGGCCGAGGGTGTCCAGACCGGGCAGGTCCACCGCGTCCGTCGCCGTGGTCACGACCGGCTCGGCGCCCAGCACCTCCCCGACCTCCCGGGCGAGTTCGTTGGCCCCGCCCGCGTGCCCGCCCAGCAGGGACACCGCGAACCGGCCGCCCTCGTCGACGCACACCACGCCCGGGTCGGCCGTCTTGCCGGACAGCAGCGGCGCCACCAGCCGCACCACGGCGCCCGTCGCCAGGAAGCACACGAGCTGCTCGCACTGCGCGAACGCGGCCCGTACGGCCTCCCCGGCGGGACCCTCGTACACGCGCGTGCGGTCCGGCCACGCGGCGGCCAGCCGGTCCCGCGCGGCCGTGCCCGCCGCGGTGGCGGAAATGAGGCCGATCACTGAGCGACTCCTTCTGCGATGTCTTCGACACGTTTCATGTGCGGGTGCCCCGTTCGCGCAGGGCCTTGCGGGCCTCCGGGTCGGCCTTGCGGTAGCCGTGGAAGTGACCCGGGTGGTACAGGTGCGACCGCGTCCCGTGCGCGTCGAGCGCCGGACCCACCAGGAACAGGGTGTGCTTCCAGAGCTTGTGCTCCTTGACCGTCTCCTCCAGCGTGCCGATCGTGCACTTCACGACCAGCTCCTCCGGCCAGGTCGCCTGGTACGCCACCACGACCGGGGTCGTCGTCGGATAACCGCCCTCCAGCAGCTCCCGCACGAGCTGCCCGCTGCGGGCCGCGGAGAGGAAGACCGCCATGGTCGTGCCGTGCCGGGCGAACTCGCGGACCTCCTCCCCGGGCGGCATGGGCGTCTTGCCGCCGCCGAGCCGGGTCAGGACCACGGACTGCGCGACCTCGGGGATGGTCAGCTCGCGCTGCGCGAGCGCGGCGACGGCGGAGAAGGCGGACACCCCGGGCACGACCTCGGTCGCCAGGCCGATCTCGGCACACCGGTCGAGCTGCTCCTGGGTGCCGCCCCACAGGGCGGGGTCGCCGGAGTGGATCCTGGCGACGCGCAGACCCTCCTGACGCGCCCGCCGGTACACGGCCACGACGTCCTCCAGGGACAGGGCCGCCGAGTCGAGGATCTCCGCGTCCTCGCGCGCGTGCTGGAGAACCTCCGCCTGGACCAGGCTCGCCGCCCAGATCACCACGTCGGCCTCGGCGATGGCGCGCGCGGCACGGAACGTCAGCAGGTCGGCGGCGCCGGGGCCGGCACCGACGAAGGTCACCTTGCCGGTGGGGGCGTCGGCCATGGGTTGGTCCTCTCGTACAGGGGGGTTCTGGCAGGCGGGGTGATGCACGGGCGGGTCAGAGCTTTCCGCCCCGTCCGCCGTCGCGCGGCGCGGGGGAGATGAGCGTCGACAGATAGGGCAGGGGAGTGCCGTCCAGGTCAGCGGCCGGCCGGATCGACTCCTCCGTCAGCCCCAGCGCCGACCCCCACACCGCGTCGCCCATCCGCCCGGTCTCCCGCAGCGCCTCGGCGACCTCGCGCGCCTGCCGGCCGAACTTGTAGGCGACGACGGTCCCGGGCCCGGCGAGAGCCTCCTTGAGGACTGTCGCGCCCGCCGTGACGGGCACCAGCGTGAGCGGCTCGGTCCCCTCCGTCAGCACCGCGCCCGACCGCGCGGCGAGGTCCTGCATGGCGGTGATCCCGGGCACCGTCTCGACGACGGTCCCCGGCACCAGCGCGGCGACCGTCTGCGCGAGATAGGTGAACGTGGAGTACACGTTGGGGTCCCCGATGGTCGCGAAGGCGACGGAGCCGTGCGCGCGCAGCAGCTCGGCGACCCGCTCGCCCGCCGCGTCCCAGGCCGCCTCACGCCGCGCCCGGTCGCTCCGCTCGTTCAGCGCGAACACGACCCGGACGACCTTCTCCTCGGGCACGTAGTGCAACACGGTCGCCTCGGCCCGCCCGCGCTCGCCCGTGTCCATGACGGGCACGACGACGACCTCGGCCTCCCGCAGGGCGTTCACACCCTTGACGGTCACCAGCTCCGGATCCCCGGGCCCGACCCCGACCCCGACCAGCCTGCTGCTCATGACGTCCGGCACCTCTCCACGAACCGACGGGCGACACCGGGCTGTGCCGCCCAGTGCGTGTGCAGATAGCTGGCGTGCACACCGCGCCGTACGAACCCCTCGACCCGGCGCTGGGGGGCCCGAAGGCCCCAGGCGGGTTCGGCCCCCGCCCCGGGCTCCACGGCGGTCCGGTGGAACTCGTGCCCCCGCATCCGCGTCCCCGCCGCCGCGAGCACACTGTCGCCGACGGCGACGGCGTCCCGGTACCCCAGGGTCAGCCGCCCGGTCATCCGCGCCTCGGCGTCCAGCACCCCGCACATCGGCCGCCCGTCCAGCTCCCGGCAGAGATACAGCAGCCCGGCGCACTCGGCGGCCACGGGCGCACCGCTCTCCGCCAGGTGGGCGACGGCCTTGCGCAGGGGTTCGTTGGCGGACAGCTCGGCGGCGTACACCTCGGGGAACCCGCCCCCGATCACCAACCCCCGCGTCCCTTCGGGCAGTTCCTCGTCCCGCAGCGGATCGAAGGTCACGACGTCGGCACCGGCGGCGGCGAGCAGCTCGGTGTTCTCGGCGTAGGAGAAGGTGAACGCCTCACCACCGGCGACGGCGACCCTCGGTTTCCCGTCCGGCCGCGTCGGGTGGTGGGTGGGCGCGGAAACGGCCTCAGCCGCATCCCAGGCCTCGCACGACAACACCCCCGCACTCCGGGCCAGCTCCGCCAACGCGTCCAGATCACAACCGCCGGAGACCTGCGCGGCCATCGCCGCCACCGCCTCCACGGCCTCGCCCCGCCGCTCGGCGACCGGCACCAGCCCCAGATGCCGCGACGGCGTGTCCACCTGCGGAGCCCGCCGCAACACCCCGAGCACCGGCACCCCCGTCTGCTCCAGGGCCTCCCGCAGCATCACCTCGTGCCGGTCCGACGCGACCTTGTTCAGGATCACGCCCCCGACCCGAACCTCCGGATCCCAGGAGACGAACCCGTGCACCAGCGCCGCCACCGACCGCGACTGCGACGACGCGTCGACGACCAGCACCACCGGCGCCCGCAACAGCTTCGCGACATGGGCCGTGGAGGCCAGCTCCCCCTCCCCGGCGGCCCCGTCGTACAGCCCCATCACGCCCTCGACGACGGCGAGGTCGCACCCGCGCGCCCCGTGCAGGAACAGCGGCCCGACCAGCTCCGGCCCGCACAGATACGCGTCGAGGTTGCGCCCCACCCGCCCGGTCGCGAGCGCGTGGTACCCGGGGTCGATGTAGTCCGGCCCGACCTTGTGCGGGGACACGGCGAGCCCCCGCGCGGCGAACGCGGCCATCAGCCCCGTGGCGACGGTGGTCTTGCCACTGCCCGACGAGGGCGCGGCGACGACCAGCCGGGGCACGGACGAGGACATCACCACTCGATGCCCCTCTGCCCCTTCTGCCCGGCGTCCATGGGGTGCTTCACCTTGGACATGTCGGTCACGAGGTCGGCGCACTCCACGAGCTTCTCCGGGGCGTTGCGCCCCGTGATCACCACATGCTGGGTGCCGGGCCGGCTGCGCAGGACGTCCACGACCTCGTCCGTGTCGACCCAGCCCCAGTGCATCGGGTAGGCGAACTCGTCCAGCACGTACAGCCGGTAGGTCTCCGCCGCCAGGTCACGCTTGACCTGCTCCCAGCCCTCCCGGGCCTTCTCCTCGTTGTCCAGCTGCGCGTCGCGCTGCACCCAGGACCAGCCCTCGCCCATCTTGTGCCAGGCGACGGACCCGCCCTCGCCTGAGGCGCCGAGCACGCGCAGCGCGTTCTCCTCGCCGACCTTCCACTTCGCCGACTTGACGAACTGGAACACCCCGATCGGCCAGCCCTGGTTCCAGGCCCTGAGCGCGAGCCCGAAGGCGGCCGTTGACTTGCCCTTGCCGACGCCCGTGTGCACGACCACCAGCGGCCGGTTCCGGCGCTGTCGGGTCGTCAGACCGTCGTCCGGAATGACACTCGGCTGTCCCTGCGGCATTACGCGGCCCTCCTCGAAGTCCCCTGCACATCCCTGACCAGCCCGGCGATCGAGTCGGCCCGCAGCTCGTCCAGCGTCACGGCGGTGCCGCCCAGCTCACCGGCGAGCTGCCCGGCGAGCCCGAGGCGCACCGGCCCCGACTCACAGTCCACGACGACGGACGCGACGCCCTCGGCCGCGAACAGCCGTGCCGCCCGCCCGGCCAGGGCGACCGGCTCCGGACCCCCGGTGGCCCGCCCGTCCGTCACCAGCACGACCAACGGCCGCCGCGCCGGATCCCGCAGCCGCTCCACCCGCAGCACGTCGTGCGCCCGCAGCAGCCCGGCCGAGAGCGGCGTACGCCCGCCGGTCGGCAGCGACTCCAGCCGGACCGCCGCCGCGTCCACGGACGAGGTCGGCGGCAGCGCGACATCCGCGCCCGAACCCCGGAACGTCACCAGCCCCACCTTGTCCCGCCGCTGGTACGCGTCCAGCAGCAGCGACAGCACGGCCCCCTTCACGGCACTCATCCGCTGCCGCGCCGCCATCGACCCGGAGGCGTCCACGACGAACAGCACGAGATTGCCCTCGCGCCCCTCGCGGGTCGCCTGCCGCAGATCGTCCCGGCGCACGACAAGACCCGGCCCCGACCGCCCGCGCGCCCGCTGGTGCGGTGCCGCGGCCTGCACGGTCGCCGCCAGGTGCAGCTTGGTGAGCGTGCCCCGTGGGCGCCGCGCCCCGGTCGTGCGCCCGTGCTCGGTCCGCGCCCGCGAACGCCGCCCGGCGGCACCCTCGCCGATCCCGGGCACGCTCAGCACCTTGGTCCTGAACGGCTCGGCCGCCCGTACGGCCGACTGCTCACCGGCGCCCGACGGCTGCGGCTGCCCGTTCTCCCCGGCCTCGGGCGTGGCCCCGGTGTCATCGCCCCGGGGCCCGTCGTCGGGCTCCGGCTGCCCGCCGTCCCCGCCGCCTCCGCCGGGCCCGTCCGGCCCCTGGTCCGGGTCGGGGTCCGGGTCGTCGTCCCCGGAGAACTCCTCCAGGGTCTCGTCCAGCTTGTCCTCGTCAAGACCCGGCGCGTCGAAGGGGTTGCGCCGCCGCCGGTGCGGCAGCGCGAGCAGCGCGGCCTGCCGGACGTCCTCCGCGAGCACGTCCGTACGCCCGGCCCACGCCGCCAGCGCGGTCGCCGTGCGCGCCATCACGATGTCGGCGCGCATCCCGTCGACCTCGAAGGCCGCGCAGGTCGCCGCGATCTGCCGCAGCGCCCCGTCGCCCAGCCGCACGGACGGCAGCAGCTCCCGCGCCGCCACGATCCGCGCCCGCACCTCGGCCTCCTCGTGCGCCCACCGGGCCGCGAAACCGTCCGGATCGGCGTCGTAGGCGAGCCGCCGCCGGACGACCTCCACCCGCTGCTCGGGCTCCCGCGAGGCGGCGACCTCGACGGTCAGCCCGAACCGGTCGAGCAACTGCGGCCGCAGCTCGCCCTCCTCGGGGTTCATGGTGCCCACGAGCAGGAACCGCGCCGCGTGCCGTACGGAGACGCCCTCGCGTTCCACGTACGAGGCGCCCATCGCCGCCGCGTCCAGCAGCAGGTCGACCAGGTGGTCGTGGAGGAGGTTGACCTCGTCCACGTAGAGGATGCCGCGGTGCGCGTCGGCCAGCAGGCCGGGCTCGAAGGCCTTCACGCCCTCCGACAGCGCCCGCTCGATGTCCAGCGCGCCCACCAGCCGGTCCTCCGAGGCACCGACGGGCAGTTCCACCATCCGGGCCGGACGGCACTGCCCGGCGGTTCCCGGCGCGTGCGGCCCGTCCGGGCAGGCGGGGTCGGGGGAGGCGGGGTCGCAGGAGAAGCGGCACCCGGGGACGACGTCCACCGCCGGCATGAGCGCGGACAGCGCCCGCACGGCGGTCGACTTGGCGGTGCCCTTCTCCCCGCGCACCAGCACACCGCCGACCGCCGGCGACACGGCGTTCAGCAGCAGTGCGAGCCGCAGGTCGTCCTGGCCGACGACGGCCGTGAACGGGAACGGGGTGCTCACTTGTCCTCACCTTCCAGGTCGCCTTCGAGTTCCAGGTACGTGGCACGCAGCCGTTCCAGCGTCTCCGCGTCCGGCTCCGCCCACAGTCCGCGGTCGGCGGCCTCCAGCAGCCGCTCGGTGATGCCGCGCAGCGCCCACGGGTTGGACGTCTTCATGAAGTCCCGGTTCTCCGGGTCGAAGACGTACTCGGCGCTGAGTTTCTCGTACATCCAGTCGTCCACGACCCCGGCCGTGGCGTCGTACCCGAACAGGTAGTCCACCGTCGCGGCCATCTCGAAGGCGCCCTTGTAGCCGTGCCGCCGCATGGCCGCCATCCAGCGCGGGTTGACCACCCGGGCGCGGAACACCCGGTGCGTCTCCTCGCCCAGCGTGCGGGTCTTCACCTGGTCCGGGGTGGCCGAGTCGCCGACGTACGCCTCGGGGCTCGCGCCCGTCAGATGGCGGACCATGGCGACCATGCCGCCGTGGTACTGGAAGTAGTCGTCGGCGTCGACGAGATCGTGCTCCCGCGTGTCGACGTTCTTCGCGGCGACCGCGATCCGCCGGAACGCCGTCTCCATGTCGCCGCGCGCGGCCCGCCCGTCGAGCCCCCGCCCGTAGGCGTAGCCGCCCCACACCGCGTACACCTCGGCGAGGTCCGCGTCCGAGCGCCAGTTGCGCGCGTCGATCAGCGGCAGCAGACCGGCCCCGTACGCCCCCGGCTTCGAGCCGAAGATCCGGGCCGTCGCCCGGCGCCGGTCGCCGTGCTCGGCGGTGTCCTCGTCCGCGTGCGCCCGCACGTAGTTCTGCTCGGCGGGCTCGTCCAGCTCGGCGACCGTGCGCACGGCGTCGTCGATCAGCCCCACGACGTGCGGGAACGCGTCCCGGAAGAAGCCGGAGATCCGGACCGTCACGTCGATGCGCGGCCGGCCGAGCTCCTCCGGGGAGATCACCTCGAACCCGGTCACCCGGCGCGAGGCGTCGTCCCACACCGGCCGGCAGCCCAGCAGCGCCAGGATCTCGGCGATGTCGTCGCCCTGGGTGCGCATGGCCGAGGTGCCCCACACCGTCAGGCCGACGGACGTCGGGTACTCACCCGTGTCGGTCAGATACCGCTGCACCAGCGAGTCCGCGAGCGACTGCCCGACCTCCCAGCTCAGCCGGGACGGGATCGCCTTGGGGTCGACGGAGTAGAAGTTGCGTCCCGTCGGCAGGACGTTGACCAGTCCGCGGGTCGGCGAGCCCGAGGGACCCGCCGGGACGTAACCGCCGTCCAGGGCCCGCAGGATGTGCCCGATCTCGTCGGTGGTCCTGGCCAGCCGCGGCACGACCTCCGTGCAGGCGAACTCCAGCACCGCCACGGCGTCGGCGACCTCCCCGCCGAGCACCTCCCGGACCAGCGCCGGGGCCTCGGCGACCGCCCAGCCGCGCTCCTCCATGCCCTCCGCGATCCGCCGGCACAGCTGCTCCAGCAGGTCGATCGCGTCGGCGGCGGTGCGCGCCGGGCCCGCCACCAGCTCCGACAGCCGCGCCGGCACCTTCAGCGCGGCGCCCGGCTCGGCCAGCAGCTCCTTCTCCACCAGCCCGAAGTGCTGCGCCAGCGCCGCCCTCAGCCCGGGCAGCGCGGCGGCCTGCCCGCCCCACACCTGCGAGGCGCGCAGCACCGCCAGCACGAGGTTGACGCGCGGCTCACCGACCGGGCCGCCGCCCAGGATGTGCAGGCCGTCGCGGATCTGGACGTCCTTGATCTCGCACAGATAGCCGTCGATGTGCATGACGAACTCGTCGAACGCCTCGTCGTCCGGCTGCTCGTCGACATGCAGGTCGTGATGGAGCTCGGCGGCCTTGACGAGGGTCCAGATCTGCGCGCGCACCGCCGGGGCCTTCGCCGGGTCCAGGTCGGAGACGAGCGCGTACTCGTCCAGGAGCTGCTCCAGCTTGGCCAGGTCGCCGTAGGTGTCGGCGCGGGCCATCGGCGGCACCAGGTGGTCGACGACCGTGGCGTGCCCGCGCCGCTTGGCCTGGGTGCCCTCGCCCGGGTCGTTGACGATGAACGGGTAGATCAGCGGCAGTTCCCCGAGCACGGCGTCGGGGGCGCAGCCGCCGCTGAGCCCGAGGCCCTTGCCGGGCAGCCACTCCAGCGTGCCGTGCTTGCCCATGTGCACGACCGCGTCCGCGCCGAAACTGTTCTCCAGCCAGCGGTAGGCCGCCAGGTAGTGGTGGGACGGCGGCATGTCCGGGTCGTGGTAGATCGCGATGGGGTTCTCGCCGAAGCCGCGCGGCGGCTGGATCATCACCACGACGTTCCCGAACTGCAGGGACGCCAGCACGATGTCGTCCCCGTCGACGTAGAGGCTGCCCGGCGGCTCGCCCCACGCCTCGGTCATGGCGTCCCTCAGCTCCGGGTCGAGCTTGTCGAACCAGGCCCGGTAGTCCGCCAGCGGCACTCGCGCGGGCGCGGCGGACAGCTGCTCCTCCGTCAGCCACTCCACGTCGTGCCCGCCGGCCTCGATGAGCCGGTGGATCAGCTCGTCGCCGCCCGCGGGGTACTCGGTGAGCCCGTACCCCGCTTCCTTCAGCGCGTCCAGCACCCGCACCGCCGAGGCCGGGGTGTCCAGCCCGACGGCGTTGCCGACGCGCGAGTGCTTGGTCGGGTAGGCGGTGAAGACGAGCGCGAGCTTCTTCTCGGCGTTCGCCATGTGCTTCAGCCGCGCGTGCCGTACGGCGATCCCGGCGACCCGCGCGGCCCGCTCCGGGTCGGCGACGTACACGGGCACGTCGGCCGTATCGTCGTCGACCCGCTCCTTGAAGGAGAACGGCACGGTGATCAGCCGCCCGTCGAACTCCGGGATCGCCACCTGCATCGCGGCGTCCATGGGGGACAGGGCGGCGTCCGAGGCCTCCCAGGCGCTCCGCGAGGACGTCAGGCACAGCCCTTGCAGCACGGGGATGTCCAGCTCGGCGAGGGCGCCGATGTCCCAGGCCTCCTCGTCACCGCCTGCCGAGGCCTGCGAGGCATGGGTGCCGCCGGCGGCGAGGACGGTGGCGACGAGGGCGTCCGCCCGCCCGAGGATCTCGTACAGCCCCGCGTCGGCCCCGCGCAGCGAACCGCAGTACACGGGAAGCGCGTTGGCGCCCCGCGCCTCGATCGCGTCGCACAGGGTGTCGACGAAGGCGGTGTTGCCGCTGAGCTCGTGCGCCCGGTAGAAGAGCACGCCGACGGTCGGCCGGCCCTCGACCAGCGCGCGCTCGCCCCGGACGCCGTACTCCGGCATCCGCTGCGGCGCGGCGAAGCCCTTGCCCGTGAGCAGCACGGTGTCGGACAGGAACCGCGCCAGCTCGGTGAGGTTGGCGGGCCCGCCCTCCACGAGGTACTTCAGCGCCTCCGCCACGACACCGGCCGGCACCGACGACTCGGCCATCAGCTCCGCGTCGGGCACCGCCTCGCCGCCCAGCAGCACGGTCGGCACGCCCGAGGCCTTCAGCGCGGCGAGCCCGTCCTCCCAGGCCCGCTTGCCGCCGAGGAGCCGTACGACGGCGATGTCCGCGCCGTCGAGGAGGGCGGGAAGCTCCTCCGCGACGTCCACGCGGGTCGGGTTGCCGATCCGGTACGAGGCGCCGGAGGCGGCCCGGGCCGCCAGCAGGTCCGTGTCGGCGGTCGACAACAACAACACAGTGCTCATGCGGGTGCTCCCGGTGGAATGAAGGGCAGTCCTCGCGGCGCGCCCGACTCGATGAGCCGCCACAGCGCGTCGGTGTCCGCGTGCTGTTCGATCAGGTCGCCGAGCCGGTCGAGCTGCTCCTCGCGCAGCGCGGCGAACGAGGTGTCGGGCGCCGGCACGAAGCGGCGCCCCGCGGCGGCCGCCACCTCGCGCAGGAAGGCCCGCCGGAACCCGTCCGACTCCAGCGAGCCGTGCCAGTGCGTGCCCCAGGCCGGGCCGACCCGGCAGCCGTCCAGGAAGGGGTCGCCTCCGGTGACGTCGGCGACGCCGTGATGGATCTCGTAGCCCTCGACGCGCTCCCCGAGGGCCTCGCCCGCCGGCCGCGTCAGGGTCTTCTCGCGGGCGAACCGCACCCGCACGGGCAGGACCCCGAGTCCCTCGACATGGCCCCGGCGGCTCTCCACGTCGTCCTCGATGTGCTCGCCGAGGATCTGGAAGCCGCCGCAGATCCCGAGGACGGGCCGCTGCTCGGCGGCCCTGCGCACGAGCGCGTCGGCGAGCCCGCGCTCCCTCAGCCACTCCAGGGCCCGGACGGTCCCCCGGGTCCCGGGCACGATGACGAGGTCGGCGTCGGCGAGTTCCTCGGGCCGGTCCACGAACCGCACGACGACACCGGGTTCGGCGGCCAGCGCGTCGACGTCCGTGAAGTTGGACATCAGCGGAACCGCGCAGACGGCGACGCGCAGCACGTCCTCGCCGACCGGAGGGGCGACGACGGACTCCCGGACCGTGCCCCGCAGGGAGACGCGCAGCCCGTCCTCCTCGTCGATGCCGAGCCCGTGCCGGAACGGCAGGACGCCGTACGTACGCCGCCCGGTGAGCCCTTGGAGCATGTCGAGACCCGGCTCCAGCAGGGAGACGTCCCCCCGGAACTTGTTGACGAGGAACCCGGCGACGCAGCTCTGGTCCTCGCGCGACAGCAGCGCGACGGTTCCGAAGAACGACGCGAAGACACCGCCCCGGTCGATGTCGCCGACGACGAGCACGGGGAGCCCGGCGCCCCGGGCGATCCCCATGTTGACGATGTCGGTCCGCCGCAGATTGATCTCGGCGGGACTGCCCGCCCCCTCACAGATCACCGCGTCATACGTGCCCCGCAACCGCTCCAGGCAGTCCAGCACGGTCCCGAGCAGCTGCTGCTGCCGTCCGCCGTGGTACCCGCGTGCGCTGAGCTCCCCGACCGGCTTGCCCAGCAGCACGACCTGACTGCTGCGCTCGCCGCCGGGCTTGAGCAGCACCGGGTTCATCAGCGCGGTCGGCTCGACGCGGCAGGCCTGCGCCTGCATGGCCTGCGCCCGCCCGATCTCGGCCCCTTCCTTCGTCACGAAGGAGTTGAGGGACATGTTCTGCGCCTTGAAGGGCGCGACCTTGACGCCTTGGCGCGCCAGCCACCGGCAGATCCCGGCGGTCACGACGCTCTTGCCGGCGTCGGAGGTGGTACCGGCGACGAGAAGCCCACCGCCCGTCATGACGTACGCCCTTTCGCGATACGGCGCGCGGCGGCACAGACGCCGAGCGCGAGCCAGCCGACCCGCCTGGACAGCCGTACGGCCCGTGCGATGTCCCGGGTGGCGACGGGGCGTCCGGCGCCGTTGAGCACGGGCCGGTGCTCGACGCGCCCGCCGTACGACAGGGTCCCGCCCAGCCGCACCCCGAGCGCCCCCGCGAACGAGGCCTCCACGGGCCCGGCGTTGGGGCTCGGATGCCGGCCGGCATCGGCACGCCAGGCGCGCACCGCTCCCCGTGGATCGTCTCCTGCCAGAGCCGCGAGCACGGCGGTCAGCCGGGACCCCGGCCGGCCCGCGAGATCGTCCAGCCGCGCGGAGGCCCACCCGTAGCGCCGGTACCGGGCCGACTTGTGCCCGACCATGGCGTCGAGGGTGTTGACGGCCCGGAAGCCGAGGAGCCCCGGCACACCGGCGACGGCCCCCCACACGAGCGCCCCCACGACGGCGTCGGAGGTGTTCTCGGCGACGGACTCGACCACGGCCCGGGCGATCCCGTCGGCGTCGAGCGCCTGAGGATCCCGCCCGCACAGATGCGGCAGCCGCGCCCGGGCCCCTTCGACGTCCCCCGCCTCCAGGGCACGCCCGATGGCCTGTGCCTCCCGCGCGAGCGAAGTCCCCCCGACCACGGCCCAGGTGGCGGCACCGGTCAGTACGACGGAGGCGACGGCGGAGTCCCGTACGGCACGCGCGGCGACACCCCCGAGCGCGACGGCACCTCCGGCGCACAGCGCGGTGTGCAGCGCGCCCCACCCGCGGTGGTCCCGCCACAACACCCGTTCCACGGCCTCCGCGGCCCGCCCGAACACGGCGACCGGATGCCCCCGGCGGGGATCGCCGAGCAGCAGGTCACCGATCAGACCGGCGGCGGCGCCGTACGCGAAGACGCGACCGGCACCCATCGGCTCAGCCGGCCGCGGGGGCGGGCAGGGGTGGGGTACTGAACCTCGATCGGCAGCCGCGCATGGCGATATGTCCTCACTCAGGGTGTCCACGCCCTGGTTCGACTAGACCGGCGGTGAGAGTTCCTGGCTCCCGGGGATCACTACCCCGGTGACAGTGGCGGGACCGCGCCGGACTTCCACCGGCTTCCTCTCCTGCCGCCGTACTGGCCCCGGCAGTCCACCACGGCCGGGATCAGCCGTCAACTTGCCGTTGACCTGCGAGGGGAGAGTGTGCAGAAGCCCACACCGGCGCCCCGACGCCGAGTTGGCGCCCCCGCCGCACGACAACCGGGCGGCACAGGACCCAAGTCCCGTGCCGCCCGGTGGAATCGAGCGTGATCAGGCCACGATCAGATAGATCCCGTAGCCCACAGCCGCCGCGCACGCCGCGAAGCACGCGTACGCGCCCGTCACCGCGAGCCCCGCGGACCCGCCCTCGGCGGCCGCCCGCTCGCGGCGGGACAGGCCGGTGATGCCGAGGGTGAACAGGCCCACCAGGGCCACGGTGACCACGAGGCTGACGCCGAAGACGGAGCCGAGGGCCGCCCAGTCGATGTTCATGGCAGAGGTTCTCCTTGTGACCGAGCGGGCGGATCAGACCGGGGTGGTCGTGGTGGAGGGCCGGCGTTCGGCCGGGGTCGGTTCCGGTGCCGGGATCGTGGCGCTCGGCTCGTCCGCGGCCGTGCCGCCCACCGGCGGCGGGGTCACCGCGGCCATCGCCGTGGTCACCACACCGGCCGGCTCCGCCTCGTCTGCGGCGTTGACGTTGGTGTGGTCGACGACCTCACGCCGCGAGAGCTTCCAGATCGCCGCGCTGGAGGCGACGAGGAAGACGGCCACCACCGCGGTGCCCCAGCTGCCGAAGCCGGTGACGTACTCGGCGAGCGCGCCCACCAGGGCCGCCGCCGGCAGCGTCAGAGCCCAGGCGACGAACATCCGCGTGGCCGTCGACCAGCGGACGACACCGCCCTTGCGGCCGAGCCCCGCGCCCATCACCGAGCCGGACACGGAGTGGGTGGTGGAGAGGGAGAAGCCGATGTGCGAGGAGGCCAGGATGACCGTGGCCGCGCTGGTCTGGGCGGCGAAGCCCTGCTGCGGCTGGAGGTCGGTCAGGCCCTTGCCCATGGTGCGGATGATGCGCCAGCCGCCGAGGTAGGTGCCGAGCGCGATGGCGAGACCCGCCGAGAGGATGACCCAGGTGGGCGGGTCGGAGTCGGGGGCGACGGCGCCGCCGGCGACCAGGGCGAGGGTGATGACGCCCATCGTCTTCTGGGCGTCGTTGGTGCCGTGGGCCAGTGAGACCAGGCCTGCGGAGGCGATCTGGCCGGCGCGGTAGCCCTTCTCGGAGGCCTTGCCGTCGGCCTTCTTGCCGAGGGAGTACGTCAGCCGGGTGGCGAGCAGCGCCGCGACGCCGGCGACCAGCGGGGCGGCGATCGCCGGGATCAGCACCTTGGTGACCAGGACGTCACCGTGGACCGCGCCGACGCCCGCCGAGGCGATCGTGGCGCCGATCAGGCCGCCCATCAGGGCGTGCGAGGAACTGGACGGCAGGCCGACCAGCCAGGTCACCAGGTTCCAGAGGATCGCGCCGACCAGGGCGGCGAAGATGACCTCGGGACGGATGCCGGCCTCGTCGACGAGGCCTTTGGAGATCGTGTTGGCGACTTCCACGGACAGGAAGGCGCCGACCAGGTTGAGGACGGCCGACATGGCGACGGCGACCTTGGGCCGCATGGCGCCCGTGGAAATGGTCGTGGCCATCGCGTTCGCGGTGTCGTGGAAACCGTTCGTGAAATCGAACGCGAGTGCGGTTACCACCACAATCGCGAGGATCAGCGAGAAGCTTTCCATTTACCCAGGCAATCGTTCGAGGTCGTTGGCCAGTCGAACGTAGGTAACCCGAGTGAACGGAAGATGAACTGGGAGGGGCGCAGGGGTGTCCGCAAGCGAGGACTGCCGTTCCGTCCTGGGGGTGAGACCGCGTTCGTATACACGTCAACGCTATCTGTCCCGGTATGCGCCTTTTCGTAGGCGCGACTTCCGGCCTGAAGTGGACCCGCCCGGCCGCGCGTTGAGGGCCTGCCTGGCAGGATCGCCGCATGGCTGAGCAACGAGGCGACGGGCGGGGCACGGGGGACGTCCGGGACGGGGGACAGGACGTGGGGGAGACGCGGCGCAGGGATGTGCGCCCCGAGGAGGCGCGCGCCTGGGAGGAGCTCGTCACGACCGCCCGCCGGACCGTCTCCGACGGACTCGTCGTCGGCACGTCCGGGAACGTCTCGGTGCGCGTCGGGGACACGGTGCTGGTCACGCCGTCGGGCGTGCCCTACGACCGGCTGGAGCCGGACGACGTGACGGGCGTCGGCCTCGACGGCCGCCAGGTCCTCGGCACACTCGTCCCCACCAGTGAGCTGCCCATGCACCTCGCGGTCTACCGCACGACCGGCGCCCGTGCCGTCGTCCACACCCACGCCGTGCACGCGACGGCCGTCTCGACGCTCGTGAGCGAGCTGCCGCTGATCCACTACATGGCCGCCGCGCTCGGCGGACCCGTCCGGGTCGCCCCGTACGCCACGTACGGCACGGACGAGTTGGCCGAGAACATGCTCCACGCCCTCGCCGACCGCTCGGGCTGCCTCCTGAAGAACCACGGCACCATCACCTACGGCGCGTCCCTGGACCAGGCCTACGACCGCACGGCCCAGCTGGAATGGATGTGCCGCCTGTGGCTGACCGCCACCTCGGTCCCGGGCCTGTCCCCGAGCCTGCTGTCGGGGGAGCAACTGGCGCAGGTCCAGGAACGGCTACGGGGCTACGGACAACGCGGCTGACGCCCTGCCCGGACGACCGGTGCCGCAGCGCCGGCTCTGCCGCCCGCTCTGACCTGGCCGCCTCGGCGCACCGGCCGGGGATGCCACGGGGCGCCGCCGACCCTCGCGTCCGCCCCGAGCGCTGCTCGCGCCGCCGCCTCGCGGGTATGCAGGGGCATGGTGCGCGTGGGCCGACCTCGCCCCCGCAGCCCGGGCGCCCCGGTCACGCCGCTGACCCCGGCGTTGCGCCCGAGGACGCCGCCGACTTGAGCGTTTTCGCCGCGGGCATTGCCACCACGCCGCCGCTCGCCGCGCTCCGTCCATCGGGCGCGCCCGTCTCTCCGCCGCCCGCCCTTGCCTTGCCCTCCGGGCGCGCTCGTCTCTCCCTCCTCCGCCCTTGCCTTGCCCTCGGGGCGCAGCCGGCTCTCCGCCGCTCGCGGTGCTCTGCCGTGCGGGCGCAGCCGCCTCCCCGTCGTCCGCCGTGCGGGCGCAGCCCTCTCTCCGTCGCCCGCCCGCCTGTGCCCCGCCCTCCAAGCGCAGCCGCACACCGCCGACCACCCCTGTGCTCCACCTTGCTCCCTTCCCCGCGACGGTCACCCCGCCGCTGCCGCCCACTGGTCCCTCGCCCGGTCCGCCGGGACACTGGGGACGTGCGCACTGCCAGAGCGACGGCCGCTGCCGTCACCGCCCTGTTCGGAGTCGGTGCGGCCGCCGTGGCCGCCGGACGGTTCGCGAGTGACGCAGCGCTCAAGGCGCCTCCCGGCCGGCCCCTGCCCACCGAACCCCGGCTCACCGTGCACGGCACCGCCGCGGGGCAGATCAGCCTCACCCGGGACCTGGCCGCCCTGCGGCCCGGCCGCTACGGCCTGTCCGGCAACGGCTCCCACGCGATCGTCGGCCCCGTCCTGGCAGGCGCCTCGGACACCGCCGACACCGTCGTACGCCGCCTGGAGAGCGTCACGCACGGCACCCTGAAACCCGGCGACAAGGCCTGGCTCACCCCGAACGTGTACGTCGGCAACCCGAGCGCCGCCCTCGGCATCGAACACACCGACGTCGACATCCCCGGCGAACTCGGCGCCCTGCCCGCGTGGTTCGTGCCCGGCGCCCGGGACACCTGGGTGATCGCCGTGCACGGTCTCGGCACCACCCGGGAACTCGCCATGAACGTCATGGGGTTCCTGCACCGCAGCCACGTCCCGGTGCTCGCCCTCGCCTACCGCGGTGACCTGGGCGCACCCCGCCCGCCCGACGGCCTGAACCACCTCGGCGAGACCGAGTGGCGCGACCTCGACGCCGCGATCCGCCACGCCGTACGCCACGGCGCCCGGCAGGTCGTCCTGCACGGCTGGTCCACCGGCGCCACCATGGCCCTGCGCGCCGCCGCGCAGTCGGGGCTGCGCGACCGTGTCTCCGGGCTCGTCCTGGACTCCCCGGTGCTCAGCTGGGAGACCACCCTGCGCGCCCTCGCCGCGGCCCGCCACACCCCGGGCGTACTGCTGCCCCTGGCGGTCCGCGCCGCACGGGGCCGCACCGGCCTGTACGGCGACCGCGTCCCGGGCGCGTCCCCCGCCACCGGGCTCCAGGTCCCGGCCCTCGTCTTCCACGGACCGGACGACACGGTCGCCCCCTGGCAGCTCTCCCGCCGGCTCGCCGACGCCCGCCCCGACATGGTCTCCTTCCGCACCGTCGGCAACGCGCCCCACGGAGCCATGTGGAACGCCGACCCGCGGGCCTACGAGGAGGCCCTGCGGCGCTTCCTGACACCTCTCATGTGACCCCTGGCTTCGCCGCACCCCCCGTTCACTCGCCCTTCGCCCCGTCGCAACCATGCCCCGTCCCCCTCCCCGCTGACCGGTCGTGACGATTCCGTTTAGCGTCGTACCACTGGCCTGTTCGCGGCCCTCGACCACTCACGGGACCCCGTGCGTTGGCCATCCCCGTCGCCCGCCGTGACATTCCGTTTGGGTTTTCGGACCGTCAACCGGAAGACTGCCCTCGTGACGTCCCGTATCCCGCGCGACTCCAGGCTTCGACTCGTCCGCCCGCGACCCCTGGCCGCCGCCCCCCCAGCGATGAACCAGCGGCGCTCGCGCCGCCCCGCGCCGCGCCCCCCGGAGGGCACCCCGGCACCGGCGGAGCTGGCCAGAATGGCACGCTCAGGTCTGGCCGACGCGGCCCGCGTCGCCCGCTGGGCCGACACCGAGCTCGGCCCCGGCCGCGGCAGCGCCACCGCCGACGGCAAGGCCACCCTCTCCGCCCCGACCGCCGAACGGGCCGCCCACGAGCTGGGCCTGAACCCGGATCAGGTCAGAGCCGACTGGGACACCGCCCGGCTCGCCGGTCTCGTCGAGGTGCACGGCGACAGCGCCCGCCCCGGCTGGCGGCTGCGCGCCTGGGACCGCGACGACAGTGCCGTCCTGCGGGGCTGGGTCGCCCTCTTCGACGCCTGGTCGCTCGCCTGTCCGGAACCCGAGGACCACGAGCCCGCCGCCGTCGCCGAGGTCGTCTCGGCCATGCCGCAGGTGCTCTCGTTCCTCCAGCTGTCCGCCGGCCCCGTCCCCGTGGAGCAGCTCCTCGACCTGCTGGAGCAGCGCGTCACCGAGCTGCGCACCGCACGCTGCGAGATCCCCTACGGCCCCCAGCCCGAGCCGCAGCCCGAACCGGCGCCCAGCGACGCCCCGCTCGCCCCGCTCCTCGACTGGGCCCTGCGCGCCCTCGCCTCCGTCGGCGCCCTCACCTACGGCGACGGCCAGGCCACGCTCACCCCGCTCGGAAGCTGGGCCGTCTGGGTCAAGCTGGAACAGATCTGCGTCGCCGCGCAGAGCCCCGCCGGGAACATCGAGCAGGCCGCCGAGGACATGCTCCGCGGCTGCGCCCAGCTGCGCCCCAACGCGGCCCGCGCCGAATACCGGGCCTGGCTCGCCGCCCGCCCCGTCGGCAGCGCCGTCACCGAACTCCTCCGCGCCGCCCGCGGCGAGGACGCCCTGCTGCGCGGCCTCGCCTTCGAGGCGCTGCGCGTGGTCGGCGCCCCCGCCGAGCCGGACGTCCGCGCCGTGCTGGACGAGCCGACGCTCAGGCCGTACGCGCTGCTGTGGCTGGCCGAGCACGACGGGACCGACCCCGAGGACGCCCACGAGGTCCTCACCCGGGAGGAGGCGACCTGGCTGTGGGTGGACACCGCGGCCGCCGTCGCCGACCACGGTGAGGCGCCGCTGCTCGTCCGCCACCTGGAGTCCGCCGTACAGCCGACCGTCCCGATGCTGCTGGACGAGGTGCGGGCCGTGGGCCACCCGCGGACCGTGCAGGTCCTGGTCGCCCTCGCCGCGGCACACCCCGACCCGGCCCTGGCCAAGGCCGTACGCCGGGCCGCCTTCCAGGTGCACACCGGCGGCAGCTGAGGCCCCGGGCCGGGCCGTCAGCCGGGTATCTCCGGCGCGTACGTCCCGAAGCTCCACACGTTGCCCTCGAGGTCCCGGGCCATGTAGTCCCGCGAGCCGTAGTCCTGGTCCGTCGGGGGCATCAGGACTTCCGCGCCGTGGTCCACGGCGCGGCGGTGGTGCGCGTCCACGTCGTCCACGACGACGTACACCCCGGTCGTGCCCCCGTGCCCCATCGCCTTGTCGAAGACGCTGCCGGTGCCCTTGCTGCCGATCATCACCGCGCCGTTGCCCTGCGTCAGCTCGGCGTGCATCACCGCGCCGTCCTCGCCCTCGAACACCGACAGCTCGGTGAAGCCGAAAGCCTCCGTGAGCTGCCGGATGGCCGCCTTCGCGTCGGCGTACAGCAGCGTGGGGCAGATGCTCGGACGCCCGCCGGACATGCCTGCCATACCGACCACTCCCTTCCGCTGCCCAGTCTGGCACCCACCACTGACACCGGCCCGGCGGGAAGAGACCCGGCGAGACGAACCGAACACCCGCACGCAGAAAAAGTGGTTGCACCGCCCCGTTAGACTGTCCCTCATGGCCTTTCTCCTCGCGCATTAGACGGCGGGAACGTCCTCAGCCGCCCATCCCGCCCCCGTATCCGCCCTGGAGTCTGTCCGTGATCTCCGCCTCCGGTATCGAGCTGCGCGCCGGTGCCCGCGTCCTCATCGAAAACGCCACCTTCCGCGTCGCCAAGGGCGACCGCATCGGCCTGGTCGGCCGCAACGGCGCGGGGAAGACCACCCTCACCAAGTGCCTGGCCGGCGAAGGCGTGCCCGCCGGCGGCACCATCACCCGCTCCGGCGAGGTCGGCTACCTCCCGCAGGACCCCCGCACCGGCGACCTCGACATCCTCGCCCGCGACCGCATCCTCTCCGCGCGCGGCCTCGACGTACTGATCCGCAAGATGCGCGACAACGAACAGCGCATCGCGAACGGCCAGGGCGCCACCCGCGAGAAGGCCCTCAAGCAGTACGAGCGCCAGGAGACGGAGTTCCTTACCAAGGGCGGGTACGCCGCCGAGGCCGAGGCCGCCACCATCGCCGCCGCGCTGAACCTGCCCGACCGCGTGCTCGGCCAGCCCCTGCACACGCTCTCCGGCGGTCAGCGCCGCCGTATCGAGCTGGCCCGGATCCTGTTCTCCGACGCGGACACGCTGCTGCTCGACGAGCCCACGAACCACCTCGACGCCGACTCGATCGTCTGGCTGCGCGACTACCTCAAGACCTACCGCGGCGGCTTCATCGTGATCTCCCACGACGTCGACCTGGTCGAGACGGTCGTCAACAAGGTGTTCTACCTGGACGCCAACCGCGCCCAGATCGACGTCTACAACATGGGCTGGAAGCTCTACCAGCAGCAGCGCGAGGCCGACGAGAAGCGCCGCAAGCGCGAGCGCGCCAACGCGGAGAAGAAGGCCGCCGCGCTCCATTCGCAGGCCGACAAGATGCGCGCCAAGGCCACCAAGACGGTCGCCGCGCAGAACATGGCCCGCCGCGCGGACAAGCTGCTGTCCGGCCTGGAGGCGGTACGCCAGTCCGACAAGGTCGCCAAGCTGCGCTTCCCGGAGCCCGCGCCCTGCGGCAAGACGCCGCTGATGGCCGAGGGCCTGTCGAAGTCGTACGGCTCGCTGGAGATCTTCACCGACGTCGACCTGGCGATCGACAAGGGCAGCCGCGTCGTCATCCTGGGCCTCAACGGCGCCGGCAAGACCACCCTGCTGCGGCTGCTGGGCGGCGTCGAGCAGCCCGACACGGGCGCGGTCGTCCCCGGCCACGGAATGAAGCTCGGCTATTACGCGCAGGAGCACGAGACCCTCGACCCCGACCGCACGGTCCTGGAGAACATGCGCTCCGCCGCGCCCGACATGGACCTCGTCGAGGTCCGCAAGGTGCTCGGTTCGTTCCTGTTCTCCGGCGACGACGTCGACAAGCCGGCCGGTGTCCTCTCCGGCGGCGAGAAGACCCGCCTCGCGCTCGCCACGCTCGTGGTGTCCTCGGCGAACGTGCTCCTGCTGGACGAGCCGACCAACAACCTCGACCCGGCCAGCCGGGAGGAGATCCTCGGCGCGCTGCGCACGTACAAGGGCGCGGTCGTCCTCGTCACGCACGACGAGGGCGCCGTCGAGGCGCTCCAGCCGGAGCGGATCATCCTGCTGCCGGACGGCGTCGAGGACCTGTGGGGCGCCGACTACGCGGATCTCGTCGCCCTCGCTTGATCGAATGCGTGATCAACGGCGTATGGATCATTCGGCCTAGCGGTGATCCATCATCTGTGTGAGATCTCCTCGTACCGAGGTGTGTCCTACATCGATTTCGCGGCCGAGCCCCCGATTCTTCCGGGCTCGGCCGTGACGCCTTTCTGACCTGGCCTTTCCCGGGGGAATCCGTTCGGGCGTACGGACATCACTCTTCGGAATTTCGCATTCCGTTTGTGGGGACGCGCTCCCGTCGTCACAACCTTGTCTCACGGACCTTGCCGAATGGGTGGCCATCAAGGCCCGGAGGGGTGATCATGAGGAGACCAGAGCGCACTTCCCATGAGGAGGCACGGGTGGCCGAGACTCTGAAGAAGGGCAGCCGGGTGACCGGCGCCGCGCGCGACAAGCTCGCGGCAGACCTGAAGAAGAAGTACGACGCCGGTGCGAGCATCCGGGCGTTGGCCGAGGAGACCGGCCGCTCGTATGGCTTTGTGCACCGCATGCTCAGTGAGTCGGGCGTCACGCTGCGAGGGCGTGGCGGGGCGACGCGGGGCAAGAAGGCCACGGCCTGACCCCGGGTGGCCCCTCGGCTCCGATGGTGGCCACCCGGTCGGTCGGCTGATCGACCGGGTGGTTACTGTGCAGTCACTTAGCTGACCGCACACATCGGAGGCGTCCATGGCTTCGCCCGACAAGGACCTCGTTCCCGTACTCGACAAGGACGGCGTACGGCTCACCGTCGACGACGCGATCGCCACGGTGACGCTGACCAACCCGGCCAAGCGCAACGCGCAGAGCCCCGCTCTGTGGCGGGCGCTGACCGAGGCCGGGCGGCAGCTGCCGGGCTCCGTCCGTGTCGTGGTGCTGCGGGCCGAGGGTAAGTCCTTCTCGGCCGGTCTCGACCGGCAGGCGTTCACGCCCGAGGGCTTCGACGGGGAACCGTCGTTCATCGACCTCGCACGCGGCAGCGACGCCGAGCTGGACGCGACCATCGCCGAGTACCAGGAGGCGTTCACCTGGTGGCGGCGCAGCGACATCGTCTCCGTCGCCGCCGTCCAGGGGCATGCCATCGGGGCGGGCTTCCAGCTCGCCCTCGCCTGCGATCTGCGCGTCGTCGCCGACGACGCGCAGTTCGCCATGCGCGAGACCAGCCTTGGGCTCGTACCCGACCTGACGGGCACGCATCCGCTGGTGGGACTCGTCGGCTACGCCCGCGCGCTGGAGATCTGCGTGACCGGGCGCTTCGTCACGGCCGACGAGGCCGTGCACACGGGGCTGGCCAACGTGGCCGTGCCCGCCGACCAGCTCGACGACACGGTCCGCGACCTCGTCTCGGCCGTGCTCGCCGCGCCCCGCGACGCGGTCGTCGAGACCAAGGCACTGCTGCGCGGCGCCCAGGACCGCACCTACGAGGCCCAGCGCGCCGCGGAACGCCAGTCCCAGTCCCGCCGCCTGCGCGACCTCGCAGGCTTGGGGGACTGACCCGGACCCCGGGGCGCCCCCAAGAAGCCGTCGCCGACTGCCCGATGCCCGGCGTTACGGCGTGGTCGGACGCGGCAGCACCTCGCGCCGCCGAGCGGCTTGCGCCCTCCGGCAGGCACCCCACGGGGCGGGGTGCCCGCGCTGCGGTTGGGCCGGTGTGGGCGGGTGCGGTGGAACCTTGTGCTGCCGGGTGACGGCCGCCGCCCTCTGGCAGGCGCTGGCGGTGGGTGTCCCTCGGTCTGTGGTGTTCGCGCTACCGGGTGGCGCACCCCTTGACGGGCGGGCGGTGACGGGTGCGCCATGGCGCGGGTGCTCGCGCTGCGGTTGGGCCGGTGTGGGCGGGTGCGGTGGAACCTTGCGTTGCCGGGTGGCCCGCCCTCTGGCGGGCGGCAGCGGGTGCGCCACAGCAGGCGGTGCCCGCGCTGCGGCTGAGTCGGTGTGGGCGGGCACGGCACCAGCCCGCCGCCCGGGCGTGGACGCCCCCTGGCGGATGCCCCGCGGGGGACCCGTGCTCGTGCTGTCGCCGGCCGGCGCGGGCGGACGCGACGGCACCCCCTGCCGCCGGGTGCCGGGCTCGCGTCAGCCGATCCCGCTCACCAGTACCGCCACCGTCGGGTGGTCCGGCAGGGTCGTCCGTACCGCGGTGCGGACCTGGCGGGCCACGTCGCGCGCCCGGTGGTCCTCGCGCAGCGCGACTTCCAGCCGGACGTGGCGGTGCGCCAGGGCGGTGTCGCCCGGGAGTTCCTCGATGTGCACGGGGTGGCCCAGCGCGCCGGTCAGCCGGAGTACGCCCGGGACCTTGAGCGCGGCGGCGGCGACGCGACCCTCGTCCCCGCCCCCGGCCTGGGCGGCGTGCGGCGGCTCGGGGAGCGGCGCGGCGGGCCCGGGCGGTTCCGCCCTCTCGTCCAGCAGGCCCGTCACGCGCAGATCCACCTCCGTCACCGTCAGACCGAGCCGCTGCGTCGCGGCCGTCGCCAGCGTCGCCCGCAGCAGGGACGCCGTCGCCGGCAGCGGCTGCGCGGCCGTGGCCGCGAACTCCGCCGTCACCCGCAGCGGCCCGGGCGGCAGACCGCTCGGCGGGGCCGGCACGGCCGGACTCCCGGTGTCCGCCGGATCGGCGAGCGCGACACGCAGCGCGTCGAGGCGCACGCCCGGAGCGTCCCCCGCCGCGCGCCGCAGCACCGCCTCGGCCGCCCGCTCGGCGATCCACGCGCCGTCCCGCGCATCACCCAGCGGCAGCAGCCTGCCGAGGCCCAGCTGATGTCTCACTGCCCGCGTCCACCCGTCGGCCGTCATTCCTCCAGCCTGCCGTATCAAAGGCGCGTATCCACGCAACCGTGCTTACGGTGGTCGAAGGACGACAACCGAAAAGGACGAACGGCGATGACTGACATGACCGAGAACCGGGGCGGGGAGACCGAGACGTCGGCGGCGCGCAGGAGTCCGCTGGCCAAACGCGGCGGGGGAGACCCCGGCTCCCGCGGCCGGACGACCATCGCGGACGGCGTCGTGGAGAAGATCGCCGGACTCGCCGCACGCGATGTCGACGGCGTGCACGCCATGGGCAGCGGCCTGTCCCGCACCTTCGGAGCGGTGCGCGACCGCGTGCCCGGCGGCGCGAAGTCGGTGTCGCGCGGTGTGAAGGTCGAGGTCGGCGAGGTGCAGGCGGCCCTCGACCTGGAGATCGTGGTCGTCTACGGCGTGTCGATCGCCGATGTGGCCCGGGACGTACGGGAGAACGTCATCACCGCCGTGGAGCGGATGACGGGCCTCGAGGTCGTCGAGGTCAACATTGCCGTGAGCGACGTGAAGCTGCCGGACGAGGAGGAAGAGGAACCGGAGCGCCGGATCCAGTGAGCCACCCGCCCCGCCAAGCGCAGCGACCGAGGAGCTGAGGAGCGCAGCATGAGCATGGCCGTCGTCGGCATGATCGCCGGCATGGCACTGGCATTCGCCGGGTATTTCGGCGGATTCGGCGCCTTTCTGCTGGTGGCGGCGCTGGGCGCCGTCGGCTTCGTCGTCGGCCGGTTCCTGGAGGGGGACATGGACTTCGGCGACTTCTTCCGTTCCCGTGAACGGCGGCGGTGACGGCCGTGAGCGCGGGGGCCGGTGAGCTCGACGGACCCCTGACCGTCGTCCCGCCGGGCGACCGGGGCGCCACCCGGATCGCCGACCGGGTCGTCGCGAAGATCGCCTCGCAGGCGGCCCTCGAAGCCGTCGGAACGCTGCCGTCCGAGGCCGGCAGACCGTCCGCCACCGTCGTCGTGCACCACGAGGTCGCACATGTCCGTGTCCACGTCGAACTCGACTACCCCTGCGACGTCGGCGCGCGCTGCCGCCAGGTGCGTCGCCGAGTCGTCGAGCGGGTAGGCGCCTTGGTGGGAATGCAGGTGCCGGAAGTCGTCGTCCAGGTGGAGCGGCTGCACATGGCCGCCGGGCCCGGCACGGTACAGGGGAGGACGCGATGAGCGAACCCCGGGCCACCGAACCGCCCGAGCCCGAGCCCGAAAGCACCACACAGCGGCTGCCCGTCCTTCAGAAGCCGGAGAGCGGCACCGGACCCGACCGCCCCGCGCGGGCAGGCGGGGACGGAACGCCGCCCGTATCCGAGAGCGAGGGCGGCCGCGAAGGCCGCTTCTGGTCGGCACGCCGTGTCCCGGCGGGCATCGTCGCCCTGCTGCTCCTGGGGCTCGTAGGGCTGTTCCTCTACGACATCGTGTCCGTGCGCGCCGACCGGCCCGGCATGAGCTGGCGCCGGGAGCTGGCCCGGCAACTCGCCCGACGGCCCCTCGACGACACCTGGGTGCTCGTCGGAGCCGGGGTCGCCGCCGTCCTCGGGCTCTGGCTGCTGGTCCTGGCCGCCACGCCCGGCCTGCGCGACGTGCTCCCGATGCGGCGGACGCACGCCGACGTACGCGCCGGACTGGACCGGGACGCCGCCGCGACCGCGTTGCGCGACCGGGCCATGGAGGTGGCCGGCGTGCAGTCGGTACGGGTGCGGGTGCGCCGCAGGCGGGCGGACGCCCGCGCCGTGTCCCACTTCCGTGTACTGGACGACGTACGAACCGACTTGGACGCCGTGCTCACCGACGCGATCGGCGGACTGGGACTCTCCCGGCCGCCCTCGCTGTCGGTGCGCGTCCGGCGGCCCGGCCGGAAGGGGTGACCGCGATGCTCAGGGTCGTCAACCGCGTGTTCCTGGGGCTCGTCGGCCTCGTCCTGCTGGTGCTGGGCGGCTCGGTGCTGGCCGTCGGCCTCGGCGCTCCGGCGCCCTCGTGGTGGATCCACGACAGCCGCCACGACGTGCTGCTCAGCAACGCCGAACGCACCCGCTGGCGGGACGACGGCTGGTGGTGGCCGGTCGTCATCGCCGTACTCGCCGTGCTGTTGCTGCTCGCCCTGTGGTGGCTGGTCGCGGTGCTCCGCCGACGCCGACTCGCCGAGGTCCTCGTGGACACCGGCGACGGCGAGGGAGCCCTGCTGCGCGGCCGGGCCCTGGAGGACGCCCTCACCCGGGACGCGGCACAGATCGACGGCGTCGAGCGGGCCCACGCCCACCTGAGGGGCCGCCGCAGCGCCCCCGAGGCCCGCGTACGACTCGCCCTGGAACCGCACGTGGACCCGGGCACGGCCCTGCACGACCTGACGACCGGCGCCCTGACCCACGCCAGAACATCGGCGGGCCTCGCGTCACTGCCGGCGGAGGTACGGCTGCGGGGGGTCAAGCACGGTGCGGAGAGGGTGAGCTGACCGTCCGGGACCCAAACGCCACGCTGACCGTCCGGGACGACAATGGCGCCGCTCAGAACCCGTGCCGCGCCCCGCCGTCCACCGGCACCATGATCCCGGTCAGATAGGAAGCCGCCGGAGACAGCAGGAACGCCGCCACGCGCCCGAACTCCTCGGGCGCCCCGTACCGCCGCAACGGAATACGCGACTCCGACGCCGCCCTGGTCGCCTCGGGATCCGCCGACATCGCGTCCAGCTCGCGCACACGGTCCGTGTCGATGCGCCCGGGCAGCACACCGATCACACGAACCCCCCGCGGGCCCAGTTCGTCGGACAGCGACTTGGCGAACCCGGCCAGCCCCGGCCGCAGCCCGTTCGAGATCGTCAGCCCCGGGATCGGCTCGTACACCGACCCGGACAGCACGAACCCGATGACACCCCCCGGCCTCAACTCGGCCGAGGCGGCGCGCGCCAGCCGCACCGCGCCCAGGAACACCGACTCGAACGCCGCCTGCCACTGCTCGTCCGTGTTGTCGGCGACGAACCCGGCCGGCGGCCCGCCCACGCTGACGAGGACACCGTCGAAGCGGGCGAAGTGCTCCCGCGCGGCCCCGATCAGCCGGGCCGGCGCGTCCGGGTCGGCGTTGTCGACGGCCACCCCGACCGCGTTCGGGCCCAGCGCGGCCGCCGCGTCGGCCACGCCCTTCTCGTCCCGCCCGGAGACGACCACCTTCGCCCCGTCCGCGACGAGCTCACGCGCGCAGGCGTTGCCGAGGCCCCGGGTGGCCCCGGTGACGATGTACACCCGGTCCTTCAGTCCAAGATCCATGGTCCCTATCCTGCCCCGTCCGCCCCGAACAGGGCGAGGGCGGTGTTCACCAGGCCGATGTGGCTGAACGCCTGCGGGACGTTGCCGAGCTGCCGGCCGGCCACCGGGTCGAACTCCTCGGACAGCAGGCCGACGTCGTTGGCGAGTCCCGCCAGCCGCTCGAACAGCTCCCGGGCCTCCTTCGTACGGCCCGTCATGTGCAGGGCGTCCGCGAGCCAGAACGAGCACACCAGGAAGGCGCCTTCGGAGCCGGGCAGTCCGTCGACGGCCGAGTCGTCCGCGCCGTCGGTGGTGTAGCGGCGCAGGAAGCCGCCGTGGTCCAGCTCCTGGCGGACCGCGTCGATGGTGCCGATCACCCGGGGGTCGTCGGGCGGCAGGAAACCGACGCGCGGGATGAGCAGCAGCGCGGCGTCCAGTTCGCGGGAACCGTACGACTGCGTGAAGGTGTTGCGCGCGGGGTCGTAGCCCTTGTCGCACACCTCGCGGTGCACCTCCTCGCGCAGCGCGCGCCAGCCGTCCAGGTCGCCGTCCAGCTCCGGATGGCGCTCCAGGGTGCGTACGGCGCGGTCGGCGGCGACCCACACCATCACCTTCGAGTGCACGAACTGGCGCCGGCCGCCGCGCACCTCCCACAGCCCCTCGTCCGGCTGCCGCCAGTGGGTGCGCAGGAAGTCCATCAGGGCCGTCTGCAGCGCCCACACGTCCGGCTGGGCGGACAGGCCCGATTCGCGGGCCAGCGACAGGGAGTCCATGACCTCGCCGTAGACGTCCAGCTGGAGCTGGTTCACGGCGTCGTTCCCGACGCGTACGGGGGCGGACCCGGCGAAGCCGGACAGCCACGGCAGCTCGAACTCGGGCAGCCGTCGCTCGCCCGCCACGCCGTACATGATCTGGAGGTCCGCCGGGTCGCCGGCGACCGCGCGCAGCAGCCAGTTCCGCCAGGCCTCGGCCTCCTCCTGGTAGCCCACCGCCAGCAGCGCGCCCAGGGTGAGGGTGGAGTCGCGCAGCCAGCAGTAGCGGTAGTCCCAGTTGCGCACCCCGCCCGGCTCCTCGGGCAGTGAGGTGGTCGCGGCGGCGACGATGCCGCCGGTCGGGGCGTAGGTGAGCGCCTTGAGGGTGATCAGGGAGCGGACGACCGCGTCCCGGTACGGTCCGTCGTAGCGGCAGCGCGCCACCCAGGCCCGCCAGTCGTCGACGCTGTGGCGCAGCGAATCGTACGGGTCGACGAGCGGCGGGCGCTCCTCGTGGGAGGGGTGCCAGGTGAGGACGAACGCGACCTTCTCGCCCTTGCGGACCGTGAACTCCGCGTGCGTCCCGAAGTCCTCGCCCCAGCTGCGCACCTCCGGCTCGCTGCGCAGCCAGGCCGAGTCGGGGCCGGCGACGGCGACGCGGTGGCCGTCGGCCCGGCGTACCCAGGGGATGATCGAGCCGTAGTCGAAGCGCAGCTTGAGGACGCTGTGGAGCGTCACCTCGCCGTCCAGGCCCTCGACGACGCGTACGAGGTCGGGGGCCTGGTCGCGCTGCGGCATCAGGTCGGTGACGCGGACCGCCCCGTGCGCGGTCTCCCACTCGGTGTCCAGGACGAGGGTGTCACGGCGGTAGGCGCGCCGGGTGCACCGGTCCGCCCCCAACGGGGCGAGGCGCCAGAAGCCGTTGTCCTCGTCGCCCAGCAGCCTGGCGAAGCAGGCAGCCGAGTCGAAGCGGGGCAGGCAGAGCCAGTCCACGGATCCGTCCGTGCCGACCAGGGCGGCGGTCTGTTCGTCGCCGATGAGCGCGTAGTCCTCGATGCTCGGGTCCACTCACTGCGGGTTCCCGGCAAGTCGGCGCGGCAATCAGGGCGAGGGCCGGGGGAGTGACGTGCCGTCGGCGATCGGGGCCCGCGTGCCGGAGAAGATCACCCCCGGGTCCGACGGGGCCTGGTTGAGCACCCACAGGCCGATCAGGGTGGCCAGCGTGAAGACGACGGCGATCAGCACGGCGAGCACGAGCCGCCGCCGGCGCTCGCGCCGCAGCCACTCACCGCGTGCCGTGCGGTACGCGTCGGGGTCGGGGAGCACCCCGCCCGCCAGCGCCCGGAGCGCCTCGCGGAGCTCCTCCTCGGTGCGGCCGTGACCGGACCGGCCGGGACTGGTGCCGTGCGACCCGGTCGCGTCTCGATGCGTCATCTCCGGGCCTCCATCGCCTGGGTCAGGGCGGCGATGCCGCGTGCCGTGTGCGTCTTGACCGAACCGCCCGATATGCCCATCGCGGCGGCTATCTCACTCTCCTTCAGACCCAGCCAGTGCCGCAGTACCAGCGCCTCGCGCTGCCGGGGCGGAAGCTGCTGCAGCGCGTCGAGCAGCACGCGCTGGTCGTCGCGCAGCAGCGCGGCGTGCTCGGCGGAGGCGACCGTGTCGTCCGGCGGGTTCTCCTCGTGTCTGCGGGCGACTTGAAGGTGCCGGATCCGCATCCGCGTCAGATTGCAGACGGTAGAGCGCAGATAGGCCTCCGCCGCGGCCGCGTCCCGCAGTCGCCGCCACTTGCGGTAGATCTGGTAGTACGCCTCGGCCACCACGTTCTCCGGGTCGTCGGCGCCGAGCAGGACGGCGAGGCGCAGCATCGAGGAGTAGTGCAGCTCGAAAAGGCGGGCGACACCCGCCTCGCGCTCCAGGTCGGCGCCGTCGCCGGCCGGGGGAGCGAGGGCCTCGGCCGGTGCGGCTGCCGGTGCCGGTGGCAGCGTGGGGTTCTGTCTGCGTCTCACGGGTGGTTCGCTCCCGTCTCCGGGCGTCGCCGGACGGTCAGGCGGGACGGCAGGCCGGTCGTATCGGCGCCGCGCGGGACACCGAGGCGGGTCAGCACCGCGGTGCCGGTCACCGTGACGGCCAGATTGAGCAGCAGGGCGGCGAGCCCGGCGTAGATCTCCAGCGGCCGGGCACCGGTGCCGAGCGGCACGATCGAGGAGAACCCCTCGCGCACCACCAGGTACGTCCCCGACGCCATGCCCACGGCCCACCCGGCGAGCAGCGCGCGCGGGTGCGGCCAGCCGGTGAACAGCCCGACGGCGACGGCAGGGAAGACCTGGAGGATCCACACCCCGCCGAGCAACTGGAGGTTGACGGCGTCCTGATCGCGCAGCCCGAACACGAACGCCACGGCCCCCACCTTCGCGGTGAGCGACACCGCCTTGGCGATCCGGACCTGGCGCTTCGGCGTGGCCGTCGGATGGACGTACTCGACATACACGTTGCGGACGAAACTCGTGGCCGCGGCGATCGACATCACCGCCGCCGGGACGAGCGCCCCCACGGTGATCGCGGCGAACACCAGGCCGGCCAGCGGCGCCGGCATCAGCCGGTCCACCAGCATCGGCACGGCCGCCTCGGCACCGCCGCGCGGCGCCCGCACCCCCGCCGCGAGGGCGGCGATGCCGAGGAAGCCGAACAGCGCGAGCAGCCCGGTCCAGGCGGGCAGCGCCACCGAGACCTTGCGCAGGGTGCGGGGCCCGTCGGCGGCGAAACCGGCGGTGAGCACGTGCGGGTACATCATCAGGGCGAGGGCGGAGCCGAGCGCGAGCGTGGCGTAGGCCGGCTGCTGCGCGGGGGACAGGAGCAGCGCCGGGCCGCCCAGCCGTCGCGCCGCGCCGTCGAAGACCGGGCCCGGCCCGCCCAGCCGGGCGAGGACCAGCCAGGTCACCGCGGTGAGCGAGACGAACACCGCCACCGCCTTCAGCGCGGAGATCACCGTGGGCGCCCGCAGCCCGTGCCGGTACGTGGCCACCGCGAGGCCCGCGAACAGCGCGACCAGCACCAGGTCACCGGCAGCGCCCCGCGGGTACACGCCACCAGCCGTCAGGACCGCGCGGATGCCCAGCAGTTGCAGCGCCAGGTACGGCATCGTGGCGAGGATCCCGGTCAGCGCCACCACCAGGGCCAGCGGCGGCGACCCGTACCGGCCGCGCACGAAGTCGGCGGCGGTGACATAGCCGTGCCGCCGGGCTACGCTCCACAGCCGGCTCAGCAGCACGAAGGCGAGAGGGCAGACGATCACGGTGTACGGCACGGCGAAGAAGGCGGGCGCGCCGTTGCCGTAGGCCAGTCCGGGTACGGCGGTGAAGGTGTACGCGGTGAAGATCGTGCCGCCCAGCAGCAGCCAGGTCCAGCCCGGGCCGAGGGAGCGGTCGGCCAGGGCCCAGCCCTCCAGGGAGGGCAGCCGGTCGACCGGGCGCAGCCGACGCGCGGTGACGGCGAGCAGCGACGCCCCGCCGATCACGGCGAGGAACGTCGCGGTCATGGCGCCGTCAGCCATGGGTCACCGTCCTTGGTGTGCCTGTGCCCTCGGGCGAGAGTTGCGCGGACGGCCCGTCCGGAGGACAGGAAACCGGCGGGAAATATTTCTCGAACGCCGTGTCCACCACTTCCGGCGAGCGCGCAACTCTTGCACAGACCGACAGCGACCGGGAGAGGAGTACAGGTCATGGCACGCACCGGGTATCCCCGGCTACGGCGCGTCGCCGTCGCCCTGCTGCTGCTCGCGCCCGCGGCCGGGTTGCTGTGGGTCCCGCTGTACGCCGGTGCCGGTCCGCGGCTCGCGGGGACGCCGTTCTTCTACTGGTACCAGCTCGCGTGGGTACCGGGCTGCGGCCTGTGCCTGCTCGCCGCGTACGCGCTGACGGACCGACACCGCTGATCCACGCCCCCCGTTGTGCACACCCGTCGAGGTGAGGAGCCGCCATGCCCGCATCAACCCTGCCCGAATCCGGACCAGATGTGCCGGAAAAGTCCAGAACGCGGCAGATTCTGCTCTGGATCGCCGTATCCCTCCTCGGCGCGGTCGCCTGGGGCGTTCTCGCCCTGGCCCGCGGCGAGCGGATCTCCGCGGTCTGGCTGGTGATCGCCGCGCTCGGGTCGTACGCCATCGCCTACCGCTTCTACTCCCGGTTCATCGCCCGCCGGGTCCTGGAGCCGGACGACCGCCGGGCCACCCCCGCCGAACGCCTCGAGGACGGCGTCGACTACCACCCGACCGACCGCCGGGTGCTGCTCGGGCACCACTTCGCCGCCATCGCCGGCGCCGGACCCCTGGTGGGGCCGGTGCTCGCGGCCCAGATGGGCTATCTGCCGGGGACCCTGTGGATCGTGGCGGGCGTGATCTTCGCGGGCGCGGTGCAGGACATGGTCGTGCTGTTCCTGTCGATGCGGCGGGACGGCACCTCGCTCGGGCAGATGGCCCGCGACGAGATCGGCCGGGCCGGCGGGGCCGCCGCCCTGATCGCCGTGTTCGCCATCATGATCATCCTGCTGGGGGTCCTGGCGCTGGTCGTCGTCAACGCCCTCGCCCACAGCCCCTGGGGCACCTTCTCCGTCGCCATGACCATCCCCATCGCCCTGTTCATGGGCTTCTGGCTGCACGTCATCCGCCCGGGCCGGGTCGTCGAGACCAGTCTGATCGGCGTGGCCCTGCTGCTGCTCGCCATCGTGGGCGGCAGCTGGATCCAGGGGTCCTCGCTCGCGGCCGCCTTCACGCTCAGTCCCACGACGCTGGTCTTCTGCCTCGTCGGCTACGGCTTCGTCGCCTCCGTCCTGCCGGTGTGGATGCTGCTCGCGCCGCGCGACTACCTCTCCACCTTCATGAAGATCGGCACCATCGCCCTGCTCGCGGTCGGCGTGGTCGTCGCGGCGCCGGTCCTGCGCACGGACGCCGTGAGCGACTTCGCCTCGTCGGGTGCCGGGCCCGTCTTCGCCGGGGCGCTGTTCCCCTTCCTCTTCATCACGATCGCCTGCGGCGCGCTGTCCGGCTTCCACGCGCTGGTCTCCTCCGGGACCACCCCGAAGCTGATCCGCAAGGAGTCCCAGGTCCGGATGATCGGCTACGGCGCCATGCTGATGGAGTCGTTCGTCGCGATCATGGCGCTGATCGCCGCGGCGACCCTGGAACCGGGCCTCTACTACGCCATGAACGCCCCGGCGGCCCTCCTCGGCACGACGGCGGAGTCGGCCTCCCACGCCGTCGCCGGCCTCGGCTTCACCGTCACCCCCGACCAGCTCACCCAGGCCGCCGAAGCCGTGGAGGAACAGACGCTGATCGCCCGCTCCGGAGGGGCCCCGACCCTGGCCGTCGGTATGTCGGAGATCTTCTCCGGGGTCTTCGGCGGCGCCGGGATGAAGGCCTTCTGGTACCACTTCGCCATCATGTTCGAGGCGTTGTTCATCCTGACGACGGTGGACGCGGGCACCCGGGTCGGCCGCTTCATGCTCCAGGACATGCTCGGCAACGTGTGGAAGCCGGTCGGCCGGGTCAACTGGAAGCCGGGCATCTGGCTGTGCAGCGCCCTGGTCGTGGCGGCCTGGGGCTACTTCCTCCACGCCGGCGCCACCGACCCGCTCGGCGGGATCAACCAGCTCTTCCCGCTCTTCGGCATCGCGAACCAGCTCCTCGCCGCGATCGCCCTCGCCGTCTGCACCACGATCCTGATCAAGTCCGGCCGGCTGCGCTGGGCGTGGGTCACGGGCGTCCCGCTCGCCTGGGTCGTCGCGATCACCTTCACCGCGGGCTGGCAGAAGACCTTCTCCGCCGACCCGAAGATCGGCTTCTTCGCCCAGCGCGCGCGGTACGCCGACGCCCTGGACGCCGGTCAGGTCCTGCCGCCCGCCAAGAACCTCGGCGACATGCACACCGTGGTCACCAACTCCACGATCGACGGTGTGCTGATCGCCCTGTTCCTGCTGCTGGTCGCCGTGGTGATCGGCAACGCCGCGGTGGTCTGCGTACGGGCGGTACGGGCTCCGGGCTCGACTCCGGTCACCGAGGCGCCGTACGTCGAGTCCCGCCTCGACGTGCCGGACGAGCCGCTGGCGGGAGCCCGTACGTGAGGGCGGTGCGCTGGGCGCGGGCGGTGCGCTGGTACGTGCGGGAACTGGCGGAGGTCCTGAACCGGTCGCACCGGGAGGAGTGCCGGCAGGGGCGCTGCTGCTGACGCGGCCGGGGGTGGCCGGCGCGGGTCACACCGCCGCCGGCTCCGCCTCGCTCGCGTCGGCTTCCCCGGCCGCCTGCCGCGCCCTGTCGCGGGCCTCGCGGCGGGCCAGGACCACCCAGCCGACCGGGACGGCGGCGGAGAACAGCCACCACTGGATGGCGTACGCGTAGTTCAGGGCGGCGTCCTCCTTGCCGGGGTTGCCCAGCAGTTCGGGGATGTCGCCCGTGGGCTCGGGCGCCGTCTGCGTGATGTAGCCGCCGAGCACCTGCGCGTCCAGGCGGCGGGCCTCCTGCTCGCTGTTGATCAGCATGATCTGCCGGTCCGGCAGGCCCTTGAGGTTCTTGATCCCGCTCGCCGCCGTCGTCTCACTCGGCATCAGGCGCCCCTTGACGGTCACCTGGCCGCCCGGCGGTGCGGGGACCTTCGGGAACGTGGTCTGGCTCGGGCCGTCCGAGGGGATCCAGCCCCGGTTGACCAGCAGCACCTTGCCGTCGTCGAGGACGAACGGGGTCAGGACGTGGTAGCCGACCTCGTCGTCGGAGTTGGTGCGGCGGCGGACGACGACCTCGTCCTGCGTGTCGAAGCGGCCCTTCGCGGTCACGGTCCGGTACCGCTCGCTGCTGGTGACGGTGTGCCCGGGCGCGGTGAGCTTCTCCACGGGCACCGGCTCGGCCGCCAGCGCGTCGGTGACCAGCTGGTTCCGGGCGGTGCGCTCCTCGTAGCGATGCATCTGCCAGATGCCCAGCCTGATCATCGTGGGGATGAGAAGCAGGGCGATCAGCGTAAGGATCACCCACTGCCGGGACATCAGGAAGCGGTACACCCCACGACCGTACAACTCGGTCGTGGGGTGTTCTCAGCGGGGTACGGGTTCAGACCTTGTCGACAATTCCCACCTTTCCCTCCGCGCGGGCGCAGTGGGCTCCGCAGAACCAGTGGCCCTCGACCTCCACGCCCTGGCCGATGATCTGTACCCGGCAGTGCTCGCAGATGGGGGCCATGCGGTGGATCGCGCAGGCGAAGCAGTCGAAGACATGCACCGCTCCCTGCGCGTGCACCTCGAAGGTCATTCCGTACTGATTGCCACATACCTCACAGGTCGCCATGCGCCACAGGGTGAGCCGTCGCCCCGGCCGGGGCGAGCGGCCACCGGGCGAGTCGCCCGCCAATCACCCGTCCGTACGGTCATCCCTCCGACGCCGGCTCCACATCCCCGAGGAGCTGCCCGAACGCCGCCTCGTCCACGATCGGCGTGCCGAACTGCCGGGCCTTGACCACCTTGGACGTGCCCGAGTCCGGGTCGTTCGTGACGAGCAGGCTGGTCAGCCGGGACAGGCTGGTCGCCACATGCAGCCCGGCCTCGGTCGCCCGGTCCTCCAGCAGCTCCCGCTCGGTCGAGGTGTCGCCGGAGAAGGCCACCCGCATGCCCTGCTTGAGCCGCCCGCCCGACTCGTAGCGCCCCGGGTTGGGGTAGGGGCAGGCGGGGCGCTTGCGGGAGGGGCGCCAACTGGTCTGGCGGTAGCCGCCGTAGCCCCGCGGGCCCGCCTGCTGCCCGATGCGGGGCGTGGCCGGGCGGTCGGACCACTCCGTCAGCGGCCGGCACTCGTGCAGCGGCAGCCGTACGCCGCTCGCCGCCGCGGCCCTGAGACTGGGGCGGAACGCCTCCGCCAGCACACGCGCGTCGTCCAGCGCGTGGTGCGCCTGCCGCTGGACGACGCCGAAGTGCGCGGCGAGCGACTCCAGCTTGTGGTTGGGCAGCGGAAGCCCGAGCTCCTTGGAGAGCGCGATGGTGCACAGCCGCTGCCGCACCGGCGCCTCGCACTGCGCGCGTGCGTACTCCCGGGCGATCATCTGCCAGTCGAAGACGGCGTTGTGCGCGACGAGCACCCGCCCCTCGAGCCGGGCCGTGAACTCCTCGGCGATGTCCTGGAAGAGGGGCGCGCCCTCGAGTGCCTCGCTCGTCAGTCCGTGGATCCACACGGGGCCGGGGTCGCGCTCCGGGTTGACGGTCGTGTACCAGTGGTCCTCGACCTCGCCGCGCGCGTCCAGCCGGTAGACGGCCGCCGAGATGATGCGGTCGTCCCGGGCCAGGCCCGTGGTCTCCACGTCAACGACCGCGTACCCCTTGGGATACGCGGCCGGCCACGCCGTGGGAGAGAACGCTGCGGTCGTCAGGTCTTCCAGCATGGTCACTGAGGATACGGGCCGCGACTGACAGTCAGGTCCGTCAGGTGCCGTGCCGCCTCCGCCGTGGCCCGGCCAGACGAACCGGGGGATTCCGTCCCCGGGTCCGAGGGCATCCCGAATACAGTTGACGGGAAGTCCGCTGGGGCGGGTGGAGGGCGAAGGGGCCGCGGGGCAAGGAGCGGAGCCGGATGTGCCGCAGGTCTCCTGTGCCATTCTTGCCCGGGCCGCACAGGGGCCGAAGGGGGACGGGCGGGCTGATGGGGGAGAACAGACAGGCGCTGATCGTCGCCGCTGCGCAGTACGAACTCTCGGAGCGGTTCCCCGATCTGACGGAGACGGTGGGACGTGACGTCGAGCTGATGACCGGGGCGCTGCGCTCCTCCGGGTACAGCGTCGAACGGATCGGGGCGACCCCCGACGAGCCCGCCCTGCGCTCCCGGATCCGCAGTGCGATCAGCAGGGTCTGCGCCACCGCGCCCGAGGACGGCACGGTCCTCATCCACTTCACCGGACACGGGCTGTCCGTGGACGGCGCGGACTACCTCGTGCCCGCGGACGCCCAACTCACCTGGGCGACCACGCCCCCGCAGGTGGCGCTGGACAGCCTCATCGGCCTCGACCTCGCCCAACTGCTCCAGGGATGCCGGGCCGGTACGGTCCTGCTGACCGTCGACGCCTGCCGCGAGGAAGCCGCCCCGGGCGGCACGTCGTACGGCGGGCCCGCGACGAACTTCCCCGCCGGGCGGGACCGGGTGGCCGTGCTCTTCGGCTGCGGTCCCGGCCAGACCTGCGGCTCCGACAAGGAACTCGGCAGCCACTTCACGCGCGCGCTCGCCGACGCCCTGCAGCCGGACACCGCGCCCCGAACGGTCGCCGACGTCATCGCCCACACCGTCCGCAGGACCGCCGAGTTCGCCCGCGCCGCACGCCAGCGGCAGACACCGACCGCCCACTACGCGCCCAGCGGTCCGGAAGCCGTCCACAAGGTCGAACTCTGCGCCGGCCGCACCCTCCACGAGGAGTGGGCCGCAGCGGTCCGCGACCCCGAACTCTGGTCGGCCGTCGAGGGCGGCGGTGACGCGCGACGCGACGAACTCCAGCGTGTCCTCGTACGGTTGACGGCCGAGTGCGCCAAGTGGCGCGGCAGCGCGTTCGCGCCAGTCCCCGACCCCTGGTCGGACGACGACTACCCGGTGCGCGTGCTGGCCCGCGGGCTCAGACCCCTGCTCGCACCCTCGCAGACCCAGGGCGGCCCGCTCCTGGACCCGGGCGAGTTCGCGGTGCTCGCCGCCGCACCCTTCGTCCGCGAGGCCGTGTACGCCATGGGCGTCAAGGAGACCACGGCGGTCGAGCCCTTCCGGCTCGATCCGCAGGCCGGCCCCCTGGGGCGCGATCCCGAACGCGTCGACCTGGAGCACACCTTCGCCGCGCACGCCCTGCTCTGGCGCAAGGGCCGCGAGCTGGCCGGACGCGGCCGGGCCGAGGACGCCGCGGCCGTCGCCGCCTGGCTGATGCACCGGCACGTCGGAGGCAAGGAGCAACTGTGGGACACCTACGCGCCCCAGCTGCTCGCTCCGCTCGCGAAGGCGCTGCTCGGTCCCGGCTCCGCACCGGCCCGCACCGAGGAACTGACCGACGAACTCGTGCGGGTCTGCCGGCAGATCGCGGTCGCCCCCACCGAGCCGAACCAGGGCGAGCGGGACCGCGCCGACGCCCACTGGCGCCTGGAGGAGCTCGCCCGCGCGGACGGCACGACGGAGCGCTGGCGTCCCCGCGAGCTGTCCTGGCTGCTCGGCGTCGCGGGCCTGCTCGGCGGCGACCTGCGGCAGCTGCCCGGTGTTCTGGTGGACAACATCGGGGTCGCCGACGGGCTGCGGCCCGGCGAGGCCGTGGCGAGCGTGCGCGAGCTGCGCTGGGCGCGGGACCGGCTGAGCAAGACACTCGACCTGGACCTGCCCTGTCCGCACCCCGCGGTGCACGCCGCTCTGGAGACGCTGGCCGGCTGGGCCGACGAAGCCGTACAGACCGTGCGCCGGTACCTCACCTCCGCCCAGCCCGCCGCGCTCCTCGCGCACGTGCCCGACCGGATCACCTGCCGTCGGCTGCGCCCGCGGTACGACAGCGCCGTCAAGGGTGACGCCTACGGTGTCCCGCTGATGCGGTTCAGCCTCGCCGAGGACGAGATGCGCGAACTGCTCATGGGCACCCATCTGTACGGCGACCCGGTCCTCGCCCTGCGGGAGATGTACCAGAACGCCCTGGACGCCTGCCGCTACCGGCAGGCCCGGCTGGGTTACGGAAAGGCCGACGGGAGCGTCCCGTACACCTGGCAGGGCGAGATCGTCTTCCGGCAGGGCACGGACGCGGAGGGCCGCGCCTACGTGGAGTGCGAGGACAACGGCGTCGGCATGGATCACAAGAGCCTGCGGGGCACCTTCTCGCGGGCCGGCCGCCGCTTCGAGCAGTCCCGCGAGTACCGCAGGGAACAGGCCCGCTGGCGCCGCGCGGACCCGGCCCTGCGGGTCTATCCCAACAGCCGTTTCGGCGTCGGTGTGTTCAGCTACTTCATGCTGGCCGACGAGATCAGCATCTGGACCCGGGCGACCGATGACTACGGGCGCGCGGACGCGGACGGCGGACTGCGCGTGGACGTGGCCTCGACCGGCAGTCTGTTCCGGGTCCGCAGGAACGACGGGGCGCAGCCCGGGGGCGGCACCCGCGTGCGGCTGTACCTCCAGTCGGGCGACATCGACGTGGCCGAGGAGCTGGCCAAGCGGGTATGGCGGTCCGAGTTCGCGCTGCGGGTGGAGCGGGACGGGGAGGCCGTGCGGACGTGGGAACCAGGAGCGCTGTACTACTTCGGTGATGCCCGGCGCCCGCTTCCCGCAGGCCCCGACGCGTGGTGGGTGGACGGAAAGGGGTGCCTCCTGGCCGACGGCATCCTCGTGGATCCGGCGTCCATGCTCTCGGAGGACAGCAGCGCCGTCGCCTGGCTCCGCACCGGCGCCGGGAAGCTGGACCGGCACGACAGAGTCGGCAAGGACTGGCACGACCTCGGCGGGCATCCTTTCGGCTTCGTGATGGACCTGCGCGAGACGCACGCTCCGGACATCAGCACCGACAGGACCAGGATCCTCTCGTACGACCGCGCGTGGGTGGACGAGCAACTCCTCGGCGCCGCCCGCGCGTTCGAGGCGCCGGAGTGGCTGACGCTGGAGTGGCTCTGGGCCCTCGCCCGTCTGCACCCGGCCGCGGCGGTCCGGGTGACGGCGCGGCTGCTGGCCGCCGATACCCGTCTGACCAGCAGAACCGGCTGGGACCGGGCGACGGTCCTCGACTTACGCAGGGTGGGGTGCTTCCCGTTGGACGTGGGGCTGGTCCCGCTGAAGGACTTCGGGATGACTGCTGTCCTGCCGGAGCAGGTCGGGGTGCTGTCCTGGCGGGCGGCGGTTCTGCGCGCCGCCGGGATCGAACTGGCTGACCGGGCCTGGGAGACACTGGCGTTGCCGGAGTCGGTGGACGGCTATCCCGCGCCCGAGTCCTGGGAAGCCGGCGTCAGCCCGCGGGAGCTGCGGCTGTCCGATGCCACGAGGCAGGCGGCTCTGCCGCAGTCCCCGGAGGAGAGCATCACGCTGGGAGAACTCATGAGGCGGTTGCGCCGGTACGCCATCGCCGGCCTGGACGTGCCCGCCGTCACCGGACTCGACGCGGCGCACCGGATGCTGCTCGACGCCACGGACCGCCGGATCCTCCTCGGCCGTGAGCGCTATGACGCGTTGCTGTTCGAGGACTATGCCAGCCACTTCGCCCACGATGTGGTCGCGGTGCTCCGGAGGTTCAGTGTCGTGGAGGGCCTGCCCCTGCGGGAGGCCCTGGAGCGGGCCAGGCGGTTCGCCGCGGCAGGATTCCCCCTGCACGTGCCGGAAGGCGCCGATGCCGCCCCCGCCGACGCCATCGCCACCCAGGAGGAGCTCGACGTGCTGGCCTGGCACCCCCGGTTCACGGCCCCGGGGATGCGGAAGGCGGGGACGCCACCGGCCAGGGAGACGTACGAGGAGATCCTGCGGCGGTATGCGTGGCTCGGCTGGCCGGCGGAGGGACCGGCTCCCGCGGCAGTTCCCGCCGCCAGGTCCCACAGGTTCGACCCGCCCAGGTCCTGGACGAGGGAGCAGCGCACCGAGTTCGCGATGAGCCTCGGCATCGCCGCGTACAGCGACGATCTGGACCTGTCGCTCCGGCAACTGGCCAGGGCGTCGGGGATGCTGGGGATCCCGGTGGCCCAGGTGCCCGAACGGTTCGCGGATGTCCTCGCGGCGCAGCAGCTGCGCGTCCCCCCTCCGGGGGAACTGGCCGACCGCGTCTTCACCAGGCTCGACAGTGACCTCCTCGGCGCCGTCATCGACCACCCATTCACCGACAACTGGCCATACGACCCGACCGGATGCCCCGCGCCCCTGCTGGAGACGGCGCAGGCCGTGCGGAAGGTCCGGGCCGACGGCGCGCTGGTGGCGCAGCGGCTCACGGAACTCGCCGAGGCGGGCTTCGTGGACGAACGCGCGCCGGCGCTCGTGGAGCAGTGGCGTGCCGTCTCGGCCGGTGACTGGGACCTGCTCATGTGCTCGGGGCGAGACGTGGCGTCACGCCGCGGGTACTACGACTCGGAGGGATCGCTGGAGTTGATGAGCCTGGGCAACGCGGTCCGGGGCGTCGCCGTGCGCCAGGGCCTCGACGTCTTCTTCGTTCTGTATGCCGCGGCGATGGCCCGCACCACGCTCGGCTCCGCGATCGAACGGCTCACCGCGCTCGGCCCGCTGGTCGGGCTCGACGTCTCGGCGCTGGACCGGCCGGCCGATGAGGCTCCTGCCGATCTGCGTCCCACCGCCGCTGACGTCCTGGCCTGCTGCACGCCGGTGCGGACGGAGCGGGAGAATGCCTTCCTCCAGCCCTGGCGGGGCGACTATGCCCCGCGCTGGCGCCCTCGTCCGAGCCCCGCCGTCCTCGTGTCCCATGCCCGGGTCAACGACGCGACGCTCGGCGAGAGCGTGGCCGTCCTGGCCCGCTACGCCCCCCTCGGTGCCCCCTGGCGGGAACCCGCCGAGGGCGGATCCGACGACTGGCGCGAGCACCGGCCCGGCGAGCACGACAGCGCGCTGTTCCGGCCCGGCCTCGTCGGCGACGGACCCGTGGGCCCGCTCGAACTGCTGCGTGTCGCGGCCCGCTTCGGCTGGGCGCTGACCAAGGCGTGGGACCGGCTCGCGCTCTATCGTCCCTTCGGCCTCCCCCTCCTGGTGGAACGGCCGGGACCGGACGCGGACACGGTGCCGGCCTGGCAGGACCTGATCATGCTCACCGAGCAGTACACCGGGCGGGCGCCCGCGCTGAGCGGGGCGGTGACGGCCGAGCGCATCGCCGTGGCCGCACGTGAGTTCGGGCAGCCGACCCGCGAGGTGTACGACCGGCTGGCCCGGTACGCGCCGCTGTTCGGCCTCGTCCTGCCGCCCGACTGTCCCGCCGAGCCGGCCCCGATGCCGCCGGCGGAGCCCTACCGGGCTCGATGACAACCGTCAGGCCCCTGACGCGACCCTGTGAGGACCCATGCCCGACCACGTTCCGACCGAGTTCCGTGAACAAGAGGTCACCGTCGACCCGGAGGAGCCCTTCGCCGTCGCACGGTCCGAGGACGGCCGCTGGTACACCGTGACGGGACTGTGCCCGGCCTGCCGAGCGGCAACCGTCTTCCGGGTGGCCTACGGAGTGCTGGGTCCGCCCAAGCGGCTGTGGCGCCGGGACCGGAGCGAGCCCGCACCCCTCACCGGCTGCATCCCCGTCTACTGCGCCTGCGGCTACCCCCACCCCGAGCGGCCGCCGGAGTCCCCCGACTCGGGCTGCGGTGCCTTCTGGGACGTCCCGGTGCCGCCGCCCGCGCACGGGGCGGCGTCGTGACCGACCTCGCCAGGAAACGGTTCGCCCAGCTCGGGCAGCAGCTCCAGTACGACCAGCTGGGCGCCGTACGCCGGCAGGCCGAGGGCTGGCGCAACGGGCTGACCGGGCTCACGGGGCTGGTCGGCGTGGTCTTCGTCCTGAAGGGCCGCGAGAGCGTCGCGGGCATGCCGGGCGCCTGGCGCTGGACCACGGCACTGCTGCTGGTGCTGGCCTTCGTGCTGCTGCTCTCCGGTGCCCTGGGAGCCGTGCGGGCCGCCCACGGTCCGCTCGGCCGGCAGACCTGGCTGAGCGGTGACCGGCTGCTCGCCGCCGTCCTGGACGAGGTCGTGCGCACGCAGGCCGCCCTGATCCGGGCGCGGCGGCTGTCCGTCGCCGGGCTGTGCGCCATCGTCGCCGCGATCGCGGTCTCCTGGCTCGTGCCCGTCGACGATCCCGCGAACTCCCCGGAGGGCGGGCCGTACGTCCTGGTGACCACGGACGGCGGCGTGCGGTGCGGGGAGCTGGTGATGAGCGACGCCACGGCGGTCACCATCAAACCGGCGAAGGGCGGCGCGTACCGCAGCGTCCCGATCGGCACGGTCCGGTCGGTCACGCCGACGCGGCGGTGCTGACCGCCCCGCCATTGGCACAGATCGCCAAGAAGCAAGCGCGTACCGTCGGTCATACTTGTGGGTAACAACGTCTGGTCGGGGCGGGACGGCCGCTCTACGGTTCAGGCATGCCGAACCTGCCCGATGTCGTGCTGTGGTCGATACCCGCCTTTGTGCTGCTCACCGTGGTGGAGATGGTGAGCTACCGTCTCCACCCCGACGAGGACGCGGCGGGCTACGAGGCGAAGGACGCCGCGACGAGCGTCGGCATGGGGCTCGGCAGTCTCGTCTTCGACGTCCTGTGGAAGATCCCCATCGTCGCCGTCTACACGGCCCTCTACGAACTCACGCCCCTGCGCGTGCCCGTCCTGTGGTGGACCGTCCCGCTGATGCTGCTCGCGCAGGACTTCTTCTACTACTGGTCCCACCGCGGCCACCACGTCATCCGCATCCTGTGGGCCTGCCACGTCGTCCACCACTCCAGCCGGAAGTTCAACCTCACCACCGCGCTGCGCCAGCCCTGGACGTCTCTGACCGTGTGGCCGTTCTACGTCCCCCTCATCGCCGCCGGAGTTCACCCGGCCGCGCTGGCGTTCTGCTCCTCGGCGAACCTCGTGTACCAGTTCTGGATCCACACCGAGCGGATCGACAAGATGCCCCGCTGGTTCGAGTTCGTCTTCAACACCCCGTCGCACCACCGGGTCCACCACGCTTCCCAGGGCGGTTACCTCGACCGCAACTTCGGCGGCATCCTCATCGTCTGGGACCGGCTGTTCGGGTCCTTCGTCGCCGAGACCGTGCGGCCCGTGTACGGACTGACCAAGAACATCGACACGTACAACCCGCTGAAGGTGGCGACGCACGAGTACGTGGCCATCGCGAGGGACCTGAAGGCGGCGCGCGACTGGCGCGAGCGCGCGGGGCGCGTGTTCCGGGGGCCGGGGTGGGGGCCCGCGCCGGCCGCGGCACCGGTGTCCCCTGCCGGGACGACCGCCGAGAGCGCGTCGGCGTGAGCCGCTCCCGGCTCCTGCTCGGCGCCTTCGGTCTCGCCGTCGTCGTCGACCTCGTCTGTCTCGCGGCCGGGTTCGACGCCGGGCACGCCGTCGCCAAGCCGCTGCTGATGCCGCTGCTGGCGCTCTGGGCCGTCCTGCGCCGGGCACCCCGGGCGCTCGTGGCCGCCCTGCTGTCCGGCTGGGGCGGGGACGTGCTGCTGCTGTCCGGCGCCGAGCCGGCCTTCCTCGCCGGCATGGGCTGCTTCGCGGCGGGGCACGTCTGCTACCTCGTCCTCTTCGCCAGGCACGGCAGCCGGTACGCCGTCCCCCGCGCGCGTGCGGCCCTCCTCGCCCTGGGCTACGCCACCGCCCTCGTCGCCACCGTCGGTCTGCTGTGGCCGGACCTGCCCGCGGACCTGCGGCTGCCCGTCGCCGGGTACAGCCTCCTGCTCACCGCCATGGCGTACAGGGCCGCCATCCGGCTCGGCCTCTTCACCGGACTCGGAGGCGCGCTCTTCCTGCTGTCCGACACGCTCATCGCGACCGGCGTCGCCGGCTGGCCGCAGCCGCCCGGGTCCGACTTCTGGATCATGCTCACGTACAGCGCCGCCCAAGCCCTGCTGGCCGGCGGCACGCTCGGGGCGCTCAACGCACGCAGGGCACCGGCCGCCACGTACGGAGAGATGCGCGCCGCCTGAGGCTCACCGGCGGATGGCCGGCGTCACCAGCGGATGGGCGGCGGCAGGGCCGTCAGCAGCCCGGACACGGCGACCACCAGGCCCAGCGCGACGACCTCCGCCCAGGCCGGCACACAGGCGGTCAGCGGGTCGGCCGCCCGGCGCAGCCGCCGCCGGGCCCACAGGGCGAGGGCGGCGACGGCGGCCACGAGGAGCACCTTGGCGAGCAGGGCCCGCCCGTACGCCGTCGCCGTCAGCTGCTGAAGCACCGTCTCCGGTGGCATCCGGCGCAGCGAACTCCACACGCCCGTCGCGGTGACGGCGGCGAGCAGAACGGTCGCCACGCGCGCGTAGAGCCCCAGCAGGGCCGCGCCCGCCTCGGTGCCGTACCGGCGGTGCCACCGCCGCAGGGTCCGCAGTGCGTGCGGCAGACCACCCGTCCACAGCGCCGCACAGGTCAGATGGACGAGCGTCAGCGCGGAGCCGGTCAGCGGGGTGTGCTCGGTCGTGGGGTGCGCGCGCAGGGCCTCGGCGACCACCACGGCGGCCAGCGGCCACAGTTGCGTGCCCGGCCGGCGCGAGAGGGCACACAGCCCCGCCACGAGGAACGCGTTGACCTCCAGCAGGGCGAGCTTGCCGTCCCGGGACGCGTAGAGCCCGCCGACGTCGATGTCCGACAGGCCGTCGGGGACGAGATTGCCCGTCGCCACGACCGAGGCCAGCCCGAGCGCGGCGACGAAGCCGGCGGCTGCCGCGAACGGTGACCAGCCGCGCGGCACGACCGGGCGGCCGGCGGCTTCCTCCGTACCCGGCACGGAACGCGCCGGCCGGTTCACGAACGCACCCGGCACGGAACGCGCCGGCCGGTTCACGAACGCACCCGGCACGGAACGCGCCAGCCGGTTCACGAACAGCTCGCCGAGCGGTACGCACAGGGCCGCGAACAGCGCCGTGCGCAGCAGGGCCACGCCACCGGCGCCGGGCGCGGCGGCCTCCCCGGTGCCGTGCAGCGCGGTGGACGGGCCGAGCAGCGGTATCAGCGCGGCCAGTGCCGCCAGCACCAGGACGGCGACGGGTCTTGTCAAGGTCACCCCGAGATCTTCACCAGCCTTCACACGGCTGGGCAAATCCCCGGGAACGAACTCGGACGGCCTTGACGACTCAGGCGGCCTTCGACGCGGCCGACCACCACAGGCGGACTTCCTTGCGCACATCCGTCGGCCGCAGCTCCCACCCCCGCGCGAGCGCGACCTCGGCTACGTACCAGCCGCCGACGCCCCGGTAGGCCCGCAGCGGTATCGCACACTCGACCGGCGGCCGGGGCTTGTTCTTCTTGACCGGAGCCGAGGCCCGGGCGGTCCGCTTCGCGACCGCCTTGTCCACGCGCGCCTTGTAGTACTCGGCATCTCCCTCATGGCGCAGCTCCGGCCAGGACACGCACCAGGAGGCCAGGCGCCCGACCCTGTTCATCGTCAGCTCCGTGGCGCGGAGGTAGCCGCGTTCGAGGGTGTTGCTGAACACCGTGATCACCTCGGCGAACATGCCGACGACGAGAAACACGGCCAGCACCGCCGCCCACAGCACACACACCACCGGAAACCACACCACGCTCCCCGCGAACCGCAGGGCCAACTGCCACTTCGGCCGTACCGGTTGAGCCGCCCAGGTCGAGGGATCCACGTACACGTCCATGACAAGGAATCCTGCCCCAGGCAGGGAGCGGGCCGGGCGGGTGCCCCCGCCCGGCCCGGACTACCTCCACACGAGCTCTACTTGGTCACCGCGTCCAGCGCGTCCGCGATGCCCCAGCCGTAGAAGCCGTTGCGGTTCTTCGAGCCCTCGCACACCGCGTCGATCTTGCCGTCGGCGTCGATGTCGTACGGGTCCGTGCACGGCGTGGCGTCGGCCTCCGCGTACAGCAGGGCCTTCACCAGGGCCGGAGAGGCGTACGGGTGCGTCGACTTGATGAGGGCGGCGACGCCCGCGACGTGCGGGGACGCCATCGACGTACCGGCCATGTAACCCCACTTGCCGCCCGGCAGCGTGCCCAGGATGAGGCCGCTCGTGGCCGGCGCCTCCGGCTTCTGGTAGGCGGTCGAGTCGCCGCCCGGGGCGGCTATGTCGGCGACGCCGAGACCGTAGTTGGAGAAGGACGACTTGATGCCCTTCGCGCCCGTCGCCGCGACCGTGACGACACCCGGCAGCTGGGTCGGGATGTCGAGGCACTTCGACGGGTCGACGACCCGGTCGCCCGGCGTGGAGTCGTTCGGGGACGACGGGTCGGTGATCTCGTCCGAGGTCAGGTCGTAGTTCTCGTTGCCGGCCGCCGCGACGTTGACCGCGCCCTTCTTCTCCGCGTAGCGCGAGGCCCGGCCGACCGCGTCCAGCAGCGCCTTCTGGTCGGGGTCGTTCTTGCAGTTGAAGTACCAGGGGTCGGTGTAATAGCTGTTGTTCGTCACGTCGACCCCGTGCTCGGCCGCCCACACGAAGCCGCACACCACGGCCTCCGTGTAGAAGAAGCCGTCCGGGTTGGACACCTTGATACCGGAGACCTTCACGCCGGGCGCGACACCGGTCATGCCGACGCCGTTCTTCGCGGCGGCGATCTCACCCGCCACGTGCGTCCCGTGCGGGCTCTCCGCGGCGCCCGGCCGCCAGGCCCCGTCGGACGTGTCGGGCTTGCCCGAGACGCAGTTGACCGACGCGCCCCGGTCGAAGTTGGGCGCGATGTCGGGGTGGGTGTCGTCGACACCGGTGTCGATCACGGCGACCGTGACCTTCTTGCTGCCCAGCGACTTCTCGTGCGCCTTGTCCGCCTTGATGGCGGGCAGGTCCCACTGCTGCGGCTCCAGCGGGTCCTGCCCGGCCGGGGCCTCGGCCCGGGCGACCTCGGCCGCGCTCAGCGCCTTCGGCGTGCCCAGGTCGCCCGTCGACGCCGACGGCAGCGGCTTGGTGCGGGTGGCGCCGGCCGACTGCACCCCGCGCACCGTGCGGATCGTCTTGGCGAAGTCGGGGTTCGAGGAGTGGACGACGATGACGCCGATCTGGTCGTACGACGTCACGATCGTGCCCCCGGCCTTGCCGACGGCCTTCTTCACGTACGCCGAAGTGCCGTGACCCGGCTTGACGTTGACGACGTAGCTGAGCGGGGCCGCGTCGGCCGAGACCGGCGCGGGCGCCTCGTCGGCGGCCGTGGCCGTGGTGTTCGGCAGGAACGCGAGGGCCGTGGCCATGGCCATCCCGGCCGGGATCGCGACGGCGCGGCGGTAGCGCGCGTGCGGCGCAGTCATGGTGTCTCCAGTTCGTTCGCGGTACGAGCGGGCTGTGCGGAAAGTCCTGGAAGCGCGCGTCACCTGACGGCGCGCAGCGCGTTGACGATGCCGTACCCGTAGAAGCCATTGACGCGCTTGCCGCCCTCGCACACCGCGTCCTGCGTGCCGTCACCGTCCTGGTCGTACGACTCGGGGCAGGCCGTCCGGTCGGCCTGTGCCTTCATCAGGGCCTGGAGCTGGGCCGGGGACGCCCACGGGTGCTTGGACTTCAGCAGCGCGGCGACGGCGGATGCGTGCGGGGAGGCCATCGAGGTGCCCTGGAGGAAGCCGTACGCGCCGTTCGGCAGGGTCGACAGGATGCGGCCGTCCTTCGAGGGCGTGTCGGGTATCTGGTAGCGCCGGTCGCCACCCGGCGCCGCGACGTCCACGACGCCCTCGCCGTACGTCGAGAAGTACGACTTGACGTTGTCGACGCCCGTCGAGCTCACCGTGACGACACCCGGCAGCTGGTTCGGCACGTCGAAGCACTCGTGCGGGTCGATGGTGCGCTCGACGGGGGTGGAGTCGTCCGGGCTGGAGTCGTCGACGATCGCGTCCGAGGCCAGGTCGTGGTTGGAGTTGCCGGCCGCGGCGACGTTGAGCGTGCCCTTCTTCTGCGCGTACAGCTGCGCCCTGTTGACCGCGTCGACGATGGCGCGCTGGTCGGGGTCGTCCATGCAGTTGTAGAGCCACGGATCGGTGTAGTAGCTGTTGTTCGTGACCTCGACGCCGTGGTCGGCGGCGAACACGAAGGCGCACACCACGCTCTCCGGGTAGAAGAGACCGTTCGCCCGGTCGGTCACGTTGATGCTGGAGACCTTCACACCAGGTGCGACGCCGGCCACGCCGATTCCGTTGCGCGCGGCGGCGATCTCACCCGCGACATGCGTGCCGTGGTAGTCCTCGGCGGTGTACGGCCGCCAGGCGCCCTCGCTGGTGTCGGGCTTGCCGCCCGCGCAGTTGGCGGACTGGGACGCGGAGAAGTTCGGGGCGATGTCGGGGTGGGTGTCGTCCACGCCGGTGTCGATCACGGCGACGGTCACCTTGCGGCTGCCCGGATTGATCCGCGCGGCCTTGTCGGCGCCGATCGCGCGCAGGTCCCACTGGTCGGCCTCCAGGGGCTCGCTCTCGGGCGTCTTCGCCGAGGCGGCCTGCGTGCGCTTGGCCTGAGCGGCCGTCAGGTACTCGACCGCGCCCTCCTCCTTCGTTCCCGCGGCCGCCAGGGGCGCCGTCCGCGTGGCACCCGCCGACTGGACCCCGCGGGCCGTGCGGATGGTGGTGGCGAAGTCGGGGTTCGAGGAGTGGACGACGATCACGCCGATCCGCTCGTACGTGGCCACGACCGAGCCGCCGGCCTTCCCGATCGCCTTCTTCACCGACGCGATCGTGTGACGGTCCACCTTGGTGTTGACGACGTACGCCAGTTGCGGCGCGTCCGCCGTCCGGGTGGCCGACTCCGCCTGCGGGGCCGCCGACGCGGCGGCGGGCAGGAAGCCCAGCGAGGCCGTCAGGGACAGCACGACGGGCACGGCGAGGGCGAGCCGGCGTCTGGAACGCAAGTGAGACATGGGGTCTCCACATCTTCCGGAAACGAAACCGGCCCGAGGCACAGGTGGTGCTCGGGCAGGTACATGACGAGGTGGTGCAGGGCGAAGCTATCCCGCGCTCTCGCTGGCCAGCAACGTTTTGCCGAAACGACTTCGGAAAGAACGGCGCGCGGTTGAACCGGTTCTCGCGTGCCGCCGTGACGTTGGACAAGGAGCGCGAGGACACTCGCCTCCGTCCCTGTTCACAACCGCTTCCGTCATCGCGAGGAGACTCTCCGTGGCCACCGACGCACCGCCCCCCTCGAAAGAGCAACACAAACTCCCCTCACCCGAGGAGTTCAGCGAGGTGCAGGAGAGCGCGGAGTTCGGTGAACTGCGCCGCTCCTACCGCTCCTTCGCCTTCCCGCTGACCATCGCCTTCATCGCCTGGTACCTGCTGTACGTCCTGCTGTCGAACTACGCGGGCGGCTTCATGGGCACCAAGCTGTTCGGCAACATCAACGTCGCCCTGATCCTCGGCGTCGCCCAGTTCGTCACCACGTTCCTCATCGCCTGGTGGTACTCGCGGCACGCCGCCGCGAAGCTCGACCCCAAGGCCGAGGCCATCAAGTCCCGGATGGAGGGCGGCGCATGAGCACCGCACAGCAGACCCTTCTCGCCGCGAACGAGGCCAGCGAGCACCGCCCGCTGATCATCACCCTGTTCGCGCTGTTCGTCCTGGCCACCCTCGGCATCACCATCTGGGCGGGCCGCCAGACCAAGGACGCCGCCGACTTCTACGCGGGCGGACGCCAGTTCAGCGCCTTCCAGAACGGCCTCGCCGTCTCCGGCGACTACATGTCGGCCGCGTCGTTCCTCGGCATCGCCGGCGCGATCGCCATCTTCGGCTACGACGGCTTCCTCTACTCCATCGGCTTCCTGGTCGCCTGGCTGGTCGCCCTGCTCCTGGTGGCCGAGCCGCTGCGCAACTCCGGCCGCTACACCATGGGCGACGTGCTCGCGTACCGCATGCGCCAGCGCCCGGTCCGCACCGCCGCCGGTACGTCCACGATCGTCGTGTCGATCTTCTACCTGCTGGCCCAGATGGCCGGTGCGGGCGTCCTCGTCTCGCTGCTGCTCGGCATCACCTCCGACGCCGGCAAGATCCTGATCGTCGCCCTCGTCGGCGTCCTGATGATCGTCTACGTCTCCATCGGCGGTATGAAGGGCACCACCTGGGTCCAGATGGTCAAGGCCGTGCTGCTCATCGGCGGCACGATCCTCATCACGTTCCTGGTGCTGCTGAAGTTCAACTTCAACATCTCCGAGCTGCTCGGCACGGCCGCCGAGAACAGCGGCAAGGGCGCCGCCTTCCTGGAGCCCGGCCTGCAGTACGGCGCGACCGGCACCTCCAAGCTGGACTTCATCTCCCTCGGCATCGCCCTGGTGCTCGGCACCGCCGGTCTGCCGCACATCCTGATCCGCTTCTACACGGTGCCCGACGCCAAGGCCGCCCGTAAGTCCGTGAACTGGGCCATCGGCATCATCGGCGGCTTCTACCTGATGACGATCGCGCTCGGCTTCGGCGCCGCCGCGCTCATCTCGCAGGAAGAGATCATCGCGTCCAACCCGTCCGGCAACACGGCGGCACCCCTGCTCGCCCTGCACCTGGGCGGTGTCGACTCGACCTGGGGCGCGATCCTGCTCGCCACGATCTCGGCGGTGGCCTTCGCGACGATCCTCGCCGTCGTCGCCGGCCTCACCCTCGCCTCGTCGTCGTCCTTCGCGCACGACATCTACGCCAACGTCATCCGCAAGGGGAAGGCCTCCGGCGCCGAGGAGGTCCGCGCGGCCCGCTGGGCGACCCTCTTCATCGGCGTCGTCTCCATCGGCCTGGGCGCCCTGGCCCGCGACCTGAACGTGGCCGGCCTGGTCGCGCTCGCCTTCGCCGTCGCCGCCTCCGCCAACCTGCCGACGATCCTCTACAGCCTGTTCTGGAAGCGGTTCACCACCCAGGGCGCCCTGTGGTCGATCTACGGCGGTCTGATCGTCGCCGTCGGCCTGGTGCTGTTCTCGCCCGTCGTCTCCGGCGACCCCAAGGCGATGTTCCCCGAGGTCGACTTCGCCTGGTTCCCGCTGAAGAACCCGGGCATCATCTCCATCCCGTTCGGCTTCCTCATGGGCTGGCTCGGCACGGTCCTGTCCAAGGAAGAGCCGGACGTCAAGAAGTACGCCGAGCTGGAGGTCCGGTCCCTGACCGGCACCGGCGCCCACTGAGCACCGACCCCCTCGCGCGGCCGCGTCGTAGGAACCTCCAGGTCCCTGCGGCGCGGCCGCGTCCCGCGTCATGGGATCGGGTCTGTGGGGATGTCAGTGGGGTCACGTAGGCTTTCAGGTGTCGGAGAAGAAGCGCTCCGGGCATGATCCACGTCGAGGGAGGGGGCCCACGTGCTCATCGACACCTACGGCCGAGTGGCCACCGACCTGAGGGTCTCGCTGACCGACCGGTGCAATCTGCGCTGTACGTACTGCATGCCCGAGGAGGGCCTGCAGTGGCTGGCCAAGCCGGACCTGCTCAACGACGACGAGATCGTCCGCCTGATCGACATCGCGGTCACCTCCCTCGGCATCGAGGAGGTCCGCTTCACCGGCGGGGAGCCCCTGCTGCGCCCCGGCCTGGTCGGCATCGTCGAGCGCGTCGCGGCGCTCGAACCGCGCCCGCAGATGTCCCTCACGACCAACGGCATCGGCCTCAAGCGCACCGCGGCGGCCCTGAAGGCGGCAGGCCTGGACCGGGTCAACGTCTCCCTCGACACGCTCCGCCCGGACGTCTTCAAGACCCTCACCCGCCGCGACCGCCACAAGGACGTCATCGAGGGCCTGCACGCCGCGCGCGACGCGGACCTCACCCCGGTCAAGGTCAACTCGGTCCTGATGCCGGGACTCAACGACGACGAGGCCCCCGACCTGCTCGCCTGGGCCGTGGAGCACGACTACGAGCTGCGCTTCATCGAGCAGATGCCCCTGGACGCCCAGCACGGCTGGAAGCGCGACGGCATGATCACCGCGGGCGACATCCTGACCTCCCTGCGCACGCGCTTCGAGCTGACCCCCGAGGGCGACGAGGCGCGAGGCTCGGCACCGGCGGAGCGCTGGCTGGTCGACGGCGGTCCGCATGTCGTCGGCGTGATCGCCTCCGTCACCCGCCCCTTCTGCGCGGCCTGCGACCGCACCCGCCTCACCGCCGACGGCCAGGTACGCACGTGCTTGTTCGCCCAGGAGGAGACGGACCTGCGCGCCGCCCTGCGCTCCGGCGCCCCGGACGAGGAGATCGCCCGCATCTGGCGCCTGGCGATGTGGGGCAAGAAGGCGGGAGCGGGCCTGGACGACCCGACGTTCGTGCAGCCGGACCGGCCCATGTCAGCGATCGGTGGTTAGCGGATCGCCCTCAGGGGCGGTCGGTCTCTTCCCACTCCTTGAGAAGAACCACGTCCTTCAAAAACCCCCGCACCCCGAGGAACTGCGACAGATGCTCGCGATGCTCCTCGCAGGCCAGCCACGTCTTGCGCCGCTCCGGCGTATGGATCTTGGGGTTGTTCCACGCCAGCACCCACACGGCATCCGTACGGCAGCCCTTCGCGGAACAGATGGGCGTCTCGTCACTCACAGCTTCGTCTCACCACTGCACACAGAAAAGGCGACGCCGAGCAGCCACGGGGGGAGCTGCCCGGCGTCGGTCCGTCGCTCCGACGGGGGATGCGGAGCGCGTACGAAGTATGTCACGGGTAACCCCGAGCCCGGCACCTGAACTACATGATTGATCTGAGCTTTTCTTGAGCTTGGCGGGAAGGTGACGCCCTCGCCGACCCGCCCCCGAGCGCCCCTACCGCTCCTGCGACTCGGCCCGTGCCCCCGGCACCGTCCCGGACACGGCGTCTTCCGCGACGGATTCCGCGGGGGATTCCGCGGGGCCGTCCTGCGTCTTGGGCGGCGCGATCATCGGCCGCAGCGGAGGCACCACGAACGTGGACGGCAGAGACGGCGCGTTTTCGCGCCCGGCGTTCGCGATCACCACCGCGATGTACGGCAGCACCAGCCCGAGGACCAACGCCACGACGGCGACGTGCCGTTCGACGTTCCACAGCGTGGCTGCGAGGATCACGGAGATCGTGCGGACCGTCATCGAGATCACATACCGGCGCTGCCGCCCGCGGACGTCGTCCTGAAGCCCTGCCCGGGCGCCGGTGATCCGGAAAACCTGGACGTGTCCGCCGCCATGCTGCTTCCGCATCGCATTCCACCATCCGCCCGTATCGCACGCTCCCCGCCCCGTAGCCGCCCTCGGCCGGTCGGGGACCCTGCCCAGGGCAGCTTCCACGTTACGCCGCGCCTGCGTCGGCTACGAGACCGGGGCCGGTCCGGCCCGGGCGAAGGGCCTGGGCCGTGATATGTACGGCCGGCCCCGGCATGCGGCGTAGGGCACCTGGGCCGACACTGGGCGTAGTGCTCACGTCGAGCCGTACGAGGAGGCAGCGATGGGCTGGTTGTGGGCGATCATCGTGGGACTGGTACTCGGTCTGCTCGCCAAGGCGATCATTCCGGGCAAGCAGCACATCCCCCTGTGGCTGACCGTCATCCTGGGCATCATCGGCGGCATCGCCGGCAACGTGATCGCCCGGGCGGCCGGTGTCGACGCCACAGCGGGCATCGACTGGTGGCGGCATGTCTTCCAACTGGCGATGGCGATCATCCTCGTCGGTCTCGGCGACCGGGCTTGGACGGCGGCCAGGGGAGACAGGCGAAGGGCATGACGAGGCAGACGAGGTAACAACGGGGCAACAGGAGAAGAGGGGGGCGGCCTCCGGCACCGGAGACCGCCCCCCTCCCTCGCGTCCTGACGCGCTCAGGCGCCGGTGACCTCCACCGCCGCCAGGTTCTTCTTGCCCCGGCGCAGCACCAGCCAGCGGCCCTGCAGCAGGTCCTCCTTGGCCGGGACCGCGTCCTCGCCGGCGACCTTGACGTTGTTCACGTAGGCACCGCCCTCCTTGACCGTGCGCCGCGCGGCCGACTTGCTGGCCACCAGGCCGACCTCGGCGAACAGGTCGACGACCGGACCGAGCTCGGCGACCTGGATGTGCGGCACCTCCGACAGGGCCGCGGCCAGCGTCCGCTCGTCGAGCTCCGCCAGCTCGCCCTGCCCGAAGAGGGCCTTGGACGCGGCGATCACGGCGGCCGTCTGGCCGGCGCCGTGCACCAGCGTCGTCAGCTCCTCGGCCAGCGCACGCTGCGCGGCCCGGGCCCGCGGACGCTCCTCGGTCTGCTTCTCCAGCTCCTGAAGCTCCTCGCGGGAGCGGAAGGACAGGATGCGCATGTACTTGGAGATGTCCCGGTCGTCCACGTTCAGCCAGAACTGGTAGAAGGCGTACGGCGTCGTCATCTCCGGGTCGAGCCAGACGGCGCCGCCCTCGGTCTTGCCGAACTTGGTGCCGTCCGCCTTGGTCATCAGCGGCGTCGCCATGGCGTGCACCGTGGCGTCCGGCTCCAGGCGGTGGATCAGGTCCAGGCCCGCCGTGAGGTTGCCCCACTGGTCGCTGCCGCCCTGCTGGAGCGTGCAGCCGTACCTCCGGTACAGCTGGAGGAAGTCCATGCCCTGGAGGAGCTGGTAGCTGAACTCCGTGTAGCTGATGCCCTCGGAGGACTCCAGGCGCCGGGCGACGGAGTCCTTGGTCAGCATCTTGTTGACGCGGAAGTGCTTGCCGATGTCGCGGAGGAACTCGATCGCGGAGAGGTTCTCCGTCCAGTCGAGGTTGTTGACCATGACGGCCGCGTTCTCGCCCTCGAAGTCCAGGAACGGCTCGATCTGGCCGCGCAGCTTGTCGACCCAGCCGCGGACCGTCTCCGGGTCGTTCAGCGTGCGCTCCGCGGTCGGACGCGGGTCGCCGATCAGGCCCGTGGCACCGCCGACCAGCGCCAGCGGCCGGTGACCGGCCTGCTGGAGCCGGCGCACGGTCAGCACCTGCACCAGGTGCCCCACGTGCAGCGACGGCGCCGTCGGGTCGAAGCCGCAATAGAACGTGACGGGACCGTCCGCGAGCGCCTTGCGCAAAGCGTCCTCGTCAGTGGACAGGGCGAACAGCCCGCGCCACTTCAGCTCGTCGACGATGTCCGTCACGGTTCTCGTGTCTCCTTGATGATCTTCGGGCAGTCGGGTGACAGCCGACTACGAGGTTATACGCCCTGACTGACAGAGCTCATATTGAAATCCGGGACGCGCAGCGCGGGCATCGCGGCCCTGGTGAACCAGTCGCTCCACTCCCTGGGCAGCGTCTTCTCGGTGCGCCCGGCCTCCGTGGCCCGGCCGAGGACCCCGACCGGCGACTCGTTGAACCGGAAGTTGTTCACCTCGCCGGTCACCTCGCCGTTCTCGACCAGGTAGACACCGTCCCGGGTCAGACCGGTGAGCAGCAACGTCGCCGGATCGACCTCCCGGATATACCACAGACAGGTCAGCAGCAGCCCGCGCTCGGTGCTCGCGACCATCTCCTCCAGGGAGCGGTCCTCGCCCCCGTCCAGGACCAGGTTCTCGATGCCCGGCGCCACGGGCAGGCCGGTCAGCCCGGCACTGTGCCTGCTGGTCGTCAGGTGCCGCAGCTCGCCGCGGCTCATCCACTCGGTGGCCGTGAGCGGCAGCCCGTTGTCGAACACCGACTGGTCGCCCCCCGAGGAGTGCGCGATCACGAAGGGCGCCGACTGCAGACCCGGCTCGTTCGGGTCGCTGCGCAGCGTCAGCGGCAGTTCGGTCAGCTTCTCGCCGACCCGCGTACCGCCGCCCGGCTTGGAGAACACCGTGCGGCCCTCCATCGCGTCCCGGCCCGAGGCCGACCACATCTGGTAGATCAGCAGGTCCGCGACGGCCGCCGGCGGCAGCAGCGTCTCGTACCGGCCCGCGGGCAGCTCCACACGCCGCTCGGCCCACCCGAGGCGCACGGCCAGCTCCGCGTCCAGCGCCGCCGGGTCGACGTCCTTGAAGTCCCGGGTGGAGCGACCGGCCCAGGCGGACCGGGTCCGGTCCGGCGACTTCGCGTTCAGCTCCAGCGTCCCGTTCGGCTGGTCGTGCCGCAGCCGCAGCCCCGTGGACGTCCCCACATACGTCGACACCAGCTCGTGGTTGGCGAAGCCGTACAGCTCCCGGCCGCCCGCACGCGCGCGTGCGAAGGCCTCGCCGAGCGCCGGAGCGAAGTCGGCGAACACGGCGGAGGAGGTCTCGGCGGGCGCCTCCGTGAACTCCGGCGCCTGCGCCACCCCCGTCACCAGCGGCTGCGCGTCCTCGGCGGGCCCGGCGCCGCGCGCGGCGGCCTCGGCGGCCCGCACCAGGGGCTCCAGCTCGTCGGCCGTCACGGCGGCCCGCGACACGACCCCCGAGGCCGTGCCCTCCTTGCCGTCGACCGTGGCGACGACGGTGAGCGTGCGGCCGCGCGTGACCCCGTTGGTGGTCAGCGCGTTGCCCGCCCAGCGCAGGTTGGCGGAGGACTGCTCGTCGGCGATGACGACACACCCGTCCGCCCGGGACAGGTCGAGGGCCCGCTCGACGACCTCGTGCGGCTTGCTGGTTCGCGCGCTCATCGACCGGCCTCCTGGGTCGTGTTCAGACTGTGCTTTCCCGGGGGATAACCCCCGGACCCCCAGCCGATCCCGTAGCTGACGTTCACCGACCGGCCTCCTGGGTCGTGTTCAGAATGTTGACGCCCTTGAACAGGGCCGACGGGCAGCCGTGCGACACGGCCGCGACCTGGCCCGGCTGGGCCTTGCCGCAGTTGAAGGCGCCGCCCAGGACGTAGGTCTGCGGACCGCCCACCGCGGCCATCGAGCCCCAGAAGTCGGTCGTCGTCGCCTGGTAGGCCACGTCCCGCAGCTGGCCTGCGAGCCGCCCGTTCTCGATGCGGTGGAAACGCTGCCCGGTGAACTGGAAGTTGTACCTCTGCATGTCGATCGACCAGGACCGGTCGCCGACGACGTAGATGCCCCGCTCCACGCCCCCGATCAGGTCCTCGGTGGACATCCCGGCCGGGTCCGGCCGCAACGACACGTTGGCCATGCGCTGCACCGGCACGTGCCCGGGGGAGTCGGCGTAGGCACATCCGTTGGACCGCTCGAAGCCGGTCAGTCTCGCGATCCGCCGGTCCAGCTGGTAGCCGACGAGGGTGCCGTTCTTCACCAGGTCCCAGGACTGCGCCGCGACGCCCTCGTCGTCGTACCCGATGGTGGCGAGCCCGTGCTCGGCGGTGCGGTCGCCGGTGACGTTCATCAGCTCCGAGCCGTAACGCAGCTTGTTCAGCTGGTCGAAGGTCGCGAAGGAGGTGCCGGCGTAGGCGGCCTCGTAACCGAGCGCCCGGTCCAGCTCGGTGGCGTGCCCGATGGACTCGTGGATGGTCAGCCACAGGTTGGACGGGTCGACGACCAGGTCGTACAGGCCCGCCTCGACGCTCGGCGCCCGCATCTTCTCGGCGAGCAGCTCCGGGATCTGCTCCAGTTCGCCGTCCCAGTCCCAGCCGGTGCCCCGCAGATACTCCCAGCCGCGTCCCACGGGCGGCGCGAGGGTGCGCATCGAGTCGAACTCGCCGCTCGACTCGTCCACCGACACGGCGTTGAACACCGGGTGCAGCCGCACCCGCTGCTGCGTGGTCACGGTCCCGGCGGTGTCCGCGTAGAACTTGTTCTCGTGGACGGTGAGCAGCGAGGCATCCACATGGTCGACCCCGTCGGCCGCCAGCAGCCGCGCGCTCCAGTCCCCGATCAGCCCGGCCTTCTCCTCGTCGGGCACGGTGAACGGATCGATCTCGTACGACGAGATCCAGGTCTTGTCGGCGTGCACGGGCTCGTCGGCCAGCTCGACGCGCTCGTCGGACCCGGCCGCCTTGATCACTTGCGCCGAGAGCTTCGCCATGGCCACCGCCTGGGAGGCCACCTTGGCGGCGGCGTCCAGAGTGAGATCCACCCCAGAGGCGAAGCCCCACGTGCCGCCGTGCACGACGCGCACCGCGTACCCGAGGTCGGTGGTGTCCGACGACCCGGCGGGCTTGGCGTCCCGGAACCGCCAGGAGGCGCTGCGCACCCGCTCGAACCGGAAGTCCGCGTGCTCGGCGCCCAGCGCACGCGCGCGTGCGAGGGCCGCGTCGGCGAGGGCGCGTAGGGGGAGGGCCGTGAAGGCCTCGTCGATGGTATGAGGCACCGCCGTCTCTTTCTGTCGGGGTGAGGGTGGTCGCCGTACTTCGTGACTGCTCCGATCATGTCGTCTCGGCCCGCGCGCGGGCCACGAGTTTCGTGACCCGGTCGCGCGGGGTTTCTGTAGGGACCCGACAGTGAGTCCCGTACGCCACTGTCGGTGCCCGATTGTCCGCGGGCCTGCCCGGACCGATAGGTTTTCGGGGAAGCCGCCTGTCATCGCCGCCTGTCGTCCAGGCGCCCGGGCGGGGTATCAGACCGCTATCGAAAGGGTGATCCGTTGAGCCGCTCGGTTCTCGTCACCGGAGGCAACCGGGGCATCGGCCTCGCCATCGCCCGCGCTTTCGCCGATGCCGGCGACAAGGTCGCCATCACGTACCGCTCGGGTGAGCCCCCTGCGGGCTTCCTCGCCGTCAAGTGCGACATCACCGACGCCGAGCAGGTGGAGCAGGCCTACAAGGAGATCGAGGAGGCCCACGGCCCCGTCGAGGTCCTCGTCGCCAACGCCGGTGTCACCAAGGACCAGCTTCTGATGCGCATGTCCGAGGAGGACTTCACGTCCGTCCTCGACACCAACCTCACCGGCACCTTCCGTGTGGTCAAGCGCGCCAACCGCGGCATGCTGCGCGCCAAGAAGGGCCGCGTCGTCCTGATCTCGTCGGTCGTCGGGCTGCTCGGCTCCGCGGGGCAGGCCAACTACGCCGCCTCCAAGGCCGGCCTCGTCGGCTTCGCGCGCTCCCTCGCCCGTGAGCTGGGCTCGCGGAACATCACCTTCAACGTCGTCGCGCCCGGCTTCGTCGAGACCGACATGACCGCGGTGCTCTCCGACGAGCAGCGCACCGGCATCGTGAAGCAGGTCCCGCTCGGCCGGTACGCGCAGCCGGAGGAGATCGCCGCGACGGTGCGGTTCCTCGCCTCGGACGACGCCTCGTACATCACTGGAGCCGTCATTCCCGTTGACGGCGGACTGGGAATGGGTCACTGATCACCATGAGCGGAATTCTCGAGGGCAAGCGCGTCCTGATCACCGGTGTGCTGATGGAGTCCTCCATCGCCTTCCACGCCGCCAAGCTGGCCCAGGAGCAGGGCGCCGAGATCATCCTGACCGCGTTCCCGCGGCCCACGCTGACCGAGCGCATCGCCAGGAAGCTCCCCAAGCCCACCAAGGTCATCGAGCTCGACGTGACGAACGACGAGCACCTCGGGCGCCTGGCCGACATCGTCGGCGAGGAGCTCGGCGGTCTTGACGGCGTCGTCCACTCGATCGGCTTCGCCCCGCAGGACGCCCTCGGCGGCAACTTCCTCAACACGCCGTTCGAGTCGGTCGCCACGGCCATGCACGTCTCGGCGTACTCCCTGAAGTCGCTCACCATGGCATGCCTCCCGCTGATGCAGAACGGCGGCTCCGTCGTCGGTCTGACGTTCGACGCGCAGTACGCCTGGCCGCAGTACGACTGGATGGGCCCGGCCAAGGCCGCCCTGGAGGCGACCAGCCGCTACATGGCCCGTGACCTGGGCAAGCAGAACATCCGCTGCAACCTGATCTCGGCGGGTCCGATCGGTTCCATGGCCGCGAAGTCCATTCCGGGCTTCGGCGAGCTGGCCTCCGTGTGGGATTCCCGCTCCCCGCTGGAGTGGGACCTGAAGGACCCCGAGCCGGCCGGCCGCGGCATCGTCGCGCTGCTGAGCGACTGGTTCCCGAAGACCACCGGCGAGATCATCCACGTGGACGGCGGTCTGCACGCCATCGGAGCCTGATCTCCCGTACGGAGTCCGATCTCCCCGTACGTCGTCGCCGCCCCGTTTCCCGCAGCGCGCGGGGAGCGGGGCGTCACTCGTTCGGCTCATCCGGCCGGGCGGAGGAGGCGCACAACTGGGCACCCTGGAGTACGCGTTCACCACGCGAGCCCCTCCCCAGCACGGCCGAGGAGGTCCCCTTGTGCGCTTGTCCCGCCGAACGGCCTCACTGTCCCTCGCCGTCGCCCTCGTCCTGACCCTGGCGTACGAAGCCGTGTCTCACGCGCGCGTGCCCGCCGACCACCACGAGTCGGCCAGTCCCTTCGGCGCCGCGTGCCGCATCCGCGTCACCGGCTCCAAGGTGACCGTGTACTGCCACAACCCGTACCCCGAGGCCGACCGCGTGAGCCTGCACGTCGAGTGCGCCCGCTGGTGGGACATCGACACCGACAGCTCCCCGGTGGAGACCGGGCCCGCGCAGACCGTGCGGCTGACGGGACGTTGCTGGAAGGAAGTCGGCGACGTGTGGATCAGTCACCGGCGGGCGGGCTGAAACCGCCCAGGCGGCACTGGAACGGATAGCGGGCGGCCTCCGCCGCCGCCTGCGCCGCGTCGCCCGTGCGGATCGCGTCGAGCAGCCGCGCGTGCTCCATGTACGTCTCCGGCGTCAGCTCCTCACCGACGTCCTCGCGCAGCCAGTCCCGCAGCACTTCGCCCAGATCCGCGTACATGGCGGTCATCACGTCGTTGTGGGAGGCGGACACCACGGCCAGGTGGAAGGTCGCGTCCGCCGTCACGAACGCCTCCGCGTCACCCGACTCCCAGGCCTCCTCACGCCGCCGCAGCAGCGCGTCGAGCTGCTTGAGGTCCTTCTCGGTGCGCCGCTCGGCGGCCAGCCTGGCCGCGGCCGACTCCAGCGTGGACCGCAGCTCGGCGATGTGCCGGGGGTCGGCGCCGGCGAACCGCCGCTGCATCACCCCCGCCAGCTCGCTCGTCGCCACGACATACGTGCCGGAGCCCTGGCGGATGTCCAGCAGTCCGTTGTGCGACAGGGCGCGGACGGCCTCACGGACCGTGTTGCGGGCGACGCCCAGCTGCTCGACCAGCTCGGGCTCGGTCGGGATGCGGGAGCCGACCGGCCACTCGCCGGACGTGATCTGGGCACGCAGGGCGGCGATGACCTGCTCGGAGAGCGCCGAACGTCGGGGATGGCTCAGAGGCATGGCACACCTTCGCACGACCGGGGCGCCGGAGTGCGGCCCCGGAGGGAACGGAGTGGACAGTCAATCATCCTATGATTCTATGATGGGCCGCATGGCTAGCGAGGAAACCCGGACGATGACGCCCCCGACCGTACGCAGCTCGGCCGCGCACGAGGCCCGGGAACCCGGCGGCACCGCCACGCGTGCGTGGACGATGCGGCTGCTCGTCCTCGGCATCGTGCTGTCCGCGCTGAACCTCCGCCCCGCCATCACCAGCCTCGGCGCCCTCCTGAAGGAGGTCCGCGACGGGCTCGGCATGAGCGGCAGCGTGGCCGGGCTGCTCACCTCCGTGCCGCCGCTGTGCTTCGCCGTCTTCGGCGTCATGGCCCCGCGGCTCGTCCGCCGCTTCGGAGCCGGTGCCGTGGTGTGCGCCGGCATGGCCGCCATCGCCACCGGCCTGGCGATCCGGCCTTACGCCGGCGGCACGGCCGGCTTCCTGGCCGCCAGCGCCCTCGCCCTCATGGGCATCGCCGTCAGCAACGTCCTGATGCCGGTCATCGTCAAGCACTGGTTCCCCGACCGCGTCGGCTCCATGACCGGCCTGTACTCCATGGCGCTCGCCCTGGGCACGGCCCTCGCGGCCGCGGTCACGGTGCCCCTGACCGACGCCCTGGGCGGCAGCTGGCAGTCGGGCCTCGCCCTGTGGGCGGGACTGGCCGCGGCGGCTGTGCTGCCGTGGCTGCCGTTCGTACGGGGGCGTGCGACGGGCACGGCCGCGTCCGGGCCGGGGGAGGCGGCAGGAGTCGCGTCCGGGCCGGGGGAGGCGGCAGGAGTCGCGTCCGGGCCGGGGGAGGCGGCAGGAGTCGCGTCCGGGCCGGGGGAGTGGAGCCGGGGCTCGGAGACAGGGCCGGGCGAGCGGGCGGTGGGCCCGGAGACCGGTCAGGGGGAGCGGGCCGTGCGCCCGGAGGTCGGCGGCGACGGGTCGGTGTGGGCTCCGGAGGCCGACGGTGACGGGCCGGCGTGGGCTCCGGAGGCAGACGGCGGCCGGGTGGCGTGGGCTCCGGAGGTCAGCGGTGACCGGCTGGCGTGGGACTTCGAGGCCGACGGTGACGGGCCGGCGTGGGCTCCGGAGGCAGAAGGCGGCCGGGTGGCGTGGGCTCCGGAGGTCGGCGGTGACCGGCTGGCGTGGGACCCCGAGGCCGACGGTGACGGGTCGGTGTGGGCTCCGGAGGCAGACGGCGGCCGGGTGGCGTGGGCTCCGGAGGTCGGCGGTGACCGGCTGGCGTGGGACCCCGAGGCCGACGGCGACCGGCCTGCGCGGGACCGGGAGAAGCCGGGCTCGGCTGCCGTCGGGTCCGCAGCCGGGGAGGCGCCGCGGCTGCGGATCACCCGGAGCCGTACCGCCTGGGCCCTGGCCGTCTTCTTCGGGCTCCAGGCCACCGCCGCCTACATCACCATGGGCTGGATGGCGCAGATCTTCCGGGACGCCGGCGTGCCCGCGGGTACCGCGGGGCTGCTGCTCGCGGTCACCATGGTGATGGGCGTGCCCCTGGCCTTCGTCATACCGCGCCTGGCCACACGGCTGCCGCACCAGGGCCCGATCGTGCTCGCCCTGGGCGTCTGCGGCCTCGCCGGCTACGCCGGGCTGTACCTCGCGCCGGCCGCCGGCGCCTGGGCATGGGCCCTGCTGCTCGGCGTCGCCAACTGTGCCTTCCCGCTCGCCCTCACCATGGTCGGCATGCGGGCCAGGACCGGCCCGGGCGTGGCCCAGCTGTCGGCGTTCGCGCAGAGCACCGGCTATCTGATCTCCATCCCGGGGCCGCTCCTGGTGGGCGTCCTCTACCAGCACAGCGGCGGCTGGGGCCTGCCGATCGCGCTGATGAGCGCCCTGATGATCCCGCAGATGGCGGTCGGCTTCCTGGCGGGCCGGGACCGCACGGTGGAGGAGGAGGCGGGCCGCTGAGCCCACCCCGGAGCCTTTGGTCTCGCCCCGGGGCAGCCGTTGGTCTCACCCCGGGGCGCCCGGTGCCCGCGGCGGGTGCGAGACTTGCCCCATGCCAGTGCTCGACCCGAATCCCCAGCACGGTCAGAAGAAGATGCTGCTCGTGTTCGGCGCCTTCTTCGCGATCTTCATCATCATCGGCGTCATCGCGACCATCGCCTCGCCGTGACCGGCCTCCGCCCCGCCATCACCGGGCTCCGCCCCGTCCATGGTGGGGCTGGCCCCCTGTCCCCTAGGGGGTGAGGGTCAGGGTCAAGTGGGTGGATCTCCGGATGGGCCGGCCGCCCCGGATTCCGTAACTTCGACGTGTGACCGCGAGACGCGGGCCACGGACCATCCGAAGAAGCGGAGGCACCCATGCCGGCTCCTACGCACACCCGGCCCCATCCGGCGGCCCGGGCCGGCGCCGGCAGCAGGCTGCCCTGGTGGGCCCTCGCCCTGCCCACGCTCGCCTTCGTCGCGCTGCTCGTGCTGATCCTTAACCCGTCGGATGCCCAGGCGGCCGGCGGTGACCCCGTGATCACCCACCTCTTCGAGCGGGCCCGGCAGCTGATAGCCCGCTGAGCACGGCAGAAGCCGGTGGTCAACTCCCTGCGCCCCATGGCCTGTTTCGTGCGAAGCTGGATCTTATGAGCGTCGCAGAACCCCGCACGATTGTCCTCTTCCGCCATGCGAAAGCCGACTGGCCACAGGTGAGCGATCATGAGCGTCCGCTCGCCGACCGGGGCCGAAAAGAAGCGGCGGAGGCCGGGCGCAGGCTGGCCGACACCGGCATCGCCTTCGACCTGGCCCTGTGCTCCACCGCGGTCCGGACCAGGGAGACCTGGAAGCTCGCCGTCCAGGAGTTCCCGCAGCGACCGAAAACCGTCTACGAGGAGCGGATCTACGATGCCTCGCCGGGCGAACTGATCGCCGTGCTCAACGAGACCCCCGACGACGCGCAGAACATCCTCGTGATCGGCCACAACCCGGCCATCCAGGGCCTCGCCGACATCCTGGGGGGCACGGCCGAGGGCGATGCCCGCGACCGGATGAGCCGCCGCGGGTTCCCGGCCGCCGCCTTCGCCCTGTTGTCCTTCACGGGCTCGTGGAAGAGCCTTGAGCCGGGCGTGGCCACGCTGCGGGACTACTGGGCGCCGACCGAGTGACCGACTCCACGACCGACTCGGCGTGAGTGGGGCCCGGCACCGGTGCGGTGCCGGGCTCGCCTGGCGGGGTGCGGCCCGTGTCGCCGATTCAGGCCGTGTCGAGCGTGTCCGCCGCCTCGACCTCTTCACGCGTGATGCCCAGCAGGTACAGCACGGTGTCCAGGAAGGGGAAGCTCACGGCCGTGTGCGCGGCCTGGCGCACCACCGGCTTGGCGTTGAAGGCGACGCCCAGACCCGCCGCGTTCAGCATGTCCAGGTCGTTGGCACCGTCACCGATCGCCACGGTCTGCGACAGCGGCACACCCGCCTCGGCGGCGAACCGGCGCAGCAGCCGGGCCTTGCCGGCCCGGTCGACGATCTCGCCCGTGACCTTGCCCGTCAGCTTCCCGTCGACGATCTCCAGCGTGTTGGCATGGGCGAAGTCCAGCCCGAGCCGCTCCTTGAGATCGTCGGTGACCTGGGTGAAGCCGCCGGAGACGACGCCGACTTGGAAGCCGAGCCGCTTCAGCGTACGGATCAGGGTGCGGGCGCCCGGCGTCAGCCGCACCTCGCTGCGCACCTTGTCCACGACTGAGGCGTCGAGCCCCTCCAGCAGCGCCACGCGCGCGTGCAGGGACTGCTCGAAGTCCAGCTCGCCGCGCATCGCGGCCGCCGTCACCTCGGCGACCTGGTCCTCGCAGCCGGCGTGCGCGGCGAACAGCTCGATGACCTCGTCCTGGATGAGCGTCGAGTCGACGTCCATCACGACCAGGCGCTGCGCGCGCCGGTACAGACCGGCGGCGACGACCGCCACGTCGATGCCGAGCTTCGCCGCGTCGGGCGCCAGGGCGGTTCGCAGCGGCTCGGTCTCCACGCCGGACACGGCGAACTCGACGGCGGTCACGGGGTACTTGGCGAGACGGAAGATCCGGTCGATGTTGCCGCCGGTCTTCGTGATCCGTGCGGCGATCGCCGCGGTCGCCTCCGCGGTGAGCGGGTGCCCGAGCACGGTGACCAGGGAGCGGCCCAGCCCGCGCGGCCGGTTGTCGCCGAGGCCGGAGATGATCTCCGCCTGCATCTTCATCGACTCGGCCCAGCTGTGGACGGTCGCCCGCAGGTCGCCCTCGAGCCCCTTGGGCGGCTCGGTCACGAGCGCGCACAGCACCATTCGGCCCCGGGTGACGACCTGCTCGATGTCGACGACGTCGACGGAGTAGGCGGCGAGGGTGTCGAAGAGGCCGGCCGTGATGCCCGGGCGGTCCTTGCCGAAGATCTTGACAAGGAGGGTGGGAACGTCGGAGGACGAGGTCTGCGAAGCGCTCATGGTGGTTCCACCGTATCCGGCGGGCAGGCCGTACCGCCCGTGAGGTCCGCCTGGCGGACAGCGCCCTCCGAGGGGCCTACTTCCCTCCACCCGGTTTCCGGGGCGGCGGCGGGGGAGGGGGTGGCGGAGGCGGTGGCCCGTCGTCCGGCCGGACCGGCGGCGGCCCGGCCGGCCGCGCCACGGTGGGCGCGCCGTACCCGTCCCCGTCCCGGTGAGCAGCGAGGTCACTGTCCGACCGGGGTGCGTGAGATGCCCCGGGTTCGCCGGGGCGCGGGCGCGCGTCCTCCGCTTCTCGCACTTCGTCCGGCACCCGGAGGTACGGATTGGTGTCCGGGTTGGGCGGCCGATACGGCACTCCCGGCGCGTAGGGCCCGGCCCCCTCCCCATCGGACGACACCCGCCCGGAGCCGGACCCACCCCATCCCTGGGACCGCCCGGCGTCGCCGTCGTACCCGGTCGGGCCGGTTCGGGCCCCTGGCCCCGCCGCATATCCGGCATCGGCGCCGGCCCCCGGCCCCGTCGCATGCCCGGCACCGGCACCGGCACCGGCACCAGCAGCGGCACCGGCACCTGGCCCGCCCCATCCCCCGGACCGCCCGGCACCGGCGTCGTCCCCGGCCTCCCCCCGCCTCGCCCCTGGTCCGGCCACCTCCACCCCCCGAGCCAACCGCGCGGCCCGCCGCCCCGCGCCCCCGCTCGCCCACGCGAGCAACGCCCCCGTCGCCCCGGCCCCCGTACCCCACACCGCGCCCAGCAGCAGGGCCATGCCGAGGTGGCCGTGCAGGTCGATGCCCGCACCGAACGCGTCGAAGCCGAGGACGGACAGGGAGGCGGTCACGGACACGTCCGTCAGCCAGGCGAGCAGCGGCAGGGCCAGCGCGGTCACCACCCCCAGCCGCAGCGCACACCGCCCCGCGAAACCGGGCGCGCCCGAACCCCGTACGTCCCCAGGACCGGGCACCGGCGTCCGCACCGCCGTCAACACCCCCGCCAGCAGCATCATCAGGGCCGCCGCCACCCCCAGCAGCCACACCCGCCCGTCCAGCTCCGCCAGCCGCCCCAGCGTCACGGGCTGGTCGGAGCGGACTGTGAGCAGATCGTCCAGGGGGTCCGGCAGGAGGCGGGTCAGTTCACCCGTCGCCCGCCCGTCCCACGGCACGAACAGGCCGATCGGGACTCCCAGCCACACCCCGTTCGGCGCCCCGAGCAGCGTCGCGCCGGCGATGCGCCGGGGATGGTCGTCGCCGGTCGCCGCGTACGCCGCCGCCGCGAGTCCCGCCGCCACCGCGACCAGCAGCACGGTCACCACAGCGGAGACGGCGGGCCGCGCGATCCGGTGCACGGCCTCCCAGCCCCGCGGCAGCGGCGTGCGGCGCGAGGCCAGCAGGGCGATGAGGAGGATCCCGGCCGACCAGCAGGCCCCGCCGAGCAGCGTGGGCGCGGTGTCGACCGTGAATCCGACCGCCGCCCGCGCGCCGACCAGGTCGCCGAGCCGGTCCGGCAGCAACCCCCCGAGGTCCCCGAGACCGGGAATCTCCAGTCCGTCTCCACCGCCCCCGCGCGTCAGGCCGTCCAGGCCCAGCGCACCACCGTCGATCGTGATGACGTCGTGCCCCGCCCACGCCAGCCCGCCCAGCATCGCCACGAACAGCGCGACCACCGTGCCCGCACGCGCGAGGAGTTCGGCCGGCGATATCACAACTCCCGCCGCCCGTAAGGACCGCAGAAAGAAGTACGACAGCAGCACCGCCCCGACCAGGCTCACCCCCAGTGGCGTGAACTCGATGGCCGTGTCCGCCTGCGCACCCGTGAGGCCGAACGCGGACACATCACCGGACGGCGTGACCGAACCGCCCGCCCCAAGGGCCACCACCGCCGCGGTCATCGGCCCCAACGAGCCCGCCGCGTCCGCCTCCAGCAGCCGCAGACCCAGCGCGGCCGTACCCGCCATCCCGATCAACGCCCAGCTCACGGCGGCGACCGCGGACATCAGCACGTCCCCCCACGGCACGCGCGTGCCGTTCCCCGCCGTCCCGACACCTGTACCGGCACTCATGGCAGACCCCCCGATCCGCTGTGCGGCGGGAACACCGCGCATGTCCCCCTCGCGTCGAAATACCACTCTCCGGCCCGTTTTCAACCCCGTCAACGGAATCGGCACATGCCTCCGTACGCGGTCTTCACAAGGCCCGACTTTCGGTCAGGCGGCCGCTACTGAAATAGTTCCTCCCGATGTTCGACATCCCTAGACTCCCCATGTCGGGGGTAACTCGGGGGACAACTCAGTGGGGCATGGAGTGCCGGAACTCGTACTGGAATCAAACGGACGTACCTGGACGCTCGATCCGTCCAGGGCATACACCCTCGGACGTGATCCGCAGGGGGACGTCGTCTTCGACGACGCCAGGGTTTCCTGGCGTCACGCCACGGTCAGCTTCAACGGCCGCAGTTGGGTCATCGAGGACCATGGCAGCACCAACGGCACGTTCGTGCAGGGGCAGCGAATCCATCAGCTGGAACTCGGCCCAGGCTCGGCGGTCAACCTCGGCAACGCGACCGACGGCCCGCGCCTGGACTTCTCCGGTGCCGCCGCCTCCGTCGCCACGCCGCAGGCCCAGCCGCAGCAGCAGCCGTACGCCGCACAGGGCGCGAACCCCGGCTGGGCCCAGCAGGCACCCGCCCAGCAGGCGCCCTACCAGCAGGCCCAGGCCCCGCAGCAGCAGGCCCAGGCCGGCTGGCAGCAGCAGCCGCAACAGCACGCGGCCCACATCCCGCAGCAGCAGGGCCCCGGCGGCGTCGCGGGGGCGCCGCCGGTCTACGGCGACCGCAGCCCGACCACGTTCCACCAGTTCTCCCTGGGCCGCGTGATGCGCATCGGCCGTGCCCTGGAGAACGAGCTGGTCGTCTCCGACCTCCAGGTCTCCCGGCACCACGCCGAGTTCCACTCGACGCCCGACGGGCGCATGGAGATCCGCGACCTGGGCTCGCACAACGGCACGTACGTCAACGGCCAGCCGATCCCCAAGGGCGGCACGCAACTGCTCGGCCCGACCGACGTCGTCGGCGTCGGCCACTCGACGTTCCGGATCGTCGGCGACCGGCTGGAGGAGTTCGTCGACACCGGTGAGGTGTCGTTCTCCGCGCGCCACCTGACCGTCACCGTCGACGGCGGCAAGCAGATCCTCAAGGACGTCTCCTTCGGCGTCCCGGAGAAGTCGCTGATCGCGGTCATCGGCCCGTCCGGGTCCGGCAAGTCCACCCTGCTCAAGGCGCTCACCGGCTACCGCCCGGCCGACCAGGGCGAGGTGCTCTACGACAACCGCAACCTCTACAAGCAGTTCGCCGAGCTGCGCCAGCGCATCGGTCTGGTCCCGCAGGACGACATCCTGCACAAGGAGCTGACCGTCAAGAAGGCCCTCAAGTACGCGGCCAAGCTCCGCTTCCCGGCCGACACCACGGCCGCCGAGCGCGACGCCCGTATCGACGAGGTGCTGCGCGAGCTGAAGCTGGACATCCACAAGGACAAGAAGGTCACGTCCCTGTCCGGCGGCCAGCGCAAGCGCGTCTCGGTCGCCCTGGAACTGCTCACCAAGCCGTCGCTGATCTTCCTGGACGAGCCGACCTCCGGCCTCGACCCGGGCATGGACCGCGATGTCATGCAGCTGCTGCGCGGCCTGGCGGACGACGGCCGTACGGTCCTCGTCGTCACCCACTCCGTGGCGGAGCTGGCGCTGTGCGACAAGCTGCTCGTGATGGCGCCCGGCGGTTCGGTGGCCTACTTCGGCCCGCCCGAGGAGGCGCTGAACTTCTTCGGCTACGACACCTGGGCCGATGTCTTCTCCGCCTTCGAGAACTACCGCGACTACGACTGGGCGGGCCGCTGGAAGGGCTCGCAGCACTACCAGATGTACGCCGCGGACATCGATGCCGTAGCGCCGCAGTCCGTACAGGTTCCGCCGATGCAGGCGATGAAGCCGCCGAAGCCGCAGGGCTGGATGTCCCAGTTCGTCACGCTCGTGCGGCGCTACGTCTCGGTGATCGCGTCCGACAAGGGCTTCCTCGCCCTGATGGTGATCCTGCCGGCCGTGCTCGGCGCGGTGAGCCTGCTCATCGACGCGGACCGGGGCCTGCTGCCCAACCCGGCCAACCCGCAGACCGGCCGGATCATCCCGAACGGCACGGCCACGACGGTCCTGCTGATCCTCGCTGTCGGTGCCTGCTTCGCGGGCGCGGCGAACTCGGTCCGCGAGCTGATCAAGGAACGGGTCATCTACGAGCGGGAGCGGGCGACCGGCCTGTCGCGCTCGGCGTACCTGATGTCGAAGGTGTTCGTGCTCGGCATGATCACCGTCCTCCAGGGCCTGCTGGTCGGCGTCATCGGCTTCTCCAGCCGGGAGATCCCCGAGGAGGGCCTGGTCCTCGGCAGCGCGACCCTCGTCGAGCTCTCCATCCCGATCATGGCGCTGGGCTTCACGTCGATGATGTTCGGCCTGATCATCTCGTCGCTGGTCAAGACCGCCGAGAAGACCATGCCGCTGCTGGTGATGTTCGCGATCATCCAGGTCGTCTTCACGGGCTGCCTGTTCACGCTGCACGGCTCGATCGGCGTCAACCAGTTCTCGTTCCTGATGCCGTCGCGCTGGGCGGTCGCCGCCTCCGGCGCCACGCTGGACTTCAACAAGATCAGCCCGCCCGAGACGGCCGGCGACACCGACCCGCTGTGGGAGCACACGGTCGGGGCCTGGGCCATGGACATGGGCGCGCTCCTCGCCCTCGGCGTGATCTGCGGCTTCTTCGTGGCCCGCTTCCTGCGCCGCCACGAGCCCGAGGTCATGCGCAAGTAGTCACCGGCACGTAGTCACCGCTCCACCGCGCCCGAAGGGCGGCACCCCGTCAGGAGGGTGCCGCCCTTCGGCGTTCGTTCAGCGAAGCAGAGAGGTCCGCGCCGTCCTCAGTACGCGCTGTTGACGTTGTCCATCGAGCCGTACTTGTCCGCCGCGTAGTTGCAGGCGGCGGTGATGTTGGCGACCGGGTTGTAGATGTCCCAGGAGGTGCCGGGGACGTGGTACGCCTTGAAGGTCGGCGGGATGACCTGGAGCAGGCCCTTGGACGGGATGCCGTTGATGGCGTTGATGTCCCAGTTGTTGATCGCCCGCGGGTTGCCCGAGGACTCCCGGATGATGTTGCGGTGGATGCCGTCGTAGGACGCCGGGATCTTGTGCTTCTTCAGGATGTCGAGCGACTCGCGGATCCAGCCGTCGAGGTTGTTCGGGTAGCTCTTGGCGGCGGCCTTCTTGACCTGGGCGCGCTTGGCGGCCCGGCTCGCGGCCTCCTTGGCCTTGCGCGCGGCCTCGGCCTTCTTCTTCGCGGCCTCGGCGGCGGCCTGCTTCTTGGCGGCGGCCGCGGCGTCGGCCTTCTTCTTCGCCGCTATCTGCTCCGCCTTCAGGCTGGCATTGGCCATCTGGTCCGTGACGCTCGCCTTGACGTCCTTGATCTGCTCGGTGCTGAACGCCACCGCAGCCGGCTGAGCGGCCTCGGTCGTGGTCTTGGTCGAAGCGCCGCTCGGCACCGCGGAGAAACCGATGGCGGCGGCGCCGAGGGTGGCGACACCCGCCATGGCGATCTTGTGGTGACGGGTCAGGCTACGACTCTGAACACGGCTGAAGATGTTCTTGGGCATGCTGGTGTGGACCTCTTCGAATAGCGCGGGAGTCGCTCGGCGTCCGGCGTTGGACTCGGTGTGTTTCCGACACGAACGCCGCGGAGGTGAACCCACGGCGCTGAGCGACGCCAGCAATTCTTAGCGGCCGCAAAATCGCGTGGCAAAGGTGTGACGTACGATGCCCGATAGTGGATCAGGGAGGGGCAAATCGGGGCAGACTGGACCGTATGTGCCGCTCAAAAGGTGGGGGTATGTCTCCTACGTACTTTCGTACGTGACGTGGGTCCTATGCGCGGGCTCACACCGGGAGGGGCGCGGTCTCACCGCTGGTTGCACAAGCGATGCTCTGCGTGAGGGACTGAACGGCCCCCGCGACGGCCCGTCCTACGGCAGGACGAGGTGCACGTCCCCGAACTCGTGCCACAGATAACGGCCCTGGAGCGCGGCCTCGTAGCCACGCTCGATCGCCTCACGCCCGGCGACCGCCTCCAGCATCAGCAGATGCGAGGCCTCCGGCTCGTGCAGCCCGGTCAGCAGCCCGTCCACCACACGCACCCCGCGCTCCGGTGTGACGACGAGATCCGTCCACCCCGCACGCGCGCGCACGCCCCCGTCGGCCCCCACCGCCGACTCCACGGCCCGCACCGCCGTCGTCCCGACCGCCACGACCCGGCCGCCACCGGCCCTCGCGGCGTTGATCAGCCGCGCCGACGCCTCGGACACCGCGAAGGGCTCCGGATACGGAGGCTCGTGCGCCTCCGCCGACGCCACCCCCGTATGCAGCGTGACCGGCGCGAACTGCACGCCCCGGCTCACCAGCTCCGCCACCAGCCGCGCCGTGAAGGGCCGCGCCGCACTCGGCATCTCCGCGCTGCCCGCCCCGTCCGCGGACGGCAGCGCGAACACCGTCTGGTAGACGGACAACGGCTGGTCGCGCTCCGTGTACGCGTAGCGAATGGGCCGCCCGTGCTCCCGCAGCAGCCCCGGCACCCCCGGCCCGGCCACCCGCGCCCACCACAGCCGGCCGCTCCGCCCGCTCAGCGGCTCCTGCAGAACCAGCCGCCCACCGCCCGGCAGGCACACCCGCGTACCCGCGGGCCCACCCGCACGCGGGCGCGTGGTGCCCCGCCCGTCGGGCTCCCGCAGCTCCACCGCCCACCGGCCGTCGTCCCCACGCGTGGAGAAATGCACCACCACGCGCGCGTGCCCGATCCACCCGTCCACGGCCGCCGCCAGCGTGGCCGAGGTGTTGACCACGAGCAGATCCCCGGCCCGCAACAGCCGCGGCAGCTCCGTGAAGGTGTGATGCGCCACCTCGGCACCCCGGGACACCAGCATCCGCACCGCATCCCGGTCCAGACCGGGCCCCCGCTGCTCGACCGGCACCCGGGCCGACAGCTCCTCCGGCACCCGCACGGACAGTGTCATCGGACCCCGTCCACCAGAGCCGGAGCCCGATACCGGCCGCTCGCCGGCCGCTCGTCCAGCAGCCGCAGGAACCCCGGCACCACAGCCGCCGGCTCCGGCCGCGGATCGTGATCGTCCGGTACGGCCGCCGCATACAGGTCCGTGGCCATGTCCCCGGGATCCACCGCCCAGACCCGCAGCCCCGGCTCCTCCACGGCCAGCACCGCCACCAGCTGCTCCAGGGCCGCCTTGGACGCCCCGTAGCCGCCCCAGGTCTCGTACGCCTCGGCGGCCGCGTCCGAACTGACCGCCACGACGGTGCCCGTCCCCGAGGCCCGCAGAAGAGGCAGCGCCTCCTGGACCAGACCGAGACCCGCCACGAGGTTCACCTCCAGCGCCCGCCGCAGCCCCTCCAGCGGCAGCTCCTCCAGCCGCACCAGCGGCTCGGCGCCCAGCGCGCTCGCGTTGTGCACCAGCAGGTCGACGCCGCCGAGCCGCCCAGCCGCCGACACCAGTGCCGCCCGGTGCGCGGCGACCGTGACGTCCCCCGGCAGGGCGGTCACGCGCGTGCCGTGCGCGGCGACGGCCTCCGCCGCTTCCCCCAATGCCTCGGCGCCCCTGGCATCGAGCACCAGATCCCAGCCCCGCCCGGCCAGTGCCTCCGCGAGCGCCCGCCCCAGCCCCTTCGAGGCCCCGGTGATGATCGCAACCGGCATGATCCGCTCCCTCGTCGTGATCGTGTGCCCTCAACGTAGGAACGCGGCCACCCGGACCGCCTCGGACGCGGGCCGCAGAGAACCGGGTCCCTTCGCCCTACGCCACCGGCCCGGCGCCCCCGGTCGTACGCCACCCCTGCCTGCCCCCTCGGTCCTGCGACCTAGGCCCACCGGACCGGCGCCCGCCGCCACCGGTCCGATCCGCGCTGTCACAGCCCGCCGGTACGGTGAGGTCATGAGCCACCGTCCCCGGTCCGGCCTCGCCGCGGTGAGTTCCGCGCTGCTGGCCATGAGCAGGCATCTCGAGGTGCGCGACGTCCTCAAGACGATCGTCGCCTCGGCCCGCGAGCTGCTCGACGCGCAGTACGCCGCGCTCGGCGTCCCGGACGACCACGGCGGCTTCGCCCAGTTCGTGGTGGACGGCGTCAGCGAGGAGCAGTGGAAGGCCATCGGCCCGCTCCCGCGCCAGCACGGCATCCTCGCCGCGATGCTCCACGAGGCCAGGGCCGAGCGCCTCGCCGACGTCCGCAAGGACCCCCGCTTCGAGGGCTGGCCGAGCGCCCACCCCGACCTGGTCGACTTCCTGGGCCTGCCCATCCGCGACGGCGACGAGGTCATCGGCGCGCTGTTCCTCGCCAACAAGAACTGCTTCAAACCAGAAGGCAGCTGCGGTTTCACGCAGGACGACGAGGAACTGCTCGGCATCCTCGCCCAGCACGCGGCGATCGCCCTCACCAACGCCCGCCTGTACGAACGCAGCCGCGAGCTCACCATCGCCGAGGAACGCTCCCGCCTCGCCCACGAACTGCACGACGCGGTCAGCCAGAAGCTCTTCTCCCTGCGCCTGACCGCCCAGGCCGCGGCCCGCCTGGTGGACCGGGACCCCTCCCGCGCCAAGGGCGAGCTCCAGCAGGTGGCGGCCCTCGCCGCCGAGGCCGCCGACGAACTGCGCGCCGCCGTCGTCGAGTTGCGCCCCGCCGCCCTCGACGAGGACGGCCTCGTGGCCACCCTCCGGACGCAGATCCAGGTCCTCGACCGCGCCCACTCCGCGCGTGTCACCTTCGCCGGCCGCGGGGTGAAGGCCCTGCCGGCCTCCCAGGAGGAGGCCGTCCTGCGCGTCGCCCAGGAGGCCCTGCACAACGCCCTGCGCCACTCCGGCGCCGACCACGTGGACGTGACCCTGGACCGCCGTGGCAGCGGAGCCCTCCTGCGGGTCACGGACGACGGCAGCGGCTTCGACCCGCAGGCGGTCCGCCGCGCGGGGCGCCACCTGGGCCTGGTCTCGATGCGGGACCGGGCGAGCGGGGCCGGCGGCACGCTGACCGTGGAATCGGCGCCCGGCAAGGGCACCACGATCGAGATGGAGGTCCCCGGTGGCTGACGCAATCAAGGTGCTGCTCGTCGACGACCACCAGGTCGTCCGCCGGGGCCTGCGCACCTTCCTGGAGGTACAGGACGACATAGAGGTCGTCGGCGAGGCGGCGGACGGCGCCGAGGGAGTCGACCGCGCGGAGGAGCTGCGGCCCGACGTCATCCTCATGGACGTCAAGATGCCGGGCATGGACGGCGTGGGCGCCCTGCGCAGACTCCGCGAGCTGGACAACCCCGCGCGCGTGCTGATCGTCACCAGCTTCACCGAGCAGCGCACGGTGGTCCCGGCCCTGCGCGCGGGCGCCGCCGGCTACGTCTACAAGGACGTCGACCCCGACGCCCTCGCCGGCGCGATCCGCTCCGTGCACGCCGGGCACATCCTCCTCCAGCCGGAGGTCGCCGACGCCCTGTTGTCCCAGGAGGAGGCCAACTCGGGCCCGGGGCGGGCCGGTTCGCTCACCGAGCGGGAGCGCGAGGTCCTCGGCCTGATAGCGGACGGCCGCTCCAACCGGGAGATCGCCCGTGCCCTCGTCCTCTCCGAGAAGACGGTCAAGACCCACGTCTCGAACATCCTGATGAAACTCGACCTCTCCGACCGAACGCAGGCCGCTCTGTGGGCCGTTCGCCACGGCGTGACCGGCTGACACGCTCCTCCCACGGCAACACGGAGGGTTCCCTTCCGGACCGAGATTCATACTGTCGTGGGAATGTCCCTCATATGGCGCAACCTCGGTGGACCTCCGCCGTTCTCCAGTGCGTGCTGCGGCGCCTGCCGCGGCAATCGCAAGGAGGGCTCAGAAGTGAAGAACCTGAAGAAGGTCGCTGCCGTGACGATGGTGACCGGTGGCCTGCTGGCCGCGGGCGCGGGCATGGCCTCCGCCACCAGCGCGCACGCCGACGGCCAGGCCGCGGGCTCCCCGGGCGTCGGGTCGGGCAACGTCATCCAGGCCCCGGTGCACGTCCCGGTCAACGTCTCCGGCAACAGCGTGAACGTCGTGGGCGTCCTGAACCCCGCCTTCGGCAACCTCGCCGTCAACCACTGACACCCCACCTCCGTCTCCGAGCCGGAGGTACAACCGGCCTCCCGGATCTCCTGGGGGGCCGGTCCGCTCATTCCGCGGGGCGTCCGTCCCGCTCAACTGCGGGCAGTCGTGCCGCTGGGGCGGTACAGGTGGGCGCAGCGGCACCCCGCTGCGCCGGGCTGCGCACCCACCCGGCCCCGGCGCAGAGGCCGAGCACCTTCACAACCGGCAGTCACCGCACCCCCCGCTCCCGCTCCTCCACAACGGAGTTGTACGCCGCGACCTGCGCCCGCCGAGCCGTCCGCTCCACCGGCCGCAACGCCTCCCACCGCGCCGCCATCTCGGACGAACTCACCGCACCGCCGTGCCCACTCTCCGTCGCCACAGCGATGAGCGTCCCCACCCGCTGCGCCAACTCCAGCACCCGCACGGCCCGCGACGGATACCCGGGCGCCAATACCTCCCGCCCCCGCTCGGCCCGAGCCCGATACGCATCGACCGCCGCCTCCGCCACCGGCCCGGACCCGGCCACATCCAGCCGCGTCAGCACATCCGTCGCGTCCCGGAGCGCCTCCGCCAGCTCCCGCTCCGCCTCACCCAGCGACGGCACATCCGCCGGCGGCGCCTCCCGCACCGGCAGCACATGCCACACCACCTCGTCCCGCACACCCTCGGGCCCCGCCTCGTACACGTCCGGCACCAACCCCAAGGCGGCGCCGTAACAGACCACCGCCTCCTCGGCCTCCAGCGCCCGCGCGTTGAACTCCGGCGGCCCGCTCAGCCCCAGCGGATGCCCCGGCGCGGGCAGCGCCACCCGCAGCCCGGACACCCCGAGCGTCCGCAGCCGCCCCAGTGCGAGCGTCAGCCCGACCTGGCCCGGCTCATCCGGCAGCCCCTCCACCCGATGCACCGCGTCCTCGCCGACGATGGCGAGCACAGCGTCATCTGGTGAGACAAGTCCGGCCAAAAGGGCATTTCCCCATGCAGCGAGACGTCCAGCGCGCGGTTCCGTGAGCATGTCCCCACCCTAGGACCCTCCAAGGACCGGACCGAGGGAATGTCCGGGCCGACCGGTGGCGTAGATTTCATGGAGGGCTGCGCCCACCGGCGCGGCGGACCGAGCCACAGGCTTACGCGACAGCCGAGACCGGCCACACTGCAAGGGGAGACAACGCGCTCATGAGCGATGTTCTGGAGCTTCAGGACGTATCCGTGGTCCGTGAGGGCCGGGCTCTGGTGGACCAGGTCTCCTGGTCGGTCAAGGAGGGCGAGCGCTGGGTCATCCTGGGCCCGAACGGCGCCGGCAAGACCACCCTCCTCAACCTCGCTTCCACCTACCTCTTCCCCAGCTCGGGCACCGCCGCCATCCTCGGCGAGACCCTCGGCAGGCCCGGCACCGACGTCTTCGAACTGCGCCCGCGCATCGGCATGGCCGGCATCGCCATGGCCGACAAGCTGCCCAAGCGCCAGACGGTCCTGGAGACGGTGCTGACCGCTGCGTACGGCATGACCGCCACCTGGCACGAGGACTACGAGGACATCGACGAACAGCGCGCCCGCGCCTTCCTCGACCGCCTCGGCATGAGCGAGTACCTGGAGCGCAAGTTCGGCACGCTCTCCGAGGGCGAGCGCAAGCGCACCCTCATCGCCCGCGCCCTCATGACCGACCCCGAGCTGCTGCTCCTCGACGAGCCCGCCGCCGGCCTCGACCTCGGCGGCCGCGAGGACCTCGTCCGCCGCCTCGGCCGCCTGGCCCGCGACCCGATCGCCCCCTCGATGCTCATGGTCACCCACCACGTCGAGGAGATCCCCCCGGGCTTCACGCACGTCCTCATGATCCGCCAGGGCAAGGTCCTCGCCGCCGGCCCGATGGAGCTCGAACTCACCTCCCGCAACCTCTCCCTCTGCTTCGGCCTCCCGCTCGTCGTCGAACAGGCGGGCGAACGCTGGACGGCACAGGGCCTCCCGCTGTCCTGACCCGGCCCCCAAGGGGCGTCCGCCACACAAATCCCAAAGCAAGAAGGGCATTTCACACGCCGGGCGCCCTGTCGGCGACAGGGGCGTCCGACCTACCATGCCCTTGTGAACATCGACGCATGGCTGTGGTGGCTCATCGGCGCGACGGCGCTCGGCATCGCGCTCGTGGTCACCGCGATGCCGGAACTCGGCATGCTCGCGGTGGGCGCCATCGGCGCCGCGGTGGTCAACGGCCTCTTCGGCGGCGGAGCCGTCGCCCAGGTCGCCGTCTTCGCCGTCATCTCGACCGCGGGCATCGCCGCCGTACGGCCCATCGCGAACCGGCATCGCGCCCAGCGGCCCCAACTCGCCACCGGCGTGGACGCGTTGAAGGGCAGACAAGCCGTCGTACTGGAACGCGTCGACGCCTCCGGCGGCCGGATCAAGCTCGCCGGAGAGGTCTGGTCGGCCCGCGCCCTCGACACCGACCGCGCGTACGAAGCAGGCCAGGAAGTCGACGTCGTGGACATCGAGGGCGCCACTGCGATCGTCATGTGACCTCGCAAGACGTAACTGGAGTGAACTCCTCGCCAGCTACGCGACGGTCTGACAGACTCGACCAGCAAGATCTTCGACAACCATGAGATCTGCCGAAGTCGCCGAGGCGGAGAAGGGTACGGGGAACGACGATGGAACCGGTCATCATCGTCCTGATCATTCTGGTGGTGTTGGTCTTCATCGCCCTGATCAAGACGATCCAAGTCATCCCACAGGCCAGCGCGGCCATCGTCGAGCGCTTCGGCCGCTACACGCGGACGCTGAACGCCGGCCTCAACATCGTGGTCCCGTTCATCGACACCATCCGCAACCGCATCGACCTGCGTGAACAGGTCGTCCCGTTCCCGCCGCAGCCGGTGATCACCCAGGACAACCTGGTGGTCAACATCGACACGGTCATCTACTACCAGGTGACCGACGCCCGCGCCGCGACCTATGAAGTCGCCAGCTACATCCAGGCGATCGAGCAGCTCACCGTCACCACGCTCCGCAACATCATCGGCGGCATGGACCTGGAGCGGACCCTGACCTCCCGCGAGGAGATCAACGCGGCCCTGCGCGGCGTCCTCGACGAGGCCACCGGCAAGTGGGGCATCCGCGTCAACCGCGTCGAACTCAAGGCGATCGAGCCGCCCACCTCCATCCAGGACTCGATGGAGAAGCAGATGCGCGCCGACCGCGACAAGCGCGCCGCGATCCTCCAGGCCGAAGGTGTCCGGCAGTCCGAGATCCTGCGCGCCGAAGGTGAGAAGCAGTCCCAGATCCTGCGCGCCGAAGGTGAGGCCAAGGCCGCCGCCCTGCGCGCCGAGGGCGAGGCCCAGGCCGTCCGTACGGTCTTCGAGGCCATCCACGCCGGCGACCCGGACCAGAAGCTGCTCTCCTACCAGTACCTCCAGATGCTCCCCAAGATCGCCGAAGGCGACGCCAACAAGCTCTGGATCGTCCCCAGCGAGATCGGCGACGCCCTCAAGGGCCTCTCCGGCGCCATGGGCAACTTCGGCGGCATGGGCGGCGGTTCCGGCGGCAACGGCGGCGGGTCCGGAGGCGTCGTCCCCGCCCAGGAACGCCGCGAGAAGCCGTCCATCGACTGACCCGACTCGTGTGAAGGGGGCCCGCTTCCCAGGGAAGCGGGCCCCCTTCACACGCCGTCGACTAGGCCGCGGGCTGGGCCAGCCACTCCGGCAGCGCGTCGAAGTCGTCCTGTCCCAGCGCCAGCAGCATCGCGTCCGCCGGAGTCGGCTCGAACGGTTGTCGCAGCAGCGGCATCCCCGCCTGGTCCGGAGTCCGGTTCGCCTTGCGGTGGTTGTCCTCGGCGCACGAGGCCACGGTGTTCAGCCACGTGTCCTGACCGCCCTGCGACCGCGGCACCACATGGTCGACGGTCGTCGCCCGCCTCCCGCAGTACGCGCACCGGTGCCGGTCCCGGACCAGCACACCCCGCCTCGACCACGGCGCTCGTCTTCGGAAAGGCACCCGTACGTACTGGCAGAGCCTGATCACACGGGGCGCCGGTATGTCGACCGCCGCTCCCCGCATCCGCAGTTCGGGGTGGGCCTGCTCGACGACGGCCTTGTCCTGAAGCACCAGAACGACGGCTCGGTTCAGCGTCACCGTCGACAGCGGCTCGAAGCTCGCGTTGAGTACCAGCGTGTCCCGCATACCAGCCCACCTCCCGTGTGCACCGGCCCACCCCCTGGCGGGCTGGGATCAACTCTGGCCGGGCACGCCGAGATGGACAACGCAATATCTGCTGCTCCCACGGGGGGTGACCCCCGCGGCCCCCGGCAACAAAAATGCCCGCTCCTGATCAATTCCAAGACCAGGAGCGGGCAAACGTTCCGTGAACGCCCGGATCGCGGGGGCGGCTCGTCAGCTCTCGGCGGGCACCTCGTACTCACCGATCAGCTGAGCCCGCGCGATCGTGTGGAACCGCAGGTTGAAGCCCACGACGGCAGGCGAAGCCTCCGCGTCGGGACCGAGCTTCTCCTGGTCCACGGCGTACACCGTGAACACGTACCGGTGCGGCCCGTCCCCGGGCGGCGGCGCGGCCCCACCGAACTCCTTGCCGCCGTAGTCGTTACGGGCGTGGACCGCACCCTTGGGCAGCCCCTCGAACTTCCCGCTGCCCGCGCCCGCCGGCAGCTCGGTCACCGACGCCGGAATGTCGAACAGCACCCAGTGCCAGAACCCGCTGCCCGTCGGGGCATCGGGGTCGTAGCAGGTCACGGCGAAGCTCTTGGTCTCGGCCGGGAAGCCCTCCCACCGCAGCTGCGGCGAGGTGTTGCCGGCCGCGTAGACCTGAGCGTCCTTGAGCGTCGCCCTCTCCCGGACGTCCTCGCTCGTCACCGTGAACGCCGGCACGGGCGGATGGAAGTCGTGGGGGAGCGGCCGCCGCTTGAGCTCGGTCACCTCGGTACCTCCTGATCGGTTCTTGCAGTCGATCCCGAGCCTAGGGGGTGTCCTAGAACCAGTTGCGCTTGCTGCCGACCTCGGAGAGCCACTGGTTGAGGTACGCCGCCCAGTCGGTCCCCTGGTAGTCGTTGAGACCCACCTGGAAGGACCGGAAGGTGTCGCTGCCCTCGCTGAACAGCCCCGGCTTCTTGTCCATCTCGAGCACCACGTCCATGGCGTGCGCGTCGGCCACGAAGCTCAGCTCGACCTGGTTCAGCCCCCGGTACTGCTGCGGCGGGTAGAACTCGATCTCCTGGTAGAACGGCAGCTTCTGCCGCGTACCCCGGATGACCCCGCGCTCCATGTCCGCGTTCTTGAAGCGGAAGCCCAGCTGGATGAAGGCGTCCAGGATCGCCTTCTGCGCCGGCAGCGGGTGCACCTTGATCGGGTCCAGGTCACCGGAGTCCACCGCCCGCGCGATCTCCAGCTCCGTGGAGACCCCGATGTGCATCGCGCGCAGCTCCTGCCCGTCGATCGTCGTGATCGGCGTCTCCCACGGAATCTCCAGGCCGAACTGCACCGCGTGCACCGCGTTCGCCTGCAGCTCGAACGCCCCGCCCAGCCGGGACTTCGTGAACTCGATGTCCTGCTTGTACTCCTGGTCGCCGCTCTCCACCTCGACCTTGGCCTGGAGCCCGACCGAGAGCCCCTCGATCTGCTGGTTCACGGAACCGCCCTGGATCCGCACCTCACCCTGGACGACACCGCCCGGGACGACGTTGACCTCATGCAGCACCGTCTCGACCGAAGCCCCGCCGGCCCCCAGGCTCGCGAGCAGCTTCTTGAACGCCATGTCTCTCCCTCTCGCCCACTACGGGTGGATCCTTGATCCATACAAACGCGATCCGGCCGTGGCCGGTTCCACGCCCTCACCCGGCAAGGCCGGTGCCCTGAGGCCACCCCGCCGCACGACCCGTCTCCAGTACCCTCGGACGGCATGATCGCGACCCCCGACCGTACGCCCCTGCCCAGGGAGTTCTTCGACCGGCCCGTCCTCGATGTAGCCCCCGACCTCCTCGGCCGCATCCTGGTACGCACCACCCCCGACGGTCCGATCGCCCTCCGCCTCACGGAGGTAGAGGCCTACGACGGTGCGGACGACCCCGGCTCCCACGCCTATCGCGGCCGCACGGCCCGCAACGAGGTGATGTTCGGTCGCCCCGGGCACGTCTACGTCTACTTCACCTACGGCATGTGGTTCTGCATGAACCTGGTGTGCGGCCCTGAGGGCAAGGCGAGCGCGGTCCTGCTCCGCGCCGGCGAGATCATCGAGGGCGCCGAACTGGCCCGCGCCCGTCGACTCTCGGCCCGCAACGACAAGGAACTGGCCAAAGGCCCGGCCCGACTGGCGACGGCCCTCGGCGTGGACCGCTCCCTGAACGGCACGGACGCCTGCACCTCCGGTGCGACCCCCCTGAAGGTCTTCTCCGGGGCGCCCGCGCCCCGTGACCAGGTCCGCAACGGTCCACGCACCGGAGTCGCGGGCGACGGGGGCAACGGCGACATCCACCCCTGGCGCTTCTGGATCGCCAACGATCCGACGGTGAGCCCCTATCGGGCCCATGTCCCGAGGCGCCGCCGAAGTTGACGCGTCCCCGCAAGATGCGTAATGTGGCCCGAGCCGCTTGACCCGGGTACGGCATTCGCCAGCAGCCGGAAGCGGCCAACCCACTACCTAACGACTCCCCCTCAGCAGGGGCGAATTCGGCGTGCTCGCATGCCTGAATTCGACGCCGAAGGACTCGATTATGAGTTGGACGGCGAATCGGCTAACGTAGTGAATGTCGAAAGGCCGACGAGCGAAAGCCAAGGCCGCCCGGCATATCCCGTCGACAGGGAATCGGATCGAGAAAAGGATCTGATAGAGTCGGAAACGCAAGACCGAAGGGAAGCGCCCGGAGGAAAGCCCGAGAGGGTGAGTACAAAGGAAGCGACCGTTCCTTGAGAACT
>NZ_JBIBJD010000009.1:0-483375 GCF_042958445.1 Streptomyces sp. NPDC007991
CCGGGGCGTTCACCCAGGTCATTGCCCGGACAGACGCCAAAAGATCGCAGCTTCCCAAGCTGAGAGCGCGAGTTCGATTCTCGTCACCCGCTCCATGAAGAAGGCCCAGGTCAGAGACCTGGGCCCTTTTGCTGTCCGGTGTGATCACCCGCCGCGCGCCGCGCTGCGACTCCATGGGCTCCAGGATGCAGTGAGCCCCGCCGCTGCGGAGTGCGCGGCGGGGCCTAGGGGTGGGGGGTCAGTGTCGCGTGACGTCAGCGATCAGAAGGCAGTTCGGGACGCTTTGATGGTCTTGCACTCGAGCTTCTTGGCGTCCTTGATCTCGTCCGCGTTCACCAGCGCACCAGCATCCTTGTCGGTGAACTTCTGGCCCTTGGCGAGGTTCTCGGCGGTTGACATGAAGTCGCTGACCTTCTTGCCGTCGGCCAGGACCTCGCCCTCAACGAAGTACGAGTACCGGCGGTCGCCGTTGTTGGCGTAGTCGACGTGGATCGCCATCTCCTTGATGTCGAATTCACCGGTGACCACGTCGCACTTGGTGACCTTGAAGTCCTTCATGACCTCGGACTCCTTGGCGCCGCCGGTCTTGGACTTACCGTCGCCGACGGCGGTGGAGTCGTACGACTTGTCCAGCTCCTCACTGGCCTTGTCGACGGCGGAGAAGAACAGGGCGTTCATGGCGAAGAACATCACGATCGCTACGGCCGACGTGACGAGGCCGGTGATGCCGGCGCCCTTGCCCTTGCGGACCTTGCCCGCCTTGGAGAGGCCGATGGCGCCGAAGATGATGCCGAGGATCGCGAGCGGCCAGACGACAACGTTGAGGACAGGGATGAAGCTGACTACGACGGCGATGATGCCGAGGACGAGTGCGGTGGTGGCCAGGCCGTTGCTGCCGGGCTGCTGGGGCTCGCCGTATCCGGGCTGCTGGGTCTGGTGCGGGTACTGCTGGCTCATGGTCCCCCCTGGGACTTGCGTTGTGACTTGCGGGTGTGTGACTTGTGGAGCTGATGTGTGGTTGCCTCGAGCTAGCGTTATTCACCTGATCGTTATGAACTGCCGGAGGCCGCGAGGCCCGGGCCCCCGCCTGTCAGTGAGTGAGCTTGCGGTGGGCGTCAGACAGGGCATTTCCGGAGGCACTTGAAGATCCCTACGACGGCTATCCCGTGGTGCGCCGGGAGAGCGTCGAGCTCGCTCTGGAGCGGAGTGAGGAGGAGCTCGCCGAGGCTCAGTGCACAGGTCAGAGACCTGGGCCGTTTTGTCGCGCGGAGCGCCTACGGGGTGCGCGCAAGATCAGCACTCTCCGCGTCACAAGGGCCGCGGGCTTACGTCCACAGGTTGTGGACACAGGTGCGACAGGAGACCTCAGACATCTCGGAACTGTTGGCAGGAGGCCGCAGCATCGCGCCGAGCGCGGCAATACTCCTCGTGCAGCCGGCTCCGGGTCTCGCATGTGCCGACAGCCTCACCGGGCTCATTCACCGCTCGGCAGCCCCGGCACCCGGGACAGTGCGTCAGCCAGCGCACGTATGCGGCCCTCTCGGGGCCCGTCGGGCACTGATGGTCCCGTTCTCGTAGTGATCGCACAGCACGTGGACGGATCGGGCGAGGCGGCGTGCCTGAGCGAGAGCTTCACCGCCTGGCCCGCTGGTTGCACGAGGCTGAGCGAAACCCGGACACCTTCCGCTCGTACGCCAGCGAGCCCACCGACGTGTCACCCGAGACACACCGGTTCGCCGTTAAGTTCACCGACGCGCTGACGGACAAGGGTGTCCCCAAGCCGCCAGGGCCGCGATAAGCACCGTGCCAGACCCGTGCCAGACAGCGCGGGGAGCCACGGGGAACAGCGGTCACTCACCGAGCACGTCCACATGTCGTGACACCGCTGCGCATCGGGTCAGCGCGCCAATCGAGCGCGGAGGACCCAAGCTTCCCAAGCTGAGAGCGCGAGTTCGATTCTCGTCACCCGCTCCACGATGAAACCCCAGGTCAGCGACCTGGGGTTTGTTTGTTGTCTAGTCCAATTAGCTAGGGCAGAGGCGCAAGCCGAGAGAGCGAGGCAGCGGGCCGAACAAGAACGACGGACGATTCGCTGGTGGTTCATCGACAAGCACCCGTGCCGGCGCCTCCGAGCCGCCCGGGTCCGCGTTCCACGGCAGACGACTTGTCACGGCAGACCCGCGAGCTACTCGACACCGCGGTCTCAGGAGGTGGAGTCGAGCGCTGGTGGCCGTCACCGTACGAGCCGGAGACCACCGCATTCGGCGGCCTGTACGGCATAGACATCGCCCATGCCCTGTTCCACACCGACAGCCTCGGCGTCCTCGACTACCTGCACCACACAGGAAAGGAGGGGAAGGCCCTCCCCGATGCCAAGGCCACCTCGCTCCTCCTCATCAGCCTCTTCCTCCGCGCCGCAGGACAGGAATGGAGCGAGCAGGGCGACGTCTGGGCCCGCGTTGAGGCAGCGCGCCCCCTGCCCGATGACATCCCGGTTGACCAAGTGACCGCCATGGCCCCCGTACTGAACAGACTGCTGACGACCGACGCCACTCCCGCCCTCAGGGCCAGGGGCCCACTGGCACCCGTCGCGGATTGGTTCACGGGGATGGAGCACTGCGGCCGTACCCTCGGTCCCGCCGGGCGCGAAGGGCAACTCGGTCTCGGCACACGCGGCATCCTGGCCAGGCACATCCTCTTCCGCTGGAACCGCATGGGCTTCACCACGCGCCAGCAAGCCATCTGGGCACGAGCAGCGGGAGAGACAATCCTCGGAAGCCAGCCGGATGCGAGGTGAGCCGCCATAACCGGCCCAGCGTGACCGCGCTGGGCAATGGACGCCGAAGGCCGGCAGCCGGAGTGGCCCCAGGCCGCTGGAGCAGCCCGGCGATTCCCGCATCCTTCCGCTCAGGCAGCCCTGCGTTCCTGTTCCGCGTGAGAACGGATGATCCCCGTGTACCGGTGTCCGGTGCCCTTCACCGTGCGCTTCTGGGTCTTGTAGTCGACGTGGACAAGACCGAACCGCTTGTCGTAGCCGTAGGCCCACTCGAAGTTGTCCAGCAGGGACCAGGCGAAGTAGCCGGCCAGGGGGGCGCCCTTGCGGGCGGCTGAGGCGCAGGCCGCGAGGTGGCTGATCAGGTACTCCTGGCGTTCCGGGTCGTCGACTGTCCCGTCGGGGCGTACGACGTCGGGGTAGGCGGAGCCGTTCTCGGTGATGTACAGCTTGCGGGCGGCGTAGTCGTGGGTCAGGCGGAGCAGCAGGGTTTCGATGCCGTTCGCGTCGATCTCCCAGTCCATGCCGGTGCGGGGTACGCCGGGGCGGGGGACCTGACGGACGAACGGGGCCGGGGCGGTGGGGTCGTCGGCGACGGGGATCGGCATGTAGTAGTTGAGGCCCAGCCAGTCCAGAGGCTGGGCGATGGTCTCCAAGTCGCCCGCTTGTTCCGGGAGTTCGACTCCGTACACCTCGCGCATGTCCGACGGGAAGCCGCGGCCGTGCACCGGGTCCAGCCACCATCGGTTGGTGTGGCCGTCCATGCGGCGGGCGGCGTCGAGGTCTTCCGGCCTGTCGGTGGCGGCGTGGATCGTGGAGAGGTTGTTGACGATGCCGACCTGGGCGCCGGGGGCGGCGGCGCGGATCGCCTGCGTGGCCAGGCCGTGGCCGAGGAGGAGGTGGTAGGAGGCGCGGACGGCGGCCGTGAGGTCGGTGAGGCCGGGGGCCATCTTGCCTTCGAGGTGGCCGATCCAGGCTGAGCACAGGGGTTCGTTGAGGGTGGTCCAGTGGTGGACGCGGTCGCCGAGGCGTTCGGCTACGGCCGCCGCGTACGAGGCGAGGTGGTGGGCCGTGTCGCGTTCCGGCCAGCCGCCCCGGTCCTGGAGTACCTGGGGCAGGTCCCAGTGGTAGAGGGTGACGGACGGGGTGATGCCCGCTTCCAGCAGTGCGTCGATCAGCTCGTCGTAGAAGGCGAGGCCCTTGGCGTTGACCGGGCCGTCGCCGCCCGGTACCACGCGTGGCCAGGCGATGGACAAGCGGTAGGCGTTGGTGCCGAGTTGGCGCATCAGGGCGATGTCCTCGCGCCAGCGGTGGTAGTGGTCGCAGGCGGTGTCGCCGTGGTCGTTGTTGTCGATCTTTCCAGGGGTGTGCGAGAAGGTGTCCCAGATGGACGGGGAACGGCCGTCCTCCGCCACGGCTCCCTCGATCTGGTACGCCGATGTGGCCGTGCCCCACAGGAAGTCGTCGGGGAGTGCGGCAAGGTCGATGGTCACGGGATTCCCTTCGGAGGCGGGGGAAGTGGGGGTAGGGGGGCGGGTCACTTGACGGCTCCCGCCGTCAGGCCGGCGACGAGGTAGCGCTGGAGGAGCAGGAACCCGGCGACCACGGGCACGCTCACGACCAGCGACGCGGCCATGATCTGGTTCCAGTAGACGTTGTTGAGCGTGGAGTAGCCCTGGAGGCCGACGGCGAGGGTGCGGGTGGTGTCGTTGGTCATCACCGACGCGAAGAGCACCTCGCCCCAGGCCGTCATGAAGGCGTAGACGGCGACCGCGACGATTCCGGGAATCGCAGCGGGGACCACCACACGGAACAGCGCGCCGAGGGGTCCGTTGCCGTCCACCTTCGCCGCCTCGTCCAGCTCGCGCGGCACCGACTCGAAGTACCCGATCAGCATCCAGATGGAGAAGGGGAGGGAGAAGGTGAGGTAGGTCAGGATCAGGCCGCCGCGTGAGCCGAACAGGGCGATGCCCGTGGCGTTGCCGATGTTGACGTAGATCAGGAACAGCGGGAGCAGGAAGAGGATGCCGGGGAACATCTGCGTGGACAGGACAGTGACCGTGAAGATCCGCTTGCCCCGGAACTCGTAGCGGCTGACCGCGTAAGCCGCGAAGACCGCGATCACCACCGAGCACACCGTCGCCGCGCCCGCCACGATCAGCGAGTTCACGAAGTAGCGGGCGAGCGGGATCGTCGACCAGATGTCGATGTACGGGCGGATCGTCAGCTCGCTCGGCAGCCAGCGGAACTTCCCCGAGACGTCCTCCAGGGGCTTCAGTGAGCTGGAGACCATCACGTAGACCGGTAGCAGGACGAACCCGGTGAGCAGGGTGAGGAAGATCCGCCGGGACCAGAGGAAGGACCGGGGCGGGGCCATCGGCGAGCGGGGCGCCTGGGAGGTGGTGCTAGCCATGGGCCGCCTTCCTTCCTCGGGAGGTCAGCAGGAGATAGACGCCCGTCACCACGAGCAGGAAGAGCAGGAGAAGGACAGACATCGCGGAACCGGTGCCGAAGTTCCACGTCACGAACGACGCCTGGTAGATGTGCACCGAGATCAGGTCCGCAGCCTCCGGTGCCGACTTCCCGAACAGGACGTACGGCGTGTTGAAGTCGTTGAACGTCCACAGGAAGAGGACCAGGACCAGGACCTGGTTGACCGGGCCGAGGGACGGGAGCGTGATGCGGCGGATCCGCTGCCACATGCCGGCGCCGTCCAGAGCGGCGGCCTCGTACAGCTCGCCCGGGATGTTCTGCAGCCCGGCCATGATGATGAGGAAGGCAAAGGGCCAGCCCTTCCACACGGACACGGTCAGCAGGGCCCAGAAGCTGTTGTCGCCGATGAGCCAGAAGGACGGCTTGTCGGTGAGGCCGAGCTGGTCGTGCAGGACGTGGTTCACCAGGCCGTTGTCGTGCTGGAACATGAACACCCAGGTGATCACAGCCGCGTACACGGGCAGCGCGTACGGGACGATGAACAGCGCGCGGAGCAGGCCGCGGCCGCGGAAGGTGTCCTGCATGAAGATCGCGGCCGCCGTGCCGATCAGCCAGCACAGGCCGACCGAGAGCACGGTGAAGGCGACGGTGACGAGGAACGAATGGAGCAGGGCCTCGCCGACCGGGGCGTCGAAGTCCACCGACACCTTGTAGTTGTCGAGGGCCGTCCAGGGCGCCGCGCCCCAGTCGCGGATGTAGAACTGCGTGAGCTCCTTGAAGCTCATTACGATGCCGATCACCATCGGCACGAGATGGACGAGGAGTTCGAGGATGAGTGCGGGCAGGAGCAGCAGATACGGCAGTCCGATGCGGCGGATCCTTCCGGGGCGGCGGCTGCGGGGACTTGGGCCGGCCGCCCCGGAAGGGCTCTTGTGCACGGCGGCCTCTGCGGAAGCAGTGGTCGTCATCGTGCTCACTTCGCCGGCATCTGCTGCTGGGCCTTCTCCAGCGCGGCCTTCACCGAGGCGGTGGTGACCGGGCGTCCGGCCGCCGCATCGGCGAGCAGTTCCTTCACAGCCGTACCGACGGCCGTCTCGAACTGGGACTCGTCGGCGACCTGCGGCATCGCGGCGGCGCTGGTGGCGAGAGTGTCCTTCAGGACCGTGTTGGCCCCGGCGTTGAAGGAGGCGTCCTCCTGGGCGGCCTTCACCGGCGGGATGGAGCTGTACGCGGTGTTCAGGACCTTCTGCTCCTCGTCGCTGGTCATGAACTTCACGAACTTCTTGGCACCGTCGAGGTTGTCGCTGTTCTTGAAGACGGCGAGGTTGATGCCCGCGACCATGGAGTTGACCTGCTTGCCGGTGCCCGGGGTGCCGGACTGCACGGGGACCGGGGCGACGCCGTACTCGTCCTCGTTCATGCCCTGCGACTTGAGGTTGGCGGACGCGGACTGCCACAGCAGCATCGCGGTCTTGCGCTTGGCGAAGTCGCTGACCGACTGGTTCTGGGCGTACTCGGCGTTGCCCGGCGCGGCGATCTTGTCCTTGGCCATCAGGTCGACGTACTGCTTGACCCCGGCGACGGCGCCGTCATTGGTGAAGTCGGGCTTGCCGTCGGCGGTGAAGAAGTCCGCGCCGTGCTGCTTGGCGAAGACGAAGGCGTGGTGGACGTTCTCCGAGGGGTTCGCGCCCTCGATGCCGATGCCCCACTTGCCGCCCTTGGTGAGCTTCTTGCCGTCGGCGATCAGCTCGTCCCAGGTGGCCGGCGGCTCGGTGATGCCCGCGTCGGCGAACATCTTCTTGTTGTAGTAAAGGGCGTACGACATCGAGTACAGCGGTACGGCGGCCGGGTCCTCGCCCTGCGCTCCCGTCGAGCCGAGCGCGGAGTCGACGAAGCGGTCCTTGCCGCCGATCGCGTCGAAGTTCTTCGCGTCCCAGGGCAGCAGCGCGCCGGTGGCCTGGAGGGAGGCGCTCCAGGTGTTGCCGATGTTCAGGACGTCGGGGCCCTGGCCGGAGGTGGTGGCGGTGAGGATCCGGTTGAGCAGGTCGGACCAGGGGATGACCTCCAGCTTCACCTTGATCCCGGTCTGCTTCTCGAACTTGTCGAGCTCGGGCTGGAGGACCTTCTTGTCGACCTCGATGCTGGCGCCCTGGTTGGAGGCCCAGTAGGTCAGCGTCTTCGGCGAGTCGTTGGACCCGCCTCCGGTCGCCGAGCCGCCACCACAGGCGGTCACGGCGGTGAGCAGGGAAACGGTGACCGCACCGGCGGCAGCGGCTCTGGTTCTGCGCATGGCTCTGGCGTCCCTTCCAGGGGGAGACCCACGGCCAGCCGGAAGGCGGGCCGTCGGGGCCGGGGTGCGTTCGTTTCCCGAAACCGCACCCAGGGGGTTAATTTATGGCGTGATTTAAGACGCGAAAGAATGTCGCGTCAAGGGCTCGGACGGCGGTATCTTGCAGGTCCGGGCAGAGTCGGAAGGGACCCACATGGCGGGGCGGAACGGGCGGACAGTGCGTGACCTGCGACGGGGCAATCGCACCGCCGTACTGCAACGGTTGTATTTCGACGGGCCGATGAGCCGCTTCGAACTGGCTCCGGCCACCGGACTGAGCGGCGGGTCCATCAGCAACGTTGTCGCGGAACTGGTCGAGGACGGTCTGGTCGAGGAGGCCGGCACCGTCGAGTCCGACGGCGGCCGCCCTCGCACCCTGGTGCGCGTCGCTCCCGCCAGCGGCCACATGATCGGCGTCGACGTCGGCGAGACTCGCGTACGCGTCGAGCTCTTCGACCTAAGCCTCACCGAACTCGCCCGCACCGAACGGCCCCTGGAGCACCACGGCTACGACGTCGAAGTCATCGTCGGCCACATCCGCGACGGTATCGCCGAGGTCCTGGCCGAGACGGACATCACCCCCGAGCGGCTGCTGGGGGTCGGTATCGGCGTCCCCGGCATCGTGGCCCGCACAGCGGAGCAGGGGGCCGTGGTCCACGGCCAGACGATCGGGTGGGACGCCGTCCCGCTCGAGTGCCTGCTGCGTTCGACGTGTGAACTCCCCGACTCCGTCCCGTACTTCATCGACAACGGCGCCCGCACGCTCGGCCAGGCCGAGATGTGGTTCGGAGCCGGTCGTGGCACCCGCAACGCGATAGTCGTCCTCTTCGGCTCGGGCATCGGTGCCTGCCTCGTCACCGAGGAGGTGGAGTACGGCCGGCCCCTGGAGTGGGGGCATGTGACCGTACAGGTCGGCGGGCGCCGCTGCCGCTGCGGCGCCCTGGGTTGCCTGGAGGCGTACGCGGGTGCGGGGGCGCTCCTCGACCGCTGGCGCGAGGAGGGCGGACGCCCGCCGGAGGACGTCGACGAGGAGACCGCACTGGCCGCGATGCTCGCCGCCGCCCATCCGGCCGAGGGCGCCGACGCCGACCCGGCGGCACTCGCCGTCCTGGAGGAGACCGCCGAGTACGTGGGTGCCGGGCTGTCCGACCTGATCAACCTCTTCCAGCCCGAACGCATCCTCATCGGCGGCTGGGCGGGGCTCCAGCTCGGCACCCGTTTCCTGCCCGCGGTACGCCGGCACGCCGCCTCGTACGCCCTGGGCCACCCGGCCGAACGCGTCTCCATCGACCTCGGCAAGCTCGGTCCGGACGCAGTCACGGTCGGCGCCGCGACCCTGCCCCTCGCCGATTTCTTCGCCCGGGGCGGACGGCGCGCTGCGGGCGGTCGCGAACACAACGGCGGGCACGCGTGACCCTGCGGGCCAGGCGGAGCAAGTCGTAGGTCCGGCCCGCGAGTTGACCATCGAGCTGGGCACTTCGGACTTTCTGACGCCGCCTCGCCCGGGACGTTCCGGGACTGTGCCCGAGCCCGGCCGACTCGATCAACCGTGTCCGATGTCTTGACGGCCGGAGTTCGCTTCCATTACTCCTTAAATTAATTCGTGACGCCCCCACTGCGGGGACACGCGGGCATCGCGGCCCTCGCTCGGCCGCCTGCCCTGGGCTGCGTACTCGACAAGCAGCCGCTCGCCCGGGATGGCGAGCCCAGAACTAAGGAGCCGCTCCATGTCCACGTCTGCTTCCATGCCCGCGCACCCGTCGTCCCCGCAGGGCCGCGCCCCGCTCAGCCGCCGCAACTTCATCGCCGCCGCCGTTGCGACGGCGGCGGCCGGGTCCGTCCTCGGGCTGCCGGGCCAGGCGAGTGCGGCTCCGAGCCGTGCGAGCGCCACCGGTAGCGCCCGGGTGACCTGGAGCTCGGAGTCCACCGCGAACGGCTACGCGCCCAAGAGCGGCACGTGGTACGCCGATCCGGCGGTCGGCCTGGCCTCGGTCGCCTACAAGCTCAGCCGGCAGGACGACATCGCGGTGACCGCCTCCGGCAGGGACTTCGGCACAGTGATCAACATCGACCCGGCGAAGGCGTACCAGAAGATGGTCGGCATCGGCTCCTCCATGGAGGACTCGACCATCCACAACCTGTCGCTGATGAGCCGGAGAACGCGCACCAAGGCCCTCGAAGCGCTCTTCCACCCCACCAGGGGCGCCGGGTTCGACCTCACCCGTATCTGCTTCGGCAGCTCCGACTTCTACCACTCGCCTGACTTCTACACCTACTGCGACGGCCCGGCCGACCCCGCCCTCTCGCGGTTCTCCATCCAGAAGGACATCGACAACCACATCATCTCGACCCTGAAGGAAGCACTCCGGATCAACCCGGACCTGTTCATTTGCGGCACCGCCTGGAGCGCCCCGGCCTGGATGAAGGACAACAACAGCCTCATCGACGGCCACCTGCTCGACGAATACATCCCCACCCTCGCCGTCTACTACCGCAAGACCGTGCAGGCGTACGCCAAGCAGGGCATCACCATCCACGCCGTCTCGCCGCAGAACGAGCCCGGCTGGCCGGCGGGCATCTACCCGAGCATGCTCGTCAGCGCGGAGCAGTCGAAGAAGCTCATCAACGCCATGCGCAAGGAGTTCGACGCGCACGGCATCAAGACGCAGATCTGGGCCTGGGACTGGAACTTCGGCGACGTCGGGTCGTACCTCACCGACTCCCTCGGCACCCAGGAGTCCGGCTACACCGACACCTACAAGAACGTCGACGGCATCGCCTGGCACGACTACTCCGGCGACCCGAGCGCGATGTCCCTGGCGAAGACCGACTACCCCGACCTCGACATGGTCCTGACCGAGCGGATGCTCTGGGGCACCAACGGCGCCGACCGGATCGCGCGGTATCTGCGCAGCTGGTCCACGGGCTACATCTCGTGGGTGACGATGCTCGACCAGAACCGGGACAGCCAGCAGCTGGGCCGCCCCGACCCGACGCCGCTCATCCAGGACCCGGAGCGGCGGAACACGTACTGGATGCTGCCCGAGTACTACCTGTTCGCACAGTTCTCGAAGTTCGTCCAGCGCGGCGCCAAGCGCGTCTGGAGCGACTACGGCTCCACCGACACCGTCACCACCGTCGCCTTCCGTAACCCGGACGGCGCGATCGCCACCGTCGTGATCAACGGGACCTCCGAGGGCCAGGAGTTCACCCTGCGCAGCGGGAAGCAGCAGCTCATCGACGCCCTGCCGCCGAAGACCGTCGGCACGTACGTCTGGACGCCCTCGTCCACGTCCGCCACCCCCGTCGACGCGTACGGCAGGATCCAGGCCGAGGCGTACAACGATGCCTCCAGTGTCGCCGTCGAGGTCACCGGCGACACCGGTGGCGGCGAGGACATCGGCTGGATAGGCAAGGGCAGCTGGGCCGAGTACCGCAACGTGGCGTTCGGCACCGAGGCCGCGAAGCAGTTCAAGATCCGCATCGCGTCCGGCGTCGGTGACGGTGTCAGCGGCCGGATCGAGCTCAGGCTCGACTCACGCTCCAGCGAGCCGGTTGCCAGTGTCCGGGTGGACGGCACCGGCGGCTGGCAGAGCTGGATCACCAAGATCGTAGACATCACCGCCACCCCCGGTATCACCGGCACGCACACCGTCCATCTGACCTTCACCAGCGACCAGCCCGACAACTTCGTCAACCTCAACTGGTTCACGTTCACCCGTGACACGGGGACGGACGCGTACGGCGCCATCCAGGCCGAGAACTACCTCAACGCCTCCGGTGTCGTCGTCGAGAAGACCGGCGACACCGGCGGTGGACAGGACATCGCCTACATCTCCCCCGGCGACTGGGCCGAGTACCCCAAGGTGCAGTTCGGCACCCAGGCCGCGACCCGGTTCCAGGTCCGGGTGGCCTCCGGCGCCGGCAGCGGCGTCACCGGCCGCATCGAGGTCCGGCTCGACTCGCGCGACAGCGCCCCGGTCGGCAGCGTCACGGTGGAGAACACCGGCGGCTGGCAGACCTGGACCACCAAGACGGTCGACATCCCGGGCGTCACCGGCACCCACACCGTCTACCTGACCTTCGCCAGCGACCAGAGCTCCGACTTCACCAACCTGAACTGGTTCAGCTTCGCCCGCTGAGTCTTCCTCGCAGAACAGGGTCGCCCCTTGCCGGCGGCGCTCACCGTCCCACCCGACCCGCCCGGGGCTTCAGCCATGCCACGCACATGGCTGAAGCCCTGGGCATCCGGTCATGTCGTGATCCGCACGTCCCCTTGCGGAAGCATCCTGGCCCACGCCGACGTCGACACAAGTCCCGCTTGCCTCCCTGACCCAGTCCGGGGTGGCCCGCGTATGCCGTGGGTCCCTTCGCCCTGCCGTGAACCCGGGCCACGGCTGCCAAGCGGCCGGCGTGGGTCGTGAGCATCCTGCTTCCCCACAGCGTGCCGCGCTGCCAAGAACGCGCCGCATGAGCGACACCCCGGCCCGCCGAATGCGACCGACCGTGCCGGACACCTTGACGCCCGTCGCCCCGAGTACTTCTATAAAACCTTGAACTAAGGCGTGACACTCTTTCAGGTGTCAGAGGGCACGCAGGCCCGCGGCCCGCAACCGGCCGCCCACCAGGGCTGCGCACCCCGACCACCAGCCTGCGCTCGCCCGGGACGGCGAGCCCGGATCCCAAGGAGCCGCCCCATGTCCACACCCGATTCCACCCCCGCGCGACCACCCCGGCCGCAGGGTCGCACCCCACTCAGTCGCCGCACCTTCATGGCCGCCGCCATCGCGACGGCGGGGTCCGCGCTCGCACTACCGAGCCGGGCCGAGGCCACCCCGAGCCGCCCGCTCGCCGCCACGTCGGCCCAGGTGACCTGGAGTTCGGAGTCCACCGCGAGCGGTTACGCGCCCAAGAGCGGCACCTGGTACACCGACCCCGCTTCCGGCCTGGCCGCAGTCACCCACAAACTCGCCCGGCAGAACGACATCGCCCTGACCCCCTCAGGCAGCGACTTCGGAACAGCGATCACCGTCGACCCGGCGACCGCGTACCAGAACATGCTCGGCATCGGCACCTCCATGGAGGACTCGACCATCCACAACCTGTCACTCATGAGTGACGGCGCGCGCACCCAGGCCATGGAGGCGCTCTTCGACCCCGCCCAGGGCGCCGGGTTCGACCTCACCCGTATCTGCTTCGGAAGCTCCGACTTCTACCACTCGCCGGACTTCTACACGTACTGCGACGGCCCGGCCGACCCCACCCTGTCCCGGTTCTCCATCCAGAAGGACATCGACAACCACATCATCTCGACCCTGAAGGAAGCACTCCGGATCAACCCGGAGCTCTTCATCTGCGGCACCGCCTGGAGCGCCCCGGCCTGGATGAAGGACAACAACAGCCTCATCGATGGCCACCTGCTCGACCAGTACATCCCCACCCTCGCCCGCTACTACCGGATGACGGTGCAGGCGTACGCCGAGCAGGGCATCACCATCCACGCCGTCTCGCCCCAGAACGAACCCGGCTGGCCGGCGGGCATCTACCCGAGCATGCTCGTCACGGCACAGCAGTCGAGGCAGCTCATCAACGCCATGCGCGCGGAGTTCGACGCGCACGGCATCACCACGCAGATCTGGGCCTGGGACTGGAACTTCGGCGACGTCGGGAGCTACCTCTCCGACTCCCTCGGCACCAAGGACGCCGGGTACACCGACACCTACAAGAACGTCGACGGCATCGCCTGGCACGACTACGCCGGCGACCCGAGCGCGATGTCCCAGGCGAAGTCCGACTACCCCAATCTTGACATGATCATGACAGAGCGCATGCTGTGGGGCACGGCGGGCGCGGACCGGATCACGCAGTACCTGCGCAACTGGTCGACGGGCTATATCTCGTGGGTGACGATGCTCGACCAGAACCGGGACAGCCAGCAGCTGGGCCGCCCCGACCCGACGCCGCTCATCCAGGACCCCGACGACCGCGACACGTCCTGGCTGCTGCCCGAGTACTACCTGTTCGCACAGTTCTCGAAATTCGTCCAGCGCGGCGCCAAGCGCATATGGAGCGACTACGGCCGCACCAACGCCATCACCACGGTCGCCTTCCTCAACCCCGACGACACGGTGGCGACCGTCGTCATCAACCAGACCACTTCGGCCCAGAACTTCACATTACGCAGTCAGGGGCAACAGCTCGCGGACACGATCCCCGCGAAGACCGCCGGCACGTATGTCTGGCCGGCCTCGTTACCGATCGGCTCCGGCACCGACGCGTACGGCACGATCCAGGCCGAGGCATACACCTACGCCTCCGGCGTCCGCGTCGAGAACACCACCGACACCGGCAGCGGCCAGAACATCGGCTGGCTCGCCAACGGTGACTGGGCCGAGTACGACACCGTGGCCTTCGGCACCACAGCCGCGACCCAGGTCAAGATCCGGGTGGCCTCCGGCGCCGCCGGCAGCATCAGCGGTGTGGTCGAGCTCCGACTCGACTCACGCTCCAACGCCCCCATCGCCGCCATCCCGGTCACCAACACCGGAGGCTGGCAGACCTGGACCACGAAAACCGCCGGGCTCTCCGGGGTCACCGGCATACACACCGTCTATCTCACCTTCACCAGCAGCCAGTCCGCCGACTTCGTCAACCTCAACTGGTTCACCTTCACGCACGACAGCGGCATTGACGCCTACGGGACGATCCAGGCCGAGGCGTACAGCAATGCGTCCGGCGTCGGGGTCGAGAACACCACCGACACCGGCGGTGGCCAGGACATCGGCTGGCTCGCCAACGGTGACTGGGCGGAATACGCCACCGTGGCCTTCGGCACCACACCCGCGACGCGATTCCAGGCCCGGGTGGCCTCCGGCGCCGCCAGCGGCATCAGCGGCCAGGTCGAAGTCCGGCTGGACTCACGCTCCAACGCCCCCATCGCCGCCATCCCGGTCACCAACACCGGAGGCTGGCAGACCTGGACCACCAAGACCGCCGGGCTCTCCGGGGTCACCGGCATACACACCGTCTATCTCACCTTCACCAGCAGCCAGTCCGCCGACTTCGTCAACCTCAACTGGTTCACCTTCACGCACTGAGAAACGGCCGGTCCGGGCGCCTCGCCCGGACCGGCCTACAGGCCCTGGCCAACTCAGGGGCGTGGGCAGCCCCAGCTCTCGTGCTACCACCTTGCATCTGCAAGCCGCCGGGTCGGCGACATCCCGCACCCGGTGGTGCAGCGCCGAAACGACCCAGTCGAGGTGCCACGCAGCACCCCGGTGCGGGCTCGTGCCCACAGCGTGCCCATAAGACCGGACAACCACGGTAAACAGCGGTGCAAAGTCAGCCGCCACTGCTGCACCGTGAGCGACATATTCGCAGGTCAGGAGCGACACAACCGCCCAAGCGCCGTCGCTTCCCAAGCTGAGAGCGCGAGTTCGATTCTCGTCACCCGCTCCATGATTGAGGCCCAGGTCAGAGACCCGGGCCTTCTTGCTGTCCGTGGTGATCAGCGGTCGCGTGCCGGATTCGTGCCCCCCGCTGCGAGGATTGACGATCGGGCTTCCGCGAAGCAGCGCTTATCCGCGTCGGCGGGTTGTGCTCAGGCGGGCTGGGTGGGGGCCCGTAGTTCGATCTCGTATCCGCCGTGTGGCGTGGGTTCGGCGATGAGGGCGCCGCCGAGCAGTTCGGCGCGTTCTCTCAGGCCGATCAGGCCGTGCCGGGCGCTGGGCAGGGCGACGGACGGGCGGGTGGGGGCGGTGTTGGTGACGGTGACGCCGAAGTGCCGCGTGTCGTGCCACAGGCGTACCTCGGCGCGGGCGCCGGGGGCGTGCTTGCGTACGTTCGTGAGGGCTTCCTGGACCGTGCGGTAGACGGTGCGCTGGGCGGTCGTGCTGATGCCGGGCGGGAGCCCGCCGGTCAGGGTGGTCTCGATGCCGCTGTTGGCGATCAGCTGCTGGAGGTCGGCGAGGGTGGGCTGGGGGGTGAGTTCGGTTTCCTTGCCGCCGGAGGCGCGCAGCAGGGTGACCATGTGGCGGAGTTCGTCGAGGGTGTTCACGCTCAGGGTGCGGATGGTGCGGGCGGCGTCGCGGGCGTCGGGGTCCTTGGCGGCGACCTGCAGGACTCCGGCCTGTACGGCGATGAGGCTGACCTGGTGGGAGACGACGTCGTGCATCTCGCGGGCCAGTTGGGCGCGTTCGCGGGCGAGGACGGTCTGGGCGTGCAGGGCGCGTTCGTGTTCGCGGGCCTCCTTGACCTCGACGAGCTGGCGGGCCACGTCGTGTCTGGCCTGCACGAGCTGGCCGCACAGGATCGGGGCGAAGGCCATGGCCAGCGTGTAGACGAACTGGATGAGCGTCCAGGTCCGGTCGCCGGAAGACGTGTGGCCGGCAAACGTCTCGGACAGGGGCCAGGCGAGGGTGGTCGCCGCCGCGTTCAGCAGGGCGCAGCCGGCCAGCAGCGGGCGGTTGCGGGTGCGCGCGGCCAGTGTGTACAGCGCGGCGATCGGCGCGACTCCCACGTCCATGAACAGCAGCATGGGCAGTGTCAGCAGGAAGACGGCGAGCGGAAAGCGCCTGCGCAGGAGCAGTCCGGCGCTGCCGAGGGCGGCGCAGGCCCACATGAGGGGTGTCGCCCCGTCGTCGAGGTTGATCCAGGCGTCGAGCGCGGCGAGCACGACGAGGCCCGCATCGACGACCCAGGGCGGCACCCGCTGCCACAGTGCCCGACCCGCACTCATCGCGCGTTGCCCCGGGCCGTGTCGGCGCCGTCGTCGCCGAGCAGTCCGGCCCGCTCCGCGAGGAGCGCCGCCTGGACGCGGCCGGCGACCCGGAGCTTGGTCAGGATCGAGCTGACGTGGTCCTTGACGGTGCCCGCGCTCAGATGGATGCGGGTGCCGATGTCGGCGTTGGACAGTCCTTCCGCGATCAGGACGAGGACGTCCCGTTCGCGGTCGGTGAGCAGGTTCAAGCGGGCCACGTCCGCGTCCTGGGGTGTGTCCGTCCCCGGATGGCCGCGCAGCAGAGCCCGCGAGGCTTTCGGGGACATCACCACCCCGCCCGCGGCCAGGGTGCGTACGAGTTGGGCGAGTTGTTCGGGCTCGGTGTCCTTGAGCAGGAAGCCCGAGGCTCCCGAGCGCAGGGCGGTCAGGATGTACTCGTCGGTGTCGAAGGTGGTCAGCATGGCCACCTTCGGCGGCTCGGGCAACGTCTGGATCTCCCGGAGGACGGTCAGGCCGTCCACGTCCGGCATGCGGATGTCGAGGAGCACGACGTCCGGGTGCTCGCGCCGGATCGCGTCGGCGGCCTGCGCTCCTTCCGCGGTCGCCACGACCTGGATGCCGTCGGAGGCGTTCAGGATCAGCTCGAACCCGGACCGCACCAGAGCCTCGTCGTCCACCACCACTACCCGGATCACCGGCGTTCCGCCTCACACTCGTCACACTCGTCTGCTCTGCCCAGCTTTTCGGCGACCCGTACGGTGATCGCCTGCTGTCGACAGTACGTCCGGCACGGCGCGCGACGGTGCGGCCGCCGTGGACACCCGCCACCCGGCAGGCCGGTTCCAGCCGCTCGGGGGGAGCGCTCCGGCCCATCGGCGGGCGGGTGGGCGAGGCTCGGCGGATGGTGTCCGCGGCTCTCGTCCGGTGGGATCGGTCCGTGGGCCCGCCCCAGTCTGCGGGCCGCAGTCGATTTCCGTACCGTTCGAGGATCACCCAGCCATGCCCCACCTGTACCTGCGTCAGCCTGTCCGTGCTCTGCGCCGCTGTGCGGCGCGGCCCCATGTGCTGTTCGGGGGCGTGTACGGGGCGGTCCTGGCCAGCTCCATGGTGGCCGCCCTGACGGAGCAGGGTGAGACAGCGCCCGCCGACCGGTTCAGCAGCGCCCAGTGGCTCCTGGTCACGGCCGTCGCATCGGCCTTGGCGCACGGTTACGCACATCTGATCGCCCTGCGCGGCGACCGGACCCATCACGGTGTGCGCGCCGGGGCGCGGCTGCTGCTGTCCGAGTGGCCGTTGGTGGTGGCAACGGTGCCGACACAGGTCCTGCTGCTCGGCGCCGCCTGGGGGTGGTGGCCCTCAGCGGGCGTCGAGTACGTGGCCTTCGCCGTGAACGTGGTGCTGCTGTTCGCCTGGGGCCTGCTCGCGGCCCGCGCTGCCGGTCGCACGTGGGGCTCCGCCTTGATGATCGGCACCGTGGACTCGTTGCTCGGGCTGACGGTCGTGATGGCCAACGCCTTCATCAAATAGGGCAGTTGGCCGACCGGGCCCGCCGAACGGCCCCCGCGGCGCTGTTCCGCCGGTCGGCGGGATGGTCCCGGCCGGTCGGCGGGGGTGTTACCGAAGCCTGCCGGATGGGCCGCCTCCTGACGGCACCAAAGGATTCTGTGTATGACACAGATACAGCCGCCGCAGGACACATCGGCTCCGCAGGAGAACTCGCCTCCACCGCCCCGAACCTCGTCCGAGTCCGCCGGGCAGGTCTCGCCCGGCCCCTCGATGGGACGCCTGGTCGGGTTGGATCTGGCCCGCGCGCTGGCGGTGTTCGGCATGTACATCGTGCACATCGCCCCGATGCCGTCGGCCGGGAACGACCTCGGCAGCTGGGTGTACTCCCTGGCGGAGGGGCGCTCGTCGGCCCTGTTCGCCACCCTCGCCGGGTTCTCGCTGATGCTGATCGCCGGCCGCCTTGAGCCCAAGACCGGCCTGGCGGGCCGGCAGGCGAAGGCCCGGATCGCCATCCGCGCCGTGATCCTGCTGGCGCTGGGCACCGTGCTGGCGATGGAGTACGGGGACATCATCATCCTCGCCTACTACGGCGTCTACTTCCTCCTCGCGCTGCTCCTGGTACGACTGAGCGCCAAGACGCTGGCGATCATCGCGGCGGGGATCGCGCTCGTCATGCCGCAGCTGGCGTTCGTCCTGAAGATGTGGCTGAGCGACTCCGTCCAGCAGAGCATCAACGCCTACGACCCGCTCGAGAAGCTCAGCACCGTGGGAGTACTCGATCTGCTGCTCACGGGCCTCTACCCGACGATCACGTGGATGGCGTTCGTGATCGCCGGCATGGCCCTGGCCCGCCTCGACCTGACCGCCGCCACCGTCCAGCGGCGCCTGGCGGCGCTCGGTGCAAGCCTCACCGTAGGCGCCTACGGCCTGGCCGCGCTGCTGGGGGGCACGAGCGCGGTGTTGAGCTTCGGGGGAGGCGGAGGGCCGTCCAGCGGCTCCGGAGCGGGGTCCATGGGCAGCGGCCCCGGGGCAGGGTCCATGGGCAACGGGTCCCTGGGCAGTGGGTCCATGGGCAGTGGGTCCGGCGGGCCCGTGCAGTCGGCCTCGGAACTGCTGGGTGCCGTGTCGCACACCGGCACCACCCTCGACACCATCGGCTGCCTGGGTGTCGCGATCCTCGTGATCGTGGGCGCGACGGTGGCGATCGACCGCCTGCCGCGACTGCGTCGCCTGGCGAAACCGGTCATCGCCGTGGGCACGATGTCCCTGACGGCCTACGTCGGCCACTTCCTCGCACAGTCCGCGTGGCCCGCTTCCGGCGCCGGCACCACGAAGTCCTGGGTGCCCGTGCTCACGTACATCCTGGGGGCGATCGTGTTCGCCGCGATCTGGTCCCGCTTCTTCCGCCGCGGCCCCCTGGAGTACCTGCTCAACGCGGCCACCAAGCCCGCCAAGTACATCCGGTGAGGTCCGGTCGGGGTGGCCCGCTTCCTGCCCATCCCGGCCTGGTCCGCCATCCGAGGCCCGCAAGGGGATTGCCCTTGCGGGCCTCGGCTGTGGTCCCTGGTCGGCTGATCTCAGCTCCGCCTGGCGCCAACCGGTCGTCCATGGACGCGGTCTGGACGACTGCGGGACATGCGTGGGCCTGGTGTCGGCACGGCCCGGGAGCGAGGACCGGTGCGGGTCAGGACACAGCGGCCGCCGGTGTGACTCACAGGCGAACGCCCCAGGCGAACGTGACCCGGCCGTCGGGACACCCGCCGACTCCCGTCCGTGCGCGGCTGAGTATCTCCAGTGCTCGGTGGAGGATGCTCTTCAGCCTCCGCTTCGTGTGCGCGCCACCACTCGGTCCTCAGGTCGGTTGATGCCCGGCCGGGTCGCCTTGATGGTGTGCCGGGTGCCGACGGCGCCGAGCGGTGCGGGGATCGTGCTCGCGTGCTCAGCCAGGGCGCTCGATGGCCTGGAGGAGGTCCGCGAAGGGGATGCAGGTCGCCGGTTCGCCGATGACCGTCTTGATCCACGCGTCGGCTGCTGCCGCCGATGCCGGTGCGCATCTGGTCGAGCGGGCGGCCATCCGGCCTGCTCAGCGGACCTGCTTGCCCGTGGCCGTGCGCACGGGCATGGGGACTCCCGGGCAAGGGACGGACTGGGCGGGCAGCGAACCACCGCAGCCGGCTGCCCCGCCGAACGGCGGGGCCAGCCGGTGGACGAGGGCCGACGGCACCGGCGGGCCCACGGGTCAGGCCCGTCTCACCCGCGTCCCGCCGAGGTCAGGAGCTGCGTCGCCGCGAGCTGCGCGTACAGCTCGTCCTTGGCCACCAGTTCCTCGTGGGTGCCGACCGCGCGGACCCTGCCCGCGTCCATGACGACGATGCGGTCGGCGTCCGTGACCGTCGACAGCCGGTGGGCCACCACCAGCACGGTCGTCTCGCGTGCCGTCTCGGCGATGACGTCCCTCAGTGCCAGCTCGTTGACGGCGTCGAGCTGCGAGGTCGCCTCGTCCAGGAGCAGCAGCCGGGGCCTGCGCAGCAGCGCGCGGGCGATCGCGACGCGCTGACGCTCGCCGCCGGACAGTTTCGTGCCGCGGTGCCCGACCGGGGTGTCCAGGCCGTGCGGGAGACGCTCGACGAGGGCGTCGAGCCTGGTCCGGGTGAGGACCTCGCGAATGTCGTCGTCGGTCGCGCCGGGCGCGGCGAAGACCAGGTTCTCCCGCAGCGTGCCGGCCAGCACCGGCGCGTCCTGCTCGACGTACCCGATGACGGACCGCAGCTCGGACAGCGGCCACTTCGTCACGTCCTTGCCGTCGACCAGGACACGGCCGCCGGTCGCCTCGTAGAACCGCTCGACGAGCGCGAAGACCGTCGACTTGCCCGCGCCCGAGGGGCCGACGAACGCCGTCATCCCGCCACCCGGCACCTCGAAGTCCACCCGCCGGTGGATGTCCGGCAACCCGGGCCCGTACCGGAAGGACACCTCCTCGAAGCGAACCGACGCCGCACGCGGCCGCACCGCCTCGGTCGCCGCGGGCTGCACCGGCCGGTGCCGGTCCTGCGGCTCCGTCGCCAGGCCGTCCACCTGCACGATCCGGGCGATCGCGGCCGCGCCCTCCTGGTAGTGGGACGCTGCCTCGACCAGCTGGTACACCGGCTCCATCAGGAAGAAGAGGTACAGCAGGAACGCGATCAGGGTGGACACGGGCATGTCCCCGGACGCCACCCGCGCCCCGCCGACGGCGAGACACGCGAGGAACGCCAGCTCGACGGCGAGGTTGTCCGCCGAACCCAGCACGGCCTCCCACTTCGCGCTGCGCACCCCGTGACGCCACGCCCTGCGCGCCGCCGCCTCGACGCGAGCGGTCTCCCGCTGCTCGGCGCCGGACGCCTTCACCGTACGGAAGGCGCCGAAGACCCGCTCCAGGCCCGTGGACATCTCCCCGACAGCCGCCTGCGCACGCTCGGCGGCCTGCCCGATCTTCGGCATCACCAGCACGGCACCCACACCGACGACCGCGACCACGCCGAGCGTGACGCCCAGCAGGACGGCATCGAGGAACGCCATCACCACGACCGCCGCGACCAGTGTCACCGCCCCCGTCGCCGCGGAGACCACCGCCTGGGTGCTGACCGCCCGCAACAGCGTGGTGTCGGAGGTCACCCGGGACATCAGGTCGCCCGGCTGCATCCGGTCCACCTCCGCGAGGCGCAGCCGCAGCAACCGTCCGATGAGGCTGCGACGGGCGGCGAGCACCACCGACTCCGCCGTCCGTTCCAGCACATAGGCACCGAAGGCCTCGGCCACCATGCTCAGCAGGACCAGAACGGTCATGGCCAGCAGGATGGTGCCGATCGTGCCACCGGACGAGAGCCGGTCGACCAGCGCCTTCGTGGCCAGGGGCTGGAGCAGCCCGCCGGCGGCCCCTGCCAGCGCCAACAGCAGGCCGAGTACGACGGCCCACCGGTGCGGGCGGACATACCCGTACAGCGCCTTGAGCGTCTCGCTGGTGCGCAGGGACTCGGCACCCGTCGCCTCCGGGGCGGATGCGGTGTTCACAGAATTCCTTTCCTACGTGGTCGGCCGCGCAGCGCGTCAGCGGGTGCGGGCACCGGCCGGGCGGGGGCCTGTCATCGCGGAGTTCAGGGCGTACGACGGCCAGGCAGAAAGGTTCAGCTTGGCGGGGGGTGCACCCGACGAACGCCGGATCGTCGGACCCCTCAGGGACCCCCTGGGCGGATGTGCTCGCCGATCGCCGGCTCAGTGGACCAGTGAGGCCGCCCGCGTGGCGAAGATGTGCGCCCCTGCCTCGTAGAGGTCAGGACGGACGACGAACAGGACACCGGCGCCCGCCACGAGCGTCAGGCCGAGAAGTTCCAGCAACCCGCCTCTGCCAGGTGTGACGTCACGGCCTGGCACGTCGATGTCGGCCGACGTCCCGTGGGTGGTCTCGGGCTCCTTGTCACGGACGTGCTGTGTCATGCCTCCAGCCTGGGCGCCCGGCCGCTCTCCGCACATCCGGCGACTGTCGGGTGCACCCCCGCCGAGTGGCTGGAGAAGACCAGCCTGGGGTGGGAGCCGCCAGGGCCGCCAGGCGCATCAACTCCGCTTGGCGATGACTTGTGACTCCGGCTCGTCGGTCCCCGGGGAGCCAGGGCAGCCGGCAGCCGACGGGGGCGGGCCGGTCAGGGACCGGGCGATGACCACCGAGCCGCCGCCGTGGAGCAGCACGCTGCCGAGCACCGTCAGGGTCATGGCGTACAGGGCGGTGTCGGCGTACCGCCCGTCGGGCAGAGCGTTGAACGCGAGCAGGCCGAACACGATGGAGGTGGTGCCACGTGGTCCGAGCGCGCCGACCATGAGCCGTTCCCGCCAGGTGAACGTCGAGCCGAGGAAGGCCAGCATGATCGGAAGGATGCGCACGACGGTGGGCCAGTGGACACCCTCCTCCATGGCGAGCACCACGGCGTTGCCGAAGAAGAACCACATGCACATCGTCGCCATCGAGTTGGTGTCCTCGATGAGCTGGAAGTCCGATGCGTGGGGAGCCGAAGCGCACCGGCGCCTGCCGGACGTAGCGGAACGCGATCCCGCACACGAACGAGGCCACGAAGCCGTTGCCGTCCATCGCCGTGGTCACGGTGTAGGCGAGCAGCGGTGTGACCAGTACGACGATCCGCCGGGACCGCTCCGTCATCCACTCCGCGCGATCGGCCAGGTTGATCAGCCACGCCACCAGCGCCCCCACCACGAAGCCGGCCACGAGGGCCTTCAGCGAGAACGGCAAGGCCGTGCCGAGGGCCTGCGCGGGCGTCCGGGTGACGGAGTCGGTGCCGACGAGGATCAGTGCGAACAGGAAGAGGGCCGAGACGATGCCGTCGTTGTAGCCGCTCTCCACGTTGAGCACACTGCGCACCCTCGCCGGGATACGCCGGTCGCGCACCAGCGTCTCGGCCGGGGCGAAGTCGGTCGGGACGACGATGCACGCGATGAGCAGCAGCAGCGCCACCGGCAGCCCGGGCAGCAGCAGCGTTCCCAGCAGCACCATCGTGATCAGGCTCAACGGCAGGGCCACCAGCAGTGCCCGCGCGAGGGGGCCCGCACATGCCGTTGCTCCAGCCGACCGGCGACCAGTGACCACCCGGCCACCACCGTGGTGATCACAATCAGGACAGAGATCATGTGCATCCGCTTCAGAACTCGGAACAGACCGGCGGCCGCCGCGCCGGGGCCTCGACGAGGGCGTCCACCGTCTGCCGACGCCGGCACGGGCAGAAGCTACAGCGGACGAGGCCCGGCGAACAGCACCGGCCCTTACGGTCAGAGGCGGCGGGCCGCGCGCAGCCCCTGTGCGTAGTAGCCGCCACCGTCGAGCCGTGAAGTGCCGCCCTTGTCGCCCATGGTGGGGCCGCCCGCGTTCTTCCGGCTGGAGATGAAGCGCGGGTGGTCGGCGGTGTCCTGGCCGAGGTAGATACCGACGTGGCCGATCCGTCCGCCGGGCAGCTCTTTTGTTCTGAAGAAGACCAGGTCGCCGGGCTGGAGCTGCTGGATGGTGTCGAGACCGCCGAAGAAGAAGGCCCGCCAGCTGGTGGCCATCGACCGGATCGCCGAGCCGTAGTAGGGGTGGATCGCGGCGTGCCCCATGCCCCAGGCGTAGAGCAGTGCGGCGACACCCAGCACCGCGGCCAGCGCCGGGCGTTCCCAGCGCGCCGGAGCCCGCGGCCGGTCGGCGCGGTGGTGCGATTCCCGGCGCAGGCCATGGGAGCCGGTGCTCCGGGCGGTGGGGATGGTGGCCATGGCGAAGGTCCTCGGAGTCAGGGTTGCGGCGGAACGGCAGGCTCAGCGGACGGAATACGCCAGTTTGGTGGCCTTGTTGAGCAGGTACTCCAGCGGTCCGCGGCGGAAGAAGCGAGACCAGACCGCCGCGAACACGGTGGCCCCGACGATGAAACAGAGCAGCAGCGCGACGGAGGCGGACTGCGGTGGGGTGGCCGCTTCGCCGGGCAGGGCGAGGATCACCAGGATGTGGCCCACGTACAGGGTCAAGGACATGGTGCCGACGGCGATGATCGGAGTTGCGAGCCGACGCAGCCGCGACAGTCGGTCCAGGGCCACCGTCAGGCACAGGAGCACGGTGATCGCGATCCCCAGGCTGCCGATGAGGTCGAACGTGGAACCGCTGTGCGGCTCGGCTGCCAGTAGCCCCCATGCGTCGGGGCCCCACAGCCCACCACCGACCGGCGCGTCGAAGGAGCCCGATGCCATGCCGGGGTCCTTCATGGCACCGGGGTCCTTCATGGCGGGCATCCCGGCCATGATGTTCTGAGCGCCGCCGGTCAGCCGGAGCACCAGCCACGAGACGCCGTATCCGAACGCGATCAGCGCGGGACCCACCACGGCCAGCCGCCGCCGCACCGCACCGGAGCTCAGATCCAGTCGGCCGAGCGTCATGCCGGTGACCACGAACGTCATCCAGGTGATCGCCGGGTAGAGGCCGGTGAGCAGGAGATCGAGCACGCCCACGCCGGAGATGCGCGCGATCGGGTCGTACGAGTCGATGCTGTGCACGACCGACTCGCTGAGCAGCGCCCGGATCGCATACGCCACCTGCGGCGTGACGACCGCGAGCGTCACCGCGACGATCGCGAGCGTCCTGGCCCGCAGCCGCAGCAGGGGCAAGGCCAACAGGAAGTACACCGCGTAGAAGTTGAGGATCCCGGCGCCGCCGAAGTTGGTCATCGCCAACGCGCTGCCCAGCACCAGCAGGATCACGGCCCGGATCACGATCCGGGCCCTCGCCTGCCGGCCGGCCAGTCCGGTCTTCGGCTCGAGGCGGCCCGCGATCAGCATCAGCGAGAACCCGGCGAGGGTGGCGAACAGTGCCGACGCCCGGCCGCTCGCCAGCTCCAGGAACCAGTCGCCGACGCCGCCGCCTGGCGTGGGGGCGGGGCCGACATGCACGGCGAACATTCCGAACACGGCCAGTGCACGGGCGAGGTCCACCCCGACCAGCCGCGCCACCGGCGCGGGGCGTTCCGTCGCCGTGGCGGACCCGAGTGAGGGTGAGGGTGAGGGCCGACGATGCGTCTTCTTGGCGCTTTCGATCTCGGTCACCAGGACAACCCTGCCGAGGCGGGGAGCGGTCGACCATCCGCCGGGCTTCGGGAGGTTCCCCGCCGGTCGGCCGACCGGCCCCCTCCGATTGGCGGGGGCCGGTCTCGGCCGTACACGAACGCCGGTGGCCGCCGGGCTGGTCGCCGGGATGCCGCCGGGTCGGCAGGCTCACCACGCCCACGCTCTCGACGTAGCGTCCGTTCCGGGCGCTGTTGCCGGATCTGCCATCGCAACCGCCTCTCCGGATCAGTCCGGCAGGCGATGCCCGCTGGTCGGTGCGAAGCGCCGCGCGCCGAATGGCTCAGCCGCTGGGGGGTCGCGTGCCCAGAGCGTGCCCGTAGGCATGGACAACCACGGTCAACAGCGGTGCGAACGGGCCCCGCGCAACGGTACCGGCACGGCGAATCCGCAGGTCAGCGGCCATTCGGCCGCCCAAGCGCCGTCGCTTCCCAAGCTGAGAGCGCGAGTTCGATTCTCGTCACCCGCTCCATGCGAAACCCCCAGGTCAGAGACCCGGGGGTTCTTTGTTTCCAGACCGGTGGGCCGACCGCGCACCACAACCGCGCCATGACTGACTTCGGCGAAAACCACCACCATCCACCTCCCCGGCCCCTTCTCTCAAGGGCGCGCAGGAGGAGTCGGTGCGGCATCGCGCGGATCACGCCGCGCCGTCGCGGGGCGGCGGGGCAGTCGAGTTGCGTACCACGAGTTCGGTGCCCACCTCCATGTGCTCCATGAGCAACCGTTGTCCCTCGATGAGGGACAGCAGTGCGCGGGCCGCCTTCTGGCCCATGTCGTGCAGCGGCTGACGCACGGTGGTCAGGCCGGGAAAACTCTGTGCCGCCTGCGGGAGGTCGTCGAAGCCGACGACGGAGAAGTCGGTGGGCACGTTGAGGCCGCGCGCCCGGGCAGCGTCGACGGCGCCGAGCGCCATCAGGTCGGCACCGGCGACGACCGCCGTCGGACTGTGATCGTCGATCAGACGAGCCGTGGTGCGGAAGCCGCAGGCATAGGAGAAGTCGCACGAGGCGACCAGCCGCTCGTCGACCTCCAGTCCGGCGAGCCGCATCGCGTCCTCGAAGCCCTGGAAGCGGATGGACGTGCTTTCCAGATCCTCCTCACCGCGGAGGTAGGCGATCCGGGTGTGGCCCAGGTCGATGAGGTGCTGCGTGCCCTGACGCATGCCGTGGTAGTTGTCGACGCTCAGCCGGGGCAGCGGTACATCCAGGTGCCGAGGGTCGATGATGACGCAGGGCATTTTCTGCCGGCGCAGCAGTTCGACCGTCTCGTCCTCCAGGACCGGCGCGATCATGAGCACGCCGTCGACGAGGCCACGTGCCAGGAACTCGATCCGGTCCTTTTCCCGCACCGCGTCGTGGTAGGTGGCGTTGACGAGCAGTTCCTGCTCGGCACTGGCCAGTTCGTCGGCGACGCCGCGCAGGATTTCCAGACCGTACTGACTGGTCAGGTCCAGCGCTATGAGGCCGATGAGCCCGCTGCGGCCGGCCTTGAGGTTGCGGGCCGAGACGTTCGGCCGGTAGCCGAGTCGCGCGGCCACCTCCATGACACGGCGTCGGGTCTCCTCGGAGGCCCCCGGCTTGCCATTGATGACATTGGACACGGTCATCGCGGAGACGCCGGCCTCCTCGGCCACTTGCGCGATCGTCGCCCGCCCTGCCACCCGAACTCCTTCTGTCTGCCGACTTCGGTCGAGCCGGGTCCCCTCGTCGAACCCCAGCGGGCGCCACCCGTCGGTGCCCGCGCCCCGCGGCGCGAAGCCCGCTGGGTGGAGCCAGAAGGGCGCGGATCCGCACCCTTCCCCATGAACACACGCCAGGAAACTGTAACGATAAGGCGGCAGGCGCGTCAACGAAACCGCCCATCGGCGCCTGGTTCAAGCCTGACATAGCGGCTGCAATCGGGGTGTTCAACCCACCCCTCCAGGGATCGCGACCACGCCAACCGAGCCAACCGGCCACGGAAAGTTACGTATAGATGTCAGTTAAGTTTTGCGTTACAGTCCCCGCAATCGGCATGAACGATCGCCGCGAAATCGGGTCGACCGGTCCCTTTCCGTATGTGTCAGCACTTCCCCGACACGGAAACCGACCAGCCCGTTCAAACCCCTTCAGAGATGACAAGTCGGTCCGTACCGACGATGGGTGAGGTGTGCAATGAAGCGCTCTGGGAGACGTCTCGCGGTCGCCACCACGGTCGCCGCCATGGCGATGTCGCTGGCCGCGTGCGGAGGCGGGTCGGCCGGTGCCTCCAAGGACGGCAAGGTGACCATCCACGTGCAGGCGTGGAAGGGCGGCGGCGCGGAGCCCGCCAACGTCGCGGAGATCAACAAGGCGTTCGAGAGAGCCCACCCGAACATCAAGGTCGACTTCGAGTACATCACCGCGAACGACACCTACGTCCAAAAGCTCCAGCCGGAGCTGCTCGGCGGCAAGGCCGGCGACGTGATCATGGTCGACACGGACAAGATGAAGAAGTGGGGCGCCTCCGGCTATCTCGCCGACCTGTCCGGGGAGTCGTGGGCGAGCCGGATAGCCCCCGACGCCAAGCCCTTCGCGCAGGCCGACGGCAAGACCCTCGCGATGCCGATGGAGCTGATCGGCATCGGCCTGTACGCCAACACGGACCTGCTGAAGAAGGCGGGCATCACCGAAGTCCCCGCCGACTGGCCGACGTTCCTCGCGGACCTCGCCAAGGTCAAGAAGGCCGGCATCGACCCCATCGCGCTGCCCGACAAGAGCGGATGGACCGGCAGCTCCGTCTTCCAGGCGAGCGGTTCGACCACCGTCTACCAGAAGAACAAGCAGTGGGACGCCGACTTCCTCGACGGCAAGGCGTCGTTCAACCCCGACTGGAAGTCGTCGCTGGAGCAGTTGAAGACCCTGGAGGACAAGGGGTACGTCAACTGGAAGAACCAGCTCGGCATCGACGAGTGGGCACAGGGTCCGCAGGACTTCAGCGCCGGCAAGAGCGCCTTCTGGTACCAGGGCGCATGGCAAATCTCCAACATCAAGAAGGCCGGCTTCCCGGTCTCCTTCGCTCCCTGGCCGGGCGGCGCCGAGGGCACCAAGCCCAACAGCATGCTGTTCGCCGGCACGATGTGGGGCGTCAACTCCCAGTCGCAGCAGGGTGACGCGGCACGCGAGTACGTCAAATTCTGGTCGCAGAACGAGAACCTCGCCAAGTTCCTGGAGGCCGAGAACGCGGAGTCTCCGTTCACGGACGGCACCACGCCGGAAGCCACCGAGACGACGGCCTTCACCACGGCCTTCAAGGACGGCCGTTACCGGATCCTCCCGTCCAACTCCTGGTACGCCGCGGCCGCAGAGACCGAGACCGGCTCCAAGATCCAGGCCTACCTGCTGGGCAAGGCGTCCGCCGCACAGACGCTGAAGGACATCCAGACCGCGGCGTCCGCCAAGTAACCGGCCACCCCTGGTCAGCCGTGGTGGGAGCGCGATCGGCGGCTCGCGACCGCCCCCCACCACGGCCCGTCCGGGCAAGAGGAGGACCCCCGTGTTCCACCGACGGCGTGCCACCATGGCCGCCTTCCTGCTTCCGGCGATCGTCATATACGGCGTGTTCATGCTGTATCCGCTGGCCTGCGGCGTCTATCTGAGCATGACCGACAGCCTCGGCGGACCGATCGCCAACTTCGTCGGCACGGAGCAGTACCGTGCCATGGCCGACGATCCGAAGGTCACCGCCGCCCTGTGGCACACCGTGCTGTACGCGGCGGTCGTCGTGGTCGCACAGAACGCCCTCGGCCTGCTCTTCGCGAGCCTGCTCTTCCGCCGGCCCAAGGTGCGCAAGACGCTCAGCGTGGTGCTGCTGACCCCCACGCTCGTCTCCCCGGTGATGGCGGCCTTCATCTGGTCGTACCTGTTCGCCCCGGAGGGCGGCATCAACGCGCTGCTCGGCGTGTTCGGGCTCGACTCGCTGCAGCACGTCTGGCTCGGGGACACCTCCACCGCCCTGTACGCGGTCGCCGCCGTCAACGTCTGGATGTTCGCGGGCTACTCCTGCGCCATCTTCCTCGCCGGCTACATGAGCGTGCCCACCGAACTGCTCGACGCGGCCGCGGTGGACGGCGCGAGCGGCTGGCAGCGATTCCGCAGCGTGGAGTGGCCGATGCTGGCTCCCGCGCTGACCGTGAACGTCACGCTCAGCCTCATCGGCTCGCTCAAGGTCTTCGAGTTCCCCCTCGTCCTCACCAACGGCGGCCCGGCCGGTGCCACGGACACCCTGACCATGCTCGTCTACCGGAACGTCTTCGGCGGCGGGAAGTTCGCCTTCGGCATCGCGGTCTCGGTCCTGCTCCTGGTGACCGTGGTCGTCCTGTCCAGCGCCACCTCCTCCCTGCTCCGGCTTCGCGAGCGACGAATCTGACGGACGGCAACCATGATCTCCACCCTCTGGCGCCGGACCTCCGGCACCCTCGGCACCGTGCTGCTGTGTCTCGGCACGCTGACGTTCGTCCTGCCGTTCCTCTTCACCGTCGTGACCTCGCTGCGCACCGCGGCGGATGTGGCGAGGTCCCCGCTGGGCTTCCCGCACTCCCTGACCCTGCACAACTTCACCGAGGCCTTCGGGCAGATCCACTACGGGCGCAGCGCGCTGAACACACTGCTCATCACGGGTCTGTCGTGTCTCAGCATCACCGTCATCGGCTCCCTGGCCAGCTACCCGCTGGCCCGCATCACCCAGAACTGGTCGACCTGGGTGTACCGGTTGTTCATCCTGGGCACCTCGGTACCGATCTTCGTGGTGGTGGCGCCCCTGTACCTGCTGATGCGGGACCTGAACCTGCTCGACAGCTACGGGGGAGTGGTCATCATCTACACGGCCATCAACCTCCCGGTCGCCGTGTTCTTCTACACCAGCTTCGTCCGCTCGATCCCCGTCGACCTGGAAGAGGCCGCCGCCCTGGACGGCTGCGGAGCGTTCCGCACCTTCTTCGTCATCATCCTGCCGCTGCTGCGCCCGATCACCAGCACGCTGCTGACCTTCGTCGCCCTCCAGGTCTGGAACGACCTGCTGGTTCCGCTGGTCTTCCTGCAGGATCCCGACAAACGCACCGTCATGGTGAACGCCTACTCCTTCATCGACCCGCACACCGTGCAGCCGACGACCCTGTTCCCGGCCGCCCTGCTCGGAGTGCTCCCGCTGCTGCTGATCTTCGTCTTCCTGCAACGGCACGTGGTCGCCGGGATGTCGGCCGGCGCCGTCAAGTCGTAGAGCCGGGCCAGGCCGCCGAGGCCCGAACACGAACACCGTCACCGTCCAGGGCACCCCCATGCCCCGACACCCGGCATCCCCGCCGTCCCGAACATCCCGGAAGGACCATCCACCGATGTACGTGGTCTCATACTTCACCGACACCGACGAGGCGCTCCACCTCGCCTACAGCCACGACGGTGAGGAGTTCTCGACGGTGAACGGCGGCCGGCCCGTCCTACGGGGCACGGTCGGCACCGGCAGACTGCGGGATCCGTTCATCGGGGTGGGCCCCGACGGCCTGTTCCATCTGCTGGCCACCGACGGCTGGACGAGCCCCTGCATCGTCCACGCCACCTCGCCTGACCTGCTCACCTGGTCGGAACAGCGGCTCATCCCGGTCATGGCCGACGTCAACGGAGCCCACAACGCCTGGGCCCCGGAGTTCTTCCTGGACCGCGCTACCGGGCTGTACCACCTCATCTGGTCGTCGGTCGTCGAGTCCGGGAGCACGGCTGAGGGCCGCGACTTCGAACATGTCGGCCAGGACCACCGCATCTGGCACTGCACCACCGAGGACTTCAGCACGTTCTCGGCCCCCGACGTCTTCTTCGACCCCGGTCACTCCGTCATCGACGCCACCGTGCGGCAGCTGGACGACGGCGGGTTCCTCATGGCCTTCAAGGACGAGCGAGGCACCAACGACCTCGCCACCGCGCACAAGGACATCCACCTGACCGCCTTCGAAACCCCCGGCGGTCCGTACGCCGCCGGCACCGGCCCGGTCACCCCCTCGGTGGTGGAGGGGCCGTCGATCTTCCGGCGCGGGGACGAGCTGGTCATGATCTTCGACCACTACCTCGAAGGGCGGTACGGGGCGGCTCGCAGCAAGGACGGCGTGGACTGGGAGCCCGTCTCCCTGGCGCTGCCGCCGGGCATGCGCCACGCCTCCGTCCTCGAGACGCCGCTCCCGGCCTCGATCCCGCCGCGCTGAAGTCCCCCACAGATTCCGGACGTGCCCGCTTCGGCCGACCCGCCCGGTGCAGGAAGCCCCGCGTCGCATCCCGCGGCGCGGAGGACACACCCACCCAGCAAGGAGCGTCGCAATGAAGCGTCGCAGATCGGATCGCCCAGGTCTCAGGGCGTCCCGCGTCCTCACCCTGCTCGCCACGCTGGCGGGCGCTCTGCTCCTCCCGGCCCCCGCCGCCATGGCGGCGGGCAGTGCCCACTACGTCGACTGCTCGGCCGCGACCAACGGCAACGGCACCCAGTCCAGCCCCTGGAACACCGTCACCAGCGTCAACAACACCACCTTCGGCGCGGGAGACAGCATCCTCTTCGCCGCCGGAACCACCTGCACCGGCCAGCTCACCCCGCAAGGATCGGGCGCCTCCGGCAGCCCCGTCACCATGGGCTCCTACGGCACCGGCGCCAAGCCGGTCATCAACGCGGGCGGCGCCGTCGGCCCCGTCATCTACCTGCTCAACCAGCAGTACTGGGAGATCGGCGGCCTGGAGCTCACCAACGCGGCGGCCTCGCCCGCGTACCGGTCGGGCGTCCTGGCCGAGAACAGCTCCGGTGGCGTCCTGCACCACATCCGGGTGCACGACATGAACATCCACCACATCAGCGGCTGGTCGGGCGGCTGGTACTCCACCAACGCGGGCGTCGGCGTCCAGACCGACCACACCGCAACCGTCTCCACCTGGGACGACGTGGTGGTCGAGAACAACACCTTCGACCACGTGGACCGCATCGCCGTCGCCGTCACCCCGGACGGGGACGGCCAGGGGACCGGCCAGACCACGGGCACGGTCATCCGCGACAACACCATGACCTACGACGGTGCCGACGACGTCCTCGTCGTCAAGAACGACGGTGCCCTCATCGAGGGCAACAAGGCCGGCTACGGCGGCGCGAAGGCCACCTGCCCGCCCTCCGGGCAGTACTGCAACGGCGCCTCCGCCGGCATCTGGATGTCCGGCAGCAACGACACCGTCGTCCAGAACAACGAGGTCTACTGCCACGTCAACGGCGCCGACGGCACTGGCTACGACGTGGACTGGGGCAACCACAACACCACGTTCCAGTACAACTACAGCCACCAGAACCTCGGCGGCTTCATGCTGATCATGCCGCCCTTCTCGATCGCCAACGAGCCCACCTCGACCGTCCCCAGTGACGGCACAGTGATCCGCTACAACATCAGCGAGAACGACGGCACCAACGCCGGCTGCCCCGCAGCGGGCACCCCGACCCACGGCACGGGCGTCTTCCACTTCGTCGGCAACATCCCCAACAGGAGCGGCAGTCCGGTCGCTGTCCCTCTCATCTACAACAACAGCGTCTACGTCAACCAGAGCGGCCTGAACACCCCGATCCTGTACTCGCGCCGGGGCACCACCGTCACCGGCACCCTCTCCTTCCGCAACAACGCGGTGTTCAACTACGGCACCGGCGGCTACTTCACCACCAGCGCCGGATCCGTCTACTCCAACAACCTCTTCTACGGCGCCCACCCGTCCTCCGAGCCCGCCGACTCGGCGAAGGTCGTCACCGACCCCGAGTTCCGCAACCCCGGCAACGCGAACCTCTCCTCCTCGTACACCGGCGCGAATGCCTACCAGGTCCACCCCTCCTCTCCCGTGATCCGGGCCGGAGCGGTCATCAGCGGCAACGGCGGCAAGGACGCCTTCGGCAACGCCGTCTCCGCGACGGCCGCGCCCAACATCGGCGCCTACAACGGCACCGGCGGCAACCTCGTCTCCAACGCCGGCTTCGAGACCGGCGCGATGAGCCCCTGGACCAACAGCGGCGCCGCCCCCTCCGTCACCTCCTCGGGCGCACGCACCGGCACCTACGCGCTGACCACCCAGGCCAGCGGCAGCGGCGCCAACCAGAACATCACCGGCCTCGCCCCCAATACCACCTACCTGCTCACGGGTTGGGCCAAGGTGGCGAAGGCCGGGGAGACCCTCGCCATCGGCGTCAAGAACTACGGCGGCACGGAGACCTTCACCAACGTGGCCACGACGTCGTACTCCCAGGCCGCGGTGCTGTTCACCACGGGCAGCTCCAACACCTCGGCCCTGGTCTACTGCTGGAAGAACACCGGCGGCACCGGCACCGGCAACTGCGACGACCTCGCGGTGGAACGGATCTCCACCCCCTCCAACGTGCTGACCAACGCGGGCTTCGAGACCGGCTCCCTGAGCCCCTGGACCCGCAGCGGCAGCGGCGCGCAGTCCAACGTGGTCGCCTCCAACGCCCGCACCGGCACCTACTCCCTGCAGACCGGCGCCGCCACCAGCGGTGTCGAGCAGTCCGCCACCGGCCTCACCGCGGGCAGCACCTACCTGCTGGCCGGCTGGGCCAAGGTCGCGAACGGAAGTGAGCAGGTCGCCGTCGGTGTGAAGAGCTTCGGCGGCACCGAGACCTACCTGCGCACCTCCAGCACCGCCTACTCCCAGCAGCCGATCTTCTTCACCACCGGCAGCACCAACACCTCGGCCGCGGTCTACTGCTACAAAGACGCGGGTTCGTCGGCCGGCTACTGCGACGACTACACCCTGATCAAGCTCTCCTGACGGCACACGACCCTTCAGGAGAATCCTTTCTCCCACGGTGGGCGGGCCGGGGTCCCCCGGGCCGCCCACCCGGCCTACGCCAGGAGCACCGGTCGCGGAGGGCCGACCATGCGGGACGTTCCGGCGGCGAGCAAACCTCCTCGGCGCCGTCACCGGCCGAGCACCGCAGTGGTACGGCCCAGAAACCGGCAACTGAAACGGGGCGGGCCGAGCGCCGGCCACTCCGAAAGCCCGGCCGCCACATCGCGCCACCGCTTCTCGTCCGACGCGACGCGAGGCGGCGCGTCGACGAACAGCGATGACTGCCCCGCCCCGGCCCTCAGGCGCTGGCCCGGTCCAGAGCGCTCTGCAAGGACTGTCTGTAGCCCGCGCTGGTGTACGTGGCGCCCGACACCGTGTCGATGTCCGCGCTCTGTGCCTGCAGCGTCTCCTGGTTGAGCCGGGGGACGGCCGTGGAGTTGATGTCCCTGCTCCGCGCCGTCTCGTCGGGCGACTGGACGGCGGTCGCCTCGGTGATCCTGCTGCCGGTGACGGTGATCCGTACCTGGACCGGGCCGTACTTCGTCTCGGCCGTGGACCCGGTGACGGTGCGGGTGGTGGGGGCGGCCGAGGTGGTCTTCGGTGCGGACGGGGCGCTGCCGGTTCTCGTGGGGGAGGCCGACGCCGTGTGCGGCGGCCGCGTGCTCGTCGGGGACGCAGACGGTGACGGGGTGCGCTTCTTCTCGGGCGTCTTCGACGGCGAGGGTGACGCGGACGGGGTGTGCGCGGACGCCGACGGGGAAGCGGACGCGGCGGTGCTCGACGTGATCGCGGGCTCGGCCTGCGCTGCCGACGGGTCCGTGGTCGGCTTGAGCGTGAGCAGCAGCACGATGCCGGAGACGGTGCCGGCCGTGGCCAGCAGCGCGTGGCGGAACGGGTGCTTCTTCCTCACGGGAGCACCAGCGCATCAGCGGTACGAAGTGTCACGGTGCGCCTCAGAACTCGAAGGACTCGTGGTGGATACGGCGGTGCGGAACACCTGCCTCGCGGAGTGCGGCGTACGACTCCTCGGCCAGTCCCGGCGGCCCGCACAGGTACACGTCGTGGCGCGCGATGTCCGGCAGGATCCTGCGCAGCATCTTCGCGGTGATCGCAGGCCGTCGCCCGTCAGGACTGTTGACCGCGTACAGCAACTGGGCCCCGCGCGCGTCCGCGATCGCCTCCAGTTCGTCCCGCAGTGCCAGTTCCTCCGCGGTACGGGCGCGGTAGAGCAGTGTCAGGTCTCCGGGTGCGCCGGGCAGTGTCTCGAACAGAGCTCGAAGCGGGGTGATGCCTGCCCCTCCCGCGAGCAGCAGTACCTTGCCACGGCTGCGGCGGGCCGCGGTCATCGCCCCGTACGGCCCTTCCGCCCACACGCGCGTCCCCGGCCGCAAACCGGCCAGCGCCGCGCTGTGCCCGCCGACGGCCTTGACGGTGATCCGCAGCAGGTCGGGGCGCGGCGGCGCTGACAGCGAGTACGGGTTGGCGCTCCACCGCAGCCCCTTGGTGAGGAACCGCCAGCGGAAGAACTGCCCCGCCTCGGCGCCCAGACGGTGCAGCCGTCGGCCCCGGATCAGCACGGAGACCACGCCTGGTGCCTCCTGCACGACCGACTCGACCCGCATACGGTGCCGGAGGTTGAGCCGTATCGGGGTGAGTACGCGGTACCACAGCAGCAGGGCGCCGACCGTGAGGTACAGGGCGTACCAGGCCGTGCGGGCGACGGCGTCGCCGACGAACTCGCTGCCCGTGGCGAGCTGGTGCCAGAAGGTGAGGTAGACCGCGGCGTAGGTGAGCAGATGCAGGTAGTACCAGAGCTCGTAGCGCATACGGTGCCGTACGGCACCGGCGGACAGCAGGCCGACGAGGAGCAGCAGGATCGTGCCGACGGCCGCCTCGACCATCCTCGGGTAGTCGGTGACGACGGTGACCGTCTGGGCCACGATGCCGGTGTCCGCCTGCAGGGCGTATCCGTACAGGATCAGCGTGACGTGGGCGAGGGTCAGGGCCAGCGCGTAGCGGCCGCTTCTCGCGTGCCACCGCACCACGCGGTCGGACCCGACCCGGCGTTCCAGGGCCGGGATGCGCGCCATCTGGGCGATCACCAGGGCGATCGCATAGCCGGCGAGCAGTCCGGTGATCCGGCCCGCGTTCACCAGCCGGTCGGCGGTGGTCGCGGTGACGACGGCGGTGTTCTGCCACCACAGCCACAGCACGGCGGCGGCGCCCGCCCAGGCGAGCATCAGCAGGGGCGCTGCTGGTGAACGCCGGGGGCGGATCCGACGCATGGCCTGCCGTCTTCCCGCCCGGCTGTGCTGGATCGTCGTCACAAGGTCGTGCTTCCGTTTGCGGGCTTCGGTGCCGGGCACCGTACACCGGCCCGATGGCTGAAAACAGCCGTTGAGGGTGAGGGGCGGTCTGCGGGGCCTCGGTCATGGCTGCACTCGCCGCTGTCCGCGCCGTCAGATCGACGCCTCCCGCCGCACAGCCCCCGATTCGGATGTGTTTAACGTCACTCTGGGGAGGGTGGTGTGAGCCGCTCGGTACAGCGCCGCCACGCCCGTTCCCGCGAGCTCCGCCGTCCGTTGGTGTTCAACCTCGATGAGTCGACCGCTTCACACGCCAGAGCATGGGTCGACGCCGACCTCGTCCACCTCATCGGCGAGCTCCTCGTAGCGCGCGAGTGCCAGGAATCCGGGCGGCCCTTGGCAGCGAACCTGCGCGCAAGCCGCGGTTGCGCTGCCTTGCCGGAACGGGTTCCGCATCCCACGGCGACGCCTCGCGGCCTCCAGGCCGGAGGCGATCGACGCCTACCGGATGCTCGACCTGGTGGAGGACAACGTCGCCGTAGTGCGCCCCCTCGGCGAGGAGAACTCGGTGATCGTCGGCCACGACTGGGGCTCCAACATCGCCTCCGCCTCCGCCCTGCTCCACCCCGAGGCCTTCCGCGCCGTCGCCCTGCTGAGCGTCCCCTACGCACCGCCCGGTGGTCCCCGTCCCACCGACGTCTTCGGCCGGATCGGCGGCCCTGAGCAGGAGTTCTACGTCTCCTACCTCCTCCCGGCCTGGCTGAGCGAGGACGACCTCGACGTCTATGCCGGCGCCCTGGACGCCTCCACCACCTGGATGTCCGAGGCCATCGACGCCTACCCCACCACCCTCCCCGGCCCGTCGGCCTCCCACCTCCTGGGCGGCTGCAGCCGCTGGATCCGGCAGGAGCGCCCCGACGAGGTCAACCGCCTGCTGACCGGCTGGCTCGCCACCCTCCAGAGCTGAACCAGGCAGGCCACCTGGGCAGCTTGGCGGTTCGTCCGGGATGGGCGGTGGTGACGTAGTGAAGGCACGGTTGCGTCAGGTGCCGGTCCTGGCCGCGTCGACAGCCGCCCGCACGGTGGGATGAACGTGCCTCAGCTCCGCCCTGGCTTCGGCGGTGCGCAGCACGTCCCGCACCTGACCCACGTCGCGGGCCAGCAGGAGCCGGACTCCGTGGGCCTCCAGTTCCTCGGCCAGTTCGTCGAGCATGCGTACCGCGCCGACGTCGACGAAGGGAACCGTCTCGGCGTCGATCACGACCGCCGTCGCCCCTTCCCGGCCGGCGGCCCTCCGTACCGTGGACCGGATCCGCTCGGCGTTGGCGAAGTAGATGCCCCCCTCGACGCGCAGCACGATCACCCCCGGGATCCTGCGACTGTCCGTGTGCCTGCCGAGCGCGGCGAAGTGTCCGTTCCCCGGCAGTTGCCCGAGTTCGCTGATGACCGGCCGCGAGGAGCGGTAGAGGAGCAGGAGCAACGAGGCACCGATGCCGATGAAGAGGCCGGGCAGCGTGTCGAAGATCATCACCCCGAGCATCGCGGCGACCGCGGCGAGGAAGTCGGGCCGCGCGGCGACGCCGTAGGCCTGGCCGAGCCTGTGTGTGAAGACGCGGTGGAGGGCGACCAGCGAGGGGATGTCGACCAGTTCGACCACCGCCGCGACCACCACCCCCGCGAGCACCGCCTCGGGAAGCTTCTCGAAGAGGCCGGTCAGGAAGAGAAGCGTGATCACGGTAAGAGGGGCGACGAATACTCCGGCCAGCTGGGTGCGTGCGCCCGCCGACCAGTTGACGGCGGTCTTCGAGAGGCTGCCGTTGACGATCATGCCGCTGGACAGGCCGGCGCCCAGGCCGGCGGCTCCGAGCCCGATCAGCTCGCGGTTGGCGTCGACCTCGTAGTGGTCGCGGGTGGCGTAGCTCTTCGCCGCCCCGAGTCCCTCGGCGAAGGCGACGAGCAGCACGCCGACGCTTCCGGCGGCGAGGTGGCCGAGGTCGTCGACCGAGACATCGGGGAAGCCGAACGAGGGCAGCCCGGACTCGACGCTGCCGACGACATCGACACCGTGGTTCTGCAGATCGAAGGCGGCTGCCGCCGCGATCCCCAGCGCCACCGCGATCAGCGAGCCGGGCACGATCGGGGCGACCCGCTTGAGAACGAGGATCAGGAGGAGGCTGCCGACGCCGATCAGGACGGTGAGGCCACTGGTTCCGCCGAGATCGCCGATCAAGGCCCAGATCTTCTCGAAGAAGTCACCCGACCCGCCCTCCACACCGAACAGCTTCGGCAGCTGGCCCGCGATGATCGTCAGTGCCAGGCCGACGATGAAGCCTTTCAGCACCGGCTCGGAGATGAAACTGGCGAGGAAGCCGAGGCGCAGCAGTCCGGCAAGGAGCGCCGCGATGCCCACGGTGACGGCCAGTGCCGCCGTCATCGCGGTGAAGTCCGCGCTCGAACCGCCGGCGGCCTCACCGACGATCGCCGCAGAGAGCGCCGCCGTCGCCGCCATCGGCCCGACCACCAGGTGCTTCGAGCTGCCGAAGGCGGCGTAGAGGATCAGGGCCGCGGGTGCGGCGTAAAGGCCGACCACGGGCGAGACGCCGGCGATCGTCGCGTAGGCGAGTGCCTCGGGCACCAGAATCGCCCACACCGTCACCCCTGCCAGGGCGTCCCGCCCCAGCCACTGCCGCCGGTATCCCCGCAGGGAAGGGAACAGTCCGAGCATGGGCACCCGCATCAGGAGGAGAGATCACTGATGGCGTTGCCCACCAGCTTCGCGGCGAAGAGCAAGCAGATCACGGCCATGATCGCCGTGTTGTGCCGCTCCATCCAGAGCCTGAGGCCGTCGAGGATGTGCTTCGAGCGCTCCTTGAGGGCGAAGTAGAGCACGACCGGCGTTCCGGGCCCGAGCGCCCCGACCACCACGTAGACCGCCAGTGCCACGGCCTGTGCGCCGGCGGAGGTGTCCGTGCGCGCGATCGCCGACGCCGCGGCGATCGAGAGCAGCAGGTTCTTCGGGTTGAGGGCGGACAGCGCCATCCCCAGTGCCAGCGCCTTGACAGGAGTGAACGAGTCGACGGTCTTCATCCACTTCGGCAACGTCACCTCCTCGTCGCCGCGCGGCCGGCCGCGCCACTCCTTCACCGCCACCCACAGCAGCAGCATGCCGAGCGCCAGGTCGAGCGCGCTGACCCAGTCGGCCGGCTGCCCCTGGTCGCTCGGGCCGGCGCCGCCGGAGACCAGCAGCACGATCGTGCCGACCAGAGCCAGGCCCAGGACCCAGCCCAGAAGCAGTGCCGGTCCGTTGGAGCGCGCCCTGGGGGTGGCGAGCATCAGCACCACACCGATGATCGGGAACGCGCTCAGCGCCACGGCGACGCCATAGGACAGGATCTGACCGATCGCCTCACCCACGGCCGCCTACCTCACGCCGGTTCGATCTCACCCGGCCGCCAGCTCTGGTCGAACCAGCTTTCGAGCGGTCCGTAGAGCCGGAGGATCGTGAACCATCCCTTGCCGGGGACGGTCTGGACCCAGTTGCCCTCCCTGCCCTCCGGCGCCGTCGGGCCGAAGTGGAGGACCGTGTCGCCGTTGTCCTCGGACCGGACGGCGTCCGAGAGGCTGTTCACGCTCGGGTACGGCGTGTCGGTGCGCAGCAGGGAACGTGTCTGCGGGTCGTAGACGTTGACGGCCCAGAAGTTCTTCGCCGGGATGCCGCTCGGCAGCCTGAGCGTGTAGGCACGCCCGCCGTCGAGCCAGGCGCCGGTGGAGTCCTCCGCCGTATAGGCGTACTGCGATCCGACCCCGACGGCCGCCGCTGCCATCGCCGGCGAGGTGCCCGCCCCGACGTAGTGGAACACCGCCCGGGCGTCCAGCAACCGGGCACCCTCCGCCGACAGGAACTCGTGGCTGCGCGACGGCCACGGGTTCTTCCACGACGAGCTGCCGGGGTAGTGGTAGAAGATCGGGTCGCGTGGCTTGAAGGCCAGCGTCCGTACGATGCCCGACGCGATTCTCGCCGCGGTGTCGAGGATCGAGCGCATCCGGTCGTCCGGCTGGAAGGGCTTGCCGGGCACGATGCCGATCGCGGCGAGCTGTCCGGCCCGCTCGGGGTCGAGCGCCTCGGGCGGCTCCCCCTGCACGAGGGTGTCGATCTCCTCGAAGAAGGAGAAGTCGTTGGCGTGGACGGTGTTGAAGTCCGACTCCGCGAAGTTGACGAAGCGCTGCTCGGGCGGGTCCGCCGCGGCGGAGAGCGGATAGATGCGCGTCCGAAGCATGCTCTCCTCACCGCCCAGGGCACGCATCAGCACCCAGGAGGAGAAAGTCTTCGGCCGCACGACCAGGTATCCGTCGGGGACTTCGCCGTCGTGGCCCGGAGGCAGGAAGAGGTACTTGCCTCCCTCCCCCTTGTCCCGTCCGGCCATGCCCATGTCGGTGACGTAGTGCTGCCACAGGTCGTCGACGAAGCACAGCGAGTTCGGCGGCGACTCGATGACGGTGGGTCCGTCCTGGTCGAGCGCCAGGCAGGCCATCCCGTACGTCGTCTCCGTGTTCGCCGTGAGGATCAGCGGTGCCGAGCCGCAGCGCGGGGCGGTGTAGCCGATGGTGCGGGAGTCGATACCGAGGCCGGCGAGGCCGCGCCGCATGGCCACCATCGAGGCGCCGGGCACGCAGTTGAGGAACACCTCGATCCCGCGCAGCAGGTCCAGGGTGTCGTAGCTGCGGGTGACCGTGTCGGGCAGAGGCAGGCCGTCGAAGAAGTCCAGCGTGCCGAAGACCGTCTCCAACCGGTCCGGGAGGCTGATCGAGGTCAGGGTCTCGGCCGACGTGCCGGGGCTGGCGCCGTCGCTCGCTCGGGGCATCACATTCCTCCTAGTCGTGCCGTTCCGCCAGAACGGTCTTCCAGTCGTTCCTCACGCTGACCGTCGTCCAGCCGGACCGCTCGGCCTCCGCTCGGGCCCGCAGCGCGCTGTCGTCGTACGCGTACTCGCGGACGTCGTCGTCGTGCACGACGAGCAGGGCGAACCGCGCGGACTGCAGCATCTCGACGTCCACGTCGTCGTTGCCCGCCGCGAAGCCCGGCAGCCGGCCGGTGCGGGCGAGGACGTACTCCGGCTTTCCGGGCCCGACGCGACGGGGCCGTGCGGGGTCGCCCGGCGGACGAGCGCGCCGTCCCGGTAGGCGAACTCCGGGGCCGAGCCGATCACGTTCTCCCGCGGCAGGCCCCAGGCGTCCTCGCAGATCACCCGCATGAAGTCGCGCCCGCCGCCCGAGCAGACGAACAGTCGCCAGCCGTACGCCCTGAGGTAGTCGAACAGCTCCAGCATCGGCCGGTAGACCAGGCCGATGGCGGGCAGGCCGAAGCGCTCGTGACGCCAGGACTCCAGATACCGGGCGGCCTCGGCCTCGAACTCCCCGAAGGGCGTGCCCTCCCAGGCCGAGCCGATGGCCTCCACCATCGACGCCACGGCGTCGGGATCCTGGTCGTTCAGCGCGCGGAAGTACGCCTCGTCCCTCTCGGCGATCGCCCGGTAAGCCCGCTCGGCGGCCAGCGACGGGTCCGCCTCCAGCCGCTGCGCCAGTTTGGCGAGGACGAACGGCATCTGCACCGGCTCGGGCTTCTCGACCCACAGGGTTCCGTCGTTGTCGAACACGGCGACCCGGTCCATCGGCGCGACGAAGTCCGGCGAGCCTTCCGCCGCCGCGGACGTCACGAACTCCACGATCGCCCGCTTCGCGGCACCGTCGCTCCAACTCCCCAGTGGGCTCGTGCCCATGGCCACCTCACCGTCCGGACCGTCGTACCTCCGAAGCCCTGTCGGGCGAGGTCAATCCACCGCCTCGATCTCGCCCGGCCGCCAGGACTTGTCGAAGAACGGCCGCAGGGGGCTGTACAGCCGCAGGACCACGAACCACCCGCGGCCCGGCGTGGTCTGGATCCAGTTGCCCTCCGGTACGCCGTCGGGCCGGTCCGGACCGAAGTGCACCGTCGTCGCGCCGTCCGCGTCGGCGACCGCCGCCGGGGTCGGGTAGCCCTGGCTGCCGGCCCGGGGGTAGCGCTGCGGCGTGGAGAGCATGGAGCGGGTCTGGTTGTCGTAGACGGTCACCGACCAGAAACGGGCGGCTGGGATGTCCGGCGGCAGGACCAGACGGTAGTGCCGGCCCCCGTCGAGGGCCCGGTCCTGCCGGTCCGCGAACGCGAACAGGTACTGCGAGCCGATACCGGCCAGCGGTGCGGTGAACGCCGGGCTGATGCCCACGCCCAGGTACCACCACCAGCTCCGCAGGTTGAGCATGCGGGCGCCGTCGCTCGGACGGGGCTCGACACCCCGGTCGGTGATGTCCGCGGGCGGGGTCGTGAAGTCGTAGCCGGAGGCGAGCAGGCCGTTGACCCACCGGGAGGACGCGCCGTAGTAGTGCGCTCCCTCTTCCGGGCGCGGGCGGCAGGCGAGGGTACGGGCCGTCGCGTTCCCCACCGCGGCCGCCTCGGTGAGGATCTTCCGCATCCGTGGGTCCGGCTCGAAGGGCCGGCCCTTGGCGATCCCGATCGCGGCCAGAGCACCGGCGATCTCGGGATCGAGTGCCTCGGCCGGCTGATCGTGCACGAGCTCACTGGCGAGGTCGAAGTAGGTCGCGTCCGCGGGGGGAACCGTGTTCACGGCGCGCCCGCTGCCCTCGACGAACCGCGGCGGGTCGGGCCTGCGGAGCGCGGCGGTCCACGTCTGAGCGGTCCAGGGCAACGGGGGGGCCGTGCCCCCCGTGACGATCTCCCCGATGCTCGTTCCGTAGTACCCGGGGACATAGCGGTGGATGCGCAGCCCCTCCTTGATGCGCTCGACCGTCGGCTTCGGGTCGTCGTTCTCCAGGAACGCCCGTCCGCCCAGGATGAGCCGCGTGGTGCGGGTCCTCAGTGTGAAGTAGCCGCCTTCCGGAAGAGGGCCCTCATAACCGGGCGGCACGAAGAGGTACTTGCCGCCGGCCCCGCGGTCCGGCCCGGCCATACCGGGATCCGCGACCCAGCGGAACCACATGTCATTGAGGAAACAGAGGGAGAGGGGCGGCACGTCCACCACCAGCGGACCCTCGGTCAGGTCGAGGAACGTCAGGAAGTAGACGGTGTCCGCGTTCCCCGTCAGCACGAGCGCCTCGGGATCCATGAACTCCGAGAAGAGCAGGACGTCGTGGTCCCTGATCCCCGCCTCCAGGAAACCCTTGCGCGCCGCCCACAGGCTGACACCGGAGTAGGCGTCGAGGAACCCCCGCACGGCGTGCAGACGGTCCAGATGGTCGTAGACGCGGTCGGCGGTCTCGTCGGTGGGCATGCCCAGCGGGAATTCCAGAGTGCCCAGATGTGTCTCCACCCGCTCGGGCGTGGAGAGCGACTCCATGACCTGAGGCGAGATCCGTTCCGCTTGCTGCAAGGCATCGCTCCGTTCTCGGGGAAGGGTCTCCTCTCGACCATGGCCGTACCGGCCGCGGACCACCACTCCTCCTAGGCCGTCGGAGGGCCTTCTCATTCCGCTGAGCGGACCGGTTTCTCAGTCGCGGGCCCTCTCCGGCAGCGCCGTACGTGAGCGGGCGGCGCGGTCCCGCGCTCCTCCGCGCTCCCTGATGTTCCTCAGTCGTCGGGCCGCGGCCTCAGCGGCCCCCAAGCCGGGATGCGCGTGGGTTCCATTTTCGGCACCGCTTTGGACGGTGGCAGATCAGCGGCCCCGGTGCTGGGCTCGCCGCAGCGCGCATGCGCCCTGGTGGGGATCTCAGGCTTCGATGACGCCCAGTTGCCGCAGCAAACCGAGGTCATCGGTGTTCCACCAGCTTTCCGCGATCCTGCCTCCCTGGCAGCGGAACGTCGCGTGACCAGTGGCTGAGAACTCCCGACCCGTGGCTTCCACGCCCAGGAACTCACCCGTATGACGGCCCTTGAAGGAGAACCGCGCGCTCACCAGGTCACCCTCCGCGAGCAGGCTCTCGATCGTGACCACCGGTTCAAGTGCCTCGTGAAGCTTCCGGTTCGCCGCCTTGGACTCCGCGAGCCCGACGACGCCCGTCGGCAGGGTGGGGTCGTGCTCCTGGTAGTCGGGTGTGCAGAGCGTGTCCTCCGCGTCGAAGTTCCTCTTGTTGGCCACTTCCTCGAAGAAGTTGCGGACCACGATCTTGTTCAACTGCTCGTCCCGGAGAACGTCGAGGTCCGTGAACGTGGGCTCCTGGTCGCAGGCCGCCACCAGCTCCTGGAAGATCTGGTCCGTCTCCGGCAGCCGTGAGTTCTTCATCGCCTCCTCGTACGAGGGGAACTCCACGATCTCCACAACGTGCGAGGAGTCGGTGCGGTCCCGGCCGACGATCGAATGGGTGGCTGTCCGTTTGCCCTGCGTCGCTTCCACCCAGCTGTCCATCAGCCTGTTCAACTCATCGATCCTGCTGGTCTTGCAGTCGATGACCTGGACGAATGTCATGGCGCCTCCCGCAATGTCAGAGCACGGAAACATCTCCAGAATAGGCGTGATATGCGCTATTTGTCCTGGTGTCTGGCTGCTCACCAGCCCCCCGTGACCGCCCAGCCGACCTTCGACGGCCCTCGGCCGAGGTGGGCAAGGCAAACCAAGGTCACAGCACACGGCCTCCCGAGTTCTCGCCCTCCAGGGAGTTGCGTCTCCCCGAGGCCCGGTATGGGACGCAGGCGCTTTCGGCTTCGGCCCGGTCGGACGCGACCCCCTGCGTCCTGAGCGCCGACAGACCCGCGCGAGTTCATCACACGACTGACGTCGTCGTGTCGGAAGGTCCGGGCGACAAGTTCCGTGTCCGGTCCAAGGGCTTGGGCGTCGTGGACAGCGGCTCCTTCATCAGCGCCGTCCACGCGGACGAACTGCGGCGTACCGATGACGGCTGGCGCACCGCCAGGCGCGCCGTACACGTCAAGTGATGCTTGAGGTTCCGGTGGTCGGCTGTCGCGACGTCCCATCCACAACCCGTGCGGAGGGACGCTGGTGCCAGCACGACGAATCAGCGCAGGTCAGCGGCCTGGGGTTTGTTTATTGTCTAGACCACCTTGAGGGCTCCGTGCCCTTCGCGTGCCCTATGTCGAGGTCAAGCTCGCTTACGCAAGCGGCAGTTCACGATGAGGCGTGCGCGTCGAGGACGACATGTCAGCGGACCACAGACAGCTGCGGCCGGTTGTGCCCACCGCCGTCCCGTTGCCCACCCCCTCCTGCGTGGTGACAACGAGCCCAAAGATCAGGTCGTTGAGATCGGCAGGTCGGAGATGAAGCTCGCCGGCCACGTCGGCAGGACGCGTCCCCTCGGTGCGGAGGGCAGCGAACACCTTGCCCAGCACCTGGGAGGTCTCCCGGGAACAGAACCGGACGCGGTCCTCACGCCACACGACCGTAGGACGCTGATCAACGTGCACCTCACCACGAGGGACCCGAAAAAGGTCCCGGCTCAAGGCAACCCTGTGAGGAGTCTGTGACGACAAGGGAGCGGATCCGGCCAGTTCCGGCGGCCGCGATCCGGCTTCCTCCGGTGACAGCATGCAAGGAGAACCTCACCCCCATGGACAACCCCACGAACGGCGGGCGCCGCGGGCGTCATCGCCGTCGCTGGACCGCCACCGGTCTGCTGGTCGGCGTGCCCGCCGTCGTCGTACCGTACCGGCTGGTTTCCATGCGCAGCGGCAAGGTGCTGGACGTCAACGGCTTCTCCACCGCCGACGGCACCCGTATCCAGCAGTGGACCGACCAGAACACCGCCAACCAGCGGACCGACAGCTCCTCCACCTCGCAGGAGTGGCGGATCAGCGAGGTGAGCGGCTCGGACGCCGTCACCTTGACCTCCCCGCGGGAGCGGCCACGTCCTGGACATCTCCGGAAGCTCCACGGCCGAGGGCGCGGCGGTCGTCCGGTATCCGAGATTTCGGCACCCGCCCCGACACCCTGCTCGGCCGCAACAACCTCAGTCAACCGTCCATGAATGCAGGTACGCGATCAACTGCCTCCGAGATCGTCGGTCTTGAACGGGCCGTCCACGAGTCGGCCGCCGGCTACCCGACGGCACCCGCCGTACCAGGCCCTGCAAGCCGGCACGGGCCGGCCCGTCGACCCGAGGCGCAGGCTTTGGCCGCATATCTTGCCGACGCTAGGGGGAGGCGCCGTACTCGGCGGATCGCTCCTCAGAGGGAAGTGGAGTGGAGTTCATGAATGGGGACCACGCGGGGCTGGTCGTCGCGGCGCAGGCCGGTGACGATCGGGCGCGCGAGGAGCTGATCGCCGCGTACCTGCCGCTGCTCTACAACATCGTCGGGCGAGCGCTGAACGGTCATGCCGACGTCGATGACGTGGTCCAGGAAACGCTGTTGCGCGTGGTGCGCGACCTGCCTGCTCTGCGTGCCCCGGAGAGCTTCCGGTCGTGGCTGGTGTCGATCACGCTCCGCCAGATCAATACCCACTGGCACCGGCAACGCACCTTCGCCGACCGGACCACGGTCATCGACGAGGCGCGCCGGATACCGGATCTCCGCGCCGAACCCGAGGACGTGACGATCCTGCGTCTGCATGTGTCGGACGAGCGCCGTCAGGCTGTCGAAGCCGGCCGGTGGCTCGACCCGGATCATCGGGTGCTGCTGTCGCTGTGGTGGCAGGAATGCGCCGGCTCGCTGAGCCGTGCCGACATCGCCGCCGCGACGGGGCTCACGGTCGCCCACGTCGGAGTCCGTCTGCAGCGCATGCGCGAGCAGCTGGAAGTGAGCCGGACGATCGTCGCCGCGCTGGAAGCCGACCCGCGCTGTCCGCAGTTGGACGAGACCGTCCTCGAGTGGGACGGTCTGCGTACATCGGTGTGGCGCAAGCGGATCGCGCGGCACACCCGCGACTGCCCGCTCTGCATGGCGACGACGGCAGAACGGGTTCCGGCCGAACGACTGCTCCTCAGCCTCGCGCCGCTGGCCGTCCCTGCCGGACTCATCGCCGCGCTGGCCGCCAAGGGCCTGCTGTCGGGTACGGCCGCGAGCACCGCCGGGCTGGCCACGGCACACGTCGGCGCGGCGACGAAGGCGGGCAGCCTGCATACCTCGCTGATCGGCAAACTCTATGCGGTGACCGCGCATCCGCTGGCGGGCCTCACCACCGGCGCAGTGCTCATCGCGGGCGGCGCCACCTACGTGGCCTGGCCCGAACCGGCGCCTCGGGTGCCCGGCGTCACCGCCGCTCCCACGGCCGGCCACCCCACGCCGCCCCCGTCGCGCACCACCACCTCGGCCGGGCCGTCCCCGGCGAGTCCGTCCGCCACCGCCCACGCTGTTCCGCTGGGCGCGCATTCGCTGGAGTCCGTGGATCAGCCCGCCCTGTACCTCACGTATGCCGGCGACTTCGCGACGCTCGGCCGGGTCTCCTCGTCCAGCAGCACCCAGGCACGGCAGCGGGTCACCTTCACGGTTGTCCGGGGGCTGGCCGACACACGGTGCGTCACCTTCCGCGCCGCCGACGGCCGCTATCTGCGCCATCGTGACCTGCGGCTACGGCTGAGCACCAACGACGGCAGCGAACTGTTCCGCGAAGACGCCACCTTCTGCGCGCGCCCCGGGGCGGTCGCCGGGTCGGTGACGCTGCACGCGCACAACTATCCCGGATCGGTCATCCGCCACCGCGACGGTGGCATCTGGCTAGACGGCTCCGACGGCACTCGGGCCTTCGCCGGCCAGGCTTCCTTCACCATGCGCAGGGCCTGGGCTTGAGAACCGCTGCTTGAGCATGGGGGACCGAGTCGAGTGCGGCATGCCCTTGCAGCAGGGACGACCAGACCGCGGGGCTCGGCATAACGCTTCTTGCCCGCGAGATACATCACTGAGCGATTGTCCGGACGGCGCGACTTTTCCGTTACGAGAGCGCGAGTTCGGGGGCCTCCCTTTAGTGGGGTGCTCTTCCCGCCGCTCACCATGACGTGCCGGCGTGGGAGGTTCCCCGACTTCCACCGTTGACGTATCCCCTGAAGAAAGCCCCTGCAATGACGCGACACACCCACGAACCCCGGGCGACCGGTACGCGGGAACGGCCCCACGTCCTGCACCGCACCCACGCCGCGGTGGATCAGGCCGCAGCGGCCGATGCGCGCACGATCACGGCACCCAGGGTGCCCCGCGGCCCCCGCGGAGAATCATGAAGGGCCTGCACCGGCTCGGCCGGCGTCGCCGGACATGGGCGATAGGACTCTCGGCCGCGGCGGTGGTCGCCGGTGTCGTGACGATCCTCCCGAACTCCGCCGGAGCCGCGTCACTGGGTACGGAGGCGGCCCCCTCGGGCAGGTACTTCGGCACCGCTGTGGCCGCCGGCAGGCTCGGCGACTCGGCGTACACCGCGATCGCCGACCGGGAGTTCAACATGATCACCCCGGAGAACACCACGGTCATGAGCGACACGAAGGAGAAGCTGTTCGAGGCGCCGGAGGTCTACAAGGTCCAGGGCCAGAACCAGTACCTCATGATCGTCGAGGCGATGGGTGCGCGCGGGCGCTACTTCCGCTCGTTCACGGCCTCCAGCCTGAACGGCCCGTGGACCCCGCAGGCCGCCACCGAGTCCAACCCCTTCGCGGGCAGGGCCAACAGTGGTGCCACCTGGACCAACGACATCAGCCACGGTGACCTGGTCCGCAACAACCCCGACCAGAGCATGACCATCGACCCCTGCAACCTGCAGTTCCTCTACCAGGGCAGGAACCCCTCCTCGGACGGCACCGACTACGTGAAGCTGCCGTACCGGCCGGGTGTCCTCACCCTGAAGCGCTGACCTGCCCGATCCACGGTGACACGCAAGGAGAACTTCACCCCCATGAACAACCCCACGAACGGCGGGCGCCGCGGGCGTCACCGCCGTCGCTGGACCGCCACCGGCCTGGTGGTCGGCGTGCCCGCCATCGTCGTGCCGTACTTCCTGTTCGCACAGGAGGAATCGCAGGCCGCGACGGTCGACGCCAACGCCTACTACCGGCTGGTCTCCGTGCGCAGCGGCAAGGTGCTGGACGTCAGCAGCTTCTCCACCGCCGACGGCACCCGTATCCAGCAATACACCGACCAGAACACCGCCAACCAGCAGTGGAAGCTCAAGCCCACCGGGGACGGCTACTACGAGCTGGTGAACCGCAACAGCGGCAAAGTGCTGGGCATAGCGGGGAATTCGGCCGCCCGGGCGGCCGCCACGGAGCAGCAGACCGACAGTTCCTCCACCTCCCAGGAGTGGAAGATCAGCGATGTGAGCGGTTCCGACGCCGTCACCTTCACCTCGCGCAGGAGCGGCCAGGTCCTGGACGTCTCCAAGGGCTCCAAGGCCGACGGCGCGGCAGTCATCCAGTATCCCGCCACAGGCAGCGCCAACCAGGAGTGGAAGCTGGTGAAGGTGGGCGAGACCCAGGCGGCCGGGGCGGGCACGGCGCGGACCACGGCCGCGACTGGTCCGTATGTGTGGAAGAACGCCCAGGTGGTGGGCGGTGGTTATGTCACCGGGCTGGTGTTCAACCAGCGGGAGAAGGGTCTGCTGTACGCACGTACCGACATGGGCGGCGCCTACCGCTGGGACGCCGCGGCCGAGCAGTGGATCCCGCTGACCGACTGGGTCAGTGAGAAGGACTGGAACCTGCTGGGCATCGACGCGGTGGCCACCGACCCCGTCGACCCCAAGCGGCTCTACCTCGCGGCGGGCACCTACACCAACGACTGGGCGGGCAACGGCGCGATCCTGCGCTCCACCGACAAGGGCCGCACCTTCAAGCGCACCAACCTGCCCTTCAAGCTGGGCGCCAACGAGGACGGCCGCGGGGCGGGGGAGCGGCTGGTGGTCGACCCCGCTAACAACGCCAACCTGCTTCTGGGCACCCGCAAGAACGGCCTGTGGCGCAGCAGCGACCACGGCGTCACATGGAGCCAGGTCTCCTCGTTCCCCGTCAAGAACGGGGCGAGCAGCGGCGGCGGCATCTCCTTCGTGACGTACGGCCCGGCCGGCAGCAAGACGATCTACGTAGGCGTCGGTGACAAGTCCACCTCCCTGTACCGCTCGACCGACGGCGGCAGCAGCTGGCGGGCCGTCTCCGGGCAGCCCACCGGCCAGCTGCCGCAGCACGGCGTGCTCTCCGGTGACGGCTCGCTGTACCTGACGTACACCGACAACCTCGGGCCCAACGGCGTGACGGCGGGTTCGGTGTGGAAGTACACGCCGGGCAGCGGGGCATGGAAGAACATCTCCCCCTCCCAGGGCAGTTACGGCTTCTCCGGTCTGGCCGTCGACCCGCGCAAGCCGTCCACGGTGATGGTCACCACCCTGGGCCGCTGGTGGCCCGAGGACGAGATCTACCGGACCACGGACGGCGGTACGACCTGGAAGGCACTGGCCGACAAGTCGAAGCGCAGCGCCGCCGCCGCTCCTTACGTCGGCACCCACACCGGGCACTGGATGACCGCCCTGGCCATCGACCCCTTCAACTCCGGGCACGTGCTCTACGGCACCGGCAACGGCATCCTGCGCAGCACCGACGCCAACGCCTCCGACAGCGGCGGCACCAGCCACTGGAGCATGGGTGCCCGAGGGCTGGAGGAGACCGCGCTGCTGGACGCGATCGCCCCTCCCGGCGGCGCCACCGTCATCACCTCCATGGGCGACCAGGGCGGCTTCCGGCACGACGACCTGACCAAGGTGCCCTCCGGGCGGCTGGGCAACCCGAAGATGGCCAACAGCACCGATATCGACTTCGCCCAGTCCAAGCCCTCGATGATGGTCCGCGTCGGCCGTGGCGGCGCGCAGGACGGCGCCTACTCCACCGACGGCGGCAGCAGCTGGACCGGCTTCAAGGCAGAGCCGGTGGCCGGTGCCCAGGACGGCCGTATCGCGCTCGCGGCGGACGGCTCCACCATCGTCTGGACCCAGGCCGGTCAGGCCCCGTACCGCTCGACCGACAACGGGGCGAGCTGGTCGAGGGTCAACGGCCTGGGCAACGACGCCGCAGTCGTCGCCGACCGCTCCTCGGCCAAGACCTTCTACTCGCTGTCCGGCGGCACGCTCTACGCCAGCACCGACGGCGGCGCGACCTTCACCGCCCGCGCCGGCAACCTGCCCAGCGGCCGGCTCACGGCCGTCCCCGGCATCGCCGGGGACCTGTGGATCGCCGGCGGTGACAAGGGGCTGCTGCACTCCACCGACGGCGGCCGCACCTTCACCACGCTCAACTCGGTGAAGTCCGCCTCCGCCCTCGGCTTCGGCAAGGCCAAGCCGGGCACCTCCTACCAGGCCCTGTACATGATCGGTACGGTCAAGGACGTCACCGGAGTCTTCCGCTCCACCGACAAGGGCGCCACCTGGCTCCGCGTCAACGACGACGCCCACCAGTGGGGCAACATCGGCGGCAGCGGCGTCATCACCGGCGACCCCGACACCTACGGCCGCGTCTACATCGGCACCAACGGACGCGGCCTGCAGTACGGCGACCCGTCCTGACACAGGCGCCCGCGCGGGGCCGCAGCCACAACCGCCTGCGGCCCCGCCATCACCGAGGGCCTCGCGAAGGCGGGGACCGTCGCAACGAGGGAACACACCGCCGACGGACCCTCGCGCGAGGCACACGGCGCTCCGCTCCCATCCCGAACACTCCACATCGCCGCCTCCACCCACATCGGCACTGGCCGTCACGGTCGAGGGGTCAGGCGCGCGCCTCGGGAAGGTGGGGTCGAGCACCTGTGGGAAGCGCCGGTCGGCAGGGCGCCCGGCCGCATGGTGCGGCGTCGGCGAGGGGGTGGAGGCGCTACTGGGAGAACGAGAAGTACAGGGTTCGAGCGTAGTCGCCCGTCGCCGTGGTGGGGCCGCCGCTGGGGCCGAGCGCGGACGGTGCGTCGAACTTGGTGCCGATGGCCGGGATGGCGTCGAGGAACGACAGGTCTCCCTTCGGGAAGGGCGGCGCGGTATGGCGGGGGTCGGGTCCGAACCGGGGTGTGAAGAGGCGCAGGTAGAGGTTCTCGTCCTCGGAGACCATGGTGATGCGTCCGGCGGTGGTGTGCAGGGACGCCCAGCGGACGCTCGCGTGGTAGCCCTTGAACTCCGGGTACACCCAGCCGTCGGCACCGGTCGCGGTGTCGTTGTACTGCTTCGTCCAGACGTCCGTCGCGACGCCGCGCAGCCGGTTCTTCCACACCCTGTGCGGTCCGTGGCCGAGCCATGTCACGCCGGTCACCTGCGATTCGGGATGGTCGAAGCCGATGCCGAAGAGGTCGTGCTCGCCGGTGAGGTGGTAGCGGTAGCCCAACTGCAGCCAGCCGCTGGGGTGCAGATGCCACCGGACGTGGCGCAGGACGCCGGAGTACTCGGCCCGCACCGTGTAGCCGTTGCCGTCGGGCCCGTGCGTCAGGCGGGTGAGATCGGCCGTTCCGGTGGTGGGCAGCGGGCCGCGGGACAGCGCGAAGTCCCTCCCTCGGTGGGTGACACCGGCCAGCATGCCCGTCGTGGCGTCGAGCGTGACCGTGGTGTGGCGGGATACGAGGGTGAGCCTGTCGTCCGCGAGCCGGCCGCGTACGGCCGGTCCCGGGCCCGTCCGTACCAGCCGTCGGGCCTGGTCGGCGGCGGAGGCGATGGTCCATGTCCAGCGGCGGATCTCGCGGCCGTCGGCGTCGGTGACGGTGAGCGCCAGGGCGTCGGCGCGTCGCCGGCCGGACGGCAGGGGCAGGCGCAGCACTCCTTCCGCGCCGGGCTCGATGTCCGGAGCGGAGGCGGTGCCTTGGGCGCGCACCGTGTGGCCGTCCCGCCGCTGCGACGGGGTGCGGAAGTCCAGGAGTCGCCAAGTGAACCGGCACGTGCGGGTGTTGGTGAAGGCGTAGTGGTTGGTGAGGGCGATCCGGCCGTCGAAGTCGTCCGGCAGGGCGGACATGAACCGCTCCGGCTCCGCGAGTTGTACGGGAGACCAGATGTCCTTGATCGTGTAGAAGCTGGCCTCCTTCTCGCGGAAGGGGCCGAGGATGCCGTCGGGTGCGGCGTTGCCCGCCACATCGATGGCGCCGCCGAGGTCGTCCCGCACGATGCCCTCGTCGATCAGTGACCACAGGAAGCCTCCGGCACAGAGCCGTTCACGGCCCATCAGCTTCCAGTAGTCGTCGAGCCCCGCGCCGGCGCCGCCGTCGTAGAGGCCGTGGAGGAACTCGGTGGGCATGAAGACGTCGCCCTGTTCCTGGAGGATGCGGCGTGTGCTGTCGTACGTCTCGTAGTGGTCGGTGTTGATGCCGCCGAAGTTCGCCCAGGGGTGGAGAACGGCGCGCTGCTGGGGGTCGTGGCGGGCGTAGTCGTCGTCGAGGGCGGTGTTCCAGCCGCCTTCGTTGCCGTTGCACCAGAAAAGGATCGACGGGTGGTTGACATCGCGGGTGACCATCGAGGCGACGAGGGGTCTGCCCGCCTCCTCGGCGTAGGACTTCTGCCAGCCGGCCAGTTCGTCGAGCACGTACAGCCCGAGTTCGTCGGCGAGGTCGAGGAAGTGCGGGTCCGGCGGGTAGTGGGACATCCGGACCGCGTTCATGTTCATCTCCCGCATCAGAAGGATGTCCTTGCGGCTGATGCGCGCGCTGGTCGCCCGGCCGGACGTGGGCCAGATGGTGTGCCGGTTGGCTCCCTTGAGGAGGATCTTGACGCCGTTGACGTACACGCCGTCACCGGGGCGCACCTCGACGGTGCGGAAGCCGAATCTCTCCTCGACGCGATGGACGGTACGGCGGTCGCCGGCGCGGAGCGCGACCTCGACGCGGTAGAGGTGCGGGGTCTCCGCCGTCCACTGCCGGGGGGAGTCGACAGCGGTCCTGAGGGTCACCGTCGTGTCGCCGGGAGCGACGGCCGCGGTGAACGGGGAGCCGACCGGGCGCCCGGAGAGGTCGGTGACCCGGGCGACGAGACGGTCGGCGGAGCCGGTACCCGACAGATGGGCGTCGATCCGCAGCGTGCCGTCGGCGCGGGCGTCGACGGCGATGCGCTCGATGTGCTGGAGCGGGAACGCCTCCAGGTGGACGGGGCGGTAGATGCCGCCGAAGTTCCAGTAGTCGCCCAGGCGTTCGGCCCGGTTGACGGAGTCGTCGGTGGACTCCTTGCTGACCGTCACCTCCAAGAGGTTGTCCTGGCCCGGACGCAGCTTTCCGGTCACCTCGTGCCGGAACCGGTAGAAGCCGCCGCGGTGGACGGGCCCGGCCGGCTCGCCGTTGATCCACGCCTCGGTCTCGGTCATCGACCCTTCGAAGACGAGGAAGACGCGTCTGTCACGCCAGTGGGCGGGGGGCGTGAAGGTGTGCCGGTAGCGGCCCTTCTCCTCCGGGCGCAGATTCCACCCGTAGTTGTACGTGCCGTATCCGTGGAACTCCCAGTTGGACGGAACCGGGATGCTGCCCCAGCTGCCGCTGCGCCGCCCGCTGGTGCACAGGAAGTCCCAGTCGACCGGGTGGTCGGCGTCCTCTCCGGACAGATACACGCGCTCGGTGCGCGTGGAGGCGTCCGTTCCGTCGGCTGTCTCGGCCTCGGCGGCCCGGGCCGAGACCGCGGGAAGGCCTCCGGCGGCGGTGCCGGCGGCGGCCAGGATCAGAACACCACGGCGTGACAACTGCATGACATCTCCAGCCTTCAAGGAGCCGACGGGTGGGGGATGGCAGGGACGTGCGGGGTGGCCGACGGGCCCCCGCCGCAGTGCGGCTCGGCTGTGTCGCCGGGTCCTGGGCGGTGGTGTCAGCCGAGGTCCCACCGCTGGTTGCTGCCGCCGTTGCAGTCCCACAGTTGGACCAGTGCGCCGCTGGCGGTGGAGGCACCGGTCACATCCAGGCACAGGCCGGACTGGACGCCGGTGATGGTGCCGTTGGAGTTGATGTTCCACTGCTGGTTGGTGCCGCCGTTGCAGTCCCATACCGCAACTTTGGCGCCGGCCGCGGTGCCGGTCGCGTCGAGGCACTTCGCACCGCCGTAGACGGTGAGCTGCTTGGCCGACGTGCGGGTCCAGGTCTGGTTCGTGCCGCCGTTGCAGTCCCAGATCTGCGTCTGGGTGCCATTGGTCTGCGAAAAGCCGGGCACGTCCAGGCACTTGCCCGAACCGGTGGCGCGGACCGGACCTGTGGTGGTCCCGCCGGATCCGTCGAGTCCGAAGAAGGTGATGGCCCGGGCCGCCATGCCGCTTTCGGGCAGGGAGTGCCCGACACCCTGGAAGCTGTTCGCCTCGACCGGTGCCTGCGCGCCGGTGGAGCCGTAGCGGGTGCGGGTCCAGTTGGACTGCGGGGAGTCGGTGAAGACCGGGGTCTGGCTCACCCCGAGCACATTGGTCCACTGCTTGATCTCTTCACCGAAGTTCGCGTAGTACAGCGCTTCGTCCTCGGTACCGTGCCACAGCTGCATCCGCGGCCGGGGGCCGGTGTACCCGGGGTAGGCGTTGCGGACGAGGTCGCCCCACTCCTGCGGGGTCTTGGTGATCTTGCCCGTGGCGCAGTCGGTGTTCCAGCCGGAGCCGTTGGTGGTGGCGAAGCAGCCGAACGGCACACCCATGAACGCCGCGCCGGCCTTGAACAGGTCGGGGTACGCGCCGAGCATGACATTGGTCGTCATCGCGCCGGACGAGGCGCCGGTGACGTAGACCCGGCTGGGGTCGGCGTTCATGTTCTGCAGGGTGTACCGGACCATCTGGGCGATGCTCGTGGGGTCACTGCCCCCGTCATGCTTGAGCGCCTGGGGCGAGGAGACGTCGAAGCACTGCCCGCTGACGTTCGCGTCCGGGTAGACGACGATGAACCCGTGCTGGTCGGCCAGGCGGGCGAACTCCGTGTTGGCGTAGAACGTGGGCCCCGTGCCGGTGCAGTAATGCACTGCCACCACCACCGCCGGACGTGCCGGAGCGCTGTCGGGCCTGTAGACGTACATCCGCAGGTTTCCGGGGTTGCTGCCGAAGTTGGTCACCTCGGTCAGTGACGCGGCCGACGCGGTGGTGGCCGAGGCGCCGGTCAGTACGAGCGCCGCGATCAGCGGCGCAATCCCCGTCAGCAGGGCTACCAGTACATCTCTGACGCTTCTCTTCCTGGACTTCCGGGACATGACGCTGTCCTTTCTGGAATCCGGCGCGGCCGGGGAGATGCTCCCGGCCGGCCCGCCGAACCGGAGTGGCAGGCACGGTGGTTGCTGTGGTCGAGGACGTACGAAGATCCTCAAGAGGAGGAAGCGGCACCCGGGTTGTGGAGCGCTTCGACGCTCCCATTGCTCTGGATGTGGTGTCAATGCCCGGGGGAAGCAAGGCAACGTTGCCTTCATGCCTCTTGTTTCGCCACAGAGTTCTCATTGACTTGAGTCGTCAGGTGAAGCGCTTCGACACATGGGACCGCGGCGGGCGGGACCGAGGTTCACCGATCGTCAGGCGCAGGACACCCGTAATGATCACCAAGCCCCTGCCCGCACTGCTACCTGCCCTTCACGCCAAAAAGCCCCGTACAACCACGGAACCCGAACCCGCCTGGTTCAATCCGCGAATTCGGCTCGCGAACTTTGCGCGAGGTATTGACGCGGTTCACCGGAACCCTAGGATCCAGCTGATCGACACTCCGACCCTTGTTCGAGATAACGAACACGTAAGGCGCACCCCGCTGACTTCCGGACAACCTCTGGTGGGACCTACCGGAGCGGCTAGCTCAAAGGATGACGAGGTTCGCATGCACAGACGTAGCTTCAGCCGCAGACACCCGTCTGCGGTGCTCGCCGCCACCGTCGCCGCCCTGGTCGCCCTGGCGGCGACGCTCGTCGCCACCCCGGCTCAGGCGGCCACCACCAGCGCCGTGCGCGGTGTCGGTTCCGGCCGGTGTCTCGATGTGCCGGGCGCCAACCAGAGCGACGGCACGAACCTGCAGATCTGGGACTGCCACGGCGGGACCAACCAGCAGTGGACGCTGACGGACAACAACCAGCTCACCGTGTACGGCAACAAGTGCCTGGACGTTCCGGGCCACGCGACCACGGCCGGTACCCGGCCGGTGATCTGGTCCTGCAACGGCGGTACGAACCAGCAGTGGCGGGTGAACGCCGACGGCACGATCGTCGCCGTGGAGTCCGGGCTGTGTCTGGACGTCAGCGGCGGCGCCACGGCCAACGGCACGGCGGTGCAGCTGTGGAACTGCAACGGCGGCAACAACCAGAAGTGGACGGGTCTCTCCGGGACGCCGAACGCGTGTGCCCTTCCGTCGACGTACCGGTGGACCTCGACGGGTCCGCTGGCGGAGCCGGCGAACGGGGCGGCCTCGTTGAAGGACTTCACCGCCGTGAAGTACAACGGCCAGAACCTGGTCTACGCGACCACCGCGAGCGCATCCGGGTGGCGCGCGACGGGGTTCCGTCCCTTCACCAACTGGTCGGACATGGCGACGGCCCCCCAGACCGCAGTGAGCGGGGCCCCCATTGCGCCCACGCTGTTCTACTTGGCGACCAAGAACATCTGGGTGCTGGCCGCGAACGGGTGGGACACAGGCTGGGCTTTCACCTACCGCACGTCCACCGACCCGACCAACCCCAACAGCTGGTCCGCGCCGCAGCCGCTGTTCACCGGCAGCCTCCCCGTAGGCGGCCCGATCGACCCGACCCTGATCGCCGACGACCAGAACATGTACCTGTTCTTCGCCAATGACAAGGGCGGCATCTTCAAGTCGACCATGCCGCTCGGGAACTTCCCGAGCAGCTTCGGCTCGTCGTACACGACGGTCATGAGCGACACCGAGGACCGCCTGTTCGAGGCCCCGGAGGTCTACAAGGTCCAGGGTCAGAACCAGTACCTCATGATCGTCGAAGCGAAGGGCACGAACGGGCGCTACTTCCGCTCGTTCACCGCCACCAGCCTGAACGGTACGTGGACCGAGCAGGCCGGCACCGAGAGCAACCCCTTCGCAGGCAAGGTCAACACCAACCAGACCTGGACCAACGACATCAGCCACGGTGACCTGGTCCGCAACAACCCCGACCAGACCAAGACCATCGACCCCTGCAACCTGCAGTTCCTCTACCAGGGCAGGAACCCCTCCTCGGACGGCACCGACTACCTGTTGCTGCCGTACCGGCCGGCCCTGCTCACCCTGCAGCGCTGACCCGCCCCCTTCACGGTGTTCGCGATGCGGGACTACCCGCCGACGCGTAGACGAGTTGTCCACGACGTGGGCGAACCCACCCGCTGACCGACCCACCGCCTTGAGGAACCCCAGCCGCGCGTCGGCCGGGGTTCCTCCCTTTCACCCGGCGAGACCGCGGACCGCCTGCGGAGCGGTTGGAAATTACGCACAGACCATCACCGACCATCCGCCGGAGATTCGAGCCGCCAAGAGAGCGCAGCCCAGACCTTGCGATGGCACCGCGGTGAGTGGTTGCCGATTACACCTCCAAGGTCATTCGTACCGCTTCCGCCGGGGCGCTGTCCGGGACAGCTCCCACGAGTCCGATGGCGCAGCCGAACGACAGAAGTCGAGGCGAGTTCGATTCTCGTCACCCGCTCCATGTGAAACCCCCAGGTCCGGGACCCGGGGGTCGTCGAGCCCGGCCGCCAGCTCGCGCCGCCGCTCGTCGTCGGCGCAGCCCGCGCCCGTGGGCATCATTGGCTTCGGGCCTCCGCAGCCGCACGCTCGCCGGGAACCGCGGATTGTGCACTTCGACCCGCAGCGAGGTTTCCTCGCAATACCACTCAACGCGCGGCACCCAGGGATCACCGGCCCGCCCGTAGAGACTGGCGTTGGTCACCAGTTCGGTGTATCGCAACCGCGCGGAGGCGGAAGCGAACTCCTGAAGCGGTAGTCAGGGGCGAGGAGCCACGGTGAACACCGGGGAACGAAGTCCGCGGTCATCGGGCGCCGACACTGTTCCGCCGCAGGTCCCGCTCCATGAAGAAGGCCCAGGTCAGAGACCTGGGCCCATTGTGGTGCCAACGGCGAGTGATCACAGAATTGCCGGTCAGGCCTTCTGACGTGACGTCATGGTCCGTTGGATCAGGATGAAGGCGCACAGCAGCACACCCGTGGCGATCTTCGTCCACCAGGAGCTGAGCGTCCCCTCGAACGTGATGACGGTCTTGATCAGGCCGAGCACCAGCACACCGAAGAGTGTGCCCAGCACATAGCCGGAACCGCCGGTCAGCAGGGTGCCGCCGATGACCACGGCGGCGATGGCGTCGAGTTCCATGCCGACGGCGTGCAGCGGGTCGCCCGACTGGATGTACAGCATGAACAGCAGGCCCGCCAGGGCCGAGCAGAGGCCGCTCACCGTGTACACGGCGATCTTCGTACCGCCCAGCGGAAGACCCATGAGCAGAGCCGACTGCTCGTTGCCGCCGATGGCGTACACACGGCGTCCGAAGCGTGTGTAGTGGAGCAGGTAGCAGGCCGCACCGAGGACGGCCAGGGCCACGAGGGCGCCGATCGACAGTTCCCCTACGCCCAGCGACACCCGCGTCTGGGCCAGGGTGTCCACCGAGGCGTCGCTGATGGAGATCGACTCCTTGCTGATGACCAGGCACAGTCCGCGGAAGAGGAAGAGCCCGGCGAGGGTGACGATGAAGGGCTGGATCTCGAAGTTGTGGATGACATAGCCCATCAGGAAGCCACCGAAGGCGCCCACGGCCAGGGCGAGGGGGACGACCAGGAGCAGCGGCAGGCCCTGACGTTCCACCAGCCATGCCGAGAACATGGTGGTGAAGCCGATCACCGAGCCCACGGACAGGTCGATGCCGCCGGACATGATGACGAAGGTGGCTCCGATGGCTGCGACCAGCAGGTAGCCGTTGTCGATGAACAGGTTGAGGAACACCTGGGGTTCGGCGAACCCGTAGTTCTGGTACCGGCTGAGGCCACCGACGTACATGGCGATGAACAGGGCGGCCGTGACCAGGACGGGCAGACGCCTGTCGCCGAGCAGGCGCGCGGCACGGGAGGCGGTGCCGCTCTCCGCTGCCTTGGGGGTCTGGGCAGTCACGCTCATCGCGACACCTCCATCTTCGGGGCGGCGTCGGCCGCCGGAGCGGGCTCCACCGGGGCGGCGGCCCGGCGCGGTCCCTTGCTGCCCTTCGCGCCGAACACCTTGGCCCGGAACTTCGGGGCCTGCAGCAGGCAGACGACGATGACGACGAGGGCCTTGAAGACCAGGTTGGTCTGGGTCGGCACGCCGATGGTGTAGATCGTGGTGGTCAGGGTCTGGATGACGAGGGCCCCGATCACCGTGCCGCCGATGGAGAACCGGCCGCCGAGCAGCGAGGTGCCGCCGATCACCACGGCGAGGATCGCGTCCAGTTCGATCCACAGGCCGGCGTTGTTGCCGTCCGCTGCCGAGGTGTTGGAGCTGATCATCAGGCCCGCGATGCCCGCGCACAGCGCGCAGAACATATAGACCATGATCTTGATGCGCGTGGACCTGATGCCGACCAGGCGGCTGGCCTCGGCGTTGCCGCCGACCGACTCGACCAGCAGGCCGAGCGCCGTGCGGCGGGTCAGCGCCACGGTGACGGCCACGACGGCGGCCACCACGAAGATGGAGAAGGGCAGGGTCAGCCAGTAGCCGCCGCCGATCAGCTTGTACGGCTCGCTGTTGATGGTGATGATCTGGCCATCGGTGATCAGCTGCGCGACACCTCGGCCCGCGACCATGATGATGAGGGTCGCGATGATGGGCTGGATTCCCATCCGGGCCACCAGGAAGCCGTTCCACAGGCCACAGACGACCGCGGCCACCAGCCCGATGCCCATCGCCAGGAACACCGCGGACAGGGCGTTCTGGTCGGCCTGGTCACTGATGTACGAACAGGTCAGGGCGCCGGTGATGGCGACCACGGCACCGACGGAGAGGTCGATGCCGCCGGTCGCGATGACCAGGGTCATGCCGACCGCCACCAGGATGAGCGGCGAACCGAACAGCACGATCGAGACGAGGCTGCCGTAGAGGTGGCCGTCCGTCATCTTGATCGAGAAGAAGTCGGGTGTGAAGGGGACGTTGACGAGCAGCAGGGCGATCAGGACGGCGACCGGCCAGAACAGGTGGTGATGCGTCAGTGCTCGCCAGCGGGAGGTGGTGGTCACTGGTGTTCTCCGCTCGCGATGGTCTCGAGGATCTTGCTGGTGGTGGTCTCCGGCCCGTTGGCCAGCCGCGCCACCAGCTTGCGGTCGCGCAGCACTCCGATGGTGTGGCTGAGCCGGAGGACCTCCTCCAGTTCGGCCGCGATGTACAGCACTGACATGCCGTCCTCGGAGAGGGAGACCACCAGTTTCTGGATCTCCGCCTTGGCGCCGATGTCGATACCGCGCGTCGGCTCGTCCAGGATCAGCAGCCGCGGCTGGGTGATCAGCCAGCGGGCGAGCAGCACCTTCTGCTGGTTTCCGCCGCTGAGCTGCCCGACGCGGGCCTCCGGATCGACGGGGCGGATGTCCAGCGCCTTGATGTACTTGGCGACGAGTTCGTCGCGCTGGGGGGCCGGGATGGGCCTGGTCCAGCCGCGGGCCGCCTGGAGGGCGAGGATGATGTTCTCCCGCACCGTCAGATCGGGCACCAGGCCTTCGGCCTTGCGGTTCTCCGAGCAGAACGCGACCCCGGCGGCGATGGCGGCGTTCGGGGCGCTCATCGACACCTGCTTGCCGCCGATGGTCATCTTGCCGCTGTCCGGCTGGTCGGCTCCGAACAGCAGTCGGGCGAGCTCGGTGCGGCCGGATCCCAGCAGGCCGGCGAGTCCGAGCACCTCACCCTTCTTGATCTCCAGGTCGAAGGGGGCGATCCCGCCGGTGCGGCCGAGCCCGTCGGCCTTGACCAGGGTCTCGCCGACGTCGGAGTGCATCTGGTGCTCATGCAGCTCTTCGAGCTGGTCCAGGGCCTTGCCGATCATCAACTCGATCAGTCCGACCTGGTCGAGGTCACGGACCAGGTGCTCGCCGACCAGGGTGCCGTTGCGCAGAATGGTCATCCGGTCGCAGACCTCGTAGATCTGGTCGAGGAAGTGCGACACGAACAGGATCGCGACCCCCTCGTCCCTCAACTGCCGCATCAGGCGGAAGAGTTCGACGACCTCGTCGCGGTCGAGGCTGGAGGTCGGCTCGTCGAGGACCAGCACCTTGGTGCCGGATGCCGCGGCGTCACCGTCCCCGGTGCCCACCGACCGTACGATCGCGACCAGTTGCTGCACGGCCAGCGGGTACGAGGACAGCGGCGCGGTGACGTCGATGTCGAGTCCGAGCCGGTCGACCAGCTCCGCCGCCTCCTTGCGCACCCGCTTCCACTGGATGCGGCCGGCGCGGGTGGGTTCGCGTCCGATGAAGATGTTCTCCGCCACCGACAGGTTGGGGCAGAGGTTGACCTCCTGGTAGACCGTGCTGATGCCGGCCTGCTGCGCCTGCAGTGGGCTGCCGAACCGGACGGGCTCGCCGTCGAGGGTGATCGTGCCGCCGTCCAGGGAGTAGACGCCCGTCAGCACCTTGATCAGCGTGGACTTTCCGGCGCCGTTCTCGCCCATCAGGGCGTGGATCTCGCCCGGGAAGAGCCGGAAGTCGACGCCCGACAGAGCCCTGACCCCCGGAAACTCCTTGACTACGCCCGTCATCTCCAGGACGGGCCGCGGCTCTGCCATGGCAGCGCTCCTCATGAAATGGATTCAGTTCCGCGGGGAGCCTCCCGGCCGGGGGATCCCGGTCGGCCGGAGGCTCCCCGCCGGTGGGGACAGTCGGTCAGTACTTGCGGGTGGGGAGCGCGTCCTTGGCCTGGTCCTGCATGAAGTCGCTCTCCTTGGTCTTGATCCAGCGCTCGACCTTCTCGCCGTTGTGGACCTTCTTCACGACATCCATCAGCTGGGGGCCGAGCAGCGGGTTGCACTCGACGATGGCGTTGATCTTGCCCTCGGACATGGCGACGAAGCCGTCCTTCACGCCGTCGACCGTGACGATCAGGATGTCCCTGCCGGGCTTCTTGCCGGCCGCCTCGATGGCCTGGATGGCGCCGATGCCCATGTCGTCGTTGTGCGCGAAGAGCACGTCGATGTCCGGGTTGGACTGCAGGAAGGCCGCCATGACCTGCTTGCCGCCGGCGCGGGTGAAGTCACCGGTCTGGCTGACGACGATCTTCCAGTCGTCCGCGTGGTCCGCGTCCATGACCTCCTTGAAGCCCTTGGCCCGCTCGATCGCCGGGGCGGCACCGGTGGTGCCCTCCAGCTGTGCGATCTTCACGGGGCCCTTGTGGCCGGCCTTTTCGAGGACCTTCTCCAGGATTTTCGCCGCACGCCGGCCCTCGTCCGTGAAGTCGGAGCCGACCAGGGTCACGAACAGGGAGTCGTCGGAGGTCTCGACGGAGCGGTCGGTGAGCACAACCGGGATCTTCGCGGCCTTGGCCTCCTTGAGCACCGCGTCCCAGCCGGTGACGACCACCGGCGAGAAGGCGATGACGTCGACCTTCTGCGCGATGTAGTTGCGGATCGCGGAGATCTGGTTCTCCTGCTTCTGCTGGGCGTCGGAGAACTTGAGGGTGTAACCCGCTTCCTTCGCGGCCGACTTCACAGAGTCGCTGTTGGCGGTGCGCCAGCCGCTCTCCGAGCCGACCTGGGAGAAGCCGAGGGTGATCGCCTTGCTGCCGCCGCCCGAGGAGGAGGCCGTTGTGCTGCCGTCCTCCTTGGCGCAGGCAGCGAGTCCGGCCGCCGCCGCCACGCCGGCCGCCGCGGTGAGGAAGTTTCTTCTGTTGAGCATGCTTGATCTCCTTCGTTGAGCCGGCCCGGGGGTTGGACTCGGTGGCACACGGCTCCTGACGCTGCGTCGGAAACCGTGGGGGCGATGATGTCGTTCTGAGGACCGGCCAACGTTCGAAATGTTGAACATACGAGGTGGCGTCGTCAGAGGATGGTCAGGGCGGGGTGAGGCAGGTAGCGGCTGGATGCGGCGACGGGGAGCCGGTGGTGCGCGCGGCGCCCGAGGACCGGATCGGCGAGCGGGGCGGGGTCAGTAAGGGCGGGCGGAGTGGTCGTGGTGCTGGTGGCGCTGGCCGGCGCGGTCGATTTCTTCGGGCAGGCGAGGCGCGACCGCGCCCCGTCCACGCTGAGGCGCCGGGAACACCGGCTACGGAACGCGGGAGAACCCGGACCTGCGGCGTCGCCGGGAGTACGGGCGCCTATCTGTGCCGGCGTCCGCACCAAGAGCCTTTGATAATCGTCGGCGGCTCAAGACCGCGTCCAGGTCGGTTCGACCCCCGCCACAGTGCGGCCCACGCGCCCGGCCGTGTTCCTGGCAACCTGTCAGGGAGGTGCTGCTGTGCGCCGGGTGTGTCACGGCCGTACCCCCTGAAGTGGTCAGTGATGCGGAGGTCATAGGAGCGCTCTTCGTTCCCACTGGTCAAGAGGTTGAGCGAGAAGCGGGCCATCACGTTTGAGTAACGCGGGTCAGCGGGCGAGGCGGACGGCTCGCCGGTCGCCCGGCGCGGCGGCGCGTTTTTGGGCGGAGATATTGACGCTCGGCGGACCTGGCCATATTTTCGGTCGTCCGCACGAAGGATCGAACCCTGTTCGACATTTCGGGCGATCGACCCGGTAACGGCCCGCCCTCGCACGCTGGAGCGGGTCAGGAGCCGCTAAATGGGAGCACACCGTCATGACGGCAACAGGTCCGGCAGCGCCGCGGTCCGCGCGGCCCCGTCCCTCCCCCGCTGTTGCCCACGGGACGGGACCCCCGAACGCCGGCTGCCTGGCACCCGGCAAGCGCCATCGCTTGCCAAGCTGAGCGCGAGTTCTCGTCATGGCCAAACGCTGGCCTGTCCCCGGAAAGTGTTCAGCACCATCGGACCACAGGCGGCAGCAGCTGACGGACCCTGTCGTGCAAGGGCTGCCGGCCGTTCCTTGAAGCCGTGCCGACAGCATGCCCGTCAGAGCGGACAACAGCGGTCAACAGCGGTGCAATCTCCCCGGCGACCGACACGATCATGGGCTCCTTCCCCGAGTCCGTGACGCGGAGCCTGCGCATCGCCCATCCGCAGCTGGCGGGACCGGCCGTTGTCGGTGACTGGGCAGCAAACCCGATCCGCTGGACAGTCGCCTCGCCATCACCGTCTGGGGGCGCCCCCTGCCATCCGCCGTCCCGGACCACCACCGCGACCACGTCTGCCCGGACGCCGAGCTGAGGCTTCTGTACCTCCACGAGGACCAGCACCACTGGCGACCCGCCGTTCACCCCTGGGACGTACCGGTCGTGGCTACCACGACGCGTCTCGACGCGGATGAAGTACACCGCCGCATGGCCGGGTTCGCCTGGCTGGGCCGCCCCGTACCCGATTCGGTCCTGGCCGCCCGATGGGCTGCCGTGTCGCCGGAGGTGTTCCCCGTCCTGCGGCGCTACCTCGGCCACGGCGCCGGCGGCCGCCCCGTGCTGCCCTGGGCGGCCACCATCGAACTGGCCGCGGAGTGCGACATGTCCGTGGGGGAGGCCGAGCGCGTCCTCGCCCGCGAGGCGGAGCGCCTCGGAGTGCTCCACCGCCGGCGGCTACACCAAGCGCTCCTCCGGACGGGACGTGGTCCCCTCACCCGACACGGCCAACCTCGTACGGTGGCTGCACCAGGAGGACATCCGCCTGGAGGACGGCGTCTCACTCCGGGACTTCGCCTTCGTCCGCTCGCATCAAACGTCATCGGAGGATGTCCTGGTACCTGGACGAGTTGAGAGAGGCCGAGGTGGATCTCCCGGACGCGGCGGACCTGCTGCGCGCCTGGGACGACCTGACCACGCCGAGCGGATACGCGTACCCCGGGGAGGACCCCAGCTGGGAAGGCGCCGACTGTCCCGCGCCGGCGACCTCGGCCGTGCTGGTCACCGGAAGCCAGCGCCTCCGGCAGCAACTGTCGGTCCTGTGGAACACCGCGCCGGCACCACGTCCCCAACCAGAACCTGTCGGGGTGCCAAAGCGCCTCAGGAGACGTCGTGGATGTTGTGCTCGGTCAGGTCCGATGCGTGCCGGTCGATGGCACGGTAGTCGGCGTCGTCGTGGAGGAGGGCCAAGCCGTGGTGGGCCGCGGTGGCAGCGATCACGAGGTCCACCGCCGAGGCACTGCGATGCTCCCCGGCCTGGGCCATACGGTGTTGCACCCCGCCGATCCAGCGCCCCGCGTTCTTCGGCACCGACACGTCGGGGTAGAGATCGGTGAACATCTCCACGATCTCGTCGTACTCGCGTCCGGTCCGGGCGCTGTGCAGAAACTCGGTGCGTTGCACATAGCAGGATGCGATGGCCCCGGCGTCGATCGCGTCGTACCAGGCCGATTGCAGTCTTGAATCACGGAGCAGCCGGACCAGGCCGGACGTGTCGAGCAAGTAGATCACCGGCTGTGCTTCTCCGCACGGTGCAGGCGCTCGGCGTCCTCGACGGCACCCCACTCACGCGCACGCTCGAAATGACGGCTGATGCGCGCCGCACGCTCCTGCTGCTCGGCGTAGAAGTGCAGAGCGAGATTGACCGCCTCCTTCTTGGTCCTGACCCTGGCCAGAGCCATGGCGCGTTCCAGGGCGTCGTCATCGATGTCGATCTGGGTCACAGACATGTGGCACCTCCCGCACGATGTTGGTGATGTACATAGAAGAATACGTCACCAACATTTTGCGCGGCCACTTCTTAGCGTCGGACCTGCAGTCGCAACGGACACATCGCCGACTTGAATGCCAGCAGGCGGATCCCTGTCAGGACCTCGTCCGAGTGTGGGCTTCGGCGGTGGTCTTCAGGTCGTGCAGCCATGCTTCGAGGCCCGTGCCGAGGGCGGCGGTCGCGGTGGGCACGTCCGCTTCGACTTGGGTGCCGGTCCAGGTTTCCTCGGAGTGGACGTGCACGCCGCCTTTGACCTTTTCGAAGGTCCACAGGTGGACACCGTCGTCGATGCGTAGCCCCTCATTCAGCAGGCGGTACGACTTGGCGACCGTGGTGGCGCCGGTCGCCTTCAGGCGCTCGGCTCGCCACGTATGGTCTCGAACGTCTCCGGAGTGGTGTACCGCTCGCCGTCGGGGCCGATGTAGGGGCCTGCCACCGGCCGGAGGCGAGCTTGCACACCGTGCCGAACTCGCCCCGCCGCTGCGGCTTGCGTCGCGCCATCAGGCCGCCTTCCCGTAGCGGGCACGGATGCGGCGGAGTGGCTGGACGTGCGTGCGTCGATGTACTCGGCGACCGCGCTCTCGGGGGATGCGGACCGGGCGGCCGAGCTTGACGTAGCGGATGCGGCGCTCGGTGATGAGGCGGCGGACGAAGCGCTCGCCGGTGCCGAGCTTTTCGTTCGGGCTACGCATGGGCGAAGCCCGCGCCGGCGGGCCTCGCAGTGGCAGCCCAGTTGTGTGGATCACCTACGGGTCAGACCGAGTTCCCCCGCGCGTACTCCGGCCTGGAAACGGGAGGCCGCGTCGAGGCTGGTGAGCAGCTCCGCCACCCGGCGGCGGTAGGTGCGCAGCGACATGCCCAGTTCCCGCGCGGCTGCCTCGTCGGTGGCGCCCGAGCCCAGGGCGCGCAGGACCTTGGAGGTCTGGTCGTCGATGCGGGGCCGTGTCGAGTCGAGGATGGTGGTCAGGTCGGTGGCGCTTTCCCAGGCGGCTTCGAACAGTGCGTAGGCTCCGCCGATCAGGACCGGTGAGGCACTCATGGTGTAGGTGCGCGGGCCGGGGGCGGCCGGGGCGGAGGGGGCCGGGGCGGTGAGGATCATGGTCCGCCGGTCGATGATGACGGTTCCCTGCGAAAGCGGGGCGGTGGAGATCCGCACCTGGAAGCCATGGGCCGCCATCTCCCGCAGGGCCTCGCGGTCGCGCTCGTCGGCGAGAACCGCAGGGCTGTACAGCTTGCGTCCCCGAGCTGCTCCACCCCGACGCATCTGTCGGCGCGCGGCCTCACGCGCACCGGGCCAGGTGTCGAGATCGTGAGCGATGTGGACCCACTCCGCGTCGTCCGACTCCGTCAAGGGCTTGATCCGAGCCCAGAACTCGACTTCACCGCGGAGCTCCATGACCTGTGGCATACGTCCATTGTGCCGTTTGGCAGCAACGTGCCACAGGCTCGCCCGAGGGGCACACGCGTTGCAGGCTCGCGTCCATGAGCAACAGATTGCTCCTTGGCGGCGAGCTGGATGTCAACCGGATGGGTCTCGTCGCCATGCGCCTGCCGTCGAAGGCCGGCATGTTCGGCCCTGGCCGTGATCCCGAGGCCGGCCGTGCCGTACCGCGCCGCGCGATGGAGCTGCGGTGTCGACCACATCGACACCGCAGACTTCCACGTCAGCGCCGGTGGTGCGGTGCGTGCGAACACCCTGATCCGCGAGACGTTGTTCCCTTACCCGTCCAACCTGGTGATCGCCACCAAGGTGGGGCACATCGTCCGTGAGTCCGGATACACGCAGGGCACTGCCGCCGGCATGCGCGGGCTGGTCGAAGCCGACCTGGAAAGCCTGGGACTGGGCCGCCCAGCGTGACGACGCCGACCTGTTGGCGGCCTGCGAGGAGGCCGGTATCGCCTTCGTGCCGTTCCTTCCCATGGGGGCGGTCGGGGCCTCGACGACGAGCGGCCATCCCGGGCACGGGCTCCCTTCTCCACCTGGAGGAGAACATGGCCGCCGCCACGATCACCCTCACCGAGGAAGACCTGGCCGACCTCGCCTGAGGACCGGCTGCTCACCCCACTTTCCAGACGAAGGATGCACATTCCATGAAGCTCTTGATCCTCGGTGCGACCGGCCCCACCGGTCGCCACGTGGTCGACCTGGCCATCGAGGGCGGCGACACGGTCACAGTCCTGGCCCGCAGGCCGGAGGCGCTGGACGATCTGGCAGGCCAGGTCGACATAGTCGCCGGCGACGCCACCTCGCACCACGATGTCGCGAAGGCCATGACCGGGCAGGACGTCGTCATCTCGGCTCTCGGCAGGAGCACATCCGTGCGCGCCGACGACCTGTTCACCCGTGCCGCGGCCGCCGTGATCGGCGCCGCCAAGGAGAAAGGCGTGTCCCGCCTGGTCTGGCTGTCCTCCTTCGGAGTGGGTGACACCTACCGGTCGGCGAGCCCCGCGCAGAAGGCCATGTACCGCACCCTCCTGCGGAACATCTACGCGAACAAGGAGGTCTCCGAGAAGGAGATCCGCTCCAGCGGCCTGGACTGGACTCTCGTCTACCCGACCATGCTGACCAAGGGTCCCGCCAAGGGCACCTACCGCGTCGGCGAGCGTCTCCCGATGAAGGGCAACCCGACGATCAGCCGCGCGGACGTCGCCGACTTCCTGTACAAGGCGGCCCACAACCCCGAGTGGATCCACCGCGACGCCGTCATCACGGACTGACGAGTCCTGGGGTTCGCGGGGCGGGCCGGGGAGCGCGGGACACCGCCCCGGCCCGCACGGCGTGTGGCCGCCCCGTGACCGTGCAGGGAACGTCAGAGAGAAGGCTGCTACACCGTGGGAATCGTGTTCGTCCTGGTCATCAGTTACGGCGTGGAGAACAGGCCGGGTCCCGGAGGCGAGGGGCCGTCAGCGCGGACGCCGTTGGTGACCCGCAGGAACTCCAGCTTTTCCGCGTCGGCGGATCCCGCGGCCACTGTGTAGACGACGAGTCGGATGTCGCAGCCTGGGACGGTGAGCACGTCGCAGTCGCAGATCACCTCACCCACCTGGGGGTGGACGACGGTCTTGCGGGCCGAGACGTGCGGGCCGACCGTGCCCTCGTCCCACAGCCGGGCGAACTCCGCGCTGGTGGACCGCAGTTCCGCGACGAGGTCGGTCAGGCCGCGGTCGCGGGGGTAGTCGACGAGGGCTGTGCGCAGGTCGGCGACGAGGGCGGGTTTCAGGGCGTTGTCGTCCTGGAGCACGGGCCAGGACGCGAGCGGGCTGGGCCCTGTGGCGAAGACCGCCCGCGCCAGGTTGCGCTCGTCGTGCGTCCGTGCGCTGGGGTCGCCCATCAGTACTGACCATGCGGGGGTCCAGGACAGCAACGTCCAGTCGGCGCTGAACACGCCCACGGGGAACTCCCCGAGGCGGGCCAGCATCCGTTGGACCCCGGCCGGAACATACGTGGAGACCGTTCCCTCCTGGGGAGGAAGGAGGCCGGCCAGCCGGTAGGCGTGATCGCGCTCCATGGGCTGCAGCTGCAGTGCCCTGGTCAGGCTCGCGACGACCTGTGCCGAAGGGCTGGTGGCGCGGCCCTGCTCCAGGCGCACCACGTAGTCGACCGACAGTCCCGCGAGTTCTGCCAGTTCCTCGCGTCGCAGCCCCACCGCGCGTCGTCCGGGCCGGGAGGTCAGTCCGACGTCGGCGGGGGAAAGACGGTCGCGCCAGCGGCGCATGGCCGTGCCCAGGGTCTCGTCCACTCGACCATTGTGTCCGCCGTGCGGGCGTCGTGCCTGGTACTGGCTGTCCTACCGTCGCAGGGGGCACTGGTTGTCCCCTCGGCACGGGCCGAGAGTGGACGCATGACAACAACATTCATCACGGGAGCCAACAAGTCCCTCGGGTACGAGACCGCCCGCCGCTTGATCGAGGCCGGCCACACCGTCATCGTCGGTGCTCGTGATCCAGAGCGCGGCCAGGCGGCCGCCGACGCGCTTGGTGCCCGTTTCGTCCAGATCGATGTGACGGACGACGCGTCGGTGGCCGCGGCCGTCGCCGATGTCGGGGCTCGCGAGGGCGGCATCGACGTCCTGATCAACAACGCCGGTGTCTTCGGGACACACAGCCCCGCCGACCAGATCACGGCCGCTGACGCCGGCGAGGTGTTCGAGGTCAATGTCGTCGGGATCGTCCGGGTGACGCACGCGTTCCTGCCGATGCTGCGCAAGTCCGCGAACCCGGTCATCGTCAATGTGTCGAGCGGCATGGGGTCGTTCGCGGCCACCCACGACGCCGAGCGCGTCGAGTCGAGGAACCTCGCGCCGCTCTACACGGCGTCGAAAGCTGCCGTGACCATGCTGACCACGCAGTACGCGAAGTCCTGGCCGGACGTGAAGGTGAACGCGGCCGACCCGGGCTACACCGCGACCGACTTCAACGGGCACAGCGGCCCGCAGACCGTGACCGAGGGCACCGACGCGATCGTCGAGCTCGCGACCATCGGGGCGGACGGACCGACCGGAACCTTCCGCGACCGCCACGGTGAGATGCCCTGGTGATCCACCCCTGAACCCGGAGCGTGCCCGGCACGGACGAGGCCGTCACTGGAACATCGTTTCCAGCGCGGGGGGTGGAGGACTGACGCTCGCCCGCGTCCTCCACGTGCACGGCATCCCAGCGACGGTCTACGAGGCGGAGGCGTCGCCGACTGCTCGCGCCCCGGTGAGGCCGCAGCTGCACGAGACGTGGCTTCCAGTGACCCTCTCGATGACGGCGACACGACGAACAGTCGCGCGGCCATCGCCGACTCCATGCACCACCCCAGCCCCTTGTGAACGGACTGCTGTCCGCTGCGTTCTCTGCACGAGCCGAGCCCCGGGCCGTGGTGCGGTCCGGGGCTCGGCTCGGTGTGCGGGGAGCGTCAGTGCGTCAGTCGACCACCTCCACTCTCACGTCGTCGACGCGGAACGTGCCGGACGAGCCACGGAAGCCGAGCTCGATCGCGATGTTGTCGACCGCGGGATCGTCCACGATCGTGTAGAGGCGCTCGAAGTACTTCCACTCCCCGGCCGGGGTGTCGCCCGCGGGCAGCCAGCTGCGCTGCTCGGTACCGACCCGGTTGCCCGCGCTGCGCGAGGAGACGAAGGAGTACGCGCCCACGTTGCGGCCCGGCACATAGTCCTTCAGCTGGTACCAGAAGGACACCGCGTACGCCCGGCCCGGCTGGGCGGTGAACGGCGAGGTGCCCTGCTTGAGGCTGTTGAACTGCTGGTTGTAGGCCGCGTTGCCGGTGGTGTCGGTGCTGGTGAAGGACAGGGACCGGTCACCGGTGCGCCCGTAGTCCTCCTCGACGGCCAGCGTGTACGGGCCACTGCCCGCCTGCTGCCAGACGTCCGGCTCGGACGCCTCGAAGCTGTGGTGGTGGACGGCCACCAGCAGGTCGTAGGCGTCGTACACCCGCTTGACCAGCGCGGACTCGTCGGCGTCCGGCTGCTTGCTGTCCTCCTCCACGGCGTCGACCACACCCGTGAACCGGGCGAAGCTGCGCACCGTGTAGTCCTCGGCGGACAGCGCACGGGCCTGTTGCAGGACCGAGGCGAGCGACTCACCCGTGATCACTGCCGGTTCGGCGGTGACCGAGGTGGTGCCGTCGACGGTGCGCGCGACGACCTTGTAGTAGGCCTGACCGCCGTAGACGGCGTCCTTGAAGGACTGGGCGTACTCGTCGTCCAGCAGCTTCGTCCAGCCTTCACCGCCCTCGCGCGGGTCGGTGGCCGCGGTCTCGGGGTCGGAGGTGCGGTACAGGTCGAAGGCGACGGCCGCCTTCGGCTTGGTCCAGGTGACCGTGCCCGACCGCTCGCCGAAGGTGCCGTCGGCGATGACCGTGTCGTCGGCCAGCGCCTCGGTGGCGACCTGGGTGAACGTACCGGCCCGGTCCGCGGCGACACCGGCGTGGACCACGTCCACCATCGGCACCGACGCCTCACCGGCCTTCTTCCAGTGCACCCCGTCCGGAGAGACCATGGCCAGCACCCGGTCCGACCGGGGCAGCCGGATCAGCTTGACGTACGGGTACTCCGCGACGGTGTAGCCCTTCAACTGCTCGGTGAACGGGCTGCGGGTGATGCCGCCGGCGCCGGTGCTTCCGGGGTTGCCGGTGCCGATGTCCGAGCGGGTGTCGAGGCTGCGGTGGCGCAGCGACAGCGCGCCCTCGGCGTCCGCGCCCAGGTAGACGTAGCGGCCGACCTTGTCGGTGGTGTCGCGCAGGATCACGCCCCGCACCGCGCCGTCGCCCGCCCGGGTGTCGGAGAGCTTCGCCGAGACCGCCGTACCGCCCTGGACCAGCCTGCTCACCTGGGTGTAGGCGTCCGGGTGGAACCGGTCGGTGTGCACGGTGTCGTCGCCGCCGCCGAAGCCGTCCCCGGCCGCGCCCTTCACGGTGATCGTGTCACCGCTCACCGAGACGGCTGCGCCGTCGGCGTCGCCGATGGTGTCGTCCCGCCAGGCGCCGTCCCGCAGTGCCGCCGTGGTACCCGGGGTGACCTCGGCCTGCACCGGGTTGGACGGCCGGCCCTCGCCCTGGTCGTTGACGGGGACGACCCGGTAGTGGAAGGTGCCCGCCGCGCCGCTCGACAAGGGCACCTCGTCGATGTGGCTGACGCCCTTCACTCCCTTCTTCACCGTCTCGTACGGGCCGCTCGCGGAGGTCGCCCGCTCGATGGTGTACGAGGTCGCCCCCGCGGCACGCGCCCAGGTCAGGCCGACCGCCTGCGAACCGGGCGTGGCCACCGCGACGTCGACCGCCGAGGGCACCTCCGGCGCGGCCTTGTCGGTGCCGAGGTCGAGCACCACGGCGCTGAACGGGGGCACCTCCACCGTGCGCGCGTCGGAGACGGACCGGTCCTTGCCGGAGACCAGGTCGCGGACCTTGCTTCCGGAGAAGCCCGCCGGCAGCTTCACCTTGAACAGGCGCGCGTTCTCGTACGCCTCGCGGGTGGTGTTGATCGCCATGAAGTACTGGCCGTACCGGCTGGTGAGCAGGTCCGGGTAGCCCGAGTACGGGGTGTCCTGGCGCCAGTTGTCGCGCTCGACGGTGCCGACGCCCGGCTGGTGGGTGACCGGGATCAGCTCGCCGGCCATCGCCAGCGGACGGTCCGGTTCGGTGAAGCGGTCGAAGAACATCGGGTGTTCGCCCGAGGCGGCGCGCAGGTAGTACTCCTCGGACCGGAAAACGCCCTGGGTCTGCAGCTGGACCAGCTGCTCGTGGTCGTCGTACTGCGCGTGCAGCCGCCCGTTGCCCAGGTACCCCCTGGCGCGTTCGACGAGGTTGCCGAACAGGTGGGTGTCCCCGTCGCGGACCGACACCAGGAGGTTGTCGATGTCCACCCAGGCGAACGTCCGGTCCTGCTTGTCGCGGTCGATGCCGAGGCCGGTCAGTTCCTCGTCGGTGTACCGGTCGAGGTCGGTGTGCGGCAGGACGACGCCCGCACCGGTCTGCTTGAACCGCTCGTAGGAGCCGCGGTCCTTGGTGAGGTAGGCGTAGGTGCGCGGCAGCCGCAGGTCGTACCTGTGGTTCGCCAGGACACGGTCGAAGTACGGGAAGTACTGGTTGTCGGCCAGTTGCTGCTGGCTGTATCCGACGGCCTCACGGGCGTAGCGCCAGTACGGCGCCCACTCCTCGCTCGCGTACGCGGCCGCGTTGTCGGCCATGTACTGCTCCAGCGAGGCGTACAGCAGGCCGCGGCCGCCGCCGGTGTCCGTGCCGTAGGCGATCTTGCCGGGGTAGGCGTTGTTGCGGTCGTCGATCACCTGCTGCATGTACATGATGCGGTTGCCGTCGGCGTCCGTGCCCTGGTAGCGGGTCTGGCCGCGGGCGTGGAGGTTGCGCAGGGCGAGCTTGAGGATCTCGTCGTTGAGCTTCTCGTCGCCCTTGTGGTCGAGGGTGCGGAAGAACCATGAGGGCAGGTAGTTGGTGGATTCGCCGTAACTGCCGACGTAGCCGTTCTCCCGGGTCAGACCGGCGGCGGTGACACCGGTGTAGTGCGTGCCGTACGGCAGCCGGCGCACCACCTCACCGTCGGCGTCGAGCTTGCTCCTGGCCAGGCCCTTCATGACGATCTGGAGGTAGTCGTCGGTGAAGACGGCGTTGCGGTCGTGCCGGAAGAGCGAGTGGTAGAGGTCCAGTTGCCCGCTGTCGGGGCCGACGAGGACCTCCTCGCCGAGGAACGGGCGGAAGCCCAGCGCCTCGCCGGCGATGGCGTGGCTGCGCTCCTTGCCCTCGTAGAACCCGGAGCCGATGACGCGCAGGCCCTCATGGGCCTTCCAGGCGCCCTCGTAGGTGTACATCACCTGGTTGTAGATGTACGACAGCCGGGAGCGGGCGAAGTCGAAGTTGGCTTTGAGTACGCGCTCCCATGCCTCGCCGCGGGTCAGCTCGCCGCCCTTGAAGTCCACGCCGGCGATGGTGTTCTCGCCGTCGGTGGTGCCGGTCTCGAAGGGCTGGTCGAGGAAGTCGGCGAACTTCTCCTTGCCGTAGACGTCGTCGTCGGCGATCAGGTTCTCGACGATGTAGAGGGCCTCGCCGAGAGCGCCGTAGTAGCCGCCCCAGTCGGACTGGTGGCCGCCGTTGCCCAGGCTTCTGACGTTGCCGTAGTAGTTCCTGGTGTGGTTGTCGATGGACTTGAAGATCCGCTCCAGCGCGGCACGCTTCTCCGCGTCGGTCCGCGCCGGTGACCAGTCCGTCAGCAGGGTCTCGGCGTAGAAGCGCAGGTCGTCCTTGTAACGGACGATGGACATGGCGGAGGTGTCGCTCGCGTCGGACTGCGCGGACAGTTTGTCGAACAGCTCGATCTGGGTGGTTCGGAAGCTGTCGATCCGCTTCTGCTCCTCCGCCGCGGAGAGCGCGGGGGCGGCTTTGGTGCCGGCCTCGTAGCCCGTGGCGTCACCGTCGGCCGGGGAGATCTTCGGGCTGGTGTGGGTGATCGCCTGGTAGTAGCGGCGGGACTCGTCCTTCGCGGTGTCCGTCAGGCCCGAGAAGGTGCGGACGATGATCTCGACCTTGTCGTGCCCCTGGGTCGAGGCGAGCGGCAGCATCGTGGTGGCGAAGAAGAACCGGCCTTCCAGCGCCTTCCCGGTGCCGGCACTGATGGGCTCGTAGTCACCGTTGGTGCGGTAGTTGGCCTGCTCGCCGTTCACGTACACGACGGTCGAGTACGGCGACGCGTCCTCGCCCCAGAGCTTCAGGCTGAGGTAGTTCTGCCGGGCGGGATCGACCGCGGCCGTGAAGACCAGGTCGCCCAGGTGGCTGTCGGGTGGCGACAGCGGCTGCGCCACCCGCGCCTTCTGCCCGTCGGCGCCGTCCACGACGGTCGTGGACGTCCCGGTGAAGTGGTGCTCCTTCTCCGAGGCGGTGTCGCCGAACGTCACCACGTCGAGCCGGTCGCCCGCGGCACCGTCCCCCGCGGCTGCCGCGACCGATGCCGGGCTCAGCCCCATGACCAGAGGTACGGCGCACAGCAGCGCCACCATTCTTCGCATGTACCGCCCCGGGCCGGGGCGCGGTCTCCCTCGCACGCCCGCCGAGGGCCTGCCGTGTGCTGACGACGTCATCGCTCTCCTCCAACCCGGAAAGCAGTTCACCGAACCCCACCGAGCAGTAAACGCTTTCACAACTTGGCCGGAAGGTACGCACAGAAGGAGCGGAGGGGAAGCCTCCGGACATGCCTGAAACTTTCACTCGCCCACCGCCCCGCGATGAGCCTCCACCCTCCCCAGGGGCCGATTCATAGCCCGAGGCGGGGAATCCGGTGGGCCCGCCACCCCTCTTGCCTCGGTGCGCGAAGTCGCCCTACCGTTGCAGTAATCGCTTTCTACCTTCTTGCTTTCCGGAGGCTCAGCTGCCCACGCCACCCATCGGACCGGTCCACCCTGGCGCGAACTCGGCCGCGATCCACCGTCCCGCCTCCGTCGCACGCATCACGGACGGCTTCTGGGCGAAGCGTCGCCGGATCAACGCCGAAGTGTCGCTCCCGGAAGGTCCACAGCGGCTGGAGGACTCCGGGAATCTCGCCAACCTGCGAGCAGCCGCGAACGCAGGTATGGCACCGGCGTTCTCGGGGGACTTCCAGTTCCAGGATTCCGACGTCTACAAGTGGCTGGAAGCGGCCTGCTGGCAGCTGGCCGACACACCGGACCCCGGCCTCGCCGACGACGTCGCACGGATGGTCCGGCTCATTGCCGTCGCCCAGACGGAAAACGGCTATCTGCAGACGTATTACCAGCTCGGCGGCGGCGAGCCGTGGACCGAACTCGGCTGGGGCCACGAGCTGTACTGCGCCGGCCACCTGATGCAGGCGGCGGTGGCCCATCACCGGGCCACGGGAAGCCGCGAGCTGCTGGACGTGGCGGGCAGGCTCGCGGACCACATCGAGTCCGTCTTCGGGCCCGGCAAGCAGGTGGACGGGGTGTGCGGCCATCCCGAGGTGGAGACGGCGCTGATCGAGCTCTACCGCACCACCGACGACAAGCGGTACCTGGAGCTGGCCCGCTACTTCCTGGAACGGCGCGGGCACGGCGTTCTGGCTTCGGGTGCCGACCGGGGCCACGACCGGGACCCGGGGCCCGAGTACTGGCAGGACCACACCCCGATCCGCGAGGCCCAGGAGGTGACCGGGCATGCCGTGCGCCAGCTCTACCTCCTCGCGGGAGCCGCCGACCTGGCGACCGAGACGGGCGACGTCGAGCTCCGGCAGGCGCTGGAGCGACTGTGGACGGACGCCGTCTCCACGAAGACGTACCTCACGGGAGGGATGGGCTCGCGGCACGACTGGGAGTCCTTCGGGGACGCCTACGAGCTCCCCTCCGACCGCGCGTACACCGAGACCTGCGCCGCCATCGCCTCGGTCCACTTCAGCTGGCGGATGGCGCTGCTCACCGGCGAGGCCCGCTACTCCGACCTCATCGAACGCACGCTGTACAACGGCTTCCTGGGTGGCGTGGGACTGGACGGGCGTACCTGGCTGTACGTCAATCCGCTGCAGCGGCGAGCCGGTTCGCACGAGCGCCCAGGCGACCAGACCTCGCAGCGCACGCCCTGGTTCCGCTGTGCCTGCTGCCCGCCCAACGCGATGCGCCTGCTGGCCGGCCTCCCGCACTATTTCGCGAGCGTCGACGACAGCGGTCTGCACCTGCACCAGTACGCCACCGGCGAGTACGCGGGCGGCGGCTTCGCGGTCCGCGTGGCGACCGAGTACCCGTGGCACGGCACGGTGACCGTGACCGTCGAGGACGCTCCTGCCGACGAGCGCACCCTCTCCCTCCGGCTTCCCGCATGGTGCACACAATTCCGGCTGGCCGTGAACGGAACACCCGGGCAAGAGCAACCGGACCGCGGCTGGCTGCGCATCACCCGGGCCTTCCGGCCGGGAGACACCATCCGGCTCGAACTCCACCTGCCGGTGCGCCTGACCCACCCGCACCCGTACGTCGATGCCGTGCGCGGATGCGTGGCGCTGGAGCGCGGGCCGCTGGTGTACTGCCTGGAGGAAGCCGACAACGCCGGGAACCTCGACGGCGTCGTCCTCGACTCCTCGACGGCACCCACCGTGCGCGAACGCCCCGACCTGCTCGACGGCGTCGTCACCATCGCCGCCGCCGGTCGGCATCTCGTGCCGGACAAGACCGGTTGGTGGCCGTATCCCGCGGATGCCGCCCACACCCCACTCGCCGACCAGGCCGTCGAGCTGACCGCCGTGCCGTATTACGCCTGGGCGAACCGCGGCGACGGCTCCATGCGCGTATGGATACCCCGACGGAGCTGACCAGGCGGGTGGTGACGGTGCCCTCGGGACACCTATGGCCGGGCGCGAGCCCCACGCCGTCAGCAGGTGAGTCCGCCTCGAGCCATCCGCGTTGTTCGGCCGTCGCTGAGCCCTCGCCGCGTGCTCCCGCGATGGCGCCCTTCCGGCCGGCGCTCCCTTCCGGGGATCAGCTTCTCAGCCGCCGAGAGGAGCTCCACGCGCTTCCGAGCCGACGGCGTGCCCACAGCGTGCCCGTAAGAACGGACAACCACGGTCAGCAGCGGTGCGATCCGACCCTCACGAGCGCCCAGGGTCTCCACTCGTGGAGTGCGCACTTCCATCGGGCCACGTGCGGCGAGGCTCAGCGTGGGCAGCGGCGGCGAGCGACTCCAGCAGGCCGAGCGTGAGACGCCACTTCTCCTGGTGGACGATGCCGTCCGGCACTCCTGCCCTGCGGCACCGGTCCGGCTCGTCCGTCCACTCACGCGGCAGATACAGCTGCCAGTCCAACGGACACGAGGCAGTGTCGGTGGCGGCATGGACACTGACCGCGACCTGGCAGTTCGCCCGTTTCCCGACCGCCCCGCAGTACTGGCGGGCAACCCCGGCCGACGCCTTGCCGCACTTGGGGAACGACACATCGTCGATCACCCACACCTCAGGAGTGATCACCTCGGACAGCCGCTCGGCGATCCGCCGCACCGGCAGAGCCGTTCCACCTCCCCCGACCTCACACCGGAGAGGATGCCCCCCCACCAGGCGAGATCACCCAAGGTAACGAAGCACTACTAGGTCCTGTCTTCTCGGTGGCGTGTTGAGGCACAAGGATGCGATCTTGGAGCCGAGGGCGACCAGTGGATCTGCGTTGTTCGCGGTAGCGGCCTGTCGTTGCCGATCATCTGGCATACCAGGGGGCGAGAGGCTTGAGTAGTGGATCGGCCGGTCAGTGGTACGTGTTGGTGGAGGCCAACGAGTCTCACGGCGGTGACGGGACGTGGGATCTGACGGACAAGGTGCATGTCGAAGGAGGAAGGGAGGAAGCCCTCTCCCAGGCTCGGGAGATGAGCCTTTCCCTCGTGCCGGGGAGGTCTGATGCCGAGAAGTATGGTCGGACTGTGTTCCAGACCTCGGAGACCAGTTGGCTGGTAGAGCTGACATGGTCGGTCTGGTACGAGCACTCCGATCACCCCTCCACCCTTTCGAGCCATTTCCGAATCTCCGTCGCGGAGCTGGTGGCCACACAGGAGGCACCTGTCGCCGAGCCACGCATGAAGGGTTGGATGAGCAGGATCAGCCGCAGGTAGTCCCACTGTGAGTTGTGGGTCCACGCACTCCGGCCCTGGACCGGACTCGGTTCAGCCGCTCGCGACGACGAGGACGCTCAACATGCCGACGCTCTCTCGCGCCTTCCGCCACTTCCGCCACCATGGTGCTGCGCCGGAGCCGCCACGGTCTCGGTCGGCCGGGCCGTGCACATGAACCGCCGTCAGGAGCCGGCGGCGGACACGTGGCGAGCCAACTCGGTGGCCAGGCGTCGCATGACCGTGCGGTTGGCGTGCCGCATCGTGGTCCGCACGACAGGAGCCAGCAGCCGGTCGGCGAGAGGGGCGCGCACCCATGTGTACGTGAACGAGATGTGGCTCCCACCGGTTTGCAGCGGTTCGATGGCGTAGGTGCCGTGGGCCAGTCGCCGACCGGCCGCGCTGACGTTCTGTTCGACGATACGCCGCGGCGCGTCGGCCTCGACGACCTCGATGGTGACATCGGTCTTCGTGCCGCCCAGCGCGGCGGTGACCGTGGCACATGATCCGATGCCCCGGGCGGGGCCACCGTAGCGCCAGCCGGTCAGGTAGTGGTCGGTGAACCGCTCGTGGTGAGCCATGACGTCGAGGAAGCCGTAGACCTGCTCGGGCGTCTGAGGTACATCGATCGACACGGTGACAGACTTCATGTACCACACGGTACATGCGGCATGTACCAATTGGTACAGTCGTGACGTGGTGGACATCGATGACTCGCATTCCGAGGGCGAGGCCGAGCAAGGCGCGCACGAGGGTCGGCGCGCACAACTGGTGGACGCGGCTGTCGACCACGTCGCGGCACACGGCATCGCGGACCTGAGCCTGCGCGGCCTGGGCGCCGCGATCGGCGTCAGTCACCGCATGCTGATCCACTACTTCGGCTCCAAGGAACAGTTGCTCGTCGAGATCGTCCGGACGTCGGAGCGCCGCCAGCGCGATGTGCTGTCCCGGCTCCGCCTGGAGCCCGGTCTCTCGCCCGCCGATGTCGCGCGGCTGCTGTGGCAGCGACTGACGGACCCTCGGCTGGCCGGTCAGGAGCGGCTCTTCTTCGAAATCTGCGGGCACGCGCTGCGCGGCCGCCCCGAGGCCGTCCAGGCCCTCGAAGGGTTTGTGACGGACTGGCTGGAGCCGCTCGTGGCCGCTGAAGTCGGCGCGGGGACGGAGCCCGCCGCGGCCCGGAACCGGGCCAGGCTGGGACTCGCCACCGTCCGCGGCCTGCTGCTCGACCTGCTCGCCACCGGTGACCGCGCCGGCGTCGACTCGGCAATGGAGGAGTTCCTCCGGCTGTACTACGGCTCGGAGTGACGAGTCACCGAGCAGACAGAGCGGCTGGGGCAGACGTCGTACCGGCGCTCGAACGAAGGTTGCCGAGGTAGACGTACGCCTCTTCTTGCTTCGATCGCCGTGACGCCGGACATCCCGGCCGCTGTCGGCGGCGTCACCCGGCGGGAGCCGCCACCAGCGTTCGCACCGTCACGGGCTCGGCCAGGACAAGGTCCAGGACCAGTCCGAAGACGAGTGGACTCCTTGGGTCCCGTTTCTCCGCGCTCGGAGAGCGACGGCTCCGGGCGGGCAGGGCCGGTGCCCGCACCGCTGTCGGAGATCGCGGCGGCGATCTCGTCGAGGTCGGCACGCGTCAGCCGCACGGCCCCGGCGCCGATCCAGCCGTCGACCTGGTGGGGCTTGCGGGCGCCGACGATGGCGCCGGTGACGCCCAGCCAGGCGAGGGCCCAGGCGATGGCGACCTCGGCGACGGTGGCGCCGTGCCGGTCGGCGAGGGGGCGCAGCGCCTCGGCCAGGCGGAGGTTGGCCGCCAGGCCGGTGGTGAAGTCGGCGTGGGCGGCCCGCCTGTCGTCGGTCGGCAGGTTCGCCGCGCGCTCGGCGGACCACAGGGACGACATCTGGGCAGGTCGGACCCATAATGCCCGTTCAAGCGCCGTCGCTTCCCAAGCCGAGAGCGCGAGTTCGATTCTCGTCACCCGCTCCATGATGAAACCCCAGGTCAGCGGCCTGGGGCTTGTTTCTGTCCGGTCAGCCGGCTCTTCGCTGCTCCCTGAATCTCGTGGCGGCTGCCTCCAGGTCCACGATCGGGCCGGGGTAGTCCACGCCCGCACGGGCCGCTTCGCCGGGATGCGCGAGACGGTGGACCGTCCTGGCGTCGAGGTGCCTCAGTTCCGGGAGCCAGCGGCGTACGTACTCCGCCGCGGGGTCGAAACGGCGCGCCTGGACGAGGGGGTTGAGCAGCCGGTTCGGGCGGGTGTCCGTGCCGGTTCCGGCGACCCACTGCCAATTGAGCTGGTTGTTCGCGACGTCTCCGTCGACCAGCAGGTCCAGGAAGTGGCGGGCACCCACCCGCCAGTCCACGTACAGCGTCTTGGTCAGGAAGCTCGCCGCGAGCATGCGGACCCGGTTCGGCATCCAGCCCTCGTGGCGCAGCTGCCGCATGCCCGCGTCGACTACGGGAAAGCCCGTACGGCCCTCCTGCCAGGCCTCGACCTCCCCCGGGGCGCGGCGCCAACGGTCGTGCCGGGGACGGTAGTCCTGGCCGGCCGCTTCAGGGCGGGCCGCCAGGACCTGGTGGTGGAAGTCCCGCCAGGCGAGCTGGCGGACGAAGGCGTGCGACCCGGCGTTGTCCTGGGCGCGGGCCCGGTGCAGCAGTTCGGTGGGGGACAGACAACCGAAGTGCACATACGGCGAGAGCCGCGAGGTCGCGTCGGCGGCCAGGTCGTTGTGCCGCTCGTCGTAGGCGGACAGCGGGCCGGACAGCCATGACCGCAGCCTGCGGCGCGCCTCGGATTCCCCTCCGGCGGGCAGACCGGGCGACGGGGAGCCCACCGCGAGGGACTCGGCCCGGGGCAGGTCTGCGGAGCGCACGTCGGATACCCGTACGGTGTCCGGCGCCCGCAGGACGCCCCGCACGGAGAAGCTCTCCCAGCGGCGGAAGTACGGGGTGAAGACCGCGAAGTGGTCCTTGCCGCCGCCCGAGGGCGTCAAAGCCCCCGCCGGTACGGCCGTCAACGAGGCGTCGTGCACGCGCAGTTCGCGCCGGTCGCCCGCCAGCGCCGCGCGCAGCCGGTCCTCGCGCCGTACCGCGTAACGGCTCACCCCGCCCGCGATGTGCACGGCGTCGGCTCCGGTCTCGGCGGCCACCCGGCAGGTCTCCTCGACGACGTCACCGACCCGCACCACCAACCGGCCGCCCCGCTGCCGCAGGGCCGCGTCGAGGTCGGCCAGGCTGTCGGCCAGGAACGCCGCCCGGTTGGGCACGGCGAAACCGGTGCGGCGGATGCCGGTGTCGACGACGAAGAGCGGGACCACGCGTTCCGCGTCCCTCAGAGCAGCCCGCAGGACCGGGTTGTCGTGCACTCGCAGATCCGCGGTGAACAGGGCGACCGAGACGCGCACGGTTCCTCGATCCCCTTCAGCGGCTACGGGCCGGTTCAGGGGCGGCCGATTCGGCCGCGGCCGCGATATTGCGGGCCATGCCGCCGAAGACCGCGGCGTGGAACGGGGCCACGCCCCACCAGTAGACGTGCCCGGCCAGGCCGTGCGGATGGAACAGGGCCCGCTGCCGGTACACCGCGCACCCCCGTGGATCCGGGTCGACGGCCATCTCCAGCCAGGCCAGGCCCGGCAGCCGCATCTCCGCGCGCAGCCGAAGCAGCCGGCCCGGCTCGATCTCCTCCACCCGCCAGAAGTCCAGGCTGTCGCCGACCCGCAGCCGGATCGCGTCCCGGCGGCCCCGGCGCAGGCCGACACCGCCCACCAGGGTGTCCAGCCAGCCGCGCAGGGACCAGGCCAGCGGCGAGGAGTACCAGCCGTTCTCGCCGCCGATCGCCTCCACCACCCGCCACAGAGCCTGCGGCGACGCCGCGACCGTACGCTCGCGGTCATCCGTGTAGAGGCTGCCGCCCGCCCAGTCGGGGTCGGTCGGCAGCGAGTCGCTGGGGGCCCGGGGAGTCGATGCCGAGGACCACCTGGTGGCCACGTCCGCGTCCTGCACGCGCCGCAGAGCCAGCCGGATCGCCCGGTCGAGGGTGACCAGCCCCTCTGGCGGGTCCGGCACGTACCGGACGATGTCGCGCTCGGCGCAGACCACCTCGTGTTTCAGTGACTCGACCAGGGGGCGCGCGAGAGCGCCCGGCACCGGGGTGACCAGAGAGACCCAGAGGCTGGACAGCCGGGGGGTGAGCAGCGGAACGGGCAGGATGACCCGCTTCGGCAGCTCCGCGATGGCGGCGTACCGCCGCATCATCTCCTGATACGTGACGACATCCGGCCCGCCGATGTCGAAGGCTCGGTTCACGTCGGACGGCAGCCGCGCGCACCCCACGAGGAGGCGCAGCACGTCGCGGACTGCGATCGGCTGGATGCGGGTGCGCACCCAGCTCGGGGTCACCATCACGGGGAGCCGCTCGGTCAGGTACCGCAGCATCTCGAAGGATGCCGAACCCGAACCGATGATCACGGCGGCCCGCAGTACGGCGGTCGGCACGCCCGAGGCCAGGAGGATGCGGCCCACTTCGGCGCGGGAGCGCAGATGGGGTGACAGTGCGTTCTCGGGCACTCCGGAGGGGCTCAGCCCGCCGAGGTAGACGATCCGCCGGATACCGGCAGCACGCGCCTGCTCGCCGAAGATCCTGGCCGCGCGCCGGTCGGTCTCCTCGAAACCCCGCCCGGTGTTCAGCGCGTGCACCAGGTAATACGCGACGTCCGTTCCCTCCATGGCCGCGCGCACGGACGCCTCGTCCATCACGTCCCCGCGCACGACCTCCGCCTGCCCCGCCCACGGATGGTCCCGCAGCTTGCCGGGGGAGCGGGCCAGGCAGCGCACCGAGTACCCGGCCGCCAGCAGCTCCGGCACCAGCCTGCCGCCCAGGTAACCGGTGGCGCCGGTGACCAGACAGCGCAGCGGCCGGTCGTCGTCGTTCATGCCGGTCGCACGCATGCCGGGCGAGTGCACTTCGTCCGTCGACGGGCGGCGGACCGGGCCGCGAGAAACGTCATGGCTCTCATGTCTTCCCGGGGCGTGCCCCTCCGAGGGGCTCTGTCGCTGTTCCCTGAGGCCATGCTTGGTGCCGAGGGCGAGCACCGCAACCTCGCCGGCCCTGCTGAAAGTGCCCACAGCGTCCCGTAGAGACCCAAGGGCCAGGTATCTGCACTGGTCAGAGCCGTAGACCCCGCCCAAGCGCCGTCGCTCAGACGTCGAGGACGATCCGGGAGCCGCGCGCGCGAGAGACGCATGGGTAGATGACGTCGTGACGGTCGCGTTCGTCGGGCTGCAGCACGTGGTCGCGGTGGTCCGGGACGCCGCCGAGCACACGGGTCTCGCAGCTGCCACACACCCCGTTCTCGCAGGAGAAGTCCAGGCTCGGATCGATGTCCCGCAGCGCCGACAGCAGGCTTTGGCCGGCCGGCACCCGCACCACCTGGCCCGACCTGCGCAGTTCGGCCTCGAACGGTGCACGGGGGGCCGCGCCGGCGCGAGGGCTCGCCGTGAACCGCTCCACATGGAGCCGGCCCTGGGGGCAGGCGGTGGGCATCAGTGCCTCGACCGCGTCGAGCATCGCCTCCGGGCCGCAGCAGTAGACCGCGGTCCCGGGGGGCGCCGCGCGCAGGATCGCCTCCAGGTCGGGCCGCCGCTGCTTGTCGGCCGGCGAGATCGTCACCCGCTGGGGGTGGGACCGGGCAAGGTGCTCGGCGAAGGCCATCGCGGCCAGGGACCGGCCGCGGTGGACGAGGTGCCAGTCCTGGCCCTGAGCCGCCAAGTGCTCGATCATCGGCGCGAACGGGGCGATCCCGATGCCGCCGGCGACGAAGAGATACGAGGGTGCGTCGACCAGCGGGAAGTGGTTGCGGGGCCCGCGGATCTTGAGGGCGGTGCCCGGTGCGAGCCGGTGGACTTCGGCGGATCCACCGCGTCCGTCCGGTTCGTGGAGGACTGCGACGCGGTAGCGGTCCGCGACGGCCGGGTCGCCGCACAGGGAGTACTGCCGCACCAGGCCGGACGGCAGGACCAGGTCGATGTGCGCGCCGGGCTTCCAGGCCGGCAGCCGGGCGCCGTCGGTCGGTGCGAGGTCCATTGTGACCGAGGCGCGGTGCGCGGTCAGTCGGTCGGACGGCCGGCAGCGGCGCGGCGCAGCCGGATGACGTTCCAGGAGACCGGCGGCAGCCGCACCGTGAGCCGGCCGTCGGTGACGGGGGCGGTGCCGGCCTCGTGCGGGCGGACGCGGTCGGGGTCGTCCTGGGTGTTGGTGGCGCGTATGTCGGGATCGCTCAGCACGGAGTGCGCCACCGGGGTGTAGCCGGGGAACGCCCCGAGACACAGGGCGAGTTCGACGTCGTCGCCGGCGTGCCGGTTGACGGCGAACACGGTGAGCTCGTCGGGCCCGTCCGCGCCCGCGATGTGGGTGGCCACGGCGTCGACGACCGGCACCTCGCCGAAGCGGCTCGTCTCGTACGTCGGCGAGAGCGGCTCCACACGCAGGACGGTGCCGCGGGCGTACCGGGCGGCCTGGGCGAAGGGGTGGAAGGTGGTCTGCCGCCAGCTCGGGCCGCCGGGCTCGCTGCGGATGGGGGCGATGACGTTGACCAACTGGGCGAGGGAGGCGGCGGTGACGCGGTCGCTGCGCCGCAGCAGGCTGATCAGCAGCCCGCCGACGACGACGGCGTCGGCGACGTCGTACTCGTCCTCGATCACGCGCGGCGCGACGGCCCACTCGGCGGGCTTCCCCCGCGCCTCGAAACGGGTGTTGTACCAGACGTTCCACTCGTCGAAGGAGAGGTTGATCCGCTTCTTCCGGCGCTGCTTGGCCCGGATGTGGTCGGCGGTGGCGACGACCGACTCGATGAAACCGTCCATGTCGACCGGCGAGGCCAGGAAGCTGCCGAGGTCGCCGTCGAGTTCCTCGTAGTAGGCGTGGCAGGAGATGTAGTCGACCTGGTCGTACGCCTCCTCCAGGACGGTCGCCTCCCAGGCGCCGAACGTCGGCATCGAGGAGCTGGAGCTGCCGCAGGCCACCAGTTCCAGCCCCGGGTCGATCATGCGCATGGCCCGGGCGGTCTCGGCGGCGAGACGGCCGTACTCCGCCGCGGTCTTGTGGCCGGTCTGCCAGGGGCCGTCCAGCTCGTTGCCGAGGCACCACATGCGGATGCCGAAGGGGTCCCGGGCGCCGTTCGCGATCCGCTGGTCGGACCACGCGGTGCCGCCGGGGTGGTTGCAGTACTCCAGCAGGTCCAGGGCCTCCTGGACACCGCGGGTGCCGAGGTTGAGCGCCATCATCGGCTCGACGCCGGCCTTCGCCGCCCAGCGCGTGAACTCGTGCAGGCCGAAGGCGTTGGTCTCGGTGCTGTGCCAGGCCAGGTCCAGCCGCGTGGGCCGCTCGGCGACCGGGCCGACGCTGTCCTCCCAGCGGAAGCCGGAGACGAAGTTGCCGCCGGGATAGCGGACGGTGGTCACGCCCAGCTCGCGCACCAGGTCCAGGACGTCACGGCGCAGGCCGTCCTCGTCGGCGTGCGGATGGCCGGGTTCGTGGATGCCGGTGTAGACGCAGCGGCCCATGTGCTCCACGAACGAGCCGAAGGTACGGGGATTCACGTCGGCGACGCGGAAGGCGGGGTCGACGGTCAGGGAGGCGTGCAGCATGAAGGTCGCTCCGGGAGGTGCGCGAAGACGGGAACGGGCGGGCCCGCCGGGTCACTTGAGGCTTCCGACGGTCAGACCGCCGCGCCAGTACCGCTGGAGGAGGAGGAAGGTGACGACCAGCGGCAGGATCGCCACCAGGGAGCCCGCGATGACGAGGGTGAACAGCGCGTTGGCGCCGGACTGGATCATCGCTCCCTCGTACCAGGACTGCAGGCCCACGGTGAGGGGGAACAGCTTGTCGTTGTTGAGCATCACCAGCGGCAGGAAGAAGTTGTTCCAGGTGCCGACCATGGAGAACAGCAGCACGGTGACGAGCGCCGGCTTCAGCGTCGGCAGCGCCACCGACCACAGCACACGCAGCTCGCCGGCCCCGTCCATGCGGGCCGCCTCCAGCAGCTCGTCCGGCAGGGACTCCTGGACGTAGACCCGCACGAGGTAGACGCCGAACGGGTTGAGCAGCGAGGGCAGGATGACCGCCCACATGGTGTTGGTCAGCTCCACCTTGCTCAGCAGCAGGTAGGTGGGGATGGCCAGCGCGGTGGCGGGCACCATGATGGCGCCCAGCAGGCTGGAGAAGAGCAGGTTGCGGCCGGGGAAGCGGTATTTGGCGAAGGCGTACCCGGCCAGCGTGGCGACGGCGGTGGCGCCGGCGCCGCTGACGCCCGCGTAGATCGCGGTGTTGCCCATCCAGCGCAGGTACTCGCCGTCGTTGTAGGTGAACAGCTGCCGGAGGTTGGTGACGAAGGAGCCCGGCTGGTGGAACCACAGGGCGGCGGTGGAGAACAGCGCGTCGTTGTTCTTGGTGGCGGCGACGACCAGCCACCAGAACGGCAGCAGGAAGTACAGGATCATCGCCACCATCACCGCGTTGACGGTGACGCGTCCGCGCGCGGCGGACGGGCGGCGGGTGGCCGGGGCGGCGGTGACGACGGGTGCGGCGACGGTGGTCACTTCAGTCCGCTCCTCTTGCGCGCGGCGAACAGGAAAAGGTAGGAGCCGATGAAGACCACCGCTCCGAGGGAGAAGGAGATGGCGGCGGAGTAGTTGAACTCCGAGTACTGGAACGCCAGGTTGTAGGCGTACAGGTTCGGCGTGTAGTCCGGGGTGATCACCGAGGAGGCGGTCTTCTCCAGGACCCGCGGCTCGGTGAAGAACTGCAGGGTGCCGATGAGGGTGAACATCAGGGTGAGCACCAGCGCCGAGGAGATCATCGGGATCTTGACGCGCAGGGCCGTCTGGACCTGGCCGGCGCCGTCCAGTTTCGCCGCCTCGTACACCTCACGGGGCAGGCCCTGGAGGGCGGCGTACAGGACGATCATGTTGTAGCCGGTCCACTGCCAGGTCACGATGTTGCCGAGCGACGTCAGCATCAGGGGGTGGCCCAGCAGGTCGGCCTTGCCCAGCCCGAGGGCGCTGCTCAGGGAGTTCACCGGTCCGAACGTCGGGCTGTACAGGAAGCCCCACATCAGGGCGCCGATCACCGCGGGGACGGCGTACGGCATGAACAGGGTCATCCGGAAGAGCTTGGCGAGCCGGCTGGTCACCTCGTCGATGATCAGCGCGCCGAGCAGGGCCACGCCGAGCATCACCGGGATCTGCACCGCGCCGAAGACGGCCACTCTGCGCACGCCGGACAGGAAGTGCGGGTCGGTGAAGGTCTGCCGGTAGTTGGCGAACCAGCTGAAGTGGTCACCGCCGACCAGGGTGGAGGTCCTGAGGCTCAGCCAGAACGCGTAGCCCAGCGGGGCCACCAGGAAGGCCAGGAAGAGCAGCAGGAACGGGGTGACCAGCAGCAGGCCCATGCCCTTGTGCCGGGTGCGGGCGGACAGCCCTCGGGTGCGTCGGCCCGCGGCCGGGCCGGCGGTGCGGGCACCGTCGCCCTTCGCGGCGGGTGGGCGCAGGGGCACGGCCGCCGCCGGTCCCTGCTGTCTCAGCAGGCTCATCACTTCTCCTTGCGCGTCGTGGGTCCCCGCCGGCACCGCTGCCGGCGGGGACGAGGGGCTCAGGTCCCCGGCGGGGGCGGGTTACGGGTTGACCTTGAAGCCCTGCTTGGCCGCGTAGGAGGTCACCTGCTTCTGGACGTCGTCGTTCACGGACGACCAGTCGCTCTGGCCCTGGAGGGCCTTGCCCACCTCGCTGGTGTCGGTGTTGTAGGCGTAGTCCTGGAACGGGCTCCAGTCGAAGGTCCCGATGCCGTTCGCGGCGGGCACGAACACCTTGTTGATCTGCTGGCCGCCGAAGAAGTCGTACTTCTTGTCCCCGAAGGAGGGCCCGTTGAGGATCGGCTTGGACAGCGGGAAGAGGTAGGCCTGGTCGATGCCGATCTTCCAGGCCGCCTGGGAGGTGCCGAACAGCTCGCGGGCGACCTCGGTGGCCTCCTTCGGGTGCTTGGTCTGCGAGGTGACCGAGAAGCTCGAACCGCCCCAGTCGCCTTGGGCGTTGTCACCGGCCGTCCACTGCGGCAGCGGGGCGACGCGCCACTTCCCCGAGGTCTTCTCGGCGACGCTGGAGAGGTAGCCCGGGCCCCAGCCGGCCGCGATGTAGGTGGCGTACTTGCCGCTGCCGAGGCCGTTGTAGAAGTCGGTGGTGGCGTACGACTGGGTGTCGACCAGCTTGTTCTTCACCAGGTCGCCCCAGTAGTCGTACACCTTCTTGGCGCCGGCGTCGTTCAGGTGGACGCCGATGTCCGGGAGCTTGCTCGCCGAGTAGGTGTAGGGGCGGGAACCCGCCTGCCACATCAGGCCCTGGCGCCAGCCGCCGGCCGTCTCGTCGCTGCCGAAGTCCGTCATGTACGCCTTGGGGTCGGCCTTGTGCAGCTTGGCGGCCTCCTCCTTGAACTCCGCCCAGGTGGTGGGGACCTTGAGCTTGTACTTCTTGAACAGGTCCGCCCGGTACATCATCGCCATCGGGCCGCCGTCGACCGGGATGGCGTACACGTGGTCGCCGTCGGAGGCCTGCTTCCAGGCCCAGTCGACGTACTTGTCCTTGTCCGCGCCCGCCCCGTACTTGCCCATGTCGAGCAGGCCCTTGCCGAGCTGGATGGTCGGCAGCTCCTGGAACTCCAGCATGACCACGTCCGGGGCGCCCTGGCCCGCCTTCAGCGCGGTCTTCAGCTTGGTGTACTCGTCCTGGCCCACGCCGGCCTGCACCCAGTCGACCTGGACGTCCTTGTGGGTCTTGTTGAACTCCGCCACGACCTGCTTGAACTGCGGGTACCAGGCCCACACCTTGATGTGCACGGGGCCGCTCGACGCGGCGCCGGAGCCGCTGCCGCCGCCGGAGCCGCAGGCCGCGAGGAGCACGCAGGCGAGGGCGGCGGACGTCGTCGCGACGGCGGTCCGCCGGAGGGAACGGCGCACGCGGTGTCCGTCGCGGGCCGGAAGCTGTCTGCTGGAGGACATGAGCATTTCTCCTGGGTGAGGTACCTGAGGGTCAGGAAGAGGAAGGCGGGGCAGCACAGGTCACGCGCTCCCGGTGGGAGGAACAGGGGCGCGGGGAGCGGGTGCGGGGACCCCGGGGCACGGGAGGCGTGCGGGGGCGGTCGCGCCGCCGGGCACCGTGGACCGCCGGGCGGCCCGGGGGCTCGGGCGGTCGGTCGGCCGGGGATCCTGGCGCGGTGGACGTCAGCGGACGCGACGGGTGGGCGTGCGTGACGTCGGGGAAACGGAGGCAGCCGGCGCGGACCGGGGCGTGCGGGAGCGCGGGTTTTGCGCGGCGGACGCCCTCGTGGTCTCGAACGTCGTCCGGCATTCCGGTCAGCGGACCGGGATGCCGTCAGGCCTCGACGGGTAGAGCCTTCAGGCTTGGAGTAAAGAGGAACGCCCCGTCAGGGCGGGAGGGGGCACTGGTGTCACTGCGGCTCCTACTGGTCGTCCCGAGATCGGGCGCCTCTGCTACGCTCTGCAGCGCTGCAAAAGTGTTAACCCAGATATTGCCGCGCTGCAAGAGCCTGGGTGAAACTTTGCCCACTGGCCCCATCCCGGGATGAAGGTGACCTATGGCAAAGGGCGTCACACTCCGCGACGTCGCGGCACTGGCCGGCGTCTCCAGCCGCACGGTGTCCAACGTGGTCAACGGCTATGCGCCGGTCTCCGAGGACACTCGCGCGCGTGTTCAGCGAGCCGTGGACGAACTCGGCTACCGGCCCAACGTGCTGGCCCGCAACCTCGCCTCCGGGCGCTCGGGCCAGATCGCGGTGGTCGTGCCGTACCTGGACACGCCCTACTTCGCCGAACTGCTGCAGGGCATCATCCGCGCGGCCCGGGTGCGGGGATACAACGTCCTGATCGACCAGACCGACGGCGACGCGGAGCACGAGAAGATGTTCCTCAGCCGCGGATCCCAGCAACTGCTGTTCGACGGCGTCATCTTCAGCCCGCTGGGCCTGGCCCAGTCCGACCTGTCCGAGCGCGACGCGAGCCTTCCCCTCGTCGTGCTCGGCGAACGGGTCAGCGACGGCAGCTTCGACCACATAGGCATCGACGACGTCACCGCCTCCCGCGAGGCCACCGAGCACCTGCTCGGCCTCGGCCGGCGCCGCGTCGCCGCGATCGGCGACCAGCCCTACCGCACCGGCGAGGCGGCCCAGCTCCGCACCCGCGGCTACCGCCTGGCGCACGAGCGGGCCGGTGTCGCCGTCCGCGAGGAGTACGTGATCTCCACCCCGCGCTTCAACCGCTCCGACGGCGCCACCGCCATGGCCCACCTGCTCTCCCTGGAGGAACCCCCGGACGCGGTCTTCTGCTACAGCGACCTGGTCGCCCTGGGTGCCCTGCACACCCTGGCGTCGCGCGGTCTGCGGGTCCCGGAGGACATCGCCATCGTCGGCTACGACGACATCGAGGACGCCCGCTACTCGAACCCGCCCGTCACGACGGTCTCGCCCGACAAGGCGATGATCGCCGAGACGGCGGTGGAGCGGCTGCTCAAGCGGATCGGCAGCTCGACCCCGGTCCCCGGCAGGGAGATCCGGGCCCCGCACCGGCTCATCCCCCGGGCGAGCACGACGGGCTGACGCCCGCCTCGTCCCCTCAGGTGGCCCGGGCGACGCCCGCGTCGGTGATCCGCTCGGCGCGGGCCACCACGGCGCCTGGCCCCACGCGGCACCGGGAGCCACCGCCCTGGTGGGGGTGAAGGCCGGGGCGGACCGGGACACCCTGCACCGGGCCCTGCTCGCCCAGGACTTCGACGCGGTCATGCACCGGCTTCCGGTCCGAACCGGGCAGGACATCCAGCAGCACGCCATGCGCCGGCGCATGGAGGACGGCCCGGAACTGGACGACGCGCAGTGGTACGCCCACCTCGGGCGGCTGCTCGACGAGTGGCGTCCCGGACGAGCGGCTCGGGCGGGCACGGGGCCGCCGCCGGGGCCGCCCTCGGTGAGGGGCTCGCCGAGCCGCACACGCAGACCCGCCGGTCCAGGGAATCCTCAAGTGCGGGGCGTTCGGGCGGTGCTCCGGCAGGCATGTGTGTTCCGGGGCCCGGTCTCCCGGGGCCGCAGGGCCGCCGCGGCCAGGCCGCCGAGGCCGATGACGGCCAGGACGATCATTGCGGCGGCGTAGGCGCCCTTGGTGAGGCCGGCGACGAGGATGGTGCCGGCGATGGTCGTGCCGAAGGACGAGCCCAGATTCGACACGCTCCGGGACAGGCCCGAGATCTCCCCCTGCTGCTCCTCGGGGAAGCTCGACTGCACGACGTTGACGGACGGGGTCAGCATGACGCCCAGGCCGAGGCCGATGAGCAGGAGCCCGGGGACGAAGGCCCACACACTGGCGAAGCTCCCGACCAGCGTGATCAGGACGACCACTCCGGCGAGGGAGAAGGCGAAGCCGGTCATGATGAGCGTTCGCTGGGGGTGCCGGCGGGCCAGGCGCTCGGCGGACAGGGACGTGGCCAGCAGGCCCAGGGTGGCCGCTGTGAAGACGACCCCGGTCTGGACGGCGTCGTAGCCGCGTACGACCTGGAGGTAGGCCGCCACCGTGAACGACGTGCCCAGGAGCAGCAGCCATTGGAGGTTCTGCGTGACGAGTCCGAGGCTGGACGCGCCGTTGTCGAACAGGCGCAGGGACAGCAGCGGCTCCCGGCCGGATGCCTCCTTGGCGCGGACGGAGCGGAAGAACCACCAGAGCACGAGTGCGCCGGAGGCCGGCAGGGCGATCATCGGCCACCTCGCCGACTCCGCCGGGTGCCATGAAGCGGGTGACCAGGACGGCCGTGTCGGAGAGGTACAGCTGACGTACGGTCATGCCGTCGCCGTCAGGGAACTCCGCGGCCAGACGGCAGTGCCCGCCGCGTTCGCTGTCCAGGAGCGAGGCGAAGACGCTGGGCGAGTCAAAACGGGGTGTGCACCACCAGTCGACGGTTCCGCCGGACGACACCAGAGCGGGTCTGGAGATCGCCGACCACGCCGTGTTCGGCGATGGGCGGGTACCGGTTCACGCGATCTCCCTGCTCGGTCCGACGCGCTTGGGCGACGGGCAGGCGGACAACCGTCCGCGACAGCCCACACCGGGCATTCGCCCACGCCACGACCGTCGCCTCACCCACCGCGGGTGAAGCCTTCCGGCGGCGCCCTGCCCGTTCCCCCGGCGCGTTCCTCCTATCGTGGAACATCAGCAAACGGACAATCGGCGCCGAGGCGGGCAGCACATGAGGAAACCGCAGATCGACTACGCGGCGGTGTTCCGGGCCCTCCCCGGCATGGTGGCGCTGCTCACCCCCGACCTGGTGTACGCCGACGCCAACGAGGACTTCCTCCGGCTGGCCGGGCGCACCCGGGAGCAGCTGCTGGGCCGGTACATCTTCGACGTCTTCCCCGAGAACCCCAACGACCCCGCCGCGGCCGGCATGCGGGAGACCCGGGCGTCGATGCTGCGGGCGGTGGCCACCGGTGAGCGCGACACCATGGCGCTGCTGCGCTACGACATCGAGGACCGAGAGCGGCCCGGCCACTGGGTGGAACACTTCTGGAGCCCGGTCAACGCACCCGTGCTGGACGCGGACGGAAACGTGGTGCTGATCGTGCACCGGGTGGAGGAGATCACCGAACTGATCCGCGCCCGCGGCGGCACCGGCAGCGACACCAGCCGGGCCCGCGTGCTGGAGGCCGAGCTCTACACCCGCGCCCGCGAGCTGCAGGAGCTCAACGACCGCCTGCGCCGGGCTCAGGCGCGCGACCGCGAGGTCGCCCTCGCCCTGCAGGAGGCCATGCTGCCCGCTCCCGGCCCGGTCGGGCATCACAGGGCAGCCGTCCGCTACCGGCCCGCCATCGGCACCCTGAACGTGTGCGGCGACTGGTACGACCTGGTCGACCTGCCCGGCGACCGCATCGCGGTCGCCGTGGGCGACGTCGTCGGCCACGGTCTGAAAGCCGCCGGCGTCATGGGTCAGCTGCGCAGCGCGCTGAGCGCCGCCGCCCGGGTCGCCGACGGCCCCGCCCGGGCTCTGGAGGCCCTCGGGCTGTATGCCCGGCATGTCGAGGGAGCCGAGTCGACCACCGTGGTGAAGACCTACATCGACTGGGACGCCCACACCCTCACCTACAGCAGCGCGGGCCATCTTCCGCCCGCCCTGCTCCGGCTGGACGGCACCGTGACCTTCCTCGACCGGGCGACCGACCCACCTCTCGGCGCGCGCCCCGAACACGTCGCGCGGCCGGAGGCCGACCTCCGCTTCGCCGAGGGCGACATCCTGGTCCTCTACACCGACGGCCTGGTCGAGCGCCGTGACGAGGACATCGACGCCGGCCTGGCCCGCCTCGCCGGCTCTCTCGTCCGTCACGGGCGATCCGGCCCCGAGGCCCTGGCCGACGCCCTCCTGGCCGACCTCCTCCCGCCCGGCGGCAACACCGACGACACGGCGCTGGTCGTCCTCCGGCTGTGACCCGTCCCGTCGGCAGCGACGGACGCGGGCCGCCCCGACCGCCGGGCGCACGCGCGGCTGCCCTGGGGGTCCGCGCAAGCGATACTGAGGGTGATGACTCGCACGGCGGCTCCCGCGCCGACCGGCGGAACGGCTCAAGGCGACTCGGAGCCCATGGCGTGACCCTGACGGCTCCGGCCGGACTGACCGGATCGACGCGCCGAGTCCGGAAGGAGCCCCGGGTGTCCAGGACCAGGAACGGCCCGGCCACGGCCCGCGGGGCGCGCCGCGCCGAGCACCGGGTCCGAGCGGACTACACGGGCGGCGTCTACGGTTCCATGCTCGCGGCCTCCGTGGTGATCGGCGCCGGCGAGCTGGGCTCGTTTCCCCGCACGCAGCTGGTGCTGCTGCTGTTGCTCACCGGTGTGGTGTTCTGGATCGCCCACGTGCATGCCCAGCTGTTCGGGGCACGGCTGGCACAACAGGCTCTGGACCGCCGGGTCGTGCTGACGGTGTGCCATGACGAGTGGCCGATCGTCAAGGCCGCCGTCCCGCCCGCCGCCGCGGTGGCCGTCAGCCCGCTCCTGGGTCTGGACGTGCGAGGTGCCCTCTGGCTGGCCCTCTCGGTCGCCGTGGCCGGCCAGGTGGGCTGGTCCGTGGCGGCGGCACGCCGCGCCGGTGCTTCCCGGCGGCTTGTTGCCGCCACCGCGTCGGTCAATCTGCTGCTCGGTCTGCTGATCGTCTGCTTCAAGATCGTTCTTACGCACTGAAACCGCGCTGATCCGCGGAGCCTGTCGCCCGGCCACGGTCACCTGTACCGGGTGAGGCCAAAAGCGGCACGGCGGCGGACGATCGCAGGGAAGGGTGCCGTCCGCCTGTCCCGGGGAGTCCGTGGGAGGACCGCTCGTGCGCTACGAGATCCGAGTCGAGGGACGCCTGTCGGAAACGCTGGCCAAAGCTTTTCCGGAGCTGGGCCATGTGGTGATGTCCGGCCAGACCGTCCTGTTCGGCCCTGTCGTGGACGAGGCGCACCTGTACGGTCTGCTGGCACGCTGCCGGTCACTCGGGCTGCGTGTCCTGGAGATGCGGCAGCTGCCGGAGTGACGGATCCCGGCGGTGTGCTCGTGTCATGGTCCGGCATCCCGGTCCGGCGCCCCGTCACCGGTGCCGGAAGGCGGCTCCTCACCCGTGCCGGAAGACGGCTCGGCCGACGGCCCGTGGCGCCGGCGACGCAGCCCCGCCTGGACCGCGCCCGTGAGCACCCGTGCGGCGACGCCCACGAGCAGGAGGCCCCCCGCCATCTGCGCCATCGTCATCACGCGCCCGGTCTGGGAGCGTGCCGTGATGTCCCCGTAGCCGACGGTGCTGAACGTGGTCAGCGTGAAGTACAGGGCATCCGTCCTGGTCAGCGGCTCGCTGAAGGAGCCCGTGGCGGAGTGGTCCAGCAGGTAGTAGCCGCTGGCGAAGAGCACCAGGAACATCGCCACCGTGACGGTCAGGGCTTCGACGGCCCGCAGCCGGGGGTGGGGCGAGCGCAGGATGGCCCGCACCTCCCACCCGAACACCAGCAGCACCGCCGCCAGTCCGCACACGAGGATCACCGACGCGCCGGCCGCATCGCGCTCGTCCAGCGGCAGCAGGTAGTAGGCGGTGACGAGGCCGGCGGCGATGAGGGCGGACCGGGCGACGGCGACGACCGCCGCCCACCGGGTGCGCAGCGGCCGGTGCCGCCGGTGCCCGTCCGGACCGGGCCGGGTGTGGTCGGCCCGGGCCGTGCTCGGATCGCTCATCTCGTGTCTCTCCGTTCCGTCCGGCCGGAAAGCCGATGGGACAGACGCCGGGGGATTCCCACCTCACCGCCGCCGCGGCGCGGGCGGATCACCCGGGGTGGGTGAGCCCGGCACCCGGTGACAGGCCTGAGGCTGGAACGGTCAGGCACACCGCTGCCCCGGTACACCGCCCCGTCGGCGGTCCGGAAGCGACCCGCTCGATCACGCGAGGAGGAGCCATGACCACGTCGCGTGATCCGGCATCGCCCACCGGACCGGAACCTCCTGCCGACGGGGCGGCCCCCCGCCCGGTGAGTGATCCCGCGGACGTGCTCGCGCACCTGGGCCGCTCCTGGACCTGGATGCTGGGCACAGCCGTCGCGACGGTGGTGCCGGGCGTCCTCGTGCTGGTCTGGCCGGAGGGGACCCTGCACGTCCTGGCCGTCCTCATCGGGCTGTACCTGCTGCTGACCGGGGCGTTCCGGTTCGTGGCCGTCTTCGGCCGGGAGGAGCACGGTGAACGGCTCCCGGGGCTGCTCCTGGCCGTGCTGTACGTCCTGGCCGGGGTCCTGTGCCTGCGGAACCCGCTCCAGACCATCGCCGCCCTCTCGCTGATCGTCGGCGTCGTCTGGCTCGTGTCCGGCATCCTCACCCTCTACACGGCCATCGCCGCCAAGGACCTGCCGCACCGCGGAGTTGTCCTGGGCGCCGCGGTGCTCGCCATCGTCGCGGGAATCGTGGTGCTCGCCCAGCCGGCCGAGTCGGCCCGCGCTCTGACCCGGCTGCTCGGCCTGTGGCTCGTCCTGCTCGGCCTCGCCGAGGCGGCGGTCGCCCTCGCATGGCGGGCCGCGCTCCACAAGACGCACACCACCGGGCCCCGCGCCCCCGCCGGGACGGACTGACACCGCACACAGCCGGGGCGGAGCCCCCACGGAATGGAGCACCCATGAACCCGGCCGACGTCCCGCTGGTCGTGGTCCGACGGTTCCCGCGCGACGGCACGCGCCGCCTGCCCGGCGTCGTCCTCGCGGCCGCCGCGGGCCCGATGGCCGGGCGTGAGGACCGGGCGACGGCCCCGTGAGCCATGGCCAGGAAACCCGGCCCCGCCCGCGCGTCCCAGCGACGCACGGTGGTGGCGCGGGCCCTTTCGGGCCTGCGGTCCGGTCCGGTGGCCCGGCTGCTTCCCCGCCTGTCGGCGGTCAACGTCGTGGAGGGCTCCGTGAGGCTGGGCGCGCAGGCCTTCCTCACCGCGCTCCCGCTGCTGATGACCGTCGCGGCGTTCGCGCCGGAAGGGGTGAAGGACCTGCTGGCCGACTCCGTCCGTGCGGTTCTGGGAGTGCGGGGCGACACGCTCGACGAGGTACGCCGCACCTTCTCCGCCACCGGCACACCACGGGACGCCGCCGGAGCCGTGGGCGTGGTGGTGACCCTCGTGTCCGCCACGGCGTTCAGCCGCGCGCTCCAGGCGGTCTGCGAACGGTGCTGGCACCTGCCCCGGGCACCGGTGCGGGCCGCGGTCTGGCGCTGGCTGCTCTGGCTGCTGGTCTGGCTGGCGGTCCTCCTGGTCCAGGCGCCGCTGCGCAGCGGACTGGGAGCCGGCACGGTGACCGGATGGGTGCTGTCACTCCTGTCCTCGACGCTGCTGTGGTGGTGGACCCAGCATCTGCTGCTGGGCGGCAGGATCGGCTGGCGGAACCTGTTCCCGGGAGCGCTGCTGGCGGGCACGGGCACCGTCGTACTGAGCTGGGCCGCCGGTCTCTTCGTGCCCACGGCCATGGAGCGCAGCCTGGAGGAGTTCGGACCGCTGGGGCCCGTCTTCACGTTCCTGTCCTGGCTGATCGCCGTGTTCCTGGTGGCGGTCTCGGGCCTCGCCCTCGGTGAGTACGTCGCCTCCTCCCGCTGGTACCGGACCACGGGCACGCTCACCCGCGCCGGGTGAAGCCACCCGGTCCCGGCCGTGGCCACGCTGGGGACAGCACGCGACGACAGCCGGGCGAGCGCCCGGGACGGAGGACAGACATGAGCGCGCAGACGTACCTCGCGTACGACTATCCCCTGCTGAGCGTCTTCTGGAGCATTCTCTTGTTCTTCCTGTGGATCATGTGGTTCGTCCTGCTCTTCCGCGTCGTCGTCGACATCTTCCGCGACGACGACCTGACCGGCTGGGCGAAGGCAGGCTGGCTGGCGTTCACCATCCTGCTGCCCTTCCTGGGCGTCTTCGTCTACGTGGTCGCCCGGGGCAAGAACATGGGCCGCCGGGAAATGTCACAGGCCCGGGCACAGCAGGAAGCCTTCGACGCCCGCATCAGGGAGGCCGCGGGCACCAAGGGCGGGCCCAGCAGCATCGACGAACTGGCCAAGCTGTCGGAGATCCGCGCCCGCGGCGACATCACGGACGAGGAGTTCCGCAGGGCCAAGGAACTGGTCCTGACCGGTCACGGCCCGGCGGAGCACACCGGCTCCACTCCCCGCACCCCCGGTCGCTGAGCATCCGGACCACACGAATCGAGGCGCACGTATGACCGCGACATACAACCGGCCGGCCCACACGGCGCGACAGGAATGGGCAACCGGTCTGACCGCTTTCGCGGCCGTGATGCTCTTCCTCGTCGGCCTGCTCGACATCTTCCGGGGCATCATGGGCATCGCCGAGGACGACATCTTCGTCACGACGCGCAACTACGCGTTCGAGTTCGACCTGACCGGCTGGGGCTGGGTCCACCTCGCACTGGGCGCGCTCGCCGTGATCGTCAGCATCGGGCTGCTGCGGACCGCGATGTGGGCGCGCGTCACCGGCGTGGCCATCGCCGGACTCGTCATCATCGCCAACTTCCTCTCCCTGCCGTACTACCCGGTGTGGTCGGTCGTGATGATCGCGATCTCGGGCTTCGTCATCTGGGCCGTGTGCGCGGTCCAGCAGGGCAGCCTGTTCGACCTGTCCGAGGAGCGTCCGATGTCCGACGAGCGCCCGCCGCGCGGGACCTCGTATCCGCACGGGCCCACGTGAGCGCACAGCGGTCAGCGTCCCGGCGCCGCTCGTCACCGGGATGCGGTGGCCTCCGGGCCGGGCCCGGTGTCCAGGAACTCGCGGATCGCGAAGCCCGCCAGCACGATCACCGTGGTCCACACCACGACCATCAGGGTCGGGTAGCTCCAGGTGAACAGGACGACCGCGGCGACCACCAGGATCGCGGCCCCGATCCCGCGCTTGAAGCGATGGACGAACCGCCCCACCGCCCCCAGCCGAAGCCCTCCGGAGACCGCCGCGTCGCGCAGGGCGCCGATGCTCCGGCGGCAGCCGCCGCGGACGAGGACGGCGATCCGGGACGGGCCGCTGAGGAAAGCGCCGACGGCGGTGACGAGGGCGACGGCACCGAGTGCCCGTACGCCGGCGCGCAGGAACCTGACCAGCGCGTCGTACACCGCTCCGGCGGCGGCCGGGGACGCGCCGCGGGGCAGATGGTCGAGGTAGACGTCGCGGAAGACGGTGAGGGTGATCCCGAGGACCAGCATGGCCACGAACACCGCCAGCCCGGCCCCGATCAGCGCGTGCCGGCGGTTGAACGCGGTGAACACCCCCGCCGCGGCGACCAGCAGGGCGATGACGGGCAGCCAGCCGCCCATGATCTCCAGGACCCTCACATAGGTCTTGATCTTGCCGAGGTCCTTCGACTGGACCACCACGAAGTCGGTGTGGACATCCGGGATCATGGCGGCCGGTCCGAGGCCGGCGCCGACCAGCCGCTCCTTGACGTCGGCCACGATCGGTGCCACGTCGATGGCCACCTGGTCGTTCTTCAGCTTGACCGCGCCGTCGGCTTCGCCCGTCAGGGCCTCGTCGACGGCCGAGTGCACCCTGCGGTTGCCCTCCACCCAGACCGTCTCGAAGGCACTGCTGGTGACCACCCGCTCCACGGTGCCGCTGACCAGCTGCTCCAGACCGCTCGTGATCGGCGCTTTCAGGTTGCCGACCAGCTGGGCCGCCCTCGGCGGCACGCCCTTCTCCGACACGGCGTCCTGCAGCTGTCCGACCAGCGCGTCCACGTCGATCTGCGCCAGCACCACGCCGGTGACCCGGTTGGTGACCGCCTTCTGCACATCCGGGTCGGAGGCCAGCGGCCCCACCGTGGCGACGTAGCGGTCCGTGTCCCGCACGATGCTGTTCGCCCAGACCGCGACGACGGACAGCAGCGACAGCAGGGCGGCGAAGAGGATCAGCAGGACGGAGCCCGTGGCCCGGAAGGGGTGGTGCCGCGCGGCCCGCGGGGGCGCGCCACTCTCCAGCGCCCCCACGCGGCGGCGCAGTTCGTCCAGTTCGCCGCGCTCCCGGTCCGAGAGCGGTTCGCCGCCTGCGTCGGTCATGGACCCCAGCAGATCCGTGCGACGCCGAACGCGCGATCCATGAGCGTCCGACGGGTGAACCGCGCACGACGTGCGGGCACCCCCGCGCGGTGATGGAATGGCGCGGGGGAGCAGGCACGAACCCAGAGGTGACGCCGTGAGCGACACATTCGACGACGCCGGCACATCCGGCGAGATGATGGGACCGATCGACTATCTGGTCGTCGAGTTCCCCGGCAACCGCATGACCGGCGAGGGCCTGCCCCTCCTGGTCGACCTCGTGGACCGCGGCCTCATCCGGATCCTCGACCTGACGTTCATCCGCAAGGACGCCGACGGATCCGTGACCGGCCTGGAGATCGGCGACCTCACCGGCGACGGCGAACTCGACCTGGCCGTCTTCGAGGGAGCGTCCTCCGGTCTGCTGGGCCAGGACGACCTCGAGGAGGCGGCCGCCGCCCTGGAACCCGGCAACTCCGCCGGTGTCCTGATCTACGAGAACCTGTGGGCCGCGCCGCTCGCCGCCGCCCTGCGACGCGGCGGTGCCGAGCTGGTCGCCTCCGGGAGGATCCCGGCGCCCGCGGTGCTGGCCGCACTCGACGCGATCGAAACCACGCCCTGAGGAACGAGGGAGCGGGAAGGGAGACCGCCATGCCGGGACTCATCCGAGGAGTCGCCCGTACGGCCGTCGTGGCCGGAACGGCGACCGCCGTGTCGAACCGGGTGTCCCGCCGGCAGCAGGGGCGCTGGGCGGCCCAGCAGGAGTACCAGCCGCCCGTACCGCAGCCGCCGCCTCCTGCCGAGCGGTCCGCTCCGGCGTCCTCCGACATGACCAGCACGATCGAACAGCTGAAGCAGCTGGGCGAGCTCAAGGCCCAGGGCGTTCTCACGGAAGCGGAGTTCGAGGAGCAGAAGCGCAGGCTGCTCGGTCCCTGACCCGCCCCGGCTCTTCACAGGGGCGTGGCCGCGTGCAGGATGAGCACCGGGCCCACCGATGTGAACGCGGACGGCCGGCTGCGCACCGCCGGGGCGGGTCCGAGCAGGGCCGATCGCTCCGTCGTGTACGACACCGCCGTCAGCGGCGGACGCAGGAACGGGTTGGCACGGGCGGCCAGCCGGACGGCGAGCAGGAAGCGGTGGTGCCGGGCGGCGAGGTGGGCCCGTTCGTGGGCGAACAACGCCCGGCGCTCGGCGGGTTCGAGGCAGTCCAGCAGGGCCGTGGTCACCACGACGCGGTCGCGACGCCGGCCCGGCAGGGCGTACGCGTACGGAGATCATCGGGCAGTACGGCGACCTGCGTGTCCGGCAGCCCGCCCAGCGCCCGGTGCGCGCTCCGGCGTACCCGGCCATGCCGCCACAGCGTCCGCCCACAGGCGACGAGTACCGCGCACAGTGCGGGAATGGCCGCCTTGCCGACGACCTCGTCGTACGGCACCGCCGCCCGCACCTCGGGGCCTGACCAGCCGTCGGGCAGGGGGTTGCCGGGCGGTGCCGACCACCATGACCAGGCCCAGGCACACCGTGCTGCACGTCGCCATCACCGCCGCCAGTCCCGTCAGCAGCCGGGTCGCGGTAGCGGAAGAAAGACGAACACCCCCATGGGGCTTCAGCCTTCCCCTTCGTCCGGGGACCGGCCCAGCAGCCCGCGCAGCAGTCGTTCGTCGTCCGGGTCGAGGCCGGTGACGAAGCTGGCCAGCACGGCCTCGCGGTCCCTCTCGGAGTCCAGGACCTTGCGCATCTTCCGCGCGGCCAGGCCCGCCTGGTCCGAGGCGGGGGTCCAGACGAAGGACCGGCCCACCCGCTCACGGGTCACCGCCCCCTTGCCCAGCAGCCGGGTCAGGATGGTGATGACGGTCGTGTAGGCGAGGCCGCCGCCCATGCGCTCCTGCACCCAGCCCGCCGTCGCCGGGCCGTCCGCCTCCCGCAGGGCCGACAGCACCAGCGCCTCCAGCTCCCCCTGCCCCCGCCGCCGGGGACGCTGCCGGTGCTCCGCCACGCCCTGTCTCCCCTCCGCCGCCGTCCGTTTCGCGCGCGGCCATCGTATAGACGCCGACAAGCGGCCCCGGCGGAGGTGCGCCCGGTGCGACGCCGCTCAGACCGGTTCGGGTTGCGGTTCGGGCTGCCGCGCGGCCACGGCCGGCGGGTCCCACAGTCTGACGGTCCGTACGTAGCCGTAGACCACGGAGGCCAGCGCCAGCACGAGAAGTGACCCGGACACCTCCTGGTGCCGGGCCATGTCCATCGGAAGGTAGCGGTACGCCACCAGGAGCGCGGCGAAGACCGCGGTGCCGTGGACGACCAGCCCGATCGCCGGCCGGTCCCAGCCGCGGTCGAGCGCACGCAGCGCCGCCTCGATGGTGAGCGTGAACACCACGCCGGCGATGAGGTCCACGCCGTAGTGGTATCCGAATCCCAGCGTCGCGGCGAGCGTGGCGACGAGCCAGAACGTGCCCGCGTAGCGCAGCAGGCGCGGGCCCTGGCGGGTATGGATGAAGATCGCGGTGGCCCATGCCGTGTGCAGGCTGGGCATGCAGTTGCGCGGGGTGATCCCGTCGTAGGGCATCGGGTTGGGCGGGCTGATCGGCAGCGGCGTGTGCGGCCACAGATCGGCCGCAGCCCAGTGCAGGCCGCCGGTGCCGGAGGCGCCAGGGCCGTAGGCGAAGACCGGTCCGACCACCGGGAAGAGCATGTAGATGCCCGGCCCGAGAAGGCCGATCACCAGGAACGTGCGCACCAGATGGTGGCTGGGGAAGCGGCGCTCGGCCGCCACATGACGCAGTTGGTACAGCGCGACGACGATCGCGGCCACCGCGAGCTTCGCGTAGACCAGGTCGACAACATGGGTGGGGATCGGGCCGGCGGCCCGCAGAAGGCGGCCCGCCAGCCACGAGGGGTCGCCCAGCGCGTGATCGGCGGTCGCCACGTACTGGTCGAGCACCGTGGGGCGGGTCTTCGCCGTGATCAGGAGCCAGTTGTCGCCGGTCTTGCGGCCGGCCACCAGCAGCAGGCCCAGCCCGACGCCCTTCAGCAGCAGGACGCGTTCCTGGCCGGTGCGGCGTGTGAGGGCGATGACCGCGTAGCCCAGCATCACCACCACGGCGCCGTTGCCGAAGAACCGGCCGTCGGGCACGTCGATATCGGCCGCCGAGCGCACCAGCAGGAAGACGGCGTCCGTGGCGATCGCGGCAGCGACCGCGATGATGCGTTGCGGCCAGGCGAGCACCACCGACATCAACGCCAGACCGCCGTACAGCGGCCCCGGTTTCGGCGCGAAGACCGCCTCTTTCAGCTGGTCGGAGACCGGCCCCGGCGGGCCGTAGTGGCGTGCGGTGATCTCCAGTGCGACCACGAGTCCGAGAGCCGCCACACCCGCTGTGACCCAGAGCATCACTCGCCACTGATGCCAGGCACTCACCGCAGGTCTGCTCTTTATTCGCGAAAACACATGCCACGCCCTCGATGTGAGTTTTTCCGGTCAGTCGTGCGGTGCCTGACCGCTGACCCGGTGGTCGGCGTGGCTGAGCGCCTCCATCACGAGCCGCCGCAGATGCCCGTCGCGCAGGCTGTAGTAGATGTGCCGCCCTTCGCGCCGTGTCTCCACCAGACCCGCGAGCCGCAGCTTCGCCAGGTGCTGACTCACCCCTGTCCGGGACGCCCCGCACCGCTCGGCCAGGGAGCCGACGTCCGACTCCCCCTGGGCGATCAGCCAGAGCAGGTGCAGCCGCGTCACGTCGGAGAGCATCGCGAACACCTCGGTCGCCTCCGCGAGACGCGCGCTGTCCGGGGGGCGCAGATGCGCACCGGGTGCAGTTGGCAGGGACTCGCGAGCAGGCATGCCCACAGCGTAGAGGCCGGAATGAGGCGACGTCTGCAGTCCCCAGGCCAATCTGCCGTCAACATGTGCGCAGATGCGCACCTGTAGATACACTGAGGGGCAGCCGCGTCTCCGACCCGCCGGGGGATCGCCCGCATGCTGTCCGTCCTGCGCAACCGCACCTACCGACACCTCTTCACCGCCCAGGTGATCGCTCTGGTCGGCACCGGTCTGGCCACGGTCGCGCTCGGTCTGCTGGCGTACGACATCGCCGGCGCCGACGCGGGCTCGGTCCTCGGCACCGCACTGGCGATCAAGATGGTGGCCTATGTGGCGATCGCCCCGGCCATCGGCGCGGTCGCCGACCGGCTGCCCCGCCGGGCGCTGCTGGCCGGCGCGGACCTCGTCCGGGCCACGGTGGCGCTGACCCTGCCGTTCGTGGACCAGGTGTGGCAGGTGTACGTCCTGATCTTCCTGCTCCAGTCCGCGTCGGCCGCGTTCACTCCGACCTTCCAGGCGGTCATCCCGGATGTGCTGCCCGCCGAGCGCGACTACACGCGGGCGCTGTCGCTGTCCCGCCTCGCCTACGACACGGAGAGCCTGTTCAGCCCGGCACTCGCCGCCGCACTGCTGTCACTGATGACGTACAACTGGCTGTTCCTCGGCACGGTGGCGGGCTTCCTGGCCTCGGCGGCCCTGGTGGTGTCGTCCCTGCTGCCGAAGCGGGCCGCCCCCGAGCCGCTCGGCGGCGGCGTGTACGCCAAGGCCACCGCGGGCACGCGCCTCTTCCTCACCCGCCCGCACCTGCGCGCCCTGCTCGCTCTCGACCTCGCGGTCGCGGCGGCGGGTGCGGTGGTCACCGTCAACACCGTCGTCTACGTCCGCGACGAGCTGGATCGCGGCGCGGCCGACGTGTCGCTCGCGCTCGGCGCGTACGGCGGGGGATCCATGGTCGCCGCCCTGCTGCTGCCCCGGCTCCTGGACCGCGTCCGCGACCGCACGGTGATGCTGCGCGGCGCCCTGCTGCTCACCCTCGTCTTCGCCGCACTCGGCGCGCTCACCGCAGCCGGAGCCGGCCTCTGGCGCTGGCCCGCGCTGCTGCTGACCTGGGCGGCCTTCGGCGCCGCTTGCTCGATGGTGCTCACCCCGACCGGCCGGCTGATCCGCCGCGCGGCCCCGCCCGAGGCACGCACCGCCGCCTTCGCCGCGCAGTTCTCCCTCTCGCACAGCTGCTGGCTGCTGACCTATCCGCTGGCCGGCTGGCTCGGCGCCGTCGCCGGTCTGCAGTCGGCGGTGGTGGCACTGGGCCTGATCGCCCTCACGGCCGGGCTCCTGGCGGTACGGCTGTGGCCGGCCGGTCAGGAGCGGGGCCCTGTCGAGCACGAGCACAGCGACCTCCGCGCCGGCCATCCACACCCTGTGGACGCCGTACGCGTACGGAGCGGCCGGCGCCACAGCCATCACGCCCTGGGCGACGGGCTCCACGCCCGGCGGTGAGACCGTTCGGAGGGGGTGAGCGGTTCCCGGGCGATGGCGCGGGCGATGCCGCCCCGGGCGCTCACGCCCGGGGCGGCGGTACGCGACGGATCCTCCGGGACGGGTGTGTCAGGTGACTCAGCGGTCGATGTAGCTGAAGTCGCCCACGGTCCAGGCGCTGACGTCCTTGATCGCGACCCGGTACATGCCACCCGTCTCGGGGATGCCGAGGCTGCCCTGAAGGATCCGGGCGAGGTGGAAGTGCAGGTGCGTGGGCGCCTCGTCGCGGCCGGGCCGGTTCCCTCCCGGGCCGCGGGCGAAGACGTCGGCGAACGGGCCGAGCCGCTCCGAGTCCTTCAGGACGTCCGCCACTCGCTCCCGCCACAGGGCCTCGGGAGCGAGCCGGCCGGTGATGACGGCGCCGCCGACGACCACGGTCAGTGACATCTGATTGCTTCGCTCTGACTCAACCGCGGCGGAGATGGCGACGAGCAGCTCATCAGGGTTCGACATAAGTGCACATCTTATTCAGCTGCCTCTCCCGGAGCCCCCTGCGGGCATGAAGCCGGGGGGACCACGGCAGGGCGAGGGCGAGATGATGGCCCCATGCGCATCCGCATCGACGCCGTCGACCTGCCCGGCCTCACCCGCCCCGCCTCCGCCGACGGCAGGGTCCCCGCGTACGGCAACCTCCACGTCGCCGTGCAGCGCCGCGACCGCCCCGACGAACTCCTCGCACCACAGCCGGGCGACGCACCCTCCGCGACCTGGACCCTGGAGTGCGCCACCAGCACCTCGCCGACCGGCACCGAGGTCAAGGGCCCCTACGTGCAGCATCGTCTGGGCCGGCGGTTCGTCTACCTGTCGTGGGGCACGGTCGACGACTCGGGCACCTTCACGATGTTCCGCCGCGCCAAGCTCATGCTCGACGTCATCCCCGCCGACGTACTCGCCGCCGCCGCACGCGACGGACTGCTGGTCGGACGCCTCGGCCTGACCGACGCACAAGGCGGGCCCCGGTGCGGACGCGTCGAGCCCCCGCACATCACGTGGACCGCCGGAGGCGCCGGCTGAGGTCTGCCGGCTTCCGCTGCGGTGGCGCCAGCCTCCGCCGGACGCTGATCCGGGCGGATGCCGCGACGGCCGTCGCGGCCACGAACGGCCCGCCTCCGCGTGCATCCCGGGCCCGGGCCGCCCCGTCACCCGTATGCCGATGTGACCTTCCTCGCGATCGCGGGGTCACGGCGCCTGTGCCGTCCTCACCTCCGCCGAGGGCGACGGCCGCGGCGGACGGCCCATCGGGGGAGGTCATGGGGCTGCGGGCGGAGGCGGCGACAGGAACAGTGCAGCCCCGTGGAGCCAATATCTGTTTTTGTGGGATGAGAAATTGGTGCGGCCCCCGGCGAGTATTCCTCGACCGCCGGACGGGGCGGAATTAGTGCTCCGTACAGGGTCGGTCGCGCCATGCTACTGTCGATCTCAGTTGCAGGTGTGGTTGCCAGAAGGTTCATTTTCCTACGGGGTAATCAGCACGGCGACGCGGAATCCGCACAGGGCGAATTCCGAACATCGTCTCCGAAGGAGAATTAACATGGCTACTGGCACCGTGAAGTGGTTCAATTCCGAAAAGGGCTTCGGCTTCATCGAGCAGGACGGCGGCGGCGCCGACGTCTTCGCCCACTACTCGAACATCGCCGCCCAGGGCTTCCGTGAGCTGCTCGAAGGCCAGAAGGTGTCCTTCGACATCGCCCAGGGCCAGAAGGGCCCGACGGCCGAGAACATCGTTCCCGCCTGACATCGCGGCAGCAACGCATATTTCGCAGCTGGGGCCCGCACCTTGGGGTGCGGGCCCCAGCTCGCTGCTTTTCAGGGCGCGTGACACCGCGCCCGACATCTCAGGCTCGTTCTCGCGATTCTCTGCGCCGTTCGTCTTGCTGCGGAAATTCCTTGATACGTGCCTACCAGCTCACATCGAGGAAGGTTCCGCTTGAACCGCGCACGCACCACCCGCACGCCCCGCACCTATGACCGCTCCCGGGGCGCTGCCGCCAAGGGCTCGGGGGCGCCGCGGCGCTCCAAGGGCTACGACCGCCGGCCGGCCGCTCCCCAGGGGGAGTTCGCGCTGCCGGTGACGACCACGCCGGCGCTGCCCGCCGTCGAGGCGTTCGCCGACCTCGCCCTGCCGACGCCGCTGCTGGCCGCGCTCGGCCAGGAGGGCGTGACCGTCCCCTTCCCCATCCAGGGGGCGACCCTGCCGAACTCGCTCGCCGGGCGTGACGTCCTCGGCCGCGGCCGTACCGGGTCGGGCAAGACCCTCGCCTTCGGCCTCGCGCTGCTGGCCCGTACCGCCGGCCGGCGCGCGGCCCCCCGGCAGCCGCTCGCCCTGGTCCTCGTGCCCACCCGCGAGCTCGCCCAGCAGGTGACCGACGCGCTCACCCCGTACGCCCGCTCCGTGCGGCTGAAGCTGGCGACCGTGGTCGGCGGCATGTCGATCGGCAGGCAGGCGGGGGCGCTGCGGTCCGGGGCGGAGGTCGTCGTCGCGACGCCGGGACGGCTGAAGGACCTCATCGACCGCGGCGACTGCCGGCTGGACGACGTCACCATCACCGTCCTCGACGAGGCCGACCAGATGGCCGACATGGGCTTCATGCCCCAGGTCACGGCCCTGCTCGACCAGGTGCGCCCCGAGGGGCAGCGGATGCTGTTCTCGGCCACCCTGGACCGCAACGTCGACCTGCTCGTCCGCCGCTACCTGTCGGACCCCGTGGTCCACTCCGTCGACCCGTCGGCCGGTGCCGTCACCACGATGGAGCACCACGTGCTGCACGTGCACGAGGCGGACAAGCACCGCACGACGACCGAGATCGCGGCGCGGGACGGCCGGGTGATCATGTTCCTGGACACCAAGCGCGCCGTGGACCGGCTGACCGAGCACCTGCTGAACAACGGCGTCCGCGCCGCGGCGCTGCACGGCGGCAAGTCCCAGCCCCAGCGCACGCGGACCCTCGCCCAGTTCAAGACCGGCCATGTGACGGTGCTGGTGGCGACCAACGTCGCGGCCCGCGGCATCCACGTCGACAACCTCGACCTGGTCGTCAACGTGGACCCGCCCACCGACCACAAGGACTACCTGCACCGCGGCGGCCGTACGGCCCGCGCCGGCGAGTCGGGCAGCGTCGTCACCCTGGTGACACCCGGCCAGCGCCGCGGCATGACCCGGCTGATGGCCTCGGCCGCCATCACCCCCCAGGTCACGCCGGTGCGTTCGGGTGAAGCGGAGCTGAGCCGGATCACCGGCGCCCAGGCCCCCTCCGGTGTACCGGTCGTCATCACCGCGCCGGCCCCGGCCCGTCCCCGCCGTGGCGCGTCGTCCGGAGCCTCCTCGTCCCGGGGCCGCCGCCCCTCCCGGGGACGCTCCACCGGACAGTCCGGGCGGCGCACGCCGCAGCGGCCCGCCTACGACCCGGCGGCCTAGTGGCGTCGGCCGGCAGCCGGGCCCGCAACCGGGCCAGTAGCCCACCCATCTCCGAGGAGGCAGCTTTGACACCGGTTCAGACGCAGCGCCGGCAGGCGGATCCCTGCCCCGTGACCCTGATCGACGGCATCGACGGATCCGGCCCCCGGGTCCGGGACGACATGACCGTCGAGGTCGCCCTGTCCGTCATGGCCGGTGCCCGGGTGGACCGCCTCCTGCTGTGCGACGCGGACGACCAGTGCACGGGCTCGGTCACCCGGGCCGAACTCGCCGTGCACCGCGGCAGCGCCACGTACACGGACCGGACCCGGCTGCGGGACGTCCTCGGCGGACCGTTCGCCTCCCCCGTCCCCCGGATCGGCGCCCTCGGGGAGCACGACCGGACCCCGGGCGTCCTCGCCCTCTCCAGCTGATCCGACTCGCCGGTCAGCCCGTTCTCCTTCTCCCTGAGGAGCATCATGCGCTGTGTCATCGCCCGGTACCCGTTCGACCTGTCCAAGAACGGGGTGCTGGCGTCCATGAAGGGCATCACGCCCGAGCTCGTCACGGGTGAGTCCGTGACCATCGGCCGTCGCCGCTACCCCGTCAAGCAGGTGGGGCAGGTCGTCACCCGGCAGGACCCCCGCGACTTCACCGCCGCCGAGGTCGTCCGGGCCATGACCCGCCTCGGCTTCACCTGCCACGCCCACCCCGAGGCCGCGCCCGTGCGCGTCGCCACCCCGCTCCAGACCGCGTCGGCGCTGCTCGGCGCCGCACCCCTGGACGCCTGAGGACGGGCGGACCACCGCCCACCCCCGAACCCGATGAGGGCCCTGCCGACGCGCGTCGGCAGGGCCCTCATCGTCGTCTCGCCGCCCTGTGGGAGCCACCGGCAATGTGCGCCACCAGCGAACGAAAATCTACTCTTGTCAGAGTAGACATTGAGCTCCGGTGCGGTTAGCCTTTTTCTCGTTGACACGGATCACTGATCGAAGAAGGACGGAGGAGCAGACGCCATCAGGATCGCCCGGCCCGAGCAGTGCTCGGCCGGGTACCGCAAGACCCCGGATTGGAAGGTGGTCCCCGGTCACGCAGCCGCGATCCCCGCATCCCCCCTCCTGCAGGGCCGGTAGCGGAAACAGAAGGTCGGCGCCGCATTAGGGCCGACAGATGGTGTTCAATTTCCTTCGGGGCCCTGGTGCCGTACGGCACCAGGGCCCCTCGACGCGTGCGTTGCACTACGAGGTGACATGACAGCAGATACCCCGCTCAGCGATCGTCTGGACGACGACGACTACCCCGCGTACACGATGGGGCGGGCCGCCGAGATGCTCGGCACCACCCCGGCCTTCCTCCGGGCCATCGGTGAGGCCCGTCTGATCACTCCGCTGCGCTCGGAAGGCGGACACCGCCGGTACTCCCGCTACCAACTGCGCATCGCCGCGCGCGCCCGCGAGCTCGTCGACCGGGGCACCCCCATCGAGGCCGCCTGCCGCATCGTCATCCTCGAGGACCAGCTCGAGGAAGCCCAGCGCATCAACGCCGAGTACCGCCGCCGCGCCGGGCACGACACGCCCGAAGGATCCGTGGCCGAGTCCGGCTGACCGCACCCACTCCTCGATCACACCCCGCGCCCGCTGCTCCCGCGCGTACGCCTCCGGCGTGAGCGGGACGTACCTCGCATCGCTGCCGTACCTGCGCGCCGTCAGACGGGCCGTCGGGTGCGGCGCCGGGAGAACCGGCCCCGGGTCTTGTGCGCGGCCGCCGGTGCCGGTCCCGTGAGGGGCAGACCGGAGCGGCCGTAGTGGAAGGCGGCGATGCGGTCGCCGTGGTGGGAGTTCAGCTGGTGGATGAGGAACACGCCGATGACGATCATCCCCAGGATCGCGGCCACGGTCACGAATGTCTCCACGGTTCTCACCTTCCCGTCGGCTGCGGCGGCACCGCGACGGCGGTCACGGCCGGGATCCTCGGACACGCGCCGGGACGCGGGCCTCGTCGGCCGGGGCGCGGGCCTCGTGTCCGCTCCGCCCCACAGCGGGTCCAGTACGGCGATCAGGGAGGGGAGTTCCGCTCAGGCGGGGGGAAACGGTCGCGGTCATGACGCGAACCCTGCCCCGGGCCGATCACGACCGGCCCGGCATCTTCGATCGCCGAAAACGACACGAGCCTGGAAGCCGGTGCGCGAAATGCCCTCGGTGCCTCAACCGTACTCCTCAGTCCGCCCGCTCGGCGCCCGTGTCGATGAGGATCTGTTCGGCCTGCCGCAGGCTGCCGGCGCGGACGGCCTCGGTCATGGCGGCGCGCGCGGCGTCGGGCGACGCGTGCGGCGGCACCACGAGGAGGGAGAAGAGGTCCTGGCCGCCCCGGGTGACGAGGACGGTGCCGTCGCCGACCGGGGAGGAGTCGACGTGGACGACGCGGCCGTCGACGGTCATCCGCGTCGGCAGCGCTTCCCAGGCACCGGCGTCCAGGCCGACGCGGGTGATGGGCCCGAGGTGCTCGGTCAGTGCGGTGATCAGGGCGGGGAGCTCGGCGGCGATGTCACGTGAGCGCGGCCACCACGCCCCGTCGAGCACGCCCTGCCGGTCGTGTGTCGTCTCCAGCCGTACGACGGCCGTGCCGGGCCGCACGTCCTGGTGGACGGCGTCCGGCAGGAGCCTGGTCACACGCGGGAAGTCGGAGTCGGACATCGCTCTCGCCTGCCTGCCCTGCCGGGGGTCCTGCCGGGACTGCGGAAACCGAGCGGCTACCTCGTGCTTCCTCGTTTCACGGTACTCTCCGGCGGCCGGGAAGCCCGGAGTGGAGCGACAGACCGGACAGCCACCACCGGACGTGAGGGTCACCCGTGGTCGCTCGCGGCGGCCGCCATCAGCGGTTCCGCGGCCTCCTCGGTGGTGTCCGGCGGCACGACCAGCAGGTCCCAGCGGCCCCGGCCGGGGGCGAGCAGGACGACGGTGTGCGGGGCGGACGCCGCGAGGGCTCTGTGCAGGCCCACGACCTGGTTGAAGACGAGCATCCGGCCCGGTGCCGTGGACCACGTCGCCCCGTTGACGGTGACGCTGGTGATGTGACCCCACGCCCGCGGCAACCCGGCGAGCAGCGACGGGAGTTCCGCGAGCAGGTCGTAGGAGCGGGGCCACCACGCTCCGTCGATGGGCCGGGGCATGGTGCTGCGGGGCGCGAGACGCAGCCGGAGGACCGGGTGGGAGGGAAGCGGGGGCGGTGGCGCGGTGGTCATGAGGGCTCCTGCCGACTGTGCCGGGGGGCGGGGCGGGTGGTCGGTGTCGGACACCACGGGATGTCGGACGGGACGGGGTCGGACACGGCGGGGCCGGACACGGCGGGGCCGGACACGACGGGCCGCGCGGATGCGTGGCGGCGGGAGCGCCCGGGACGTGGCCGGGCTGGGCTGGCATGTGCGGCTCCTCGGCCTGTGTGCGGATGCGCGGCCGGGAGAGCGGGCTGCCCATGCGAGGACGGATGGCGTGCGCCGCCGGAACCCGTCAGAATTCCGGCATACGGAAAGTTCTCGTCCTCCCCACCGTACTCCGACCCGGGCGGGAGTAGGGTGAATTGGGCGAACCGGACAGGGGGTGCGGCATGATCCGTTCAGCTGACATCCGCGAATGGCGCGACCACGAGGTGCTCGACCCGAGACAGCACAAGATCGGCGTGCTCGAAGCGGTCTACGTGGACACCGCCACCGACGAACCGGCCATGGCCACCGTCCGGACCGGGCTGCCCAGCCGCCGGCGCCTGGTCTTCGTCCCCCTCGACGACGCCGTGCTCGGACCGGGCTACGTCAAGGTGCCCTACGCCAGGGGCCAGGTGCGCAAAGCCCCCTCGATCGGCACGGACGACGTCCTTCCGGCCGAGCGGGAGGAGGAGATCTTCCAGCACTACGGCATGACGTACCGGACGGGGGCGGGGGGCGAACGCCGGCTCGCCCGCCGGTGACGGCCCTCCAGTGGTACGGCCCCCAAGCCGGTGAGTGAGCCGGGGCGGCCTCGGCGTTCCCCGTCGGTCAGGAATCGAGAAGCGCGGGGCGCGGGGCGCGCTTAGCGTCGGGGGCATGACTTCTTCCATCGAATCCGTCACCCTCGAGGTGGACGACCCCGCCGTCGCCCGCCGCTTCTACAGCGGCGCCTTCGGACTGGACAGACAGGTGCGCGTGCGGGGCTCCGAGGCTCCGACGGCCGGCTTTCGCGGGTTCACGCTGTCGCTCGTGGTGTCGCAGCCGGCCGATGTCAACGCGCTCGTGGAGGCCGCCGTGGACGCCGGTGCCACGACGCTGAAGCCCGCCGCCAAGTCGCTGTGGGGGTACGGGGCCGTCGTGCAGGCGCCGGACGGGACGATCTGGCAGATCGCGTCGTCGTCGAAGAAGGACACCGGCCCGGCCACCCGGCGGATCGACGAGATCGTGCTCCTGCTGGGGGTCGCGGACATGGGCGGGAGCAAGCGGTTCTACGTCGAGCACGGCCTCCCCGTGGCCAAGAGCTTCGGCAGCAAGTACGTCGAGTTCGAGACGGGGTCGGGCGCCGTCAAGCTGGCCCTGTACAAGCGCCGGGGCCTGGCCAAGCTCGTCGGGGTCTCTCCCGACGGCACCGGATCGCACCGGATCACGGTCAACGGCGACGCCGGGCCCTTCACCGACCCGGACGGGTTCGCGTGGGCGACGGCGTCGGAGACCGCGTCGCTGTGACCGTGACCGCCGCCGTCGTTGACCTTACGGAGTCGTGACGTGCGGGCGCGGTCCCGTGGTGCGGCGGGGGCGCGGGCCTAGCGTGGCCGTATGCGCGTACTGGTCACCGGCGGTGCCGGGTTCATCGGGTCCCATGTGGTCGCCGCCCTCCGGGAGCGGGGGCACGAGGCGGTCGTGTTCGACATGCGGGAGGACGCCGCCGACGACGTGCGGGATCCGGCCGCCGTCGGGCGTGCCCTGGCCGGGGTGGACGCCGTGTGCCACCAGGCCGCGAAGGTCGGGCTCGGCGACGGGGTCGCCGACGCCGCGGACTACGTCTCCCACAACGACCTCGGGACCGCCGTACTGCTCGCCGCCATGGCGGAGGCAGGAGTACGGCGTCTCGTGCTGGCCGGGTCGATGGTGGTCTACGGGGAGGGCCGGTACGAGTGCCCCCGCCACGGGGCCGTGCGGCCCGGGCCGCGTGCCGTCACCAACCTCGCGGCCGGCCGGTTCGAGCCGCCGTGCCCGGTGTGCGGGGCGGACCTCGTCCCCGGGCTGGTCGGCGAGGACGCCCCGGCCGACCCGAGGAACGTGTACGCGACGACCAAGCTGGCCCAGGAGCACCTGGCCGCCGCCTGGGCCCGCTGCACGGGCGGGGCGGCGGTGTCTCTGCGCTACCACAACGTGTACGGGCCCGGTATGCCCCGCGACACCCCGTACGCCGGTGTCGCCTCCTTCTTCCGCTCGGCGCTCGCCCGGGGCGAGGCACCTCGGGTGTTCGAGGACGGGGGGCAGCGCAGGGACTTCGTGCACGTCCGGGACGTGGCGCAGGCCAATGCGGGGGCCCTGGAGGCGGACGCCGCCCCGGGCGTGCTCACGGCGTACAACACGGGCAGCGGCGACCCGCACACCGTCGGCGAGATGGCCCGGGCGCTGGCCGCCGCGTACGGCGGGCCCGAGCCCGTCGTCACCGGCGGGTACCGGCTCGGGGACGTACGGCACATCACCGCCGACTCCGCGCGGCTGCGGGACGCGCTGGGCTGGAAGCCGCAGGTCGCCTTCGAGGAGGGCATGGCGGAGTTCGCGCGGGCCGGGATGCGGGACGCGTAGGGGTGCGGGCAGGCGGGGCTTTGCGGACACCCCTGGGCGACACCCCCTGAGCCGTCGACTCCTGCGGGGTCCGGCTCGAAAGACCGGTGGTGCTGCCCGTGTTACGAAGCGGCGGCGGGCAGCACCACCTCGAAACGGCAGCCGCCGGGGATGTTCCGTACGGTGGCCCGGCCCTGGTGCGCCTCGACGATCCCCCGGACGATGGCGAGGCCGAGGCCCGCGCCGGCCGGGGGCGTCCGGGCGTGCGTGCCGCGCCAGCCGGTGTCGAAGACGCGCGGCAGGTCCTCGTCGGGGATGCCGCCGCAGCCGTCCGTCACGGACAACACCACGCCCTCGCTGGAGCGTTCCGCCGTGACGGCGACCGTGCCGTCGGCCGGGGTCCGGCGGATGGCGTTGACCAGCAGGTTGCCCAGCACCCGGCTCATCTCCCTGCCGTCCACCTCCACCGGCACCGGCTCGATACGGCCGCCCACCAGCCGCACCCCGTGCTCCCGGGCGAGCGGGTCGGCTCCCGCCAGCGCGTCGCCCACCAGGTCGTACAGGGAGATCCTGCTGGGTGCCAGGGCGAGCGCGCCGGCGTGGATGCGGGAGAGTTCGAAGAGGTCGCCGACCATGTCGTTGAGGCGTTCGACCTCGGTGCGGATCTGCTTCAGATAGCGGCCGGGATCGGCGGCGACGCCGTCCTCCAGGGCCTCCGACATGGCGCGCAGACCGGCCAGCGGGGTGCGCAGGTCGTGCGAGATCCAGGCGACGAGCTCCCGCCGGGAGGCCTCCAGCGCGCGTTCCCGCTCCCGGGATTCGGCGAGCCGGGCGCTGGTGGCGGCCAGTTCACGGCTGAGGTGGTCCAGTTCGGCGGTCGTCGGACCGTCGGGGGCGGCGAAGTCACCGCCCTCGCCGAAGGAGCGCGCGGCCACGGCGAGTTCGCGGCTGCGGGCGACGACCCAGCGGCCCAGCAGCAGCGCGGTGGCCAGGGAGACGACGGCCGCCATGGCGACGACGGTCGTGACGACGGTCAGGTCGTGCGGGGAGAGGAACATCGCCCAGGCGACGGCGAGCGTGCCCGCGAGCATCGCGACGACCCCGACCGTCGCGACCACGGCGAGGGAGGCGGTCAGCGAGCGGCGCCGGATCAGGCGCAGCGCCCCGGCCCCGGCCAGACCGGTGGCCGCGGCACCGGCGAAGGCGTACACGGCGATGACGAGGGTGTCGTTCACGCTCCGGCCTCCTCTCCGGCGGTTCCCGTGGGGTCGAAGCGGTAGCCCACGCCCCACACGGTCTGGATCAGACGGGGGCGGGCCGGGTCGTCCTCGACCTTGCCGCGCAGGCGGCGGACGTGGACCGTGACGGTCGACAGGTCGCCGAAGTCCCACCCCCACACCTCGCGCATCAGGTCCTCCCGGCCGAAGGCCCGCCCGGGGTGCCGCAGGAAGAAGGAGAGAAGGTCGAACTCGCGGAGGGTGAGGGCGAGTTCGGTGCCGTTCTTGGTGGCCCGGCGGGCCGCCGGGTCGAGGGTCAGGCCGGCCGCTCCCAGCCGGTGCCCGGGGGTGGCGGGCCGGCTGCGGCGCAGCACCGACTCCACGCGCAGCACCAGTTCGCGGGGGCTGAAGGGCTTGGTGACGTAATCGTCGGCGCCGACCTCCAGGCCCAGGACGCGGTCGTCCTCGTCGCCGCGGGCGGTGAGCATGATGACCGGGACCGGGCCGTGTCCGCGCATCCGCCGGCACACCTCCAGGCCGTCCATCCCGGGCAGCATCAGGTCGAGGACGACCAGGTCCGGCCAGTGCGCGGCGGCGCGGGTGAGGGCGGTCGGGCCGTCGTCGGCGCGGTCGACGACGTACCCGGCGCGGTCCAGATACCCGGCCACGACCTCGGCGACGGTCGGATCGTCGTCGACGACCAGGACCCGCGGGGACCCGCCGGGGCTCTGCTCCTGCTGATGGGGCTGCTGCATGGCTCCAGCGTCCCACCAGGCCGCCGCCGACGCCCCGTCCGGGCGCGTCCCCGGGCGCCGACGTCCGCGTTTCGTAAGGAGCCGGAGTCCGGTATGCCCGTTTCGCATTCGTAGGGTGAGACCGTGACGACGACTCCTTCGGACGTCGACGTGGTGCTGCCCTGCCTGAACGAGGCCGAGGCCCTGCCCTGGGTGCTCGAACGGATCCCGCCGGGCTGGCGCGCACTCGTCGTCGACAACGGTTCCACCGACGACTCGGCCCGGATCGCCCGCGCGTTCGGCGCGACGGTCGTGCCCGAGCCGCGCCGGGGCTTCGGCGCGGCCTGCCACGCCGGGCTGACGGCCGCCACCGCCGACGTGGTGTGCTTCTGCGACTGCGACGCCTCCCTCGACCCGTCCCTCCTCGTCCCCTTCGTGACCGAGGTGCGCGACGGCGGGGCCGATCTGGTCCTCGGGCGGCGACGTCCGCAGGGGCGGGGCGCGTGGCCCGCACACGCCCGGGCCGGGAATCTCGCGCTCGCGCGGATGCTGCGCCGCCGCACCGGGCTGCGGCTGCACGACCTCGGCCCCCTGCGCGCCGCCCGCCGCGAGCCGCTGCTCGACCTCTCCCTCACCGACCGGCGCAGCGGCTATCCGCTCCAGATGGTGGTGCGCGCGGCCGACGCCGGCTGGCGGATCACCGAGCACGACGTGCCGTATCTGCCGCGCACCGGGGCCTCGAAGGTGACGGGCACCTGGCGCGGCACCTGGCAGGCCGTACGCGACATGAGCCGGGTGCTGGGCGAGGCGCCCGGCGGGACTCCGGCCGTGGAAGGGAGCCTGCGGTGACCACCCTGCTCCCGACCACCCTCCTCGTCATCGCCAAGGAGCCGCGCCCCGGCCGGGTCAAGACCCGGCTCACCCCGCCGTTCACGCCCCGTCAGGCCGCGTCCCTCGCCGAGGCGTCCCTCGCCGACACCCTGGACGCGGTCGCGGCGGCCCCGGCCGGCCGCAGGGTCCTCGTCCTCGACGGGGAGCCCGGGCCCTGGCTGCCGCCCGGCTTCGACGTCGTACCGCAGTGCGGGGGCGGGCTCGACGAGCGGCTGGCGGACGCCTTCGCACGCTGCTCCGGACCGGCCCTGCTCATCGGCATGGACACGCCGCAGGTGACGCCGGAGCTGCTCACCGTGGACTTCACCGGCTGCGACGCCTGGTTCGGCCCGGCCGAGGACGGCGGCTTCTGGGCCCTCGGCCTGGCCCGCCCCGACCCCGCCCTGCTGCGGGGCGTGCCCATGTCGACCGCCGTGACGGGAGCCGTCCAGCGGGACCGGCTCGTCGCGGCGGGCCTGCGGGTGCGCGACCTGCCCCGCCTGCGCGACGTCGACACGGCGGCCGACGCCCACGCCGTCGCCGCGCTGGCCCCCCACGGGCGGTTCGCGGGGCGGCTGGTCCGCTGTGCGGGGAGCGGCCGGGCCGGTGGGGAAGCCGGACCGGCGTCCCGCCCCGTCACCGGCTCCCGGCCTGCCCTGGCAGCGGCCTCCCGCCCGGCCGGGCCCCGATGAGCGCCCCGCCCGTCACCGCCGTCGCCTGGGCGGCCGCCGACCCCTACGCCGCCGCCCTGCGCGCCGGTCGCGGGCCGCTGTTCCTGCGGCGGGCCGACGGCTGGCTGCTGCCGCTGGAGGTGGAGCGCTGGTGTGCGCGGGCCGACGCGGTGGACCGGGGCGTGCTGGACCGGTGCGAGGGGACCGTGCTGGACGTGGGATGCGGGCCCGGGCGGCTGGTGGCGGAACTCGCCGCCCGGGGCCGGGCCGTCCTCGGCATCGACGTCAGCGCCGCCGCCGTCGACCACACCGTACGGATGGGGGGCCAGGCGCTGCGGCGCTCGGTGTTCGAGCCGCTGCCCGGCGAGGGCCGCTGGGACACCGTCCTGCTCCTGGACGGCAACATCGGCATCGGCGGCGACCCGGGCGCCCTGCTGGACCGGGTGGCCGGGCTGCTGCGCCCCGGCGGCCTGTTGATCGCCGAGACCGCTCCGGTGGACGTGGACGAACGCGCCCAGGTCCGGGTCGTCGGCGGCACGGACGCACACGGCAGCGGCGACCCCTTCCCCTGGGCGCGGCTCGGCACGCCCGCCCTGCTCCGGTACGCCCGGGGGTGGACGCGCGCCGGTCAGTGGACGGCCGACGGCCGCCGCTTCGCGGCCCTGCGCACCCGCAGCAGCCGCACCGCCAGCAGCAGCGCCGAGCCGCCGAAGAGGACGGCGGTGATCAGCAGCCAGCGGGCGAGGAACACGTCCGGCGGCAGCCCGGTGGCGGACCGGTAGCGCCGCTCCACCATGCCGCTGACCAGCGGGAACCACACGAGGAGCAGCAGCCCGGAGAGGGCCGCCGGTACGCGCGCGTACGGCACCCACTCCCGGCGCCGGACCGCGCCGAGCCCTCGTACGACCGCCCGGTCCAGGGCCGCGTACAACGGCAGCAGCACGAGGTCGTGCAGCAGCGCCGCGCCCACGAACCACAGCGCCACGCCGAACCAGTCACCGGCGAGCAGCCGGACGCCCGCGTAGGCGGCGAGCGCGAAGGAGCAGGCGAGCAGGAGCAGTTGGAAGGGGCTTCCGAGGGGGAGCAGCGGGGGGCGCGTCAGCCGGGGGCGGCGCGTGTGCGGCGGGCGTTGCATGAGGCGCGGGCGGCGCATCGGTGGCGGTCGGCGCATCACAGGTCTCCGAAGGTCATCCGGGCCACCCACTTGGTGTTCAGCACACCGGGTGCCGCGGGCACGATGATCCGCGCCGGGTGGCCGTGGTCGGGGGACAGCTCCTCGCCGTTGACGTACAGGGCGAGCAGGGAACGCGGATCGGCCACCTGGTTGGCGCGCAGGGCGGCGCTGCGGAAGGCGCCGTGCCGCTGGAGGGACTCGACGAACACGTCCGGCGGGTCGTCGGCGTCGTAGCCGACGAGGGCCGCGAGATCGCGCAGCCGCACCCCCCGCCACCACTGGTCCGACGTCGACCAGCCCTCCACGCAGGCGATGGGCAACGCCGCGCTGTGCAGGGGGAGTCGGGCCAACTGGGCGCGGCTGAGCCGGACGGTGCCCGTAGGCCCGGTGACGACGAGCCGCCACGCCTCCTCGCCCGTCTCGGCCGGGTCGATCCCGGCGTAGGCGGCGGTCTTGTTGATCTGGAAGCCGTTCGGTCCGCTGCCGGGATCACCGCCGCCGTGCGGTGCGAGGAGGGCGGTGCGCCGCAGACCGTCGACGTTCTGCCCGACCGTCGTCGCGAACAGCAGCAGCGAGCCGCCTCCGACGAACCACAGGGCACCCCGGCGGGAGACGGTCGGCTCGGCGGGGCGCGGCGACACGAGGTCGTTCTTCTCCTCCCGAAGGTGCCGTAGGTTGCGCAGCGCCGTGGGCATCTTCAGCAGCGCGTGGGCGACGAAGGCGGCGAAGAACACCCACGCCCCGTAGAAGTGCAGCGGGTAGAAGGAGCCGGGGAAGACGTAGTCGAGCTGGACGTTGAGCACACCGGTCACGAACTCGAACAGCCCACCGCCGACCAGCAGCAACAGCGAGATCCGCTCCAGGGCGTGCGCGAGCGAGCGCGCCGGCGGCAGCGCGAACAGCCTCGGCACCACGGACCACAGCTTGGCGAGCAGGACGGGGATCAGGGTGATGCCGAGGGTGACGTGGACGCCCTGGTTGAGCCGGTAGAGCCAGTGCGGGTTCGTCGGCCAGTCGAAGAGGTAGAAGCCGAGGATGCCCTTGTCCGGGGTCTTGTCGTTCACCGGCGACAGGTCCGGGTTGTAGGCGGCGTACGAGACCAGGCCCGTCACGAACAGCACGGTGATGCCGGCGAGCAGGACGAGGCCCAGCACGGAGGTGAGCCAGGGGCCGCGCAGGGGGCTGCGCCAGAAGCCGGGCGAAAAGGGGGATCGTGGGGCGTCGGGGTCGCGCATGTCCTGACGGTAGGCCGGGATCACCCCGGCAAGGGGTGCGCAACCCATGACGAAACGCTGACGTCCGGCCCGGACGGCGGCCCGCGCCCGCCCCGTCGGCCTAGCGTTCCGGCTGTGACCCGCTCCCTCCGCCCTGCCCTACGCCGTGACCCGAGCCCGGACGCGAGCCCGGACCCGCGCCCGGACCCGCGCCGGGACCGGCGCCGTGACCTGTACGCCGCCGGGGCCGCCGTGCTGCTCGTGACGGCCGCCGTCCTGGTCGGCCGCCACATCCAGGACACCAGCCGCACCCTGTTCGTCGACTGGCCGCCGCTGCTGGCGTCCTGGGGCCCCCACCTGGGCCCCGGCACCCCGGCGGCCGTCCTCCTGGCGATCACCACCGTGGCGTACGGCCCCACCCTCGCGGCCCGGCTCCCCTGGCGGACCCTGCTCCCTGTGACCTGGGGCGCGGCCACGACGTGGATCTTCTCCCTGGCCCTGATCGACGGCTGGGACCGGGGCATCGCGCACCGGCTCACCACCCGCTACGAGTACCTCCGGGTCATCGACCGCTTCGACGACATCCCCGCAGCGCTACGGGACTTCACCCACCACATCCTCCTCGACTCTCCCGACAACTGGCCCGCCCACATCGCCGGCCATCCGCCCGCGGCCACGCTCACCTTCGTCCTGCTCGACCGGATCGGCCTGCGGGGCGGCGGCTGGGCGGGCATGTGGTGCATCACCGTCGGGGCGACGGCCTGCGTCGCCGTACTGGTCACGCTCCGTCTCCTGGCCGACGAGACCCTCGCCCGCAGGGCGGCCCCCTTCCTCGTCCTGGCCCCGGCGGCGGTGTGGATGGGCACGTCGGCCGACGCGTACTTCGCGGCGGTGGCGGCATGGGCGGTGGCACTGCTGGCCCTGGCGGTCACGGCGCGGTCCCTGTGGTGGGCGGGGGCGTCCGGGTTGTTGTTCGGCCTGACCTGCTACCTCTCCTACGGCCTCACACTCGTCGCGCTGATCGCGGCGGCGGTCCTGGTGCTGGGCCGGCACGGGGTCCGCGAACGCCCCGCCCTCCTGGTCCCGCTCCTCGCCGGACTGGCCGTGGTCCCGGCGGCGTTCACGCTCGCCGGGTTCGACTGGTGGGAGGCGTACCGCCTGCTGGTGACGCGCTACCACCAGGGCGCGGGCGGCATCCGCCCCTACGGCTACTGGGTGTGGGCCAACCTGGCCTGCACGGTGCTCATCACGGGCCTGGCGACGGCAGCGGGCCTGCGCCGCACGGGCACGGCGCTGCTCCACGTCCGCACTGCCACCCCCGCCCGGGCCGCCTCGACCCGCCTCGCGTTCCTCGTGTCCGCCGCGCTGCTCGCCCTGCTGATCGCCGACCTGTCCGGCATGAGCAAGGCGGAGACGGAACGCATCTGGCTGCCCTTCGCGGTGTGGCTCCTCCCGTCCTGCGCGCTGCTGCCCCATCCGCGAGCGTGGCTCACGGGGCAGGTGGTGCTGGCGTTGCTGCTCAACCATCTGCTGTCGACGGGGTGGTGACGCGGAGGGCAGTGGTCACCGACGTCCGACGAGTCCATCGAGGTCCGCTTCGTCGCCCCTGCGGACTTGGATGCCCTGCCCATGCACCTCACACAGCGCCTCCGGCTCGACGACTTCCTGGAGAACCGGCCTGCGCCCTGTCTCGGGTAGGCCCGGCACGCATGCGCCTACAGGTGCAGGGGATCCCGCATCATCGTGGCGAACACGGGAGAGTCCGCGAAAGGCTGCTGGCTTCCGATCTGCTTGTAGCCCCAGGACTCGTACACGGCCTTGAGGCGTCCGTCGGAGAGCGACGGGTTGACCAGCAAGGTGACACGTTGCTCGTGGCGCTGTGAGAGCAGCTCCTCGTGCAGCGCGCGGGCGGTGCCCTTGCCGTGAGCGCCTCGCCATGGCCGTCGGACGAGAATCTCGTTGAGCGCCAGGGTCCTGGCGCCGTCCTCCCTCACGTACTCGTCGGGAAGCGGTTCCTTCTCCGCAGACCACCACGCGGTGGCCTCACTGAGCGGCACGGCGAACACGTAGCCGATCGGTTCCTCACCGTGGTACCCGATGACGGCCTCCCAGCCGGGGCGTGAGGAGTAGGCCGTCAGTCGCTCGTCGAACCGATCACGGTGGTAGAACGGTCGCTCCATCAGTCCGAACTCTCCTCGCACTTCTACGTGGATGTCGAGGATGAGCTCGCGTACTTCGGATACGTCTGTGGTGCGACGGTAGGTCGTGCCGTTCATGCGGCTGCCCTCCGATGCTCGAGCCACGCGGTGGTCTCGGAACTGCGTGGCGCCACGGCAGTGAGGCGGGAGGTGAATTCGTTCAGGAGCATGTGCACGCGGCCGTGGCCGGCCATCTTGGCCGGGACAGTCTGCGCCGAGGCGACGGCCGGCTCGATGTCGCCCTGGCCGAGCTGGGCAAGAGCGAGGTTGGCGTAGGTCAGAGCACGGTTGCGCTCGAGATCGGGCCGCAGCCCGGCGAGACAACGGTGTGCGTGACGCTCGGCTCGTTCCCACCTTCCGAGCCGCAAGTAGGCGAAGGTGGCCAGGCTGTCCAGCTCAGCCTGGTCGAAGAAGTCCATCCATGGTGGACGGTGCTTCGTGTGGTCGGCACGGTCAAAGCTGGTTTGCGCCATACCAATCACACGCAGGGCGCTGCGGTCGTCCCCCATGTCGGCCTGGAATGTCGCGAGTCTTGCCAGTGCCAGGGACGCGTACAGCGGATCGCTGCGGGTGATGGGGGTGGCCCGTGCTGCTTCACCTGCGGCGACGGCGTCGGCGGGGCGGCCGAGGTGTCGGTACATGATTCCGGCGTGGCCCCACACGCGATAGAGCACGTGGCGGTTGTTGGCCAGGCCGGCGAGAGTGACGGCCTGGTTCAGATACGGCTCGGCCTGGGCGAGACGCCTGCCGTCGATGGCGGCCCACATGGCGCTCGCGGTGAACGCTGCCGCGACTCCGTACAGCTCTGACCGGATGCGGCTGGATGCCATGTGGGCGTTCTGCAGGCTCACCGTCTCCCGGGCGAGTGCGGCCGCGTGCTGCTGGAGTTCCTCGGTTCCCCCGTATTTGTTGTCCATGCTGACGACGGCCGCGAGTTTCGCGTTCATCCGGTCCACATCGGCAGATCCAAGTCGGCGTTGCGCGGCGGAAGGCGCGGTCAGTGAAGCGCCGGCGGCTGTGGCCGCTGCCAGGAATGCGCGTCGGTACACAGGGTCGTCCTCGGGTGTTGGGGAGAGCCGTGAGTCTGTTCTCCCCCGGAGAACGAAGCCTAACTCTGCGGCGGTTCGGTCCGTCACCCGCTGAAGCGCCTCTCTCAACAGGCCGTTGGGGGATCTGTGCTCCCCGCTCAGCAACTTGAAGATATGCCGGTCGTGGACCGTCCCGTACCGTCCTGTCAGGTCACCGATTGCCGAGTTGACCAGGGAGGTCAGCTCTCCCACCGTCATCCGATGGTCACGCAGCCACGCTGCAAACGCTTCGTTCCGCGTCCCCGTCATGACAGAACGCTATGGGTCAGTGCCGCAGCGTTGCGTAAAGAGACGGCCAAAACGGCAGGTGGCTTGCGAGCAACGTCTGGCCAATACGGCATCCCCACCCGTGCCCCTACGGCGGTTATCTGATGGCACGCCAGCGAACGGACAGCCCCGAAATGTGCTGTTCGCCCTCACTGTTGGTTCTTTCTCTCTCCCGAGGACGCTATGACGACGACAGCCGTACGGACGCCGAGTGCGGTCCTCCGCCGCGGCGGGGACGTGATGAACGAGCGGATCGCGATTGCGCCCCGCCAAGGTGACAACCCGCCCCGCCCCGAGGACGCCGCATGGGTCGGTCACTTACGCCGGATCGCCACAGCCAAGCTCAACCACTGGGGCCTCGGGGCATTGGCCGGCGACGTCTCACTCATCTCCAGCGAGTTCCTGACGAACGCTGTGCTGCACAGCGGCGCCACGCACATCATGCTGAAGCTCGCGGTCCGGGACGGTTGCCTCCACATCACCGTCATCGACGGGATGCCCGGCTGCGCCGTGCTCACGGACCCAGGCGACGACTCAGAATCGGGACGCGGCCTCTGGTTGGTCGACCTGCTGGCCAAGGAGCGGGGCGGCACCTGGGGTACCCGTGCCGACGGGGCCGAGACGTGGTGCGCCCTCCCCCTACCGGCGGACGAGTGCGCGTAATGCCGTCGGTCGGCATTCACGCTGGACGGGCTCCCCTCCCAAGAAGTGGACGCCGCTCTCACAAGCCTCTCCAATGAGGCCCCTTCCAACTCCCCTCCCCGGCCAGCACCCGAATCGCTGACCCCCACGCAGGTCAGTGCCGGAGAGGGGTCGCACAACCGGCCATCCGGCCAAGAGCAACACAGCCGATCAGCAACTGAAGGGACACACCGTGACTGCACCCGCTGTTCTCCTGACCGAGCAGGGCCAGACCAAGCAGGCTGACGCGCCGACCGTCTCCGACCCGTTCGACATCGGCCTGACGGTCGTCACCGAGATCGGGTCCGAGCAGCTCCCGCAGGCATGCGGCACCGGCGACGGCTGCAAGGCGTCCTGTGCCTCCTCCTGTGCCAGCGCTGTGTGACGAACAACCGCTGAACAGGGCCGGGGAAGATCCTCTTCCCCGGCCCACCCGGTTCCCACCGACTGAGGGGCGACTCGTGGGAAGCAACGTGAAGGTCTACCAACGCACAGGCACGGCGCTGCTGCGGGCCGCCGCAGTACCGCTGAGCAAGTCACCGTCGTCGTGGCCTGACCCGGACGACACTGAAGCGGCCCGCATGTGGCTGCGAGAGATCGGACAGCGGCCGGAGTTCGCCGAGGCCATAGCGCAGGCGAGCGACTCACTGGCCGCCCGGCTGAACACGATCTGCGACGGCAACTCCGTACGCCCCCGGCAAGTGCGCCGCGCGTACCTGGCCACCGTCTCCTACGTCCTGCGCGCCACCGGGCGCCCCACACCATTCGGTCTCTTCGCCGGAGTTGCTGCCGCCGCGATCGGCCGGACACCTCGGGCGCAGTGGGGGGACGCCCACCGTGCCGTGATCCGTCCCGACACCGAATGGCTCGAGGATGTGATCAACGATCTCGAGGCCATCCCGGACCTGTTGGACCGGCTCAACGTTGTGCTCAACAGCCTGGCGATGCAACGAGGCAGTCGCCTGCACGTCCAGCACGGCGGTCCGAGCGGAGCCGCGATCAGGCGGACCCCTGCCGTACGTGCGATCGAGGCCAGTGCTGCGCGCCCGCTCTCCTTCACCGCCCTCATCACCGCGATGGAGGATGCCTTTCCAGGCACCGACACCAATCGCATGCGTGCCGTCCTCTCCTCCCTGCTGCAGCAGAAGTTCCTCATCAGCAGTTTGCGAGCACCGATGACCGAGACCGACCCGCTCGGCCACCTCATCGCACAACTGCATGCCGCCGATGCCACCAGCATCGAATCAGCGGCGGTCATCCTCCACGGCCTGGAGGCGGTTCGACGCGCCGTGCGCGAGCACAACGACGCGCCCGCAGGCCTACAGGAGATTTTCCGAGAGGCGGCCGCACGGCAGTGCCGGAAGCTCTCCGACGCCGCGCGCAGCCCCGTCGCCGTCGACCTGGTCGTGGACGCCGATGTGCAGATTCCTGGCTGCGTCGTCCGGCAGATGGAGCAGGCGGCCGACGTTCTGCTGCGCCTCACGCGACGACCAGCCGGACAAGGCGTGTGGCTGGAGTACCACGCCGCGTTCTGGGAGCGGTACGGCACGGGCACGCTGGTGCCCGTCAAGGACGTCGTCGATCCCGTGGGCGGGCTCGGCTATCCCGCTGAGTACCCCGGCAGCCGCATGCTGGCGCCGAAAGACGCGGTGTCCGAGCGGGACGAGCGGCTGCTGGCCCTGGCCTGGCAGGCGAGCTTTACGGGCAGCCGCGAAATCATGCTGACGGACACGCTCATCGATCAGGTCGCAGAGGAGCGGCCTACGGAGCGGGAGGCGCCGCCCCATGTGGAGATGTGCGCACGCATCCACTCCGAAAGTGTTGCGGCGCTGGAGCGCGGCGAGTTCACCGTCGCGGTCACGCCGGCCCGCAGCGCGGGGACGCTCACCTCACGGTTCACTCCGGTTGCCACTGGGTCAGGACTTGAGAAGGTCTACCGGCAGGTTCCTCCCGGCGTCGAGGGAGCCATCACTGCTCAACTGTCCTTCCCGGGCCTGTATGCGCACACCGAGAACGTGTCCCGCATTCCGGCGTACCTGCCGTACGTGATCTCGCTCGGAGAACACCGCCTCGTCGACGACACCAAAGGCACGGACCTGATCGACATCGATGACCTGGCCGTTACCGCCACCTCGAGCCGCCTGTACTTGGTCAGCATCTCGCGGCGCACGGTCGTCGATCCGCAGGTCTTCCACGCCATGGCGCTGGACAAGCAGCCGCCACCGCTGGCCCGCTTCCTGGCTCACCTGACCCGGGCCTTCGGCCCTGCATGGACCGGGTTCGGCTGGGGCCCGCTCGCCGAGCGGCTGCCGTTCCTGCCGCGGGTGCGCTACGACAAGGCCACCCTGTCGCCCGCCCGCTGGTACCTGCCCGCTGACGCTCTGCCGCCCAGGGGGACAGACGCTGAGCACTGGGAGGAGGCGCTTGCTGCCTGGCGCAAGACGTGGCAGTGCCAGGACACCGTCGAGCTGCGCGATGACGACCGCGCTCTGCGCCTTCAACTCGACGTACCCGCACACGCGGCCATCTTGCGTGAACACCTCGACCGCAATGGACACGCCGTCCTCACTGAAGCGCCGCCGGAGGAAGGCTTCGGCTGGCTGGGCGGTCGCGTCCACGAGGTGGCCCTGCCCCTGCTCAGCACTCGCCCGGCCTCTCCCAACCCGCTCCGTGGGCTTCTGCCCGTCCAGCGGAACCGAATGTTCGGACAGTTCCCGTCCTCGCCCAGCGCGCTGTGGCTGAGCGTTTGGTTCTACACGCACCCGGATCAGCACGATGACCTGATCGCCAACCACCTTGCGGTCCTCGCCGGCCAACTGCCCCACACACCGAGGTGGTGGTTTGTGCGCTACCGCAGCCCTCACCGTCCGGATCACATCCGGATGCGGATCCGAATCAGGAGACCGAGCCAACGCAGCTGTTACACGGCGGCCGTCGGCTCCTGGGGCACAGTCCTGCGCCGCGCTGGGTTGATCAGTGACCTTAGCCTCAACACGTACTCACCGGAGGTCGGCCGATATGGAACCGGCCAAGCGATGCTCGACGCCGAGACCGTGTTCGTCGCCGACTCGCAGTTCGTCGTGCATGCCCTCAGAGATGCCGGGACGTCGGAAGTGGAAGGCCAGGCACTCGTGGCCACGGGCATGGTGGATATCGCCCGCGGTCTCCTCGGGCCCAACGAGGGGCTGCGCTGGCTCGCCGAGCGTCCGGTGCAGGCCTCCGCTGCCGAGCGCTCGGTGAGTGATCAAGCGGTCGAACTGGCCCGGTCGGGAACGCCCGCTGCCCGCGGCTGGGATGCGGAACTCGCCGCCGCCTGGCACAGCCGCGCAGAGGCTCTCGCACTGTACGGCGAGCGTCTCGACGGCATGGACATGAACGGAATCCTGGAGTCACTACTGCACATGCACCACAACCGCCTACGGGGAGTCGACCGCCACGACGAGAGGGCCTGCCGTCGCATCGCCCGCCAGGCGGCCCTCGCCTGTCTCGCCTGGCCGGGGGCAGCCATCTGATGAACCGCCACACCGATGCATCTCCCGGCTGGGGACAGTCGCTGTACTACGGCGCCGCTGGGGTCACGCTGATGCACGCGAACAGGGCCTATGCGGGTGCCGGCGGCGGGGAGACGATGCGGCCGTGGGCCACGGCCATGCTCAGCGGCCCGATCATGGCCGCCGATACCGCCAACCTCTACGAGGGGGCCCCGGCCGTCGCCTATGTGCTCGCCTTCGTAGACACGCCAGCGGCCGGGGCGAGACTCATTGAGCTCGACGCCCACGTCCGGCGGTTGAGTGCCGAGCGGCTTCGGCGAGCCCATGCCCGCATCGACCGGCAGGAAATCGCTGACAAGAGCGAGTTCGACCTCATCAACGGACTCACTGGCCTGGGCGTCTACCACCTGCGCTGTGGAAACTGGGCCGACGTTCGCGACATCCTCACCTACCTCGTCCGGCTCGCCGAGCCGATCACCGCAGGACGCGAGGGGCTGCCCGGATGGTGGTGTGCAAGCAGCGTAGACACACGGACACCACCCCACCCCGAAGGCCACAGCGACTTCGGGATGGCCCACGGCATCGCCGGGCCTCTCGCCTTCTTGTCGACAGCCGCTCTCAGAGGTGTACGCGTCCGCCGTCAGGAGTCCGCCATCGCCCGCCTCTGCCAATGGCTCGATCAATGGCGGACCGGACCGCCTGAGAACTCATGGTGGCCCGAGTGGATCGGCCGATCAGAACTCCGCCGCGGTCGAACGGATCGAACGGAGCTCGCACGGCCCTCATGGTGCTGCGGGCTCCCTGGAATCGCGCGAGCCCAGCAGCTCGCCGGGCTTGCCCTCGGCGACACCGAACTGCAGGACCGGGCGGAGCAGGCGTTGGCCGGGTGCATCACCAACGAACGCCAGCTCGCGTTACTCAAGGACGCCTCCCTCTGCCACGGATGGGCCGGGCTTGAGCAGACCGCCCGACGCGCTGCTCAGGACGAGCGGGGTGGCTCCCTCACGGAGCTCCTCCCCACTGTGCAGGCGCGACTCGACGCGTATCTGGAACATCACCAAATGCCGGGCAACCCGAGCCTCATGGAAGGCACATCAGGGCTGCTTCTGACTCAACTCGACCGCAATACCGCCATGCCAGAAACCAGTTGGGACCTATGCCTGCTGTTGAGCGGCTGACCTCGCGGAAGGAACTCCATGAACGACACGAGCACACCTCAGGACATGCGAAACCGCCTGGTCGACGAGATCGTCAAGACGAGCATCGCCGGCCTTGACGACGCCCGGGTCGAGGAAGCGATGCGCATCGTGCCCCGCCACGAATTCATCCCGGGCGCATCTCTGGACGAGGCCTACGCCAACCAGGCCGTCACGATCAAGGACAACCCCGACCCCGACGCCCTTCCACTGAGCTGCGCTTCTCAGCCCGACGTCGTGTTCTTCATGCTCGCCCAGCTCAACATCCAGCCGGGCGACAACATCCTCGAAGCCGGAGCGGGCACCGGCTACAACGCCGCCCTTATGCGCTACCTGGCAGGCCCCACCGGTCGCGTCACCACCCTCGACATCCACAGTGACGTCGCCGCCCACGCCCGGCAGCGACTCGCCGACACCGGATTCAGCGACGTCCAGGTCCTCGCCCGCAACGCCGAGCTCGGCGCACCGGAGAACGGCCCTTTCGACCGGATCATCGCCACCGTCGGCATCTGGGACCTCCCCGAGGGATGGTGGGACCAGCTCACGATCGGCGGCCGACTCGTCCTCCCGCTGCGCTGGCGCGGCTTGACCCGCAGCGTCGCCTTCATCCGTGAAGCCGACAGGCTCCGCTCGGAGTCCATTGCCACCTGCGGCTTCCTCCCCATGATCGGACAGGGGGGCGAGCGGGAGGGCTACGTCGAACCGGATCGCTCGATCAAGCTCTACTGGGATGCCGACCAGCACATCCAACCGCTGAGCCTCCGCGAAAGCCTTGCCGAGACGAAGGAACACGTTCTGTGGACCAACGTCACGGTCGGACCGGACGAACCGCTCGACGGGATCTGGCTCCGCCTGAGCGCAACCGACCCCGCCACCTGCCGCATCACCGTCCGCCCCGAGGCCTTGTCCACCCCAGGAGGCATGCACCGCCCGGCCATCCCCGCCCTGACACCCGCCCTGGTCGAGGATCAGTCCCTGGCCTACCTGGTCCTCGAACCCGTGGAGACCCAGGGAAGCAAGCGGTACCGGCTGGGCGCGGCAGGATACGGACCCGCAGGCCAGGACCTGGCCGAGCGGTTCTGTGCGCAAGTGCGGGAGTGGGACCCCGTCCGAACCCAGTCACCGTCGATCACCGCCTACCCGGGCGGTACACCCGACGAGAAGCTGGCCAGTGGGTACCGGATCGACAAGCCGTCCGTCCGCCTCGTCATCTCGTTCTGAGTGTTGGGCGCACGCCTACCGGTGGTTCGACGGTGATGTGTGGAGCCAGCGCCCAGAGGAAGTCGGCCGCGTCGAAGATGTGGCCCGCGGAGACAACGCCCACCGCGTGGGTGCGGCCCGTGAGGATGCGGTCGGTCGCCTCCACCGCCAGCGGTGCGGTGACGGCGTAGATGTCCTGGCCCGTTGCCACGGCGCGGCGTTCCGTGTCGCCGGAGCGGACGACGGCTTCGACGGTGAAGGTCTGGTCGGAGCGGCCGGTCTCGTCGGTCGCGGTCGGGGCCGGTGTGTCCGGGGAGGAGAGGTCGCCGGCCGCGTCGGTCGTCATGTGGGTGCGTACCTCGGGGATGTCGAGGTGGCTGGGGATGGTGACCACGTCGGCCATCGTGAACTCCCCGATGACCTGCCTGGTGCCCATGGGGGCGGGGAAGGGCCACTTCAGGAGGGTCGGCACGGTGTCGTGGTACTCCAGCCGGCCGCTCGTGAAGCGGACGCGGCGGCCGGCCCGCCGCTCCCGGGAGACCGTGCCCGCGGTGCGTGTCCCGGGGGTGGGGTGCCAACTGCTCAGTCCGTACGCGATGGTCGCTTCGTCGGCCGTCGTCCAGTCGCCCATCGCGGCCGTGGTCAGCAGGTCGCCCAGGCCGCCGTAGAAGGCCATCGCGGGGACGATCACCGCTCCCGCCGCCCGGGCGCGGTCCGCGAAGTGCGTGAACGTATCGACATTGGCCTCGATCTCGGCGGCCACGTCCACGTACGGGATTCCGGCGCGCAGGGCCGCCTCGATCACGGGCGCGGCCGTCAGGGCGAAGGGCCCGGCGCAGTTGATCACGGCGTCCGCGTCGGCCAGGGCGCGGTCGAGCGAGGCGGGGTCGTCGACGGAGGCCGGGCGGACTTCGAGGCCGGGGGCGGATGCCGCGAGCGTGCGCAGTTTGCCCGCGTCGCGGCCGGCGAGGATCGGAACGAACCCGCGATCGCGCAGTTCAGCCACCACGAAGCGTCCCGTGTGGCCGTACGCGCCGTACACCGTCACCGTCTGCGCCGTTCCCGTTCCCATGGGTTCTCCCCCGTCGAGTGCTCACGTCATTCGGTTCGCTGCGAGCTGTCACGGACATCCTGGGCGGCGTGGACCGCCCAGCGTGAGTGTCTGGAACGACGCGCCCCGTACAGTTCCGGACATGAGTACTGTCGCGCTCGCCGTCACCGACGGGATGCTGCACTTCGAACTGTCCCTGGCCTGTGAGGTGTTCGGGTCGGCTCCGGCGGGTGTGGACGTGCCCTGGTACGACTTCCGGGTCTGCGGGGTGGACGCCGTGCGGGTCGGGCGGTTCCGGCTGGAGCCCGACCAGGGGCTCGAACGGCTCCGGGACGCGGACACCGTGATCGTGCCCGGCTGGGCGGACACCGACGTGGAGCCGCCTGCCGAGCTCGTCGGTGCCGTGCGTGCGGCCCATGAGGCGGGTGCGCGGGTGGCGTCCCTGTGCACGGGCGCGTTCGTCCTGGCCGCCGCCGGCCTGCTGGACGGCAGGCACGCGACCACGCACTGGGCGCACACCGGCGCGCTGGCCGCCCGCTACCCGCGGGTGGAGGTCGATCCGGACGTGCTCTACGTGGACAACGGCAGTGTGCTGACCTCGGCCGGCAAGGCCGCAGCGATGGACCTGTGTCTGCATCTGGTTCGTCTCGACCACGGCTCGTCCGTCGCCAATGCCGTGGCACGCCGCCTGGTCGTGCCGCCGCACCGGGCCGGTGGCCAGGCCCAGTTCGTCGCCGTCCCGGTGCCGTCCCGGGACGACCATCCGCTCGCCGCGCTGCTGCCCTGGGCGATCGAGCGTCTCGGCCAGACGCTCACCGTGGAGGACCTGGCCAGGCGGGCGGGGATGAGTTCGCGCCAACTGGGCCGCCATTTCAGGGCGGTGACCGGCACGACTCCGCTGCAATGGCTGTTGACCCAACGCATCCGCCGCGCCCAGGAGTTGCTGGAGACCACCGACGACCCGGTCGGCACCATCGCCACGGCCACCGGCATGGGCACCGCCACCACGCTGCGCCGGCACTTCAACCGCACGGTCGGCGTGCCCCCGGACACCTACCGCCGGACCTTCCGCTCGGCGCCCGGACCCACCCGGCCGGCAGTGGAGTAACTCCCGCCGCACAGGGAACGCACAGCCCCCGTTCCTCCTCTTGCACCGCGAAACCCCCCAACCGAGAGGAACATGCTGTGCGTTCACGTACGCGTATACGTACACGTAGACCTTCGCGCCTGTACCCGGCCGGGTCCGTCGTCCTGGCTCTCGCCGCCGCGGGAACCGTGCTGGCGGGGCCGGCCGTCGCCGCCGATGCGGGCGGGCCTGCCGATCTGCGGGCCGATGTGAACCGCGACGGACGGGTCGATGTCACGGGCGGCAGCGACAAGGCCGGTGAGGACAGTTGGTCCGTCGAGCGTGGAGCTGTGTATCTGCCCAACATCGATGACGACGCCAAGCGGTGTCCGGTCACCGGGCCCGGTGGCAAACCGCTGTCCGACGCCAAGCTGGCCGCGTGCAACGACGGCTCGGACACCAAGGTCAACGGCAGCGCGGACGCCGCCGACCTCGCGCGGGTCCGTTCCGTGCCGATGCCGGACCTGGGCAAGGACGCCAAGGGCAGTCTGAAGGTCACCACGGGTGGCAAGCACGCGCGTCTCTTCGTCAAGCGTTCCGGGAAGTGGGTCCTGGTGACGTCCAAGACCCGGCTGTCCGCCGCCGAGTTGCGTGCCGGTGTGGAGTTCGGTGTCGAGGGCACCGATGTCGTCCGGGACAGCGCGAAGTGGGACGGCCGTGCGGTGGTCCGGCTGACGGTGACGTCCGGGCAGAACTCCACCTCCGACGCCGTGACCCTGCGCGTCGCCCCGCTGCTGACCCACCATCACCTCCAGGACACCCAGCAGGTGATGGTGACCGAGGTCCAAGGTGAGGGATCGTACGGCCGTCTTCAGCGGAAGTTCGTCACCGAGCTCGCGAAGGAGGTCAAGAACGCCGGGATCGGCAAGCCGCTGGTCACATTCAAGAAGTACGCCGACCCCTGGGCCCAGGACTTCGTCGAACCGGCCTACGTCAGCATGACCGGGCCGGGCGGCCGGCGGCACGTGATGCGCGTGATGCTGCGGTCCGCCCAGCCGGACCGGGACGCGGGCCGGGAGCTGTTCGAGAAGGTGCGCGGCCGGGACATCGGGGTGGTGCAGGTGAACGACCCGGCCGAGCCCGACGACTGGTCGCTCAACTCCATGGGGAACCTGGAGACCATCCCGCCCTACGCGCACGGCGGGCGCTCCTTCCCGGCCGGGCGGATCATCATGGGCGAGCGCAAGGACAGCGGGGCGCGGCCGTCCAAGGTGATGCGGACGATGCTCAGGTCGCAGGGGTTGCAGGACCCGCTGCTGCTGGACACCTCCTGGCTGGGCGTGGGGCACGTCGACGAGTTCGTGCAGTTCCTGCCCGCCGACACCCCGCGCGGCTGGCGCATGGGTGTCGCCGACCCGCAGGCGGGGCTGCGGCTGCTGCGCGACGCCAAGCGCGACGGCCACGGCAGGACGAAGATGTTCTCCGTCCCGGGCCGCAGCGACAGCCCGGCGCCCAGGGAGACCATCGACCAGGCGCTCGCGTCCAAGCATCTGGTGGCCGACAACGAGATGGCCGCACGGCGCATCGCGGCCAACCTGGAGATCCTCAAGCGGGAGACGGGGATCACCGACGGGGAGATCGTGCGGGTGCCCGCGCTGTACACCCGCGAGTCGGAGGTGATGACGGGCGGCGGCGACGGGATTCCCGTGCCGCGTCTGACGCGCATGGGTGCCGGGTCCGGCCTCGTCGACTCCCTGGAGAACCACGGGCAGCAGAAGTGGCTCGCCGAGCATCCGGCCGGCTCGCGTGCGGCGGCACCGTCGGCTGCGGCGACCGTCATGACCAGCGCGTACGTTCCCGGAGCGGTCAACGGCGTGCTCCTGGGGCGCGACCGCTACCTCGCCCCGCGCCAGTGGGGGCCCGTCATCGGCGGCAAGGACATCTTCACGGAGGCCGTCAACGCCGCGTACCGGCAGGCCGGTCTGAAGGTGTCGTACATCGACGACTGGTACACGTACCACCTCGGCATGGGCGAGGTGCACTGCGGCACCAACACTCTGCGCGACGCGTCGGCCGCGTGGTGGCGGCAGCCGGTGGGGTGAGCCGTAACGCGGAGCAGGGGCGGGCGGCGGACCGGACGGTCAGGAGCCGTACGGTCCACCGCCCCGCCCGGCGTCCTGCCGGGCGCGCCCGGGCGCCAGGCGGCGGTACGCGGCCCGGGCGTGGGCGACGCGGGCCAGGGACGTGCCGGCGAGCGTGGCGGTGAGCAGGCAGGCCAGCCATGTCGTGTCGCGGGGGCCGGCCCATGTGAGGGTGCCCGCGGGCGGGATGGCGAAGCCGTTGAGGAACAGCCAGCACAGGGCGGCCGTGCCGGGGGCCGCCGTGAAGCGCGCGCACAGGCCGAGCACCGCGGCCAGCAGGGACAGCGCGAGCAGAGCCGGTCCTGGACGGCCGGTCCCCACCACGGTGTTGAGGACGGCCACCAGCACCAGTGCGCCGCCGAACGCCCCGGCCCACACCAGCGGTGTCGCCACGGGCCTCGGAACGGGCCTGGCCCCGGTGCCCAGCGGCCTCCACTCGATGGTGCCCAGCGGCCTCCACTCGATCATGCCGGCGCTTCCTTTCCCGAGAGTGCTCGTCAGGGTCCCACTCCCGCCTGTTGAGGGGAAACGCTCGAACCGGACAGCCGGGACGACGCCGCCGAGCACGACGAAACCCCAGGTCCAAGACCTGGGGTTGCTTCGTGGAGGACCCGGCTGGTCCGCGTCACACGAACGCGCTCTCGCCCGTGATCGCCTTGCCGACGATCAGGGTGTTCATCTCGCGCGTGCCCTCGAAGGAGTAGATCGCCTCGGCGTCGGCGAAGAAGCGGGCGATGTCGTGGTCCAGGAGGATGCCGTTGCCGCCGAAGATCTCCCGGCTCCAGGCCACGACCTCCCGCATCCGCGCGGTGACGAACGCCTTGGCCAGGGAGGAGTGTTCGTCGCGGAAGACACCGGCGTCCTGCAACCGGGCGAGCTGCACCAGCATGCCCCACGACGCGGTGATGTTGCCCAGGCTCCTGACCAGCAGGTCCTGCACGAGCTGGAAACCGCCGATCGGACGGCCGAACTGCCGCCGCTCTCGCGCGTAGTCGAGGGCCAGTTCGTAGGCGCCGGTCATGACGCCCAGCGCCTGCCAGGCCACCCCGCCGCGCGTGGCGCGCAGGATCTCGGCGACGTCGCGGAAGGAGTTGATGTTCCGCAGGCGGTTCGCCTCCGGCACCCGGACGTCGGTGAGGGTGATCTCGGCGTTTTCCACGATCCGGAAGGCGATCTTGCCTTCGATCTTCACCGGTTCGAAGCCGGGCGTGCCCTTCTCCACGACGAAGCCCTTGACGTGGTTGTCGTCGACGTCCCGCGCCCACACCACGACGTAGTCGGCGAAGGTCGCGTTGCCGATCCACTTCTTGGCGCCGTTGAGGACCCAGGTGTCGCCCTCGCGCCTGGCCGTGGTGCGCATGCCGCCCGCGACGTCGGAGCCGCCGAGCGGCTCGGTCATGGCGAACGCACCGATCTTGTCCATCGCGGCCATCTCCGGGAGCCAGCGGTCGCGCTGCTCCTGGTCGCCGCCGGAGTGGACGGAGTACATGGCGAGGCCGTTGTGGACGCCGAAGAAGGTGGCCACCGAGGCGTCGGTGCGGCTCAGTTCCATCGCCAGCATGCCGCTGAGCAGGTTGCTGACGGCGGGCCGGTGCTCGCCGTAGCCCTCGTAGGGCAGGCCGGCCAGGCCGCTGTCGCGGAAGATGCCGACGAGTTCCCGGGGGAACTCGCCCTTGGCCCAGTGGGCGTTGACCAGCGGCTTGATCTCGTCGCGCATCAGGGAACGGGCCTTGAGGAGGATCCCCCGCTCCTCGTCCGGCAGCAGCGCTTCGTAGGCGTAGAAGTCCGCGGTCGGCTGGTCTTCGAGCTTGGTGGTCATCTCAGTTCTCCTCCTTGGCGGCGCTGTCCAGGGCGGACAGGACGGCGAGTTGCCTGCGGTCGCGCGTCGCGGTGAGGTCCGCGTACGGGGCGGAGCCGTAGGCCTGTTCCACGGCCGCGATGAGCCGTTGCTGTTGCTCCTCCTTCTGCGACGGGGTGCCGAGGCCGGCCCACACGCGCTTCATCGAGGGGCCGATGTGCTCGGCCAGGTGCCGGTAGCCGCCGGGTCCGCCGCCCAGGTGCGAGCCGAGGAACGGCCCGACCGTGGCCCAGCGCGGGCCCAGCGAGTGGGTCATCACCGTGTCGAGTTCCTCGGGCGTCACCACGCCCTGCTCGACGAGGTACACGGCCTCGCGGCTGAGGGCGTTCTGCAGCCGGTTCCCGACGAAGCCGGGGATCTCCTTGCGTTCGACGACCGGGGTGCGGCCGACGGAGGTGTAGAAGTCGACGGCGGCCCGTACGGCGTCCTCGCCGGTGCGTTCGCCGGGTACGACCTCGACGAGCGGGAGGAGGTGCGGCGGGTTGAAGGGGTGGCCGATCAGGACGCGGGCGGCGGCGTCGTCCGCCAGGTCCTTGGTGAACTCGGTCGAGGGGATGGCCGACGAGGAGCTGAGCAGCAGCGCGTGGCCGGGTGCCTCCCGGGCCAGGGCGGCGAACAGGTCCCGCTTGAACTCGACACGCTCGGGGCCGTTCTCCTGGACGACGTCGGCGTCCCGGACGGCCTCGGTGACATCGGTGGTGAGGTGCACCCGGACGGCGATGTCCGTCACGTCCAGGCCGCGGGCGGCCAGGTGCGGGGCGGACTGCGCGAGGGCCTCGTCCACGGCCTCGGCGAGGTCCGGTCGCGGGTCGCTCACCCGGACGGTCAGGCCGTGCGCGGCGAACAGCGCCGTCCAGGACAGTCCGATGGTCCCGGCGCCGATCACCGCGGCCGTACGGAAGGTGCGGGTCATGACGCGGCTCCCTTCAGGTAGTCGTGGACCGGCTCGACGCCGGACAGCGTCAGGTCGGTGAGGATGTGGCCGGCGGAGACGACCTCCAGCACCGGCAGGTCGGCCAGCGGGGCGAGCACGTGCGCGAAGAGCTGGAGCCGGGCGGGCCCGGTCCAGGCCTCCTTGACGGTGACGTCGGTGATGCGCGTGCGGACGAGTTCCTGCACCCGGGGCAGCCCGTCGTAGCCGGGAATCGTCTTGAGCATGAAGGTCGGCACGGTGATCTGCGCCTCGGCCTCGCGCCGGTCCAGCTCGTGGTGCTTGTAGCCCATGGTCGCGGTGGCGACCCGCACGCTGCCGTGATCGAGGGTGCCGACGAGCGCGCCGGAGTCGACGGTGAGCGACGGGGAGCCGAGCACCTTCGGGTAGGCGGAGACCTCGCGGCCGGAGGCGGTCGCCGGGAAGTTGTCGAGGTACATGGCGTGCAGGTACTCGCCCTGCTCGCCCTCGAAGCCGACGGGGATCGCCTGTCCGGCTTCCGTGTAGGGGCCGTAGCCGCTGGCGTCGCCCATCTTCATGACCTCGAACCGGACCAGGGGTTCAGCGATGCGCAGCGGTTCGGGGACGACGGCCCGCAGCGCGTCGGGGTCGGTGCGGTAGACGACGTTGAGGTACTCCCGGTCGGTGAAGCGCGGGACCGTCGGCGCGAACGCCGGGCTGGTGAGCGGGGTGGTGAGGTGCTGTCGTACGTCCTCGGCGTGCATGGCGGCTCACCGTCCCGTCCACCGCGCGGGGCGGCGTTCGGCGAAGGCGGTCATGCCCTCGCGTACGTCCGCCGAGGCCATCAGGGTCTTCATCTCCCCGCGCTGGAAGGCGAAGGCGTCGGCGTCGGGCGCTCCGTCGGCGGCGCGGACGACGCGCTTGACGGCCGCGAGCGCGAGCGGGGCGTTCTGCGCGAGCCGTTCGGCCAGCCGGAGCGCCTCGGCGACGGCCTGGCCGCCGGCCGTGACCCGGCTCGCCAGGCCGAGTTCGCCGGCGCGGCGGCCGTCGACGGGGTCGCCGGTCAGCAGGAGTTCCATGGCCAGGTGGTGCGGGATGCGCTTGGGCAGCCGGATCACGCCGCCGCCCGCGGCGATCAGCCCGCGCCTGACCTCGGGCAGTCCGAAGCGGGCGTCCTCGGCCGCGACGATCAGGTCGCAGGCCAGGGCCAGTTCGAAGCCGCCGCCCATGGCATGGCCCTCCACGGCGGCGATCAGGGGCTTGTCCGGTTCGGCCTCGGTCAGTCCGCCGAACCCGCGGCCTTCGATCTCGGGCGACTCGCCGCGCAGCGCGGCCTTGAGGTCCATGCCGGCGCTGAACGTGCCGCCCTCGCCGGTCAGGACGCCGGCCCGCAGCCCGGGGTCGGCCTCCAGTTCGTCCAGTGCGGCGGTCAGGGCGGTGGCGACCGCGGCGTTCACGGCGTTGCGGGCCTCGGGGCGGTCGAGGGTGATCAGCAGGGTGGAGCCGATGCGTTCGGTGCGGACGACGGGGGTGGTGGGGGTGCTCATGGCGGTCCTCCTGTGGCGGTCAGCGGGCGGCGGTGCCGAGTTCGGCGAGGACGTCCTCGGTGTCCTGGCCGGCGACCGGCGCCAGGCGGCGGATCGAGCCGGGCGTGGCGGAGAAGCGCAGCGGGATGCCGATGGTGCGGACGGTGCCCTCGGTCGGGTGCTCGACGGTGTCGAGGAGGTGGCCGCCCTGGACGTACGGGTCCTCGTGGGCGCGGTCCAGTTCCAGCACCGGGGCCATGGGGATGCTGTGCTTGGCGCACACCTCCGCCCACTCGTCGGTGGTCAGGGCCGGGGCGCAGGTCTCCAGGAGCGCGGCGAGGTCCTCGTGGTCGGCGCTGTCGATGGCGTCGCCGTTCACGCGCGGGTCCTCGGCGAGGTCGGGGCGGCCGGCGGCGGTGAAGAAGTCCCGGTAGTTGTGCGGGTTGTACGGCATGACGCAGGCCAGGCCGTCCTTGGTGCGCACCGCCTTGTGGCCCTTCAGCATCGACAGGGCGAAGCCGGTGGGGCCGGTCTCGGGGACGTGGGTGTGTCCCGCGAGGTGCTCGACCAGGTTGAAGGCGATCAGGGTGTCGGTCATCGGGATCTCGACGAGCTGTCCCTGTCCGGTCCTGTTCCGGTGCAGCAGGGCGGCGAGCACGCTGTAGGCGATGGTCAGGGAGGAGACCTTGTCGCCGATGATGGTCGGCAGGTAGACGGGTTCGCCCAGCGCGCGGTCGGCGATGTCGACCAGGCCGGACGCGGCCTGCACGGTCTCGTCGTAGGCGGCGTTGCCCGCCTGGTCGGAGTCGCTGCGGAAGCCCTGGGCGTGCGCGTAGACGAGGCCCGGGTTGCGGGCGGCGATGTCGTCGTAGGACATCCCGAGGCGGTGCAGTGCGCCCGGCCGCATGTTGGTGATCAGCACGTCCGCGGTGTCGATCAGCTTCAGAGCCCGCTCGCGGTCGGTGTCGTCCTTGAGGTTGAGGGCGACACTGCGCTTGTTGCGGTTGACGTTGAGGTTCAGCGGGGTCATGCCCGGCGTGGTGCGGTAGTGGCCCACGCGCACGGTGTCGGCGGGCGACTCGATCTTGATCACGTCGGCGCCCAGGTCGCCGAGGATCTGTGCCGCGTAGGGGCCCATCACCACGGTCGACAGGTCGATCACGCGGATGCCTTCCAGGGGGCCGGTGGCGGTGTCCGTGATGTCCGTCATCGCTTTTCCCTCAACTCCTTGCTTTGTCATGTGTGTGTATCTGGAAACTAAGTTAGCAAGGGGGGTCTGGGGAACGGAAACGAATGGAGTGACCAATGGGCGAAAGGCGGTATGACCGCAGTGGTCATACCGCCTTTGGTGAATGCTTTCCGAATATGCGAGTGTGTCAGGCGTGGAGCGGCTCGGTGAAAATCTCGCGGGCGGCCGCGACGACTTCCTCCAGGTCACCGCCGTGCGCCCGGTCCTTGCGCCAGAGCAGACCGGTCTCCAGCCGGGGATGGAAATCCGAGAAGGGCAGGACGGTCACATTGTCGAGACGGTAATTCTGCACGGGGCTTCGCGGGTCCAGCATGGAAATGGAGAACGCCAGGCCGCCGGACACTATCTCGGAAACTCCGTCGAAGGTCGCGCTGCCGATTTCGATCCGTTTCTTGATGCCGAGCTCGGCCAGCTGCTGGTCGAGACCGCGGAAATACGCGTTGGTCACGGCCGTGGGCGATCCCGCGTAGGCGAGTCCGGACAGCTCGGCCAGGGCGACCGACTCCCGCCCGGCGAACCTGTCCCTGGGCACGACCGCGCCGAGCCGCTCCGACATCACCGGCAGCTGTTCCAGGGCCGGGTCGCCGCCGACCGGCAGCCGGGCCAGGGTCAGCGCCAGTCTGCCGTCGCACACGGCGTCGACCAGGCGCTCGGTGCCGCCCGGCCAGCGTTTGATCTCGAACCGGTCACTGACCCGCTCGGCGAGGGCGGCCATCCGCTCGCGCAGGTCCGGATGGATGCCGCTGGGGACACCGAGCAGCAGGGTGGTCCGCCGCGGCCGGGTCGTCTCGTCCAGCCGCCACTGGATGGAGTCGACCTGGTCCAGCACCCCGCGCGCGATCGGCAGCAGCGCGCTGCCGGCCGGGGTGAGCCGCACATGGTGGGTGTCGCGGTCGAACAGCCGGTGTCCGAGTTCGTTCTCGAGATCCTTGATCCGCCGGCTCAACGGGGAGGCCGCCATGTGCAGTTTGCGGGCCGCGGTGGAGAAGTTCAGTTCTTGGGCGACGGCGACGAAATAGCGCAGGTGCAGGAGCTCCACGCGATTCACCCTAACCGCCGCGGCCGGCCGGCCGCGGGGTTGGGCAGCTCCTTCTCCATCAGCGTGAACGACTTGGGCGCCCCGCCCTGCTGCGGTTTGCCCTCCTTGAGGCCGACGACGCGGTAACCGGCGCCCCGGTAGTAGGCGTTGAGCGGTGCGTTGCCCGCAAGGCAGTCCAGGCGGACCCGGGTCCGCCCGGCCTCGGCCACCCGGCGCTCCGCGGCCTCCAGCAGCCGCCGTCCGGTCCCGGGCGGGGCGATGCTCCGGTCCACCATGAGCCGGTGCACGTACCCCGCCACGGGCGGCTGCGGCCCCCAGGCGGCCACGTCCTCCCACCACAGCTCCCAGGCCCCGCCGGCCTCCGCGAGCCAGACCTCGCCGTGTGCCATGACCTGGCGGAAGTGCTCCTCGTCCAGCTCCCCGGGCCGCCACTGCCCGGTGATGCCGCGGGCGAGCATCCAGCGGGCGGCGTCGTCGCGGAGCCGGACGAGGGTGGGCAGATCGGCCTCGGTGGCCGGGCGGATGAGGAGATCATTCACCCGGGGATCGTCGCACTACCGTCCGACGACGATGCCTCGCTGTCAGGCGTCCTCGATCGTGATGAAGGGATCCCACTGGAAGTACCCCTTCAACTGGCGGTGGCGGTCCAGGATCTGGAAGAAGAAGTGGTAGACGACCTTGCCGGGCTGTTTGACGGTCGTGCGCCAGTAGTGGTCCTGGTAGCGCTGGGTGTCGAACTCCGGCCTGCCCTCGGTGCCCTCCTTCGGCAGCGGGTAGATGCCGCTCACCACTTCGATCTCCGGCGGCTTGATGAGCTGGTACCGGCTGTCGCTGCTCACGTACCGGTAGAGCAGCGCCTTGAATTCGCTGCCGAGCGACAGGGTCGTCTCACGCCACTTGACGCTGTCCCCGGGCTCGGCGCGCAGGTTCAGCTCGGCGCCCGACGTGCCGATGATGTGGTCCTGGCGGGTGGTCATGTAGATCAGGCGCGGGTCGACCTGCGTGGGCGCGTCGGGGTTGCGGGACGCGTTGGGGTTGCGTTCGACGATCGTGGCCGCGTCGAACGAGATCAGTACGTTGAGCTCGGCCATGTCTTTTCCCTTTCGGTAACCGGGCTTACGGACGGCGGACTCAACCGATCCGGGAGGACTTCGGGACCTTGTACGCCATCGCCCGCGGGTAGTCGTGGCGGTGCAGGTGGACGCGGACCAGGAGCGGGCCGGAGTTGAACGGGTCGGCCGGGTCGGTGAGGCGGTCCAGGAGGTCGTCGAGTTCGGCGGTGTGCGCGACGGTGACGCCGTGCGCCGGGGTGTGCTTGCCGGCGAAGACGTCCGCGAGGCGGTCGTAGTGCCAGGGGTGCAGGACGTTGTAGAAGTCCTCGTCGGCGGCGTCCTCGTCGGCGTAGTAGCGCGGATGCACCAGCATCTGCTCGACGCCGTAGAAGTGGCCGTTGTCCATGACGAACACCACCGACCGCAGCCCGTGCCGGGTGTGCGTGGAGAGTTCCTGGCAGGTCTCCTGGAAGGCGCCGTCGCCGACGAACACCATCGGGCGGGCGTCGCCGCGCTCGGGGGTGAGCGCGGCGCCGGTGGCCGCTCCGACGGACCAGCCGATGGACAGCCAGCCGACCTGTGACAGGAACCCGCCCGCCGGCAGGGACAGGTTCATCGAGCCGATGAGGGAGAACGCGGCGTCGGAGACGACCGTCCAGTCCTCCCGCGTCTCGTGGTTGAGGAAGTGGTTGACCCGGTCGAACACGGCGTCGTAGGTCAGGCGTCGGCCGGCCCCGTGCCGGGCTGCCGAACCGGCGGCGCGCAGCGAGGCGCGGTGGTGTTCGAGGGCCGCGGGCCGGTCGCCGCGCGGCCCGTGGTGGGCATAGGACTCCGCGTAGTAGTCGGCGGCCAGGCCCCCGGAGCCGTACGTCTTCACCAGCGCGTCCTGGAGGGCGGGCAGCAGCCAGGTGAGCTGGACGTCGGGGAAGTAGGTGGTGCCGACGCTGATGCCGCCGTGCGCGGCCATCACCCAGTCGTCGCCGACGCACTGCTCCCCGCCGAGGTTCTTCGACGTGGACCAGGCGCCGAGCCCGATGCGGCAGGTGGCCCAGTCCTTGAACACGGCGTGCACATCCGGGTGGCTGGCGCCGCCGTTGTAGACGCCGTGGAACTGCGGCAGGTCCTCGTCGACGACGGCCTTGGCGCCGACGGTGGTGCAGAACGGCACGCCCGTCGCCTCCACCAGGTCGGTGAGCTGACGGCCGAGCCCGAACCGGTCGATCTCCTCGCCGGCCCAGACGACCGGGCGGGGCCTGCCGTCCGGGCCGGGGTGCTCCTCGACCAGGGTGAGGACGGCCTGCACGGCGTGGTCCAGCATGGTCTGGTTGCGCGCGCTCAGCGGCCGCTCCCGGGCGACGATCGGCGCCTGAGGCTCGGGGCAGGGCTCGTCCCAGAGGTCCTCCATGACCTCCAGGTAGACCGGTCGGCGCTCGGAGAGGCAGGCGGTGAGCGCGGCGTCGATCTGGCCGGGGGCGAGGCCCGGGTTGGAGATGACCTGGGCGTCCACGGTGACCTGCCGGTAGACGTCCAGGTTGCTCTGAGGGCGGGGGCTCATGTGCGAGGTGAGCAGGCCGACAGCCCGGTAGTTCTGCCACTGCTCGTAGGGCGGGGAGGCGTTGACGGCGACGAGCGGGACCTGTTCGACGTAGGCGCCGCCGCACGCGTTCAGCAGGTTGAACGCGCCGACGCTGTAGGTGACGGCGGCCGCGCCGATGCCGTGGATCCGGGCGTAGGCGTCGGCGGCCTGGCCCGCTCCGCCCTCGGTGGGGGTGCCGACCCACTCGATGTCGCCCTCGGCCCGCAGGGTCGTCAGGAAGGGGCCGAGGTGGTTGCCGGGGACGCCGAACAGGTGGGTGATGCCCAACTCGGCCAGGCGCAGGGCGAGGTAGCGGGCGACCGTGCACCCGGGGTCGAGCGCGCTCATGAGCGGCCCCCGTCCTGGTCCGCGCCCGGTGTGGTGACCGGCGGGGCCTGGTGGACGGCGAGGGCGGCACGCACGGCGCTCTCCAGGGCGCCCTCGATCCAGGCGTGCTTGAGGGAGGTGTGCTCCCCGGCGAAGTGCACGGGGCCTTCGGGCCGGGAGACGTCCAGGTGGAAGCTGGTCATCTGGTGCGCGGTGTAGATGGCGGCCTCGCCGAAGGCGTACGGGTCGCGGGCCCAGCTCTGGGTGGCGCCGCGGCCGGTGAAGAACACCTCGATGCGGCGGCCGTGCAGGGCCTGGAGGTTGCGCAGGGCGTAGACGTAGCGCTCCGAACTCCGCATGGAGTCCCAGCGGGCGGCGTCGTCGGACCAGCAGTACGAGGCGAGCACGACGCCGCCGGTGCTGCCCTCGACGGGGTGCGAGGGGTAATACATGAACCGGTTGGGATTGTCGGTGACCGAGCCCCCTCCGAAGCAGTGGGTGGCGGGGCGTAGCGCGGGGCCGCGCAGCGGCAGGGTGCTGTTGAGCTGCCGCATCTCCTCGGTGACGCTGCTGTCCTTGACGGCGGCCGCCAGCAGGTCGGTGCCCGGCCCGGGGAGCGTCAGGGCGGGTTCGGCGTCCACCTGGCCGCCCAGCCGGTAGTACTCGTACAGGCCGGGCGCGATGCGGTCGAGCTCGTCGCGCCAGTCGTCCTCGGTGAACTCCCACCAGCGGTGGCTGAACTCCAGCAGCACCTTGGTGGCCTGGTCGTAGTGGGTCTCGATGACCGCGCGGCGCTTCTTGTACGACATCGAGGGGACGATCTCCACGAAGCGCAGCGCGGAGAACGGGATGGTGACGATGGCCAGGTCGGCCGTCCACAGGCGCGGCGGGGCCTGGGGATCGTTCTCGGCGACGGTCTGCACGGCCACGCCCCACCCGTCGGGCCCGACCGCGCCGGTGCCCTCGGGGTCGGTGTCGCGGCTGGGGTCGTGGTACTCCAGGCGGATCATGCGGTGGCCGAGCCGCACCTCGTCGCGCAGCCCCTGGTACAGCGCGTGCGGCAGGCGCCAGCTGCCGCCCGGTATCTCCCAGTAGCGGACGCCCGGGTTGATGTCGCTGCGGCTCAGGAAGCTGTGGAAGAACGACAGGTGCAGCCGCGAGGACATGTTCTCCAGCGTTCCGACGGCCTCGATGGCCTCGTCGCTGAGCCCGGCGTGGTCGCGCAGGAAGCCGCCCATCGAGTAGCCGTCGAAGTCGTGGATCACCCGGGCCCAGCCCTCGACCCACTCCTCGAAGGGCTTGTTGACGCGCCGCCCGTCGACGACGTCGGAGTAGTAGTCGCGCACGCACTCCAGGGCGTCGTCGACCATCTTCACGACGGGGGCGCGGACCTCGTCGTCGGTGAGGTGGAAGCCCTCGTTGATCCGCTCGGGACCGGCGGCGTAGTCGGCGCGCCGCACCTGGGTGCGGTTGGCGCGGATCCAGGAGTTGCCGCGCTTGTCGGGTTCGCGGAAGCCGGGGCTGTCGTCGCCGTAGGTCCAGGTGCGGCCGGTGAAGGAGGTGTACGTCACCGGGGGCACGGGGACGTCGGGGCCGCTGCCGGTGCCGGGGGCCACGTCCACGTTGTAGAACTGGCGGCGGCCGAGCCCGAGTTTGTCGACCAGGGCGAGGACGAGCGGGTGGAAGTCGGGCAGCCGCATGGCACCGGCCTCGGCGTACTGGGCCGGGTCGTCGAAGGGCTGGTGGTGTTTGGTGGCGCGGAAGGTCTTGATGCGTCCGCCGACCCGGCCGGCGTTGGCCTCCAGGATGGTGACGTCGTGTCCGGCGTCCTTGAGCAGCCGGCCCGCGACGAGGCCGGTGATGCCGGCGCCGATGACGAGGATCCTCTTGCGCGGGTGCGGGGTGGGGCCGAGGCGGCCCGTGTCGATCAGGGTGTGCAGATAGCCGAGTTTGAGGTCGGAGCCGTCCGGCCCGACGAGGAGGAGTTCACGGGCGAGCCTGAGGCAGGTCTGCCGGCGGGCACGGGCGGCCGAGTCGTCCCGGGGTAAGTCGGTCATAGCATGCGATCGTAGATATGCCGAAACGATTTCGCGGTTTCCACCGGAGACAAAGTCCGGAAAACGCCGACCGTATCGCCTGACGAGATTTCGACTTGCGGCCCGTCATGCCAGCCAATAATTCACTTATGGAATGTGGAAATCCTGGGACCGGTGTGCCACGGGAGGCGAAAGGGCCCGCCCCGGATTCGGAACGGGCCCCTTCGGGTCAGCGGAGCCGGCTCAGTCGAGCACGATGCACGTCGTGGGCACCCAGCCCTTGGTGCCCCGGTAGTTGATGTAGTCGAACTGGTCGCTGCCCTGACCGCACTTGCTGTCGTACCACTTGGCCTTCTCGTTCTTGAGGCTGCAAGCGTTCTTCCCCTTCGGGAAGAGTCCGAGGGCGGTTCCCGAAATGCTCTTCGTCTTGCGGATCTTGACGCTCTCCCGCGCCTTCACCTTTTCTCCGCGCGAGCAGGCGGCACTCACGGACACATCGCCCGAAGGAGCGGTCGGCGCGGCCAGCGCGGGAGTTGAGGAGAAGGCGAGACCCGCCAGCGCCACGACACCCAGTGCGCCCATTACCTTCTTACGCATGACACCCCGTTCTATGGAATTGCTTCGCGGTCGAATCCAACCTATCAGCCCGGCAGTGACACACCGTCGAATGGCGAATGGGTGACGGAAAGGGCTTGTGCCGGTTCCGTGAAAGGGACGCAGATCGGGCGGGCGTCCCGATCCGGGTTTGTTCGGGCCGCGGAACGGGTGGCCGAACAACCGCCCGCCGGATGGACTGGGGCCTGCGGTACCGGTTGGTCGCGGCACGGAGAGGGGTCGTCGGATGGGCGGGAGCAGGGGCGTGGTCGTGGTGGTCGCCGGGATGGTGCTGGCCGTCGGAGGATGCGGGGGCGCGGCGGACGAGGCGAAGGAGGCGGACGGTTCGGCCGGAAAGGGGACGGTGTCGCCGACGCCGGTGCGGTCGCCGTCCGGGGAATTGGTGAAATGGGTCGGCGGCCTGTGCGAGTCGACGGTCGCGCTCAAGAACCTGCGGGCGAAGAGCGCCGCCGACGTGAAGGAGATCCGGGGCGCGGACGAGGGGGATCTCGTCGCCCGGGCCGGCGCCATCGGATATCTCTCCTCGACCCCGTCGGCGGTCGACAGGGTGCGAAGCGGCCTGGAGGAACTCGGCTCGTCGGGGTTTCCGGCGGCCGACCGGCTGCTCGGCGTCTTGCGGAAGAAGGTGAACGGTGTCGCGAAGGAACTCGACGGCGTGTCACCGGCCATGGCCGTCGACGACGCGGCGAGCAGTGCCGAGGACGTCGACGAGCTCGTCCAGTCCCTCACCCCGCCGAAACCCGACCTGCCCACACTGGCCGCGGAGGATCCCCGGCTCGGGGCCGCGTTCGAGCGGGCCGAGCAGTGCGCCCCGGGCCGGCAGCCCGCCGGCCAGGAGACGCCCGCTCCCACCGGCCCCCTGCCGAAGGCGGCGGACGGCAGGAACTACCGGGCCTGCGCGGACGGTGCGTGCGAGGTGCTGGTGACGTCCACCGCGGACATCACGGCGCGCGGCACGCGCGTGCACGTCTCCGTGGCGGACGACTACGTCACCTTCCAGTCGGGTGGCACCCTGATGCAGCTCGGCGGCGCGGGAGGCGAGGCTGGTTTCGGCGACGCCCTGAAGGCGACCGTCGTGGCGCACGACAAGGACGGGGCCGTACTGAAGTTCGCCCTGCCCTAACGTTCTCGGCAGCCCTCCCGGTAGCCGAGCCGGGGCAGGTGCTCGCGCCCGTCGGACCGGGTCAGGATGCCGCCGGTGTGGGCGCAGACGTACCGTGCCGCGCGGTCCGCGTCCAGCGTCCACACCCGTGCCGTGAGGTCGTAGCCGGCGGAGACGAGGGTGTCGCCGCGCGGGCTGAACGCGACGGTCGTGACGGTGTCGAGGTGGCCGGTGAGTTCCTGGCCGGCCGGTTCGGCCCGGGCCGGGTCGGACACGTCCCACAGGCGGACCGTGTGGTCGCCGCTGCCGGTCGCCAGCGTCCTGCCGTCCGGGGCGAAGGACAGGGCCCGGACCGCGGCGCGGTGTCCGGTCAGCTCCTTTCCCCACAGGCGTGCGCGGTCGCCGCGTTCGACGTCCCGCACGTCCCACAGCCGCACCGTGCGGTCGTCGCTGCCGGTTGCCAGGGTGTGGCCGTCGGGGGCGAAGGCCACCGCCTCGACCGACTCGTCGTGGCCGGTGAGAGCGGCGCCCGCGGGCCGTGCCCGTGCCCCGCCGCCGTCCACGTGCCACAGGCGGGCCGTGGCGTCCTCCGCGCCGCTGGCCAGGAGGCGGCCGTTCGGGGTGAAGGCCACGGAGGTGACGGTGTCCGTGTGGCCGCGCAGGCGGGCGCCGAGCGGCCGTGGGCGGTCCGGTCGCCGTACGTCCCACAGCCGGACCGTGTCGTCCGCGCCGCCCGTGGCCAGGGTGTGGCCGTCCGGCGCGAAGGCGACGGCGTGGACTTCCCCGTCGTGGGCGCGCAGGGGCGCGCCGAGCGGGGCGGGGCGGTCGGGCGTGGAGACGTCCCACAGGCGTACGGTGCCGTCCGCCGAGCCGCTGACCGCCGTACGGCCCTCCGGCGCGAACGCGACGGCCAGCACCCGGTCCTCGTGGACGAGCGGACGCGGCAGCCGGCGCGGACGGTCCGGGCGGCGTACGTCCCACAGGCGGACCAGCCCGTCGTCGGTGCTGGCGGCGGCGAGCAGGCGGCCGTCGGGGCTGTGGGCGACGGCGGTCACCGGGTTGGTGAAGTCGGTGAGGACGGTCGGCGGCCGGTGCCAGAGCAGGACGCCGCCGTCGGCGCCGGTGCTGGCCAGCGTGCGGCCGTCGGGGCTGAAGGCCACCTCCCACACCGGCTCCGTGTGCCCGGTCAGCGGCTCCCCGAGCCGCTGCGGATAGGCCGGGTTGGCCACGTTCCACAGCAGCGGCGCGTCGTCCTCCCCGGCGCTCGCCAGGGTGTCCCCGTCGGGGCTGAACGCGACCGACAGGACGGGCGCGGTGTGCCCGGTGAGCGGTTCGCCCAGGGACGTGAGCCGGCCCGCGCCGGACACCTCCCACAGCCGGACGGTCTCGTCGAAGCCGGCGGTGGCCAGCGTGCGGCCGTCGGGCGAGAAGGCCAGGGTCCAGACCGGCTCGGTGTGGGCGCGCAGGGGCTTGCCCAGGGGCGCGAGCCCGTCGCTGCCGCCGTACCGCCACATCCGGACGGTGCGGTCGTAGCCCGCCGTCGCCAGGGTGTTCCCGTCCGGGGCGAAGGCGACCGCGCGGACGCTGCGGTCCGGCGAGTCGTCGGCCGCGGCGGGTTTGCCGAGCGGGGCGGGGCGGGCCGGATCGGCCAGGTCCCACAGGCGTACGGTGCCGTCGTCGCCGGCGGTGGCCAGCGTGCGGCCGCCGGGGGCGAAGGCGGCGGAGACGATGTTCTCCCCGCCGTGGCTCACCAGGGGGCGGCCGAGGGCGCGGGGGTGCTCCCGGTCGCGCGTGTCCCACAGGCGGATGACGCCGCCCTCGCCGGTGGCCGCCAGCAGGTCGCGGCCCGCCGGGGCGAAGGCGACCGCGCCGACCCGGTCCGTCCCGAGTCGCAGCGGTCGGCCCAGCACCCTGCTGCCGCCGGTGTCCCACAGCCGGACCGTGCCGTCGTGGCCGCCGCCGGCCAGGGTGCGGCCGTCGGGGGCGTACGCCACGGAGCTGCCGGCCCCGTCGAGGCCGGGCAGGCGCGTGGCCAGGACCCGGCCCGCGTCCGAGGCCAGCCGGGTCCGCAGGTCCGTGGTGGCGCGCATGCGGTACGCGGCCACGTCGAGCCGGGCGGCCAGCCCGGCGTCGGTGTCACGGGCCCGGTCGGCCTCGGCGGTGAGACCGCCGAACACGGCGTCGTCCCGTTCGGCCTGCGCGGTGGCGCGGGCCTGGAGGGCGACGACGGCGGTGCCGGTGGCGAGCAGGGCGAGCGCGGCGAGGACGGCGACGACCGTGCGGCGCAGGAGCGCGGCACGCTGCCGGCGGCGGAGCGAGGCGGTGAGGAACCGCCTCTCCAGCGGGGTCAGTTCGTCACCGCCGGGCGTGGCGCCGGCCGCCGGGAAGGCGTCGCGGGCGGCGGACAGCCGGGAACCGGCGTAGAGCGCGGCGTTCTCCTGGCCGAGGTCCTGCCAGGTGCGGGCCGCCTCGGACAGCGCGCGGTGGACGCGCAGCCGGTCGCGTTCGGTGTCGATCCAGGCACGCAGCCGGGGCCAGGCGGTGATGAGCGCCTCGTGGGCGAGGTCGGCGGTGCCGTCGTCGAAGGTGATGAGGCGGGCCCGGGCCAGCCGTTCCAGGACCATCCGGGTGCCGGCGGGGTCGCCGAAGTCCAGCTCCGCGTGGTCGGCGGGGCGGCGGGTGTCGGCGGTCCCGTCGCCGGGCGCGACCAGGCGCAGCAGGATCCGTCGCGCCAATTCCCCCTGCTCCGCGGTCAGTTCTCCGTACGCCTGCTCGGCCGTCCGTACGACGGCGCCGTGCAGTTGGCCGGCCGCCTCGTACGCCGCCTCGGTCAGGGTACGGCCGCTGCGGTGGCGCCAGGTCTCCAGCAGGGCGTGGGACATCAGCGGCAGTCCGCCGGGGGCGCCCTCGACCTCGTCCAGGAGCCGGTCGGTCAGGGCGCGTTCGACGATCAGTCCGGCCGCGGCGGCCGGGCGGACGATGGCCTCCCGCAGCTCCGCCCGGCTCATCGGCCCGGCGAGCAGCGTGGCGTCCTGCAACGCGGCGGTGAGACCGGGGTGCTCGGCGCACCGGCCGAGGAAGTCGGCCCGCACGGCGATGACGACGCGCAGCCCGCTGTCGGCGGCGGTGGCGGCGACGAGCCGGTCGATGAACGCGTCGCGGTCGGCCGGGTCGGCGCCGAGGGTGTACAGCTCCTCGAACTGGTCGACGATCAGCCAGGTGTCGGCGTCGGTGCCGGGCACGGGTGCCAGCCGCTCGGCGTGCGTGCGCAGCGGGTCCGCGCCGGGGGTGAGGATCCGTACGGCCGCCGGCGGCGCGTCACTGTCGTCGGCGGCCCGCAGCCGGGGGATCAGGCCCGCCCGCAGCAGCGACGACTTGCCGCTGCCGGAGGGGCCGAAGACGGCGGTGAAGCGGTGCTTGCGGTTCAGCTCGGTGAGCCGCTCCACGAGCTGGTCGCGGCCGAAGAACAGCCCGGCGTCGCCCGGTTCGAACCGGGTCAGGCCGCGGTAGGGCGGCCGGGCCGTGTCGTCGGCGGCGGTCTCGGCGGCCAGTTCGGCCGACGCCTCGCGCCAGCGCCGCTCCCACTCGGCGAGGTCGCCGCCGCACGCCTTGACGTAGGCGAGCGTCACCGCGCGGGTGGGCAACTGCTTGCCCGCCGCCGCCTGCGACAGCGTGGTCACCCCGTACCGCGCGTGCCGGGCCATCTCCCGGTAGGTGGGCCTGCCCGCGGACTCGCGCAGCGCGCGCAGCCCGGCCGCGAACCGCTGCACCGGCCCGCCCTGCGGATCCAGCTCGCCCTCGGCGCGGCCCGGCGCTGATGGTCCCGGCACGTGCCCGCCCCCCTCACCTCGTACGCCCTCCCCCGACTTTCGGCCGTATCGGCGGCCGGGACACGGGCGTTCACCCCATCCTCACCCTTCCTCCAGGCCGCACGGCCCGGTGCGCGCCTCCGGATTGTTCGGTGCCGGGAGGGGGCCAGCCGAACAACCGCGTACGGCGGTCGAATGGCCGGGACGTGGCCGGGACGGGTCATAGGGCGGCGGTCCGAACCCTGCGAGGGGAGGGCTCGGGCCGCCCCGCCCTCCCGGACGCGTCCGCACCCACCCGCGACAGGCTGGAGGAGAGCCATGCACGGACGACGTCACACCCGGCACCTCACGGCCGGACGGCCAGGGGGTGTCCGACGGTCCCGGTACGCAGCCCGGCCGTGCCGGGCCCCGGGGGTGATCCCCGCATGACGTACCCGGCGTACGAACCCGGCCCGCCCCTGCCGCCGGAGCCCTCCGGGCCGCCACGGCCCGCGGCGCCCGCCGACCCGTGGGCGGTGGCCCTCGGCAACGCCACACTGCTCGGCGTCGGCTACCTGCTGCTGCGGCGGTGGCGACCGGCCGCGACCGCCGTGCTCGGCACGGCCGTGCTCCTGGACCTCACCGCCTCCACCGCCCGGAGCCGGTACGAGATCCTGCTGCTGCTGTGGTGGGCGGCGGGCATCGTCCACGGCTGGTTCCTGGCGCGCCGCCGCCCGGAGCGGGCCGTACGACGCGGGCAGCGCGCCGGGACGCTCGCCGTCGCGCTCGTGGTGGTGCTGACCGCCGTACTGCTGCGCGCCGACGCGTACGGCATCGAGGACCGGGTGACCGAGGCCCGCGAGGGCGGCGACTGCGAGGCGGCCGTGGCCGCGCAGGGCGAGGTGGGGTGGGGCCACCGGCTGGCGGGCGCGCCGGTGGTGGAACCCGGCGACGCGGTGGTGGAGGCGTGCCACCGGCTGGACGGGGCGGCGGCCACCCTGGCCCGCGCCGCGCGCAGGGGCAGCACGGAGGACCTCGGGCGGGGCTTCGGCACGCTCGCCGGTGTCCTGGACGAGCCCGGCAACGAGCGGACCGTCAGGACGGTCCTGGACGCCTTCCTCGACGGCCTGCCCACCGACGACTCCTGCGACACCGCCGCCCTCACCGCCTGGCTCCGGGATCGCGGCCCCACCCACGACGTCCTGGACCGCTCCGCCGGACCGGCGGCACGCACGGAACCCGCCGCCCTGGTGGGCTGCGGCGACCACCTGATGACCGAGGACGCCTGGCAGCAGGCGCGGACCCACTACCAGCGGCTCCTCGACACCTACCCCGACGACACCCGCGCCGGGAAGGCCCGCGACGGGGTCCGCGAGGCCACCCTCGCCATCGAACTGGACCACGTGCGCGGCCTGGTCGACAACACCCACGGCGCCGACTCCGGCTACTGCTCCAAGCCCGCCAGGTACAGCGGAGCCCCGCTCTACCGCAAGGGCACCCACCGTGCCCTGTTCCTCGGCGACTCCGAGTACACCGACAAGCTCCCCGGCTCCTGGCGCACCGGCGACCCGGCCAAGGCCGCGCTCGTGGTCTGCGCGGGCGCGGCGGAGAACGGGGCCGCCGTGCAGACCTGCTCCTACGAGAACGACAGGTCGAAGTACCTGCCCCACCAAGTCACCTTCTACAAGGTCAAGATCCCCCTGAAGGTTTACGAACTGCGCACCGGCAAGCGCCTCGACCCGCGCTCGGTCCAGATCGGCGGCGGCAGCTGCCCGAGCGTGCTGCGCTACGAGTACTACATGTACGACCTCGGCCCGGGCGACCAGTTCGTCTCGACGTCCAAGTCCGGGGTACGGGAGGCGTTCCGGCCGGTCGTCCGACGGTGACCGGCCGGTCACCCGGGGCCGTTACCGTGGACGCCCCATGGACATAGGCGGGGGCGGCGGCACCGCCCGTACCAGGCCCGTCTGGTAGGCGATGACGACCAGTTGCGCACGGTCGCGGGCGTTCAGCTTGGTCATGGCGCGGTGGATGTGCGTGCGGACGGTCAGCGGGCTGAGTGTGAGGTCCTCGGCGATCTCGGTGTTGGACCTGCCCTCGGCGGCCAGCGCCATCACCTCGCGTTCGCGGACCGTGAGGTCGGTGAGGCGCTCCGGCGGCGCCAGGTGGCTGTCGGGGGCGGGGGCCAGGAGGAAGCGGGTGATGAGGGAGCGGGTGGCGGCGGGTGACAGGAGCGCCTCGCCGGAGGCCACCGTGCGCAGCCCGGCCAGCAGGGTGTCGGCGGTGACGTCCTTGCCGAGGAAGCCGCTGGCACCGGCCCGCAGCGCCTGGGCGACGTAGTCCTCGGTCTCGAAGGTGGTCAGGATGAGGACGCGGGTGGCGGACAGGTCCGGGTCGGCGCAGAGCGTGGCGGTGGCGGTGAGGCCGTCGGTGCCGGGCATGCGGATGTCCATGAGGACGATGTCGGGGTGGTGGGCGCGGGTCAGCTCCACCGCCTCCGCGCCGTCGGAGGCCTCGGCGACCACCTCCATGTCCGCGCAGGAGTCGATGAGGATCCGGAAGGTGGCCCGCAGCAGGGCCTGGTCGTCGGCGAGCAGCACCCTGATGGTCATGGCGTGGTTCCTTCGGCGGGGAGGGGGGCGGGTTGCAGCGGGAGGGCCGTGGTGACCTCGAAGCCGCCCTGGGGGCGGGGGCCGGCGCACAGTTCGCCGCCGACGGAGTGGGCGCGTTCGCGCATGCCGATGACGCCGAAGCCGCGGCTGCCCTGGGGGGCCTCGGCCGCCGGCTTGCCGGTGCCGTCGTCGGTGACCGTGATCAGCAGGCGGGAACCGGTGTAGGCGAGGCGTACGTGGGCGGCCTCGGCGGTGGCGTGCTTGGTGACGTTGGTGAGTGCCTCCTGCACGATCCGGAACGCGGTCAGGTCGACGCCGGGCGAGAGCGGCCGCGGTTCCCCCTGCGTGGTGACGGTGACCTCCAGGCCCGCCGACTCGCACGCCGCGACCAGCTCGGGCAGGCGGGCCAGGCCGGGGGCCGGTTCCAGCGCCGTGGAGCCGGGGCCGGTGTCGTCCTCGGAGTCGCTGTGCCGCAGCAGGCCCAGGGCCGCCTTCAGCTCCCGCAGCGCGGAGGAGGTGGTGCCGGTCAGGTCGGTGAGGATCTTCCGGGTCTGCTCGGGGTTGCTGAGCGCGAGGTGCGCGGCCGTGCCGGCCTGGGCGTTGGCCAGGGCCATGTGGTGGGCGACGACGTCGTGGAGCTCGCGGGCGATGCGCATCCGTTCCTCGGTGACCCGCAGCCGGGCCTCCTCCTCGCGGGTGCGCTCGGCGTGTTCGGCCCGGGCCTGCACCGACCGGAGGTAGGCACGGCGCAGCTGGGTCATCTTGCCGGCGGCCAGCGGCAGCATCAGCCAGAAGATCGGGCCGATCGTCCTGAGCAGCAGCGAGATGTGGTTCATGGAGGCGGAGAACACGGCCGCGAGCGTCACCGCGACCAGGGTGGTGAGGCCGTAGCCGCGGGTGGTCTTCCGGTCGGTGAGCGTGGCCAGCCAATACAGCGCCGCCATGACCGGGGCCAGCAGCAGCGGCGTGACCAGATAGCCGAGCGCGATCGCGGCCACCGTGCAGCCCCCGGCGACGACGACGGCGGTGCGCGGGTGGGTGCGGTGCTTGAGCAGGACGAGGCAGGCGACGCCCGTGAGGACGGTGGCGGTCCTGTCCTGGTCCGGCGGCTCGGTGCCGGGCAGGGTGAGCGAGCCGCCGAGGGCCGCGCAGCCCATCAGCGCCAGGACCATCACCAGATCGACGAGGAAGGCGTGGCGCGCCGAGAACTCCTCCAGGCGATCCGCGTAGCGCCGCTCCAGGGTGATACTCATCGGACTCTCCGGGGGTGGGCTGGGGACCATGGTGGTCGACGCCGGGCGGGAACGCCCGACGGGCCGCCCGTGTCCTTCGCCACGGGCGGCCCTGGTGTGGGGGTGTCAGGTGCGCGCCGGTTCCAGGTCCGGCACGGGGTCCGGGGCCGGTTCCCGCTCCGGCCGGCTCAGCGCCTCGCCCTCCACGTCGACGCGGGGCAGCGCCCGGTCCAGCCACTTGGGCAGCCACCAGGCCTTGTCGCCGAGCAGGGCGAGGACGGCCGGCACGATCGCCATCCGGACGACGAAGGCGTCGAACAGGACGGCGGAGGCGAGCCCGAACCCGATCATCTTGATCATGGAGTCGCTCTCGCCGATGAACCCGGCGAAGACCGCGATCATGATCAGGGCCGCCGCCACGACCACCCGGGCGCTGTGCCGGAAGCCGGACGTGACCGCCTGCGCGGGCGACTCGCCGTGGACGTACGCCTCCCGCATCCGCGAGACGAGGAACACCTCGTAGTCCATCGCGAGGCCGAAGACGATGCCCACCAGGAAGATCGGCATCAGGCTCATGATCGGGCCGGTCTGCTCCACTCCGAAGAGCTGCGCGCCGTGGCCCCGCTGGAACACCACGACGACCGCGCCGAGGGAGGCCAGCACCGACAGCAGGAAGCCGAGGGCCGCCTTGAGCGGGACGAACAGGGACCGGAAGACCACCAGCAGCAGCACGATCGCCAGTCCGACGACCACGGTCAGATACGGGACCAGCGCGGCCTGCACCTTCCCGGCGATGTCGATGTTCATCGCGGTGGTGCCGGTGACCTCGTAGCTCGCGCCGGTGGCGGACTCGATGCCGGGCCGCTCGCCGCGGATGGCCGTCACCAGGTCCTCGGTCTTCTCGTCGGTCGGCGCGGTGGACGGCACGACGGAGAAGACGGCGGTGTCACCGGCATCGTTGAAGCGGGCCGGGGAGACGGACACGACGCCCTTCGTGGCGCCGATCTCCCGGGCGATCTCGCCCGCGGCGCCCTTGGCGTCGGCGGCGCCCCTGCCGTCCACGACGACGGTCAACGGCCCGTTGAAGCCCGGCCCGAAGCCCTCGGCGAGCGCGTCGTAGGCGCGGCGTTCGGTCGTGGACGTCGGCTTGGCCTCGTCGCCGGGCATGCCCAGCTGGAGGCCGGTCGCGGGCAGTGCGAGGGCGCCGAGACCGACGACGCCGAGGAGCAGCACGGGTATGGGACGGCGCAGCACGAACCGGGCCCAGCGGCTGCCCCCGTTGGCGTCGCCGCTCTCCTCGATCCGGCCGCTCCTGCGGGCCCGCCGGGTGAGCACGGCGTTCGGCCAGAAGCCGAGGAAGGCCGGGACGAGCGTCAGCGCGATCAGTACGGCGACGACGACCGCGCCGGCGGCGGCCAGGCCCATCTTGGTGAGCATCGGGATGCCGACCACGGCGAGCCCGGCCAGCGCGATGACGACGGTGAGCCCCGCGAACACGACCGCGGACCCGGCCGTGCCGGCGGCGAGTCCGGCGGCCTCCTGCGGCGCCCGGCCCTTGGCGCGTTCCTCCCGGTAGCGGGAGACGACGAACAGGGCGTAGTCGATGCCGACGGCGAGGCCCAGCATCATCGCCAGGGTGCCGGTGGTGGTGGACAGGCCGAAGGCCTGGGACAGGGCGAGGATCGTGGCCATGCTGACGCCGACGCCGACGAGGGCGGTCAGCAGCGGCAGTCCGGCGGCGGCCAGGGAGCCGAAGGTGACCAGCAGCACGACCGCGGCGATCGAGACACCGATCACCTCGGCCGTGCCGCCCGGCCCGGCGTTGTCGGCCAGCGCGCTGCCGCCCGCCTCGACGGTCAGCCCGGAGTCCCGGGCCTCGTCGAGGGCGCGTTCCAGGTGGGTGCGGTCGGCGTCGGTGAGGTCGTCCGCCCCGACCTTGTAGGTGACGGTCGCGAAAGCGGTCGAGCCGTCCTTGCTGATCGTCTTCGCCTGGAACGGGTCGACGGCGCTCGCGACCTGCGTGCCGTCGCCGAGACCGGTCACGGCCTGCTCGATGGCCCGCTTGTTCTGGGCGGCGGTCACTTTCCCGCCGCCGGGCGCGATGAACACGACCCGGGCACTCGCCCCGTCGGCCGTGGCCCCGGGGAAGCGCTGCTCCATCAGGTCGAACGCCTTCTGGGACTCGATGCCGGGCATCGAGAAGCCCTCGTCGGCGGCCCCCGGCGCCTTGAGCGCGCCGAGCCCGACAGCGGCCAGGACGGCCGCCCAGACCAGGGCGACGTACCAACGTCGCCGGAAGGCCAGTCGGCCCACTCGATACAGGAAAGTAGCCACGGCAGCGGGTCTCCACATCTGGGTGTCGATCGTCTGCCAAGGCTCTCCGCAGGCGGGCCGTCCCGTCGTCGTGCGGCTGCCGACAATCCCGGCTACTGAGAACGCAGTACGAGCGGGCCGCCCGTACACCTCGGGTACGAGATTCCCGGGCCATCCGGCGCGGCCTGTGCTACCGTCGTTGTTGTTGCAGTTTTGGTTCCCAGAGACTTCGAGTGCTCTATCGACCTTTGTCGACGAGCACTCTTTTTAGTTTCCGAGGATTTTCGGATCTCTCCGAGGGTGATCATTTCAGCGACTCCGAGTCCGTAAAGTGCGGGTCTCGGGTTTGTCCCCCAAAGGGAGATTTCAGCATGGCATCTGGCACTGTGAAGTGGTTCAATGCGGAAAAGGGCTTCGGCTTCATCGAGCAGGAGGGTGGCGGTCCTGACGTGTTCGCCCACTACTCGAACATCGCCACCTCCGGCTTCCGCGAGCTTCAGGAAGGCCAGAAGGTTACCTTCGACGTCACGCAGGGCCAGAAGGGCCCGCAGGCCGAGAACATCGTGCCCGCCTGACGCTGACGCGTCCGTCGTGACCGGGGCCCGCACCGTGAGGTGCGGGCCCCAGCCTCGTTCTCATCCAACACCCGGCTCAGTGTTGCGAATCCTGGTGCGGCCCGTTCCGGCTGCCGGGAATTCCCCGATACGTGTGCCGCATCGAGGAAGGATCCCCTTGGATCGCACCGCTCGCAAGAACAACGGCTCGCCCCACTCCCGTAAGGCGGCGGGCCGCGGCGTCTCCGCCCGTACGGCCGGTGCGGGCCGCGGCGCCCCCCGGCGCCGTACCGCGCCCGGCGGGGAGTTCGCGCCCCCGGCCACCCTCACCCCGGCACTGCCCGCCGTCGACGACTTCGCCGGACTCGCCCTGCCCGAGCGGCTGCTCGCCGCGCTGCGCGTCGAGGGCATGACCGTGCCGTTCCCGATCCAGGCGGCGACGCTGCCCAACTCCCTGGCCGGGCGGGACGTGCTGGGCCGCGGGCGCACCGGGTCGGGCAAGACGCTCGCCTTCGGGCTCGCCGTACTGGCCCGCATCGACGGGCAGCGGGCCGAGCCCCGGCAGCCGCTGGCCCTCGTCCTCACCCCCACCAGGGAACTGGCCCAGCAGGTCACCGACGCGCTCACCCCTTATGCCCAGGCGTTGCGGCTGCGGCTCACCACCGTCGTCGGCGGTATGTCGATCGGCCGCCAGGCGAGCGCGCTGCGCGGCGGGGCCGAGGTCGTCGTCGCGACGCCCGGCCGGCTCAAGGACCTCATAGACCGCGGCGACTGCCGGCTGGACCGCGTCACCGTCACGGTGCTGGACGAGGCCGACCAGATGACCGACATGGGCTTCATGCCGCAGGTGACCGCGCTGCTCGACCAGGTGCAGCCCGGGGGCCAGCGGCTGCTGTTCTCGGCCACGCTGGACCGCAACGTCGACCGCCTGGTCCGCACCTACCTCCACGATCCCGTGGTCCACTCGGTCGATCCGTCCGCCGGCGCGGTCACCACGATGGAGCACCACCTGCTGCACGTGGAGGACGACGACAAGCACGCGACCACGACGGAGATCGCCGCCCGCGACGGCCGCGTGATCATGTTCCTGGACACCAAGCACGCCGCCGACCGGCTCGCCAAGAAGCTGCTGGCCGTCGGGGTGCGCGCCTCCGCCCTGCACGGCGGGAAGTCCCAGTCGCAGCGCACCCGTACCCTGGCCCGGTTCAAGGACGGCGAGGTCACGGTGCTGGTGGCGACCAACGTCGCGGCCCGCGGCATCCACGTCGACAACCTCGACCTGGTCGTCAACGTGGACCCGCCCGCCGACCACAAGGACTATCTGCACCGCGGCGGCCGGACCGCCCGGGCCGGCGAGTCGGGCACCGTCGTCACACTGGTCCTGCCCCACCAGCGCCGTGAGACGGCCCGCCTGATGGCCGACGCCGGGATCACCCCGCGCGTCACCCGGGTCCGCTCGGGCGCGGCCGAACTGACCCGCATCACCGGCGCCCAGGCCCCCTCGGGCGTCCCCGTCGTCCTCACCCCGCCGCCCTCCGAGAACGGCCCCACGCGCCCGGGCCCGGCCTCACGCGCCCGCCGCGGCAGGCCCTCCCGGGGGCGCCGCCGCTGAATCGCTCCGCGGAGGGCTCCCGGGTGAGGGGAGTGTGGGGGTGGACGTGAACCCGCTCGAAGACTCCGCAAACCTTGCCGCCGGAAGTTGTCGTTCGAGCCCGGCGGCAAGGTATGCGTTGGGGAATCGCTCCGGCGTTCGTCTCTCTACGCGGACGGAGCGCACCGTCATGTCGCGCGTGCGGCTAGATGCTTGATCCGCCGCCGGAGGTGTTGCTCCACCAGGCGCTGTAGTTGTTCAGCGAGTACCGCTTCTGCACGCCGCTGGTCGAGGTGATCTCGATGCCGAACTGCATCGTGTCGAAGGTGGTGTTGCGCAGGAGGTTCTGCGACGCGGCCCATCGCCAGACCGCCGAGGCGTCGATGGAGCCGGTGTTGCTCTGCTGGGCGGGGATGAGCTGCAGGACGTTCCAGCCGGGATCGGCCTGCCAGACCGACGCGTACTGGACGCCGCCGATGGTCACGTTGGACGCGATCTGCCGTCCCCAGCCGCCTGCCGTTCCGGACCAGCTGGTGAAGACCATGATCTCGTCCTGGTTGCCGGTCGACCAGAAGTCGCTCGTCCAGTTCCAGTGGTCACTGCCGCCGACGGGAGCCGACGACGTATTGTACCAGAAGCCCGCCGAGTTCAACTGCGACAGCGGCGTCTGGGGCCGGACCGAGGTGTTCGGGTAGGACTTGATCCCGCCGCCGGAGTGGTTGGCATCGGCGTACCAGGACTTGATGCTGTTGACGGTCAGGCACTGGGTGCCGTGGTTTTCGCCCCAGATGTTGTTGTAGACCGTCCAGGAGCCCTGGGTGTACTGACCCCACCGGTCGCAGGTGGAGTACACCTGGGCCTGCGCCGGAGACGCGAAGCTCAGGAACCCGGCGATCAGAGCGACGATCATGGCCAGCCGGCCGAACCCGGCCGACTTGCTGCTGGTGGATTTACGGGCTTGCCATCTCATGTGTCCCTCCAAGGACGGCGATGGGTTGTTCCCCCCCCGGTCTGATGGCGGACTCTGGCGCGCCGCGAGGTGCCGCTCGCCGACGAGTGGCGCGAAATGTCGAAGCGCTTGCGTCTGCGTGGACAGTAATGACGGGGCATCTGAACAGCAAGACTCTGTACAGGAAGACATACTTCCTTCACCTGCGGACAGCATCGTCGATGCGCTTCGAATGGCATCGAACGCGCCCGCCACCTGGCCTTCACGGCACCGCTGCGGTGGGGTCGGCAAAACTCGGATGGCGGGCGATGGCCGCCACCGGCTCATCCCCGGGCGCGCATGAGGCTGGTCCCGTCCGTCTCGGGATCGTGCGGTCGAGGACTGGCACGCCGGGCCGTCTACGCGACAGCCGCCCAGCGTGTGATCAGCCGGGCGTGGCAGGCCGTGAGCAACTGACTCACCGCGACGTCCGCGGGCGTGCTCCCTCACCGCGTCGGTCCCGGCCCGGCGCCCCCGTGCTCTCCCGCCGCACCAGCCGCGTGGGCACCAGCGTCGTCCCGTGCTCCTCGCCGTCCTGCCGCATCTTGCTCAGGACGCCCTCCACGCACAGCCGCCCCACCTCGGCGAAGTCCTGGTGGATGGTCGTCAGGGGTGGGAGGAAGGACGCGGACTCGGGGATGTCGTCGAAGCCGATGACGCTGATGTCGCCGGGGACGCGCAGGCCGCGTTCGTGCAGGGCCCGGAGCAGGCCCAGGGCCATCTGGTCGTTGGCCGTGAACACCGCCGTGCAGTCCGGCTCGTCGGCCAGCCGCAGCCCGGCCCGGTAGCCGGACTCGGCCGACCAGTCGCCCCGGACCAGGGGCGGTGGGACGCGGCCGGCCACGGTGAGGGTGTCGCGCCAGGCGTTGGCGCGGCGCTGGGCGGCGAAGGAGCCCTCGGGGCCGGCCAGGTGCCACACCGTCTCGTGGCCGAGGTCCAGCAGGTGCCGTACGGCGTCCCGCGCGCCGCCGGCCTGGTCGGTGTCGACCACGGTGTAGCGGTCGCCGGCGTCCGAGTCGGCCACCACGACCTGCACGCCGGGCGGGAGCGAGACCGTCGCCGCGTCCAGGAGATGGATCTCCATGATGACGATGACGGCGTCCACGGCGAGTTCGCCCAGGCGGGAGAAGGCGCCGTTCACCTCGTCCTGGGTGGGGACGGCGACGGGCAGCAGCGTGACGGCGTAGCCGTGCTGGGCCGCGGAGGTGGCGATGGCCTCCAGGGTGCGGATGTTGCCCATGGTGGAGAGGGAGAAGGTGATCACGCCGAGGGTGCGGAACTCGCCCCGGCGCAGCGCCCGGGCCGCGCTGTTGGGCCGGTAGCCCAGCTCCCGCATGGCCGCCAGGACCTGCGCACGGGTGTCCTCGGTGACGCCCGGGAAGCCGTTCGAGACGCGGGAGACCGTCTGGGACGAGACCCCGGCGAGCTGGGCGACGTCCGCCATGGACGCACCCTGACGGGGCCGGGCCGCGTGCCTTCTCGTCCGGCTCGTGCCCCGCGGCTCGCTCTCGCCGTCCACTGTGCCCACATCCCCTCCCTCCGCGACCGGAGCGCAAGTTTCGGTTCGGAACGAGTCCTTGACCCCTGAGATTCGGACAGTGTAGACATCCCGCCAGTGGATGTTTACGTAAACATTGCCTAGTCGAAATCGTACGAGAAGCCGCCGAATCCGTACCAGTCGCACCACGTAGGCCCCGATCTCTGCGTCCGCCGGGACGCGCGGCACGCAGAAGAGCTGGAGTACTCGAGATGGCACACCGCACCCGCAAGAGAAGGCTCCTCGGGGCCATCGGCGTCACCTTGGCGACCGGAGCCGTCCTGGCCACCGCCACCTTGCCCGCCGCGCACGCCGAGACGACGGCCGCCGAGGCCGCCGCGGCCGGGGTCACCGTCCAGCCCGACCCCTCGTACTCGGGGGAGAAGTTCGAGGGCTGGGGCACGAGCCTCGTCTGGTTCGCCAACGCCACCGGCGACTACCCGCCCGCGATACGCGAGAAGCTCTACAAGCTCCTCTTCGGCGACGAGGGCCTCGCCCTGAACATCGCCCGCTACAACATCGGCGGCGGCAACGCCCCGGACGTCAAGGACTACCTGCGGGCCGGCGGCGCGGTCGAGGGCTGGTGGAAGGCCCCGGCGGGCACCACCCGCGAGGACGTCGACTGGTGGGACGCCGACGACCCGGCCGACTGGAACAACAACGCGGACAAGACGCAGCGCTGGTGGGTCGACCGCATCAAGAAGGACATCACGCACTGGGAGGCCTTCAGCAACTCCCCGCCCTGGTTCATGACCGAGAGCGGCTACGTCTCGGGCAACTTCGACGCGGGCAAGGACCAGTTGAAGCCGGAGTCCGTCGAGGACTTCGCCAAGTACCTGGTGGGCGCGACCGAGCGGCTGGAGAAGGCGCACGGCATCAAGGTCGACACGCTCGACCCGTTCAACGAGCCGAACACCAACTACTGGGGCACCAAGCTGGGCCCGGACGGCGAACCGACCGGTGGTCGCCAGGAGGGCGCGCACATCGGCCCCGAGCTGCAGCAGAAGGTGATCCGCGCGCTCGCCCCGGTCCTGAAGAAGTCCACGTCGGACGCGGAGATCTCCGCGATGGACGAGACGAACCCCGGCACGTTCGCCACCAACTGGAACTCCTACCCCCAGGACGTGCGCGACCTGGTGGGCCAGATGAACGTGCACACCTACGGCACCGGCCAGCGCACCACCGTCCGCGACCTCGCCAAGGCCGCCGACAAGCCGCTGTGGATGAGCGAGGTCGAGGGCGACTGGGGCGACGGCCAGAGCTTCACGGACATGCGGCCCGGCCTGGGCCTCGCCCAGCGCATGGTCGACGACCTGCGGGAACTGGAGCCCAAGGCCTGGGTGTTCTGGCAGCCCGTCGAGGACTACGACAACATGAAGCCGGGCGGGGAGTCCGCCAAGGGCGGCAACTGGGGCGAGATCCAGCTCCCCTTCAGCTGCACCTCGAAGGACACCCTGGCGTCCTGCCCGATCTACACCAACACCAAGTTCGACACGGCCCGCAACTTCACGCACTTCATCAAGCCCGGCGACCGGCTGATCAAGACGAACGACACGTCCAGCACCGCGGCGATCTCCCGCAAGGGCGACGCGGCGACGGTCGTCCACGTCAACAGCGCCACCGAGTCCCGTGAGGTCACCCTCGACCTGTCGAAGTTCGGCCGGGTCTCCTCCCACGCCACCGTCACCCCCGTGGTGACCAGCGCCGACGGCAAGCTGGAGAAGCAGAAGGCGGTCCCGGTCTCCGGCAAGCGGGCCACGGTGACCGTGCCCGCCCAGTCGGTGACGTCCTTCCTCGTCAAGGGTGTCTCGGGCGTCGCGAAGGACGCGGCCGAGCTGCAAAAGGGCCACACCTACCGGCTGACCGGCGTCCAGAGCGGCAAGGACCTCACCATCGCCGGCAACGGCACGGGCCTGGTCATCAAGAGCGCCAACGCCTCGGACCCGAGCGGTCAGCAGTGGCGGGTGGAGCAGATCCGCGGCGAGGACAACCGCAAGCGGTACGTCTTCACCGAGACCGCCACGGACAAGCGCCTGGCCGTCCGGAACGGCGCCCTGGTCGCAGAGCCGGACGAGGGCCGCCGCGACAAGGCCACCGAGTGGATCATGTCCTCGACCGGCGACGGCACCTGGACGCTCGTCAACGCCGCCACCGGCCAGCTCCCGGACGTCGCGGGCCAGTCCACGGCCGACGGCGCCTCGGTCGGCCTCTGGCAGCCCAACTCCGGCTCCAACCAGCGCTGGAAGGTGACGGACGTGACGGGCAGCTAGCCTGCTGCGTCCCGCACCCCCTCTGTACGACGCCCTCGGCCTGCCGCACCGCATGGTGACGGCGGGGCCGGGGGCGTCGTCGTGCCGGGATGTGGTTCACGGCACCGCGACAGGCCGCAGCACCATCAAAGACTCCTCCTGGCGAGCCACCATCGCGAAGGGGAACCGGTCGATCTCCAGGCAGAGATCGACGTCGTCCGGGTGGTATCCGCTCCGCCGCCCGCCGGCGAGGTCAGCGGCGGCACGGGAATCCCGCGCGCGCTTGAGATAGGGGCTCGCCTCGACCTCTCCTCCGGCCATACAGCGGCCGATGTATTCAGCGCAGGCCAGGTCCTCGTCGGCCTGGCCGTCCTCGCCGGTGACGACGAACGTCACCGGCCCGGAATCCCCGGCCCGCAGGAACCGCGCGGTCGGACCGGCCACCACGAAACTCGCGCACAGGACCAGCGGCGCGTCCGCGACGGCCAGTGCGCCCACGGTGCCTGCGGTCGTCTTCTGCACCAGTGTGCGGCCGGCGAAGTCGCGTGACCTGAGCAGGCCGGGTGAGTTCACCGCGTCGAAGCCCGCCGCCGGGGCTCCGTCCTTCAGCGCCAGCCAGCCCGAGTGGCTCTCCTTCAGGGCAAGTGCCTCACTCTCCGTCGTGGCCAGGACGATCCTCTCGACGCCGCGCGAGAAGGCCCAGGCGGCCACGGTGAAGGCGCGCATGACGTCGATGACGACGGCGACACGGGGAACGCCGGCCAACTCGGGTATGCCGACGAAGTGATGATCCATTCCCGGATTCTGCCACTCCAGAACGAGCTCACCGCAGCAGCCTCACAGCTCGAACAACTCCGCCGCGTTGTCGTGGCACACCGCCCGCAGCCAGTCCTCTCCGAGGTCCAGCCGTTCCAGGGCGTGGAGTTGGTGCACGTACGGATAGGGGATGTTGGGGAAGTCGGTGCCGAGCAGGACGCGGTCGCCGAGTGCGGCCAGCCGGGGCAGGGCCCGGCGGGGGAACGGCAGGAAGGCCTCGGTGAAGTCGGTGAACGCCATCGTCGTGTCCAGCCGCACCTGTGCGTACCGCTCGGCCAGGTCGAAGAACTCCTCGTACTCGGGCATCCCCATGTGCGCGACGATTAGCCGCAGCCGGGGGTGGCGCGCCAGGACCCGGGCGATCGGCTCGGGGCCGGTGTGCTTGCCGGGCGCGGGCCCGGAGCCGCAGTGGATCACCACGGGGATCCCGGCCTCGGCCAGCAGCCCCCACGCCGGCTGGAGCAGTTCGTCGGCGGGGTCGTACGCCCCCACCTGCACATGTGCCTTGAAGACCCGGGCGCCCGCCTCGACGGCCTCCCGGACGTACGCCTCGACGCCCGGCTCGGGGTAGAGGGTCGCCGTGTGCAGACAGCCGGGGGTGCGGCGGGCGAAGCCGACCGCCCAGCCGTTCAGCCAGCGGGCCATGCCCGGCTTGTGCGGGTACAGCATCGCGGTGAAGGCCCGCACCCCGAACTCCCTCAGGATGTCCGCCCGTTCCGCCTCCTCCTGCCGGTAGGTGATCGGCCACTCCAGCCCGCCGGTCATCGGCCCGAGCGCGTCGAAGTAGTCCCACACCTTGCGCAGCACCCGCTCGGGCATGAAGTGCGTGTGCACGTCGACCAGCCCGGGAAGCCCGAGCCGCGCCCGGAAACGACGGACCTCCTCCGCTTCCGTATCCGGACCGGCAGGGTCTCCTGGCGCCACACGGTGATCATCCATGTCGCCCACGATCGGCCCGGGCGAGGCTGCTGTCCAGGGGCGGGGCCGCCGGGAGTGCCGTCGTGAACTCCCGGCGGCGCTTGTCGCCGGCGCCGGCGATCCGACCTGGCAGTCCGCGGCTGTTTGAATTTCTAGGTCGCCTGACCTAGTGTCCCCGGCGTGGACGATGACATCCAGCTCGATGTGACCGGACCCGTACTCGTGGCCGGCGGTTACGGCACAGTCGGCGGCGATCTGGCCCGGCTCGCCGCACCCTCCTGGCCGTTGCTGCTCACCGGGCGCAGCCCGGAGCGCGGCCGGGCGCTGGCCGAAGAGGTCGGGGCGTCGGTGCGGCGCTGGGACCTGGGCGACCCGGAGCCGTTCTCGGCGCGGGTCCGGGCCGTGATCAGCACGGTGAACGACCCGGACGACCGGGTGCTGCGCGCCGCACTGCGCGGCGGTGTGCCGTACGTGGACATCACGCGGTGGACGGCTCGGTTGCAGCGGGCCGCCGCGATCACCGCGCTGACGCCGCCGAAGGCTCCCGTGCTGCTGTCCTCCAGCTGGATGGGCGGGATCAGCGCGCTGGTCGCCGCCGCGCTGGCGGCCGGACTCGGCGGGGCGGCGGCGGTGGAGGTCGCCATCCGGTACGACCTGAAGGACCGGGCGGGCACCGACTCGGTGGAGTTCATGGACCGCCTGGGCCTGGACTTCGAGGCGATGCAGGACGGACGGCGGCGGATGATCACGCCACTGAGCGGCGCCGGGTACGTCACCATCGGCGAGCACCGGACGAAGGTCGCCCGGTTCGACACCCCGGAACAGTTCACGCTGCCCCTGACGTTGGGCGTCGACACGGCGGTCACGCGGATCGGCTTCAGCGCGAACTCCTCGACGTCGGCCCTGCTGGCCCTGAAGAAGACCGGCTTCTTCCGCTGGGGCCGCGGCGACCGGCTGGAGTCGGTGCGGCGGTCGCTGCTGTACTCGCCGGGCGAGGGCGGTGAGGCGCTGCTGCGGATCGACGTGCGCGGCCGGGACGGCGGCCGCCGTACCGCGATGGTCCGGGACACCGCGGGGCAGGCTCATCTCACCGCGCTCGGCGGGCTGCTGGGGCTGCGCCGGGTGCTCGGCGAGGACGGTTCCCCGGCACCGGAGGGCGTGGTCTTCGCGGAACAGACGCCGGCGCCCCGGGATGTCGTCCCCGCCCTGGAGAAGGCGGGCGTCGAGGTGACGGTGTCATGAGCGGTCCCGCCAGAGGAGAGAAGACCACGGGCGGTAAGCCGCAGCTGACCCGGCAGGGCAGCCTCCGGCGCACCAGCCTGCTGGACGCGGCCGAGACCGTGCTGGTCGCCAAGGGCAACGCGAGCGCGTCGCTGCGGACCATCGCCGACGCGGCGGGCATCCGCATCGGGCATCTGCAGCACTACTTCCCGACCCGGGCCGATCTGATCAAGGCCGTGCTGGAGCGGGCGCTGGACCGTTCGCTGGAGCGGCTGGCCGAGGCGACGGGACTGCGGGTCAGCCCGGACGATCCGTCGGACATCCAGCTCCCGCAGGGCCGGGCGGACACCGCCGATGTCGTGGCGGTGGTCCTGGCCGAGCAGGACGATCCACGGCTGGTCCGGCTCTATGTCGAGGTGTGGGCCCTGGCGGCCAGGGACGATGACACGGCCCAGGTCGTGAGGGAGTTCTACCGCAAGTACGTCACCCACGTCGCGGCCCTCGTCCGGCTCAACCGGCCCGAATGGACGGCCGACTTCTGCCGGGCCCGGGCGGAGACGTTCGTGGCGCTGGTCGAGGGGGCGGCCCTGCTGCGGTCGGGGATCGCCGGCACCCGGTCGGCGGCGACGGACGCCGATCTCGCCCGGCAGGCCGTGCGCCTGCTCAGCGAATGACGGACGCCGTCCGGCGTCCGGGGTGGGTTTTCACCGGTCGGATCCGGAACAGGAGCTGGACCGGCTCCCCAGGAGCAACGGCATCATCCGCACGCGACCCCGGTGCCGATCACGGCCCCAACTACGGTGCCGATCACGGTGATCCACTGCATAGTAGGGATCATGACAGCTCCGTTACCGCACCCCACCGGCCCCGCCTACCACCGCATGGGCCGCTGCACGGGCCGTCACCGCTGGTGGCGGCCCCTGCTCGGCACTCTGCTGTTTCTCGGTGCCTACCTGGTCCTCACCCTCGTGCTGTTCGCCCTCTCCTACGGCGTCGGGGCAGCGGCCGGGCTGCGTGAACTGCCCGACGGGGGCCACGACTTCGGGCCGGTCGCCAACACGGCCCTGGACCTGACGTCCGTCGCGGTCGCCCTGCCCCTGATTCTGCTGACCGTGTGGTGGCCGGGGCGGCGACCGCCCGGCACCCTGTCGTCGGTCGACGGACGGCTGCGGTGGCGCTGGCTGGGCCGGTGCCTGCTCGCCGCCGTACTCCCTGTGACCGTGCTGACGGTGACCGCCGCCTTCCTGCCCGGCGACGGAGCCGACTCGGGGGAGTTCGGCGCATGGGTGGGCTGGGAGTCGTTCCTCACCTCGCTGGTCGTGCTGACCCTCCTTGTCCCGGTGCAGGCCGCGGCAGAGGAGTACGTCTTCCGGGGCTGGCTGACGCAGACGGTCGGCGCTTTCGTCCGTTCCCCCTGGTTCGCGGTTCTCCCGCAGGCCTTGCTGTTCGCCGCCGCCCACGGCTGGGGCACCGCCTGGGGTTTCTGCGGCCTGCTGGTCTTCGGCCTGGTCGCCGGATGGCTGACCATCCGCACCGGCGGCCTGGAGGCGGCCATCGCCCTGCACGTCCTGAACAACCTGCTGGCCTTCGGCGTCGCCGCCGCGGTCGTCGACGGGCTGTCGTCCGACGAGACCGCCGCCGACTCACCCTGGCAACTCGCCCTCACGGATGCGGCAACGACCCTGATGTACGCCGCACTCGTCCTGTGGCTCGCCCGACGCCACCAACCGCGGCGGCTCTCACAGCCGACGTCCCCCTCATGGCCCGCGTCGCACCTGCCACCGCAGAGCGCGACGACGCCCCCTGCCCGATAGACCCGGGACAGAGGGCGTCGGCAACAACCCGCGGGAACCGCCTACTTCACCGGCTCCGGCTCCGGCGCGTTCTCCGAGTCCGCCGTGCCCGCCGGCGGCTCGTCGTCATCGTCGTCGCCCTCCGCGGGGACCGGCGTCTTGACCGAGTCCAGCAGGAGCTGGGCGACGTCGACGACCTGGATGGACTCCTTCGCCTTGCCGTCGTTCTTCTTGCCGTTGACGGAGTCCGTGAGCATGACGAGGCAGAACGGGCACGCCGTGGAGACGATGTCGGGGTTGAGGGACAGTGCCTCGTCCACGCGCTCGTTGTTGATGCGCTTGCCGATGCGCTCTTCCATCCACATGCGCGCACCGCCCGCGCCGCAGCAGAAGCCGCGTTCCTTGTGACGGTGCATCTCCTCGTTGCGGATGCCGGGGACGCTGGCGATGATCTCGCGCGGGGGCGTGTAGATCTTGTTGTGGCGGCCCAGGTAGCAGGGGTCGTGGTAGGTGATGATGCCCTCGACCGGGGTGACGGGGATGAGCTTGCCCTCGTCGACGAGGTGCTGGAGCAGCTGGGTGTGGTGGATGACCTCGTAGTCGCCGCCGAGCTGCGGGTATTCGTTGCCGAGGGTGTTGAGGCAGTGCGGGCAGGTGGCGACGATCTTCTTCGCCGACCTGGGCTTCGCGGACTCCGGGACGACCTTGCCCTCGTCGTCCATTTCCTCGCCGAACGCCATGTTCAGCGCGGCCACGTTCTCCATGCCGAGCTCCTGGAAGAGGGGCTCGTTGCCGAGACGCCGGGCGGAGTCGCCGGTGCACTTCTCGTCGCCGCCCATGATGGCGAACTTGACGCCCGCGATGTGGAGCAGCTCGGCGAAGGCCTTCGTGGTCTTCTTCGCGCGGTCCTCCAGGGCACCGGCGCAGCCGACCCAGTACAGGTACTCGACCTCGGACAGGTCCTCGATGTCCTTGCCGACGACGGGGACGTCGAAGTCGACCTCCTTGAGCCACTCCAGGCGCTGCTTCTTCGCCAGGCCCCAGGGGTTGCCCTTCTTCTCCAGGTTCTTGAGCATCGTGCCCGCCTCGGAGGGGAACGCGGACTCGATCATCACCTGGTAGCGGCGCATGTCGACGATGTGGTCGACGTGCTCGATGTCGACGGGGCACTGCTCGACGCAGGCGCCGCAGGTGGTGCAGGACCACAGGACGTCCGGGTCGATGACGCCGTTGTCCTCCAGCGTGCCGACCAGGGGGCGCTCGGCCTCCGCCAGCGCCGACGCCGGGACGTCCTTGAGAGCCTCGGAAGACGCCTTCTCCTCGCCCTCCATGGTCTTGCCGCCGCCGGCCAGCAGGTAGGGGGCCTTGGCGTGCGCGTGGTCGCGCAGCGACATGATCAGCAGCTTGGGGGAGAGGGGCTTGCCCGTGTTCCAGGCCGGGCACTGCGACTGGCAGCGGCCGCACTCGGTGCAGGTGGAGAAGTCCAGCAGGCCCTTCCAGGAGAACTGCTCGACCTGGGAGACGCCGAAGACGTCGTCCTCGCCCGGGTCGGTGAAGTCGATCGGCTCGCCGCCCGAGGTCATGGGCTGCAGCGCGCCCAGCGCCGTCCCGCCCGACGCCTCCCGCTTGAACCAGATGTTGGGGAACGCCAGGAAGCGGTGCCAGGCCACACCCATGTTGGTGTTGAGGCTGACCGTGATCATCCAGATCATGGTCGTGCCCAGCTTGATCATCGCGAAGAAGTAGACGAGGTTCTGCAGTGCCGCCACGCTCAGGCCCTTGAAGGCCAGGACCAGCGGGTACGAGGCGAAGTACGCGGCCTCGTAGCCGTCCACGTGGTGCAGCGCGCCCTCCAGGCCCCGCAGGACGTAGATGGCCAGGCCGATCGTGAGGATGACGTACTCGACGAAGTACGCCTGGCCCATCTTCGAGCCGGCGAAGCGGGACTTGCGGCCCGGCCGCGACGGCAGGTTCAGCAGGCGGATGACCATCAGGGTCGCGATGCCCAGGGTCGTCATCGCGGCGATGAACTCGATGTAGAGCTCGTAGGGGAGGAAGCCGCCGAGCACCGGCAGCGTCCAGTCGGCCTGGAACAGCTGGCCGTAGGCGTTGATGATCGTCGGCGGCAGCGTCAGGAAGCCGATCGCCACGAACCAGTGGGCGACACCGACGATGCCCCACCGGTTCATGCGCGTGTGGCCGAGGAACTCCTTCACCAGCGTCACGCTGCGCTGGTAGGGGTTGTCGGTCCGGGTGCCGGCGGGCACGGGCTGGCCCAGCTTGAAGTACCGGACGAACTGGCCGATCGCGCGTGCGAGCAGCGCGACGCCGACCACGGTCAAGACCAGCGACACGATGATCGCGGCGAGTTGCATGGGGGCTCCTCGGGCCTGCGAGGGTTTGTCGGGGGAACCGGTCGTTCTTCAGGGTTCCCCGAGATTACTAAGCGGTAACTTATGCAGTCCGTCTGAGACTACCCCTATCTTCCGCCGCACTGTAGCCGGGTGGGCAGTGATCTGAATCGCTGAGGGTCGCCTCAGGAAACGCCCGCGAACCGGCTCGCCGCCCCGTCGTGTTATTCGTACCGAATTGTCATAGTGACGCCTAACTTATATCCGTGCTCTACGGGATCGTCGCCGCCACCACCACCGCCCTCCTCGCGGCCGCCCTGCGGGCCCCCGCCCGACGGCTGCGGGGTCCTGTGGGGCGGGAGCGGGCCGGGGCCGTGACGCTCGGGCCCGAGGCCGCGAGGCTGCTCCTCGCCGCCGGCGCGGTCGCCCTGCTCGGCCTCGTCGACGACGTCCGGCGGCTGCGGCGACGGGTGCTGCTTGAGGTGATGGACGGGATCGCCGTGCTGATGAGCGTGCCGGCCGCCGCGCTGACCGGGTTCCCGCTGCGCGACTGTCGCGGTTGCCGATGCCGTACTCGTGCCGCTGTCGCGGCGGCCGGCCGGGCGGCCCGTTGTCCGCGGCGGGCCGGACCAGTCGTGTTCGCCCTTTCGAGTGTCCCTGTGTACGCCGATCGGAGCACTGTATTGCCGCAGGTCAGGGCGTCGTTGCGTGTAAGGAGCGGATAAGAGTTGAGCCCGGTCGACTCAGCTCCGTTGACCGGTGGGGAGCCGTCGTGCACACTTGAGTCCGTTCCACTCAAGTCAGCTGGAGGAATCAACCATGGCACGTGCGGTCGGCATCGACCTGGGCACGACTAACTCCGTCGTCAGCGTTCTGGAGGGCGGCGAGCCCACCGTCATCACCAACGCCGAGGGCGCCAGGACCACGCCGTCCGTCGTCGCCTTCGCCAAGAACGGTGAGGTGCTCGTCGGAGAGGTGGCCAAGCGTCAGGCGGTCACCAACGTGGACCGGACCATCCGGTCGGTCAAGCGGCACATGGGCACCGACTGGAAGATCGAGCTGGACGGGAAGCCCTTCAACCCGCAGCAGATCAGCGCCTTCGTGCTCCAGAAGCTGAAGCGGGACGCCGAGTCCTACCTGGGCGAGAAGGTGACCGACGCGGTCATCACCGTCCCGGCGTACTTCAACGACTCCGAGCGCCAGGCCACCAAGGAGGCCGGTGAGATCGCCGGTCTGAACGTGCTGCGCATCGTCAACGAGCCGACGGCCGCCGCCCTGGCGTACGGCCTCGACAAGGACGACCAGACCATCCTGGTCTTCGACCTCGGTGGCGGCACGTTCGACGTCTCGCTGCTGGAGATCGGCGACGGTGTCGTCGAGGTGAAGGCCACCAACGGTGACAACCACCTCGGTGGTGACGACTGGGACCAGCGCATCGTCGACTACCTGGTCCAGCAGTTCCAGTCCGGCCACGGCGTGGACCTGGGCAAGGACAAGATGGCCCTGCAGCGGCTGCGCGAGGCCGCCGAGAAGGCCAAGATCGAGCTGTCCTCGTCGACCGAGACCTCGATCAACCTGCCCTACATCACCGCCTCCGCCGAGGGCCCCCTGCACCTCGACGAGAAGCTCACCCGCGCCCAGTTCCAGCAGCTGACCGCGGACCTGCTGGAGCGCTGCAAGACGCCGTTCCACAACGTCATCAAGGACGCCGGCATCTCCATCAGCGAGATCGACCACGTCGTCCTCGTGGGCGGCTCGACCCGTATGCCCGCCGTCGCCGAGCTCGTCAAGGAGCTGACCGGCGGCAAGGACGCCAACAAGGGCGTCAACCCGGACGAGGTCGTCGCCATCGGTGCCGCTCTGCAGGCCGGTGTCCTCAAGGGCGAGGTCAAGGACGTCCTGCTCCTCGACGTCACCCCGCTGTCCCTCGGTATCGAGACCAAGGGCGGCATCATGACCAAGCTCATCGAGCGCAACACCACGATCCCGACCAAGCGGTCCGAGATCTTCACGACGGCCGAGGACAACCAGCCGTCCGTGCAGATCCAGGTCTACCAGGGCGAGCGCGAGATCGCGGCGTACAACAAGAAGCTCGGGATGTTCGAGCTGACCGGTCTGCCCCCGGCGCCCCGCGGCGTCCCGCAGATCGAGGTCTCCTTCGACATCGACGCCAACGGCATCATGCACGTGACCGCGAAGGACCTGGGCACGGGCAAGGAGCAGAAGATGACCGTCACCGGCGGCTCCTCGCTGCCGAAGGACGAGGTCGACCGCATGCGCCAGGAGGCCGAGCAGTACGCGGAGGAGGACCACAAGCGCCGCGAGGCCGCCGAGTCCCGCAACCAGGGCGAGCAGCTCGTCTACCAGACCGAGAAGTTCCTCAAGGACAACGAGGACAAGGTCCCCGGCGAGATCAAGACCGAGGTCGAGGAAGCCGTCGCCGAGCTGAAGGAGAAGCTCAAGGGCGAGGACACGGCCGAGATCCGCACCGCCACGGAGAAGGTCGCGGCCGTCTCGCAGAAGCTCGGCCAGGCGATGTACGCCGACGCGAACGCCGCGCAGGCCGCCGGCGGTGCCTCCGCCGACGCGGGTGCCGGTGACGCCAAGGCCCACGACGACGTCGTGGACGCCGAGATCGTGGACGACGAGCGGAAGGACGGTGCCGCGTGACGGAGGAGACCCCGGGCTTCGACGAGCAGCAGCCCGACGTCCCTTCCGGCGCCACCTCCGACGACGCCGAGCCGAAGGCCGCCGACTCCCCCTCCGCGGAGGAGGCGGCGGCCCCGGCCGGGGACACGGGCCAGGACGTGGCTCTGGTGGCCCAGCTGGACCAGGCCCGCACGGCGCTCAGCGAGCGCACGGCGGACCTCCAGCGCCTCCAGGCCGAGTTCCAGAACTACCGCCGCCGGGTCGAGCGTGACCGGATCGCGGTCAAGGAGATCGCCATCGCGAACCTCCTGACCGAGCTCCTGCCCGTGCTCGACGACATCGGCCGCGCGCGTGAACACGGCGAACTGGTCGGCGGCTTCAAGTCCGTCGCCGAGTCGCTGGAGAGCACGGCGGCCAAGATGGGCCTCCAGCAGTTCGGCAAGGAGGGCGAGCCCTTCGACCCGACGATCCACGAAGCCCTGATGCACAGCTACGCACCGGACGTCACCGAGACGACGTGCGTGGCGATTCTGCAGCCCGGGTACCGGATCGGCGAGCGCACCATCCGCCCCGCGCGGGTGGCCGTGGCCGAGCCCCAGCCGGGGGCGCAGACGGTCAAGGCGGACGAGTCCGCCGAAGCCGACGACAAGGAGAGCGGTGGCCCGGAAGAGGGCTGACGCCATAGCGGACGAAGGGAAGGAGGGGCGTCGAGGATGAGCACCAAGGACTTCATCGAGAAGGACTACTACAAGGTCCTCGGCGTCCCCAAGGACGCCACCGAGGCCGAGATCAAGAAGGCGTACCGGAAGCTCGCCCGCGAGTACCACCCGGACGCCAACAAGGGCAACGTCAAGGCGGAGGAGCGCTTCAAGGAGATCTCCGAGGCCAACGACATCCTCGGCGATCCCAAGAAGCGCAAGGAGTACGACGAGGCGCGCGCCCTCTTCGGCAACGGCGGCTTCCGCCCGGGGCCGGGCGGCGCGGGCGGCTCCTTCAACTTCGACCTGGGCGACCTCTTCGGAGGCGCCCAGGGCGGCGGCCAGGGAGCCGGCGGTTTCGGCGGTGGACTCGGTGACGTCTTCGGGGGCCTGTTCAACCGTGGCGGCGCGGGCGCGGGGACGCGCGCGCATCCGCGGCGCGGCCAGGACATCGAGTCCGAGGTCACGCTGAGCTTCACCGAGGCGATCGAGGGCGCGACCGTCCCGCTGCGGATGTCCTCGCAGTCGCCCTGCAAGGCCTGCTCGGGCACCGGCGACAAGAACGGCACACCGCGTGTGTGCCCGACCTGCGTCGGCACCGGGCAGGTCGCCCGGGGCAGCGGCGGCGGCTTCTCCCTCACCGACCCCTGCCCGGACTGCAAGGGCCGCGGCCTGATCGCGGAGAACGCCTGCGAGGTCTGCAAGGGCAGCGGCCGGGCCAAGTCCTCGCGGACCATGCAGGTGCGCATCCCCGCGGGCGTCAGCGACGGCCAGCGGATCCGGCTGCGCGGCAAGGGAGCGCCGGGCGAGCGCGGCGGCCCGGCGGGCGATCTGTATGTGGTCGTGCACGTCGACTCCCACCCGGTGTTCGGCCGCAAGGACGACAACCTCACCGTCACGGTCCCGGTGACCTTCGCCGAGGCGGCCCTCGGCGGCGAGGTCCGGGTGCCGACGCTGGGCGGCCCGCCCGTCACGCTGAAGCTGCCGCCGGGCACGCCCAACGGCCGCACCATGCGCGCCCGGGGCAAGGGCGCGGTCCGCAAGGACGGCACTCGGGGCGATCTCCTGGTCACCGTCGAGGTGAGTGTTCCGAAGGACCTGACGGGGAAGGCTCGAGACGCACTCGAGGCGTATCGCGAGGCGACCGCGGGTGAGGATCCGCGGGCGGAGCTGTTCCAGGCCGCGAAGGGAGCATGAGTCAGATGGACGGTCGTCGACGCAACCCGTATGAACTGACCGAGGAGACCCCGGTCTACGTCATCTCGGTGGCGGCCCAGCTGTCCGGCCTGCACCCGCAGACCCTGCGCCAGTACGACCGTCTGGGCCTGGTGTCCCCGGACCGCACCGCCGGCCGGGGCCGCCGCTACTCGGCCCGCGACATCGAACTGCTCCGTCAGGTGCAGCAGTTGTCGCAGGACGAGGGCATCAACCTGGCGGGCATCAAGCGCATCATCGAACTGGAGAACCAGGTCGCCGCACTCCAGGCCCGGGTCGCCGAGCTGGAGGACGCGCTGGACGGCGCGGCGGCGGCCATGCGCCAGCGCGAGGCGGCGGTGCACGCGTCGTACCGCCGCGACCTGGTGCCGTACCAGGAGGTCCAGCAGACCAGCGCGCTGGTGGTGTGGCGCCCGAAACGGCAGCAGCAGTCGGACTGACGCGACGGACGCGCGTACGCCTGCGAAGGGGGCCGGGAGGAGACTCCCGGCCCCCTTTCGTATGCCCTGGGGCGTTTTCGCGGGGTCTCCCGTCGATAGGTGGGCGGTGCAAGGCCCTTGACGATGATTCCGCAGAGTCTTCACAACGATTGCGGAGCGTGGTGTTGCCATCTCGTTAAGTGGTTCCGCTTGACGCTGGGGGCGCACCCGCGTTGGCTTTTCAGTCACATGGGCCACAAAGTGTGCCCACGTCCGAATCACACGCGAAGTGAGCCCCCGCATGCGTCGTCGTATCTCCATATCCGTGGCCGCGGCCGCGATGTCCGTCACGCTCGCCGGCTGCGGCGTGCTCAACGCGACGGGGAGCAGCGACGAGGCGAGCCCGACCAAGGGCAACGACATCACGGTGGGCCTGCTGCTCCCGGAGAAGGCGAACACCCGGTACGAGAACTTCGACTACCCCATCATCAAGAGGAAGGTCGAGTCCCTCACCAACGACCGGGGCCGCGTCGAGTACGCCAACGCCGAGGCGAGCGCGGACACGCAGGCGGCGCAGCTGCAGCAGATGGTCGACAACCGGGTCGACGTGATCCTGCTGGACGCCGTCGACTCGCACGCCATCGCCGGCGGCGTGCGGAAGGCCAAGGACGCCGGCATCCCGGTCATCGCCTACGACCGGCTGGCCGAGGGCCCGATCGACGCGTACATCTCCTTCGACAACGAACTGGTCGGCGAGGTCCAGGGGCGCACCCTGCTGGAGGCGATCGGCGAGAAGGCGAGCCTCTCCGACAAGATCGTGATGATGAACGGCTCGCCGACGGACCCGAACGCCAAGCAGTTCAAGGCCGGAGCGATGTCCGAGCTGAACGGCAAGGTGACGATCGCGCAGTCCTTCGACACCAAGGACTGGAAGCCGGAGAACGCCGAGGCCAACATGACCGAGGCGATCGAGAAGATCGGCAAGGACGACATCGCCGCGGTGTACTCCGCCAACGACGGCATGGCGGGCGGCATCGTCAAGGCACTGGAGGCCGCGGGCGTCACCGACCTGCCGCCGATCACCGGCCAGGACGCGGAGCTCCCGGCGGTGCAGCGGGTCATCACCGGTGACCAGTACATGAGCGTGTACAAGTCGTACCCGCAGGAGGCCGAGAACGCCGCGGAGATGGCCGTGGCCCTGGTCCAGGGCCGCCACATCCAGTTCGCCGCCCTCACCCGCGACAAGGTCGACAGCCCCACCGACAAGGGCATCCCCGCCCAGCTCGTGCCGGTGGTCGCCCTCACCAAGGAGAACATCAAGGACACGGTGGTGGCGGACGACATCTACAAGCTGTCGGACATCTGCACGGCGAAGTACAAGGCGGCGTGCGAGGCGATCGGCCTGAAGTAGCCCGCCCCGTCTGCCGTCTGCGGGCGCGGGGAGCCGTGTTGCGGAGCGGGTCCCGTCCGCGCATAGTTGCGCTGCGGAAAGACGGCGACACCGGGGGTGGGATCGGCGATGGCCGGGCACGGGGCGGAGGAGCATCCACACGGTGCCGACCGACTGTGCGCGGCCGGGGATCGCGTGTATTCCCGTGCCGTACGGCGGGGACGTGTGCCGCGCCGGGATGCGGATCCGGTGCCCTGTCTGCTGGAACTCGCCCTGCTGCACCCCGACCCCGACGACATGGACTGGCTGGTGCCGACCTCCCCGCAGGAGGTCATGACCCGGCTGCTGCGCGGGATGTACGACGAGGTCAGTGCGAGCCAGCGGCGGGTGGGTTCGGCCGTGGCCGCGTTCGAGTGGTACGCGGGGCTGGGGCGGCAGGTGCAGCCGGCCCCGTCGGCGGCCGAGGGCCCGGCGATCCGGGTGCTGGACGGCCTCGCCCGGATCCAGACCGCGATGGACGAGGCGACCCAGGCGTGCACGACCGAGGTGCTCACGGTGCAGCCCGGCGGCATCCGGCGCGAGGCGGAACTCTCCGAGGGGCTGCACCGGGCGCTGGCGCTGCGGGGCCGGGGCGTGCGGATGCGGGACCTGTACACACATGTCGCCCGGCACGGGCAGGGTCTGATGACCTATCTGGAGCTGATGGGCGACGCGGTGGAGGCGCGCACGCTGGACGAGGTGATCGACCGGCTGATCCTCTTCGACCGGACGGTGGCCTTCATCCCCGCCAACACCGACCGCACGATGGCCCTGGAGCTACGGCACCCGGCGATCGTCGAGTACCTGGTCACGGTGTTCGAACGGCTCTGGCGCCTGGCCATCCCGCTGACCGCCCCGCTCCCTGACACCGGCATCGAGGGCATCTCCCACCGGGAGCAGTCGATCGCCGCGCTGCTGGCGGAAGGGCACCAGGACGCGGTGATCGCCGAGCGGCTGGGGATCAGTGTCCGGACGTGCCGGGCGCACATCGCCCGGCTGTCGGAGACGCTGGGGGCGGCGAGCCGTACGCAGTTGGGGGTGCGGATCGCCCAGGCGGGTCTGGACGGCCGCCCGCGTTCGGCGGCGCCCTTCAGCATCCCTGGTCAAGAATCCCCGACCGTGCGATGAGAAACCCGAGCTGCGCCCGGCTCTGACTGCCCAGCGTCGCCGCGAGCTTGGCGATGTGGACGCGGGCGGTGCGGATGTTCATGCCGAGCCGGTCGGCTATGACGGCGTCGGTGTGGCCTTCGGTGAGGAGGACGGCTATGGCGCGTTGGCGGGGGGTGATGCCGTTGCTGGCGGGTTGGGGGGCGGCTTCGGGGAAGACCGGGGTGGCGAGGCGCCAGAAGCGGTCGAAGGTGGTGGACAGGTATCCGACGATGGCCGGGTGGCGTATCTCCAGCGCGAGGTCGCCGTTGTCGTCGGCCGGGAGGAAGACGACGACCCGGTCGACGATGATGAGCCGGTCGGTGAGCTCATCCAGCGCACGGGCCTCGATGTCGCCCCTCAGCCGCTCCTGGTGCGCGACGGTCAAAAGGGAGTGGCAGAGGGTGTGCTGGTAAAGGGTGCGGATGCGACCGCCGCGGTCCAGCAGGGCCTGGTCGCGGTCCATGGCGACGGCGTAGGCCGCCGCGACCCGCTCCCTGGTGAGCTTGGGGCGGGGCTGAATGGCGAGCAGTTCCCGGGTGGCGTCCGCCATGGCCTCGGTGATGGCCTTGTTGATCCGCTCCTTTCCGCTGAGGAGCGTGAGAGTCGGGGTGGCGCCCGCCGCCGCGCGATGCCCTTCGACGGCCATGAACGCCTCGAATGTCTCGGCCAGTCGCTCCTCCCGTCGTCGTTCACGTGCGATCCGTTCCCCGGAGGTCCGCAACAGCCGGTGAAGGGCGACGGCCGGCGCCACGGGCTGAAGCCGGTGAGGGTCGTCGACGGCGGGGTGCAGCAGGCCGAAGTCCATCAGACAGGGCGCGGCGTCGGCCGCTTCGGCGGGCACATGCCCTTCGCGCAGGGCTTGTTCGTACAGCTCCGTCCCGGCGTGGCAGAGTTCTTCCGCGTCGTGCAGGGGGTGTGGCGCCGACGTCACTCGGAGTTTCTCCTCTTCAATGGTCCTGCTGCAGGATCCCCGACTGCGCTATCAGGTACCCGAGTTGGGCCCGGCTGCCACTGCCCAGGGCGGACGCCAGCTTGGCGATGTGAGCACGGCAGGTGCGTACGTTCATGCCGAGGCGGCGGGCGATGGCCTCGTCGACGTGGCCCTCGACCAGAAGCTTGGCTATGGAGTGCTGGACGTCCGTGATGCCGCCGCTGGCCACCTCGTACGGGGTTCCGGTGCTCAGCGGGACCGCGCGGTCCCACAGGTATTCGAAAAGCTTGATCAGATAGCGGACGAGGCCGGGGTGGCGCAGTTCCAGGGCGACCTGCTGGTCGTCCCGGGCGGGGATGAAGGCGACGGTTTCGTCGCAGATGATCAAACGCTCCACCAACTCGTCTATGGTGCGGTACTCGGCCTTGCCGTCGGAGAGCCGGGCCGCGTAGGCCAGTTGCTCCGGGTTGTAGCGGGCAGTGTGCTGGTACACCGTGCGGATCCGCACACCACGTTCGATGAGTGGCTTGTCGCGTTCCAGACCTCTCAGGAGGCTGCGTTCGGACATGCGGTCGCTCGGCTGGAGGGTGAGGACCTCGGTCCGGCACTGGGCGGTGGCCATGTTGAGTGCGGCATTGATACGTTCCCCGCCTTCCAGCACCGTGATGGAGTCACTTACCGTTGCGATCTGGGTGCCGAGGGCCATGAACGGCTGAAAGGTCTCCGCGAGGTCGACGGCCAGGCGCCTGCGCTCGGCGATCTCGTGTTCCAGGGGGTTGAGTTGCCGGGAGAGGGCGACGACCGGGGCCACGGGGCGCAGCCAGTCCGGATCGTCCGGATCGGGGTGGAGGAGGGCGAACTCCATCAGGCAGGGGGCCGGTTCCACGTCCGCACGTGCGATGCGTCCGGTGCGCAGAGCGGTGGCGTAGAGGCGTCCGCCCTCCTCGCACCACTCGGTCATCGGATGGGGATGTGTCCCTTTTGCTTGATTCGTTGCCAAATCTCCACCCCCCAGGGTCCTGAACATGCAGGAACATGATGCATCGATTGTGTGGCCATGACGTGCCCGAATGAGCCATCGTCGTACTCGACGGGGGAAAAGGGGACCTTCAAGTGAGGACGAAGCCGACTATGCGGAACAGAATGCTTCGCTCGGTGCTTGTCGCCGCCTTCTCCGTCGTCGTGACCCTCGGCGCGCTGAGTGGCTTCTCCGATGAGAAGGGCGATGTTCGGGCGAACACCAGTTGGCCGGCGGTGGCTCAGACCAGCTACGGCGTGAACAACACCAGCTGGCCGAGTTCCGCCACAGCGGGATCCGGGAGCTGACCGTGACCACTCCACCCGACGACCGCTCCTTCCGCCGTGAAATGGCCACCGCCTACCGCTCCGGCTGGCACTTCATCGACCTGGTCACCGCCATCCCCCACAGCGGTGACTCGTTGATGGTGACCGTGTTCGGCGAGCCGGTGGTCGTCACGCGGGACGAGGACGAGGACGTACGGGCTTACCGGTGTCTGCGGCGGCCTCGGGGGGCGCCGCAGCCCGTGCGGTGTGCCGTACGGTACGGAATGATCTTTGTGAACCTGGACCAGAGGGACCATGAGCAGGTGGAAGCCGACTCTCCCGTCCCGAGGACCATCTCTGCCACCCCCCGCAGTGCCTGACGCGATTCCCCCGTCGTAAAAGATCGCTCAGGTGCTTCCCCCCGCAGCGGCGTCACCGTGACCTGAACACGGTGACGCCGCTGCAGTTTCTGGAGACATTTCCGGGTATCGCCCCAGTCATGCCATGGCTGGATCCAATCGATCACCGGTGTGGATTTTCACTCCGCTCACCCTCGCCCCATCGCTCGCGTCAGCTGTATCTCGATCACCACGCGAGCGGGGTTCGGCGAGGGGGTCCGTCCGTAGCGCTCCGCGTAACGGCGCTCCGCCTCGGCCACCCGCTCCGGTTCCGTGCGGACGAAGGCCCGGCCCTCCAGTGTCGCCCAGCGCCGGCCCTCCATCTGGCAGACGGCGACCGCCGCTCCCCGCTCCCCGGCGGCCAGGACGTGCCGCACCTTGGCGCTCGCCTTGTTCGTGATCACCCGGGCGAGCCGGGTCTCGGGCTCGTAGGTGACCCCGACGGGTACCACGTGCGGAGTGCCGTCCGGGCGGGGAGTCGTCAGGGTGCACACGTGCCGCTCCCGCCAGAAGGCGAGATACGGCGGGTCCGGGGCACCCGGATCGACGGAGTACTTGGTCGCCATGCCCCGGAACTTAACCCCTGTCTCCGCCCCGCATCGGCCTTGAGTGGACTAGACTCAACTTTGTGCAAGTCGTTCGGGTCAGTGCAAGGAGGAGAACGCGAACGTGGACGCCGAGCTGACCAACCGGAGCCGGGACGCCATCAACGCGGCCAGCAACCGGGCCGTGACCGAGGGCCACCCCGACCTCACCCCAGCCCACCTGCTTCTCGCGCTGCTCCAGGGGCAGGACAACGAGAACATCACCGATCTGCTCGCCGCGGTCGACGCCGACCAGGCGGCCGTACGCGCCGGAGCCGAGCGCGTGCTCGCCGGGCTGCCCAGCGTCACCGGGTCGACCGTGGCGCCGCCCCAGCCCAACCGCGAGATGCTCGCCGTCGTCGCCGACGCCCAGGCCCGCGCCAAGGACCTCGGGGACGAGTACCTCTCCACCGAGCACCTCCTCATCGGCATCGCCGCGAAGGGCGGCGCGGCCGGCGAGGTGCTGTCCCAGCAGGGCGCCGACGCCAAGAAGCTCCAGGCCGCCTTCCAGAAGACGCGGGGCCAGCGCCGGGTGACCACGGCCGATCCCGAGGGGCAGTACAAGGCCCTGGAGAAGTTCGGGACCGACTTCACGGCCGCCGCGCGGGAAGGCAAGCTCGACCCCGTCATCGGGCGGGACCAGGAGATCCGGCGCGTGGTGCAGGTGCTGTCCCGGCGCACCAAGAACAACCCCGTGCTCATCGGTGAGCCCGGCGTCGGCAAGACCGCCGTCGTCGAAGGACTCGCCCAGCGGATCGTCAAGGGGGACGTGCCGGAGTCGCTGAAGGACAAGCGGCTCGTCGCCCTGGACCTGGGGGCCATGGTCGCCGGGGCCAAGTACCGGGGCGAGTTCGAGGAGCGGCTGAAGACCGTCCTCGCCGAGATCAGGGACTCCGACGGGCAGATCATCACCTTCATCGACGAGCTGCACACCGTCGTCGGGGCCGGTGCCGGCGGCGACTCCGCCATGGACGCGGGCAACATGCTCAAGCCCATGCTCGCCCGCGGTGAGCTGCGCATGGTGGGCGCCACCACGCTGGACGAGTACCGGGAGCGGATCGAGAAGGACGCCGCCCTGGAGCGGCGCTTCCAGCAGGTGCTGGTCGCCGAGCCGAGCGTGGAGGACTCCATCGCGATCCTGCGCGGCCTCAAGGGCCGCTACGAGGCTCACCACAAGGTGCAGATCGCCGACAGCGCGCTGGTCGCCGCCGCCGCCCTCTCCGACCGGTACATCACCTCCCGCTTCCTGCCCGACAAGGCCATCGACCTCGTCGACGAGGCGGCCTCGCGGCTGCGCATGGAGATCGACTCCTCGCCCGTCGAGATCGACGAACTCCAGCGCGCCGTCGACCGGCTGAAGATGGAGGAACTCGCGATCGGCAAGGAGACCGACGCGGCCTCCCTCGAGCGCCTGGAGAAGCTGCGCCGCGACCTCGCCGACAAGGAGGAGGAGCTGCGCGGCCTGACCGCACGCTGGGAGAAGGAGAAGCAGTCCCTCAACCGCGTCGGCGAGCTGAAGGAACGCCTCGACGAACTGCGCGGCCAGGCCGAGCGCGCCCAGCGCGACGGCGACTTCGACACCGCCTCCAAGCTGCTCTACGGCGAGATCCCCGCCCTGGAGAAGGAACTGGAGGCCGCCTCCGAGGCCGAGGAGGAGGTCGCACGGGACACCATGGTCAAGGAGGAGGTCGGCGCCGACGACATCGCGGACGTCGTCGCCTCCTGGACCGGCATCCCCGCCGGGCGCCTGCTGGAGGGCGAGACGCAGAAGCTGCTCCGTATGGAGGACGAGCTCGGCAAGCGGCTCATCGGCCAGACCGAGGCCGTGCGGGCGGTGTCCGACGCCGTGCGGCGCTCGCGGGCCGGGATCTCCGACCCCGACCGCCCCACCGGCTCCTTCCTCTTCCTCGGCCCGACCGGCGTCGGCAAGACCGAGCTGGCCAAGGCCCTCGCCGACTTCCTCTTCGACGACGAGCGGGCGATGGTCCGCATCGACATGTCGGAGTACGGCGAGAAGCACAGCGTGGCCCGGCTGGTCGGCGCCCCGCCCGGCTACGTCGGCTACGAGGAGGGCGGCCAGCTCACGGAGGCGGTACGCCGCCGTCCGTACTCCGTCGTCCTGCTGGACGAGGTCGAGAAGGCCCACCCCGAGGTCTTCGACATCCTGCTCCAGGTGCTCGACGACGGACGTCTCACGGACGGCCAGGGCCGCACGGTCGACTTCCGCAACACCATCCTGGTGCTGACGTCGAACCTGGGCAGCCAGTTCCTGGTCGATCCGCTCACCAGCGAGACGGAGAAGAAGGAGCAGGTCCTGGAGGTGGTGCGGACCTCCTTCAAGCCGGAGTTCCTCAACCGCCTGGACGACCTGGTCGTCTTCTCCGCCCTGACCAAGCCCGAGCTGGAGCGCATCGCGAAGCTCCAGATCGATCGCCTGGCCAAGCGGCTCGCCGAGCGGCGCCTCACCCTGGACATCACGCCCGAGGCGCTGGCCTGGCTCGCGGAGGAGGGCATGGACCCGGCCTACGGCGCGCGACCGCTGCGCCGCCTCGTCCAGACCGCCATCGGCGACCGGCTCGCCAAGGAGATCCTCTCCGGCGAGATCAAGGACGGCGACACGGTCCGGGTGGACCGCGTCGGCGACGAACTGCTGGTGGGCCCGGCGACGGGCAAGACGCTGTAAGGACCCCCAAGGCCGTCGATCACATCGTGAACGCCGAGAAGCGCACCCGCGCCGTCTCGGCGTTCACGTACTCCACCCGCACCTGCACCACATGCGCGCCCGCCGCGGCGGGCAGGCCGTCCTCGTGGCTCACGTCGAGGCACAGCGCCCCGCAGGAGGCGTCCGAGCGGGCCTCGGGCGCCTTCGGATACGTCTTCCGCAGCCAGCCGCGCACGTCCTCGCGCGGCATCCGCAGCTCCGCCGCGTACGCGGTGTCGATGCCCTGCTGCATCGTGCAGTTCCCGACGTGGGCCCGCGCCGGGGCCGAGGCACCGCCGAAGGCCAGCGCCTCGGCGCAGGGCACCTTCTTCATGGCCCCGGCGCGCGGGTGCTCCTCGTCCGACAGGGCCCAGACGAAGAGGCCGGCGACCAGGAACCCGAGGACGAGCACCGGCACGGCCAGGACGGGAACGATCAGCCGCCACCGCGTGTACCCCCTGCCCGGTTCCGCCACCGTGACCCCCTCCGTCCGTCATCCAGGAGGACGGCGTGCGGCACCTGGAGGTTCCGGTTGACCGGATCGTGTCAGCCATGGGCTTAGCGGGGTAGTCGGGGCTTGCCACCCCCCTCCCCGCATGGGGGAGGATGGCGGGATCCGTACGAAGGGAAAATCACGGTGACCATCGACCCGTCCTCGATTCCGAACTTCGGGGGCCAGCCCGAGCCGCAGCCGCAAGGACCGGCGGGCCCCGTCGTCCCGGATCAGGACCTCGTGAAGCAGCTCCTCGACCAGATGGAGCTCAAGTACGTCGTCGACGACGAGGGAGACCTCGCGGCGCCGTGGGAGCAGTTCCGCACCTACTTCATGTTCCGGGGTGAGGGAGACCAGCAGGTCTTCTCCGTGCGGACGTTCTACGACCGGCCCCACGAGATCGAGGCGAAGCCGCAGATCCTGGAGTCCATCGACGACTGGAACCGCCGCACCCTGTGGCCCAAGGTCTACAGCCACACCCACGACGACGGCACGGTCCGCCTGATCGGCGAGGCCCAGATGCTGATCGGCATGGGCGTGAGCCTGGAGCACTTCGTTTCCTCGACGGTCAGCTGGGTGCGGGCCGCGATCGAGTTCGACAAGTGGCTCATCGAGCAGCTCGGTCTCGAGGAGGAGATCAACGAGGCGGACAAGCCCGAGGACGAGGAGTAGGGCCGACAGGCCTTCCGCCCCAGCGGCGCGTCGGCGCGTACGAGCAGGTACGTGCTGTACGCGCCGTATGCCTTTTCGGGGGCCTGTGAGCCGTCCATGAGCGTCGACGCGATCGTGCACACCGAGTTCCCCAAGGGGTACACGCTCCTGTTCGGGGCCGACGGAAAGGTGATCATGACGCCGCGGAGCGCCACAGCTTCGAGGACGTCCTGCTGATCTCCGAGGTCGTCTGGACCTCCTCCGCCCGCACGGGCAAGCTCCCCATCCCCCTGGCCGACGGCCGCACCTTCACCCTCGACCTCGACGAGCTCCCGCGCCCGGAGCCCGAGGCGGACGCTCGCTGACGACCGGACACAGCTCCGCCCATACCGTCTTGCCCACCGGACTGCGAGGCACCGACCCCCAGCGCTCGGCCAGGGCGTCCACCAGGAGCAGGCCCCGGCCGGACTCACCATCGGGAGACGTCGAGGGCGCGGCCGTAGGCAGCCGCCTCGCGGAGGCGGCGTCCGCGACCTCGATGCGCAGCAGCCCCGCCGCCCGGTCGAGGGCGAGCCGGAGACCGGACTCCCGGCCGGGAACCCGGCCGTGCTGTACGGCGTTCGCCGCGAGCTCCCCGACGACGAGGGCGACCGCGCAGCACACGTCCGACGCCGGCGGGAAGCCCCGTTCCTCCATCCACCGCACGGCGTGGTGCCGGGCGCGCGTCTCGGCACGCCCGAATCACTCGACATGATCCGATCCGTGATGGAGGACAACCACCGTGGAGCGAAGGTCCCGTCCCGATCTGAACGGCGCCGTCTGGCGCAAGAGCAGCTACAGCAATCAGGAGGGCGGCGACTGCGTGGAGGTGGCCGACGGGTTCTGGGCCACCATCCCCGTCCGTGACAGCAAGGTCCCGGCCGGTCCGGCGCTGTGCTTCGAAGCCGCATCCTGGGCCGCCTTCATAGGCGAGTTGGGCGAGTTGAAGGCCGGGCACCACCGTCCCTGAAAGCAGCCGGGCCCTTGTCCGCGAGGGTCCGGTCTGCCGCTGACCTCCTCAAAGAACCGGGGAAAGAACCACCCACCCACCCACCCTCCCCGCGCCGGCGGGCGTGCGTCACCCGTGCGAGTGACCGGCTTGCAGGCGCGGGACACGGACCGTTACGTTCGCCGCGACAACCCCAAACAGATACGGCCCCCGGCCGGGACGGCAATCCCGATCGAGGGCCTGACCGATCAGGAAGAGTGCACTTCCCGATGGCTGACTCGCAGTCTAACGCGCGCCTGCGCGCCGACGCCGGAGCTCCGACCTCCGGCGTGATCCACGTACGCACCCGGCTGACGGCCGACTTCACGGTGATCTCCAACGCGCTCGCCCAGCGACGCGGCAGCGCGGTCACGGTCGGTGTCGCGGCGTACATCGCCTCTCTGCCCGACGGTTCGCCGGTGACCATCACCGCCCTGTGCGAGCACTTCAGCGAGGGCGAGATCCTCGTCTCGCGAGCGCTCAGGGAGCTCGAAGCAGCCGGATACCTGGAGCGCCGTCGCGAACGGACACCCACCGGGCAGGTGCGCACCAGGACGTACTTCTACGACGTGCCCCGCGGCGAAGGCCCTGACGACCCGCCGGAGCCGCCCCGCCCCCGGCCCGCCGTCCGGGAGGCGGCGCCCGCTGACCGTCCTGAGGAGAGCGAGAGCCCGGCACCCACACTCGCCGACGCCGACCCGGAGGCGGTCGCCGTACTGGCCGCCCTGCGCCGGGTCGACCCTCGTCTCGTCCTGTCCGCCCAGGAGGCCGCCCGACTGGCGCCGGCCGTCGCGCAGTGGCTGGCGGCCGGTGTCGGACCACAGGAGATCACGGAGTTGCTGACCGTACGGCTCCCCGACCGTTTCCGGGCCCGACCGGCAAGCGTCCTCGCCTTCCGGCTCCGGGAGACACCGCTGCCCGCGCCTCCTCCCCTCCCCCTGCCCCCGAGCGTCGAGCGCCCGGCGGTACTGCCCTTCCAGACCTGCGACGGCTGCGAGCGTGCCTTCCGCGCCCCGGCACCCGGACACTGCCGCGGCTGCCGGGACCGCTTGGACGAGGAACGCCTGCGCGCGGCCTGCTGAGCCGGCCGTCAGGGGTGAGAGTGTTCGCGATCACGGAGTGCTCTACCTGCCCGAGCACTCCTGGACCTCATGGCACCGGCACATCACCCTCGCCGTCTTCGACCCACCAGCCGTGTCAGCGGCGAAGCTGCTGCACTCGTCCAACTGACGACGACAACACCAGGAAACAGCCCGCGGCAGAACGCTGGCGTCGGCAGCGGCGGGAGCTGAGTGCTCGCAACAGGGGAGACCCTCGTCCGGGCGATGGGTGATGCCGGCCTGGCGGCCGCGTGTGAAACTCGGAGTTGGTCGCAAGAGTTGTCACGGCGTTATCGAGTGGCGAGAGGAGAAGCCGGATGGGTGGGGATTCGGCCCCTGAAGCCCATCCCGTCGCGCAGGGGTCGGTAGTCCTCGCCAGCTTCGAGAACCGTCACGCCGCCGAGCGGATGCTGGCCTCACTCGGGCGGGAGTTCCGGAAGAAGGCCCGCAAGGGTCACGTGGCCGCCGTCGTGATCAGCGGCAACAAGGACGGTTCGCTGAAGGTCACCCAGTCCCGGGTACTGACGGGTGCGAGTATCGCGGACGCCCTCCTCCGCATCTCTCTGTCGTGGATGGTCGGGTTCTTGGGCATGGTGTCGATGGTGAGAGGCGTCAAAAGCGGCGGTCATGCCGGCCACGTGCGCGAGGGCCACGTCGGTTCGGATGAACAAGCCGCCCACAGGATCCTCGCTCAGGCCGGCCCGACCGCAGCCATCATCCTGGTTGGTTGCCAGGATGCGGAAACACGAAAGACAGTCGCCGCGCGAGCGGCCGACCGGGCCATCGCAAGCTGGGACGGCACCCGCTCGCAGTTCCTGGCCGACCTCGAGCCGGGCAGCGAGCACGACTGGGTGCGCGCCGCTCTCGGCGAGCCCCTCAAGCGCGGAAAACTGAGTCCGTGGCTGAGGAGAGACGACGATGGCGACCTTGGGTGATCCCACCCCCCCCCGGCAGCGCCGCTCCCTCTTCCTGCGCACGGGGCTGCGCGCGCTGGTGACCGCCACGCTGCTGGTCCTGTGCCTGGCTGTCTTTGTCGCTGTACTGGCCTGGCGGATTCGGGGGATCACCCGTTCGCACTACCCTGGCCTGCGGGCGATCGAGACACTCGCCGTGGCGGTGCCGTTGTACATCCTCGCGTTCGCCACCACGTACTTGTCGGAGGACAGCGACGTGCACAGGACAAGGCAGACGACTCTGCGCACGCCGGATGACCGCGGTACTGCGGCGTTCCCGTAGGCTGGGCCGCTTAGACCCCTGACGCTAGAGCTGTTTCCGCAGGTCAGATAGCCTGTCGATTGCTTCGCGCAACGTAACGGTCCGCTTGCAGAACGCGAACCGCACGAACGGCGCGCCCTCCTCGCGGTGGTCGTAGAAGACCGCGTTGGGGATGGCGACCACACCGGCGCGTTCCGGCAGGCCGCGGCAGAAGGCGAAGCCGTCCGTCTCGCCGAAGGGGCGGATGTCGGTGGTGACGAAGTAGGTGCCGGAGGGGCGGAAGACCCGGAATCCGGCCTCCTCCAGGCCCGCCGCCAGCAGGTTCCGCTTGGCCAGCATGTCGTCCCGGAAGGCCGTGAAGTACGACTCGGGCAGCGCCAGGGCCTCGGCGACCGCGTACTGGAACGGGCCCGCCGAGACATATGTCAGGTACTGCTTCGCCGAGCGCACCGCCGTGACCAGTTCCGGGGCGGCCGTCACCCAGCCGACCTTCCAGCCGGTGAACGAGAACGTCTTGCCGGCCGACCCGATGGTGACCGTACGCTCGCGCATCCCCGGGAACGTCGCCAGCGGCACGTGCTCGGCCTCGTCGAAGACCAGGTGCTCGTACACCTCGTCCGTCACGACGAGCAGGTCCCGCTCCACCGCGAGCTCGGCGATGGCGGCCAGCTCCGCGCGGGTGAGGACCGTGCCGGTCGGATTGTGGGGGGTGTTGATCAGCAGCAGACGGGTGCGGTCGGTGACGGCGTCGCGCAGTTCGTCCAGGTCCAGGCGGAAGCGGCCGTCGTCAGGGCGGAGCGTCACCGGCACCCGGCGCCCGCCCGCCATCGCGATGCACGCCGCGTAGGAGTCGTAGTACGGCTCGAAGGCGATCACCTCGTCGCCGGGCTCCACCAGGGCCAGCAGTGAGGCGGCGATGGCCTCGGTGGCCCCGGCGGTGACCAGGACCTCCGTGTCGGGGTCGCAGGACAGGCCGTAGCGCCGCTGCTGGTGGGCGGCGATCGCCGTGCGCAGCTCGGGCACGCCGGGGCCCGGCGGGTACTGGTTGCCGAGGCCGTCCCGCAGCGCCCGTACGGCGGCCTCCCTGACCTCCTCGGGGCCGTCGGTGTCGGGGAAGCCCTGCCCGAGGTTGATGGCGCCGGTGCTCAGGGCCAGGGCGGACATCTCGGCGAAGATCGTCGTCCCGAACTCGGCGAGCCGGCGGTTGAGGAGGGGGCGCGCACTGGAGGTCATGCGGGTCATCCTCCGCCGAAGCTCTGGAGTTCCTCAACTCACCTTCGTGTATGAGTACCTGCGCCGGCACTCAAGAAGCCGCCTCTGAGCAGGGGAGGGCTATCGTCGACCGCCGTCATCTGTCGTCGTCGGCCGCCCTCGGACGGCCCACTCAACCGTCGTCCCAGGCCGAGAGAAGTCACGGCATTCAGGCCCCCAAGGCACCCAGATCGTCTAGCCTGATTTGAATGGGTGTGATCCATTGCGCGGACCACCGAAGGAGGGATCCCCATCAGCTCTTTCCTGGAGCCCTTTTCCAGTCACTGGAGAATGACGAAAGATGAAATATCGCGGGCACTGCAAGAGTCTCTCGTCGTGATCGACTCCAGCGTTCTGCTGGATCTATACCGGGTCACGCCGACCGCCAGAAATGAAATGATTGATAGCCTCATCTCGATAGAGGGAAACCTTTGGGTGCCGCATCAGGTTGCGCTTGAGTTTCACCGAAATCGCGTTGAAGCTGCGCGTGACCAGCTTTCCTTCTATGACGAGACGTGCAAATCCTTGGAAACGGCGCAGAATCAGGCGCTTCAAAGGATTAATGAGTTTGCCAATCGATCGGCCCTCGATCATAGCGAGAAAAGGCGGCTAAAAGAGCCGCTCGAAAAAGCCTTTAGTGTAGCTATCGAGCGAGTTAAATCTCATCAGGGGGTGTTTGATCTAACGATTAGCAGGGTGTTGAATGATGACCCTGTGCTGAAAACGCTGGCGAAGCTCTTTGATGGAAAGGTTGGACAGCCTCTCCCTGAAGCGGAATATGTCAAAGCTCAGGCCGAAGCTGCTCGCAGGAGGGATGGTCGGATACCGCCAGGATACAAGGATAGAGCCAAGAGAACCAACCCCGATGGGGACTACCTGTGGTGGGAGCAAACTCTTATCAGGGCGGCGGAAGGCGACAAGCCCGTTCTTGTTATCTCTAATGATGAGAAGGAAGACTGGATAAATAAAAGGATCGACTTCTCGCTGGGGCCGCGTGAAGAATTGGTCGAAGAGATGCGTCAGCGTGCCGGCGTATCTTTGCGCATCATCAACTTCGCCACCTTCTTGGAGGCGGTGAGGGTCGACTCCCCTGTGTCGGTGAGTCGCGAAACAGTGTCCCAGGCGAATATTGCCAGGCGGCAAGGTGAGAAGCGGGCTAAGCGCATCTACGTGAGCCCTGCCATCGTTGAACAATACGAAGCCCACATTCTCCGGGTCCTTGAGATGAGAGAAGCTGAGCTTAAGGCAAACCTTGCGGAGCAAGGCAAGAATGCTGGCGATCCAGACTTGAAGGAAGTGTTGGATGTTAAAGCTGCTGGAATTCAGTATGCGATCAATATGTACCGGACTCAACTACGTGAACTAGGAGAGGTCATCGAAACTGCTCCCCGTTTGAAAGGTGACCTTGCATTGCATATTGAGGACGACTCTTTGCGTCGCGCACTTATTGAACGTGTGTACGAGGAACGGAAGCGGCTTGGCGACAGCTCGTAAGGTCAGCAAAACCGGCCTCCTTCCGCCGCGCTCCCGCGCCGTGCGCGGGTCCTGATGGCGCAGAGAGTGCAGAGCGAAGCTCAGGGCGGGCTGCTGCTTGCCCTGCCATCACGTGCCGGAGTGGGGGGCGTCAGCCGGCATAAGTCGGCTACTGAAGCCTTCGACACACAGCCGCTCAAAGGCGGCCACGACGGTGGCTGGCACGTCCTGCTCGATGGCCAGACCCAATCTCGGGAAGACGAGCACTCGTTGCAGGGCGCCCACGATCATGTCGCCGATGTGGACGCGCACACGACTTCGACCTCGGGCCATTTCTTCCGCATCATGGCGTACGAGCGTCGCTCTTCGTACGGCTTGCTCACAGGCTCGTGGCTCCCGTGAAGACAATGACTGCCCAGGCCCACGGCCACCGAACACGACCGTGGGTCATAGTGCATCAAGTGGTAGTCCCACAGGAGTTGAGTGTGTTCGCACTCCCCAAGGGCGGCAAGCCGTGCGAATCACGTTGCCGTGGGACGTGCCGGAGGGACCGAAGATGTCCGCCAGGCTGATCTTCACGGCCGAGCAAAGGAGCGGAAGCCCGCGCTCGCGGAGGCAGGGCTCATCCCGGAAGCCGGAGATGACGGCAAATACGCGAACGCGCCCGCGTCGCCATCGATTCCGTGTTCCAGCGCACCCGCACAGGTCAGCAAACGTAGTCCATGCGGCTGTCCCGGTGGCACACCATCTGGCGCACCCTGGCGAACCGTGGCGAATGGTCGCCCGCTGCCCTCGCCCCAGGTAGGTTGCGAGAACGGCACCCGTCTCCGCAAGACTCCCTGGCTCGACTTGGGCAGGAGCCAACTGCAGCACTTACGCGCTCAGTTGGAGGCACGACAGACAGGAGCCGGCACGATGGGGCGACCCAAGGAGAGGAAGCGCCGCCGACGCCCGAAGAGGGACTGGGTCGAATTGGCGGTGGTGACCCTCGGAGCGGTCACTGCCATCGCGGGGTGCGCTGAACGGTTCCTTCACTGACCTGGTGAAGGCCGCGCGCTCCGGCCGATATGGACGGGCGTACGTGAGCCCGGCCGGGATCTAGTCGGCCGGGCTCACAATGCCCCGCGCGCGAGGTCTGGCTTCGGGTGGCTCCGGAGCCAGGCACTCGTGAATCACGCGGGAGTCTTGGATGACCGATGGCGCAGGTGGTGTCTACTCCAGAGCCCATGGCTGCCGCTTCGATGGTGCCCCCGATACTACAGCCGCTCTACCTGCAGATACTTCCCCAAATGTGCGTTTTCGCAGGTCAGAGGGGTGGCGCAAAAGCCTAGCGGTGAGTGGCGCAGTCCAAGCGAATCCTTCGCGTGCTCCTCGTTCTTGCAGGTCAGAGCGTTGCGGAGGTGGCGCGAAAGTACGGCGATGGGGTAGCGGAGGGTGGCGAATTGCGGACAGGAGGGCAGGGCATTGTGCGTCGGGTCGTCGCTTGGTCTATCGCGTGTCCAGTTAAAGCGCGGGCCCGGCTTCGGTCGCCAACGAAGTTCACGGCCCACGGACGGCCCAGTGAGCACCGTGAGCACTAGGCGATCTCGTTCGTGGGCCATGATTCAGTCTTCGGTCATGGGCCAGGTCTCCCAGACCAACTCCAGGCGTCGGTACGCGTCGTCGAACCAGGCGTCGGCCAGTGGGACGGTGACCGTCACCGTCGTCAGGGACATGGAATAGTCCTTGATCGTGACCTGGCACCGGTCGTCGTCTTCGTCGAGTTCGATGAACAGCCACGGAGCGCGTTTTCCCTCGCGCCAGGCGATGTCCTGGCCCGTGTCGAGCGAGTCCAGAGCCTGCTGCCACAGCCGCAGGTCCTCAGGGAAGATCCAGGTCTTGAGGGTGCCACGGACGAAGGGCGTATCGACCACGAACTCTCCGACCAGGGCATCGGCCTCGCTGGGACGCTTCCGCTCCTCCTTCCCCGTGATCCGGAGAATGACGCTATTGCCATCCCCCTCCAGGCGGATCAGGTCGATCGGATCCTCAGCCATGACTGCTCCTCCCATCGCTCATGTTGCCGAACACTAATCGCCGGTACGGACACAAGATGGATGACGTACGTCAGGCCGCGTGGGCTTCAGGGCGTTCAACGAGGTGTCCTCTCAGCACCAGAACGCAGGCTCTGGCCTCCTTCAAGCGGACGTTGAGGTGGATGCCGTCGGCCCACACGTAGACGTAGCAGGTAGAGCAGCGGCAGAACCTCGCTGATCTTCGGGGACTTGCGGCACCATGGCGGCAGGATCGCGGAGGAGAACCGCTTGCGCTCGCCCGTGGCCTCGTCGATGCGTTTGTCGTTCACTCGCGGCGCCTTCACCTCGACCGCGCCGGCCGCGGTGGTGACGTTCCGGGGCTGGTGATAGCCGTTGCGGACCACCAGGCGGCGCCCCGTGTCGTCGCGCTCATCGGCCAACTCGGCTATGTAGGCGTTGCCTTCGGCATCCAGCGCGGCGGCCAGCATCCGTCGTGCGCCTTCCCGTCCACAGGTACTGAGCATTGCTCGAGCACCGTACGGCCCCCGAACTGCCCGTCCGCGCAGGCCAGGGACCTTCCCTCCTCGCGAACCCTCTGAAGTTCCTCAACTCTGCTTTGGGTCGTGCGGGCAGCGGGCATCCCCAGGTCACGCAAGAGCGAGGCGCCCACGGGGGGCCGCTTCGGGGGAAACGGAAGGAGGGTGACGCCATGGTCGTCGGCATCATCCTGGCGGTGGTCGGAGTCGTTCTGGTCGGGGCGCTGGTATCCAAGGCGCGCGGGGGCGGTTCCGGGCACAGTACGGGGCGCGGGGCGGCGTCCTCCGGCAGTGGCAGTGGCAGTGGCAGTGGCAGTGGCAGTGGCAGCTGGTGGGCCGGGGGCGGGGACTCCGGCTCGTCCGGCGGACACCACGGGGGCCACTCCTGCGGCGGCGGCTCGTCCTGCGGCGGCGGGTCGTCCTGCGGCGGGGGCGGAGGAGGTGGCTGCGGCGGCGGAGGCAGCTGACGCACGTCGGCCGCGCTCCCGACGGGGGAGCCGCACCCACCGAACGCGGGGTCCGCACCTGGGGCGGGCCCCGCGTTCGTATGCGGGCCGCTGTCCGGGGTTCCCGTCCGACGTACGAGTCGAACTTCTGTCGTGGGACTCGCCGTGCGTTCCGGCACCTTCGCATGCCTGTAGGACAACCGAGGTGTGACTGCGGCAACTGCGCGCGTCAAGTGGGCACTTCGGGCGCCCGGCCGCAGCCCGGGCGCCCGGCCGGTCCGGCTCCAGGCGCGAACCAGGGCGCACCGGCGCACGCCTCCCCGGCCCCGGCGCACGCCGTAGTTGAACAGTTGAGCTGTGGAGCCCTCTGAGGGATGGAAACCCTACGAACTTGGGTAAAAACGCTGTGGCGGCGCCACAGTTCATGATTCCCTCTCAATCACCAACGCAGCCTCTCGGACGTCCTACGGACACCTCCTGAAACCGGCCGACCGGTTTACCCCGGGCCGAATTTTCCGTGCGACCGGAGCGCAGCGGACCCATCTCCCTCTCCTTGTGTGCTTGCGGAGCCGATCCATGCTCACGACCCTGAACACCTCCTACACCGACACGCGCGCGGCCGATCTCGCCTGGGCCCTGGGGCGCGAGCCGCTTCCCGCACTGGCCACGCTCGACCTCGAACTGGCGGGAATCAGACTTCAGTTGCGACTCCTCGGCGCGTCCCACCAGGTCCTGCTGGAGGAGGAGCGGGGCACCTGCTCGGAGACGGTGGCGTGCATCCCCGGCAGCAGCACCCCGCTTCCGCTCGGCGTCGCCAAGCGGGTGGGCGACTGGGAGTACGAGTTCGCGGCCCGGGTCGAGGTCCTCTCGCCCGGCTCCTTCGCGGGCCGCGCCCAGGAGTTGCTGGCCCTCGTCTCCGACCATCCGCACGGCCTGGCCGGAGTCTTCCCCGGCAGCCCGCACGCCTTCACGGCACTGCTCGCCCAGCACCACGAAGGCCAGGTGCACTGGCGGACCTGGCACGCGTACCCGCAGGACGGGCAGTTGGTGGCGACCCGCACGAGGGTGGGCGTACGGATGCCGGCGGCGGCCACCGTCAACTGACCCCCGGCACGGCCCGCATCCGGTGAACCCGTTATCGGGCCTCCGTAAACCAGCACCACACGTGTGGGTGACGAACCGCAGTGGAGCCGTGACGTAACGTCGCAGCGTGATCGAGCCGCACGTGCCCGCCCCGCCCGGTTCCCCGCCGCCCTGGAGCGCCCCGGGCGGCTCCGGCGGCCCGGCGCGGCTGCCCGTCCGGCCCGGCACCGGACGGTTCCTGGTCCTCGCGGGCGTGTTCGTCTGCGCGGCCTGCGGACTGGTGTACGAACTGGAACTCGTCGCCCTCGCCTCGTACTTGATGGGCGACTCCGTCACCCAGGCGTCCGTCGTGCTGTCCGTCATGGTCTTCGCGATGGGCATCGGCTCCCTCGCCGCGAAGCGGCTGCGCGGGCTCGCCGCCGCCGGTTTCGGCGCGGTTGAGGCGACCCTCGCCCTCGTCGGCGGGTGCAGCGCGATGGCCCTCTACGCGGTCTTCGCCTGGACCGGCGCCTGGGGCGGGATGTGGGCCAGCGGGCCGCGCTGCCTCCTGGTCGCCTTCTCCCTCGCGACCGGGCTGCTCATCGGCGCCGAGGTCCCGCTGCTGATGGAGCTGATCCAGCGCATCCGCCGCCAGGACGCGGGCGGCGCCGTGGCCGACCTGTCCGCCGCGGACTACGTCGGTGCGCTCGTCGGCGGACTCGCCTTCCCCTTCCTGCTGCTGCCGTTCCTCGGCCAGCTGACCGGCGCGCTGCTCACCGGCGCCGTCAACGCGGTCGTCGGGGGCGCGCTGGTGCTCGGCCTGTTCCGCCGGGACCTGACACGGCGCGCCCGCTGGCTGCTGCTGGCCGCCAACGTGCTCGTGCTGGCGGTCCTCGCCTCGGCCGCCGTCCTCGTCGACGACTTCGAACGGGCCGCGCGGCAGGCGGTGTACGGCGGGGACGTACGCGTGGCGCTGCAGACCGGCGTGCAGGAGGTGGTCCTCGCCGGCGGTACGGACGGCCGGCCCCTCGACCTGTTCCTCGACGGCCGGCTGCGGGTCAGCGGGCGCGACGAACGGCGCTACCACGAGGCCCTCGTCCACCCGGCCATGGCCGGGCCGCACGCCCGTGTGCTGATCCTCGGCGGCGGTGACGGACTGGCGGCCCGCGAGGTGCTGCGGCATACCGGGGTGGAACGGGTCGACGTCGTCGAACTCGACGGCGAGGTGCTGCGGCTGGCCCGCACCGACCCGGCCCTGTCGGCGCTGAACCGGCACGCGTTCGGCGACCCGCGCGTGCGCGTGACCACGCAGGACGCCTTCGGCTGGCTGCGCGGAGCGCCCCCGGCGTCGTACGACGTGGTCCTGTCGGATCTGCCGGACCCGGGCATCACGGCGAGTACGAAGCTGTACTCGCAGGAGTTCTACGGCCTCGCGCGGCGGGTGCTCGCCCCCGGCGGACGGATCGTGGTGCACGCCGGGCCCGTCGCAGCCGGCCCGCGGGTGTTCTGGACGGTCGACGCGACCCTGCGCGCGGCCGGTTTCCGCACCGCCCCGTACGGCACGGACGGCCGCCACGCCGGTTTCGCCGCCGCGCGCGACCGCACCCCCGCAGATCGCTCCCGCGCGCCCCGGGACTGGGGTTTCGTCCTGGCCGCCCGCACGCAGCCGCGACCGCGCCTCGACCCGCACGGCCCGCGCCCGATCGTCCTCGACGACGCGTCCCTCGCGGCGGGGGAGCGGGCGGCGCGGGCGACCCGGATCGGGGGGCTGCCCGCGTCGACGCTGGTGCATCCGCGCTACTGAACGGGCCCGGACGGACTGGTGAGGGCGGGGGAAGGGCAGGCGAGAATACGCCTGGCGGGGGCGGATCGGGGGTGAATCCCGAAGGCGGGGGTGCGTTTCGGCGTGTGCTGGGTAAAGTCCGTCCACATGGAGCACGAGGTGTTCGTTCCGGTTCCGGCCGAGCGGCTCAGGGAGGTGCTGGACGACCCCGCGCGGGTCGCCCGGGCGGTTCCGGGGCTCCAGCAGGACGCCGGCGCCGAGCCCGTCGCGGGGCGGCTGAAGATCCGGGTCGGCAGTCACTCGGTCACGTACCGGGGGGCCGTACGGGTGTCCCGGGGGGACGACGGGGTGTACGCCGTCGAAGGCGACGCCACGGAGGCCCGTGGCACCGGCTCGGTGAAACTCGCGCTGCGGATCGCCCTTAGGGACGCCGAGGGCGGCACGACGATCCTCTTCGACGGTACGGCCGCCGCGGACGGACGGATCAGGGACCTCCCGTCCGACGCGGTCGAGAGCGCCGTCAGCCGCCTGCTGAACCGTTTCGCGGAACACCTGGCCGCGGCAGCCCCGGCCACGACCACGCCGCTCGCCACCCAGGACTTCGAACCCCGCGCCACGACCGACTACGAAACGACCCCGGACGCGGACGACGCGCCCCCACCGCCTCCGGCGGAGGCCGAAGGGGGTGCCGGGACGTCGGGGCCTGCGGCCGGAACCGCGGCCGGGACCTCGGCCGGCGGTGCAGCCGACGAGGGCCGGACCGCCGGGGCCGGCGAGGAGGCTTCGGCGACCGCCGGGGCTGCCGAGGAGGCTTCGGCGACCGCCGGGGAGGCTTCCGCCCCCGGGCCCGACAACAAGACTCCGCCCTCCGGCCCCGCCGCCGACGATGCTCGCGCCTCCGAGGGCGGCGACGACGCTCCCGCCTCTGAGGGCGGCGACGAGCCCCCGGCCCCGGGCCTCGCCGGCCAGCCTCCTGCTCCCGCCTCCGGCGACGATGCTCCCGCCTCCCGGGGCGGTGCTCGCGCCGTCGGCGATGATGCTCGCGCCTCCGGGGGCGGCGACGAGCCCCCGGCCCCGGGCCCCGCCGATCAGCCCCCTGCTCCCGCCTCCGGCGACGATGCTCCCGCCTCCGGCCACGACGCTCCCGCCGTCGGCGATGATGCTCGCGCCTCCGAGGGCGGCGGCGAGCCCCCGGCCCCGGGCCCCGCCGATCAGCCCCCTGCTCCCGCCTCCGGCGACGACGCTCCCGCCGACGAACCCCCCGCCCCGGCCCCCGAGCCCCCGGCCCCGGGCCCCGCCGATCAGCCCCCCGCCGTAGGCGACGACGCCCCCGCCGACGAACCCCCCGCCCCGGCCCCCGAGCCCCCCGCCGCCTTCGGCGCCGATATTCCGTCGTCTTCTCATGGGGCCTCCCGCGACGATGACGAGGACGACGAGGACATCGCCGAGGCGGCGCACGCGCGGCGGACCATGATCGGGCGGAGTGCCGAGGAGGTCGATCACGCACCGCCGCGCGGGCGGTACGCGCCGGTGCCCGCGCCGCAGACCGTGATGCCCTCCGCTCCGCTGCGCTGGGCGGCCCCCGCGGCGGCGGTCGCGCTGGCGTCGGCCATCGTGGCGGTCCGGGCCCTGCGCCGGCGCCGCTGAAAACGCCCCGCACCGCACGAGGCCCTCTTGATCACCGCAGTAGGGTCGTCCCGTGAGTGACGAAGAGATCACGCTGACCGCGGGCGACGCGGAGGTGACCGTGCAGCCGGGCAACGGCGGCCGGGTCGGAGGGCTGCGGATCGGCGGCGTGGAGCTGCTCCGGCAGGGGCAGCGGTTCGGCTGCTTCCCGATGGTGCCCTGGTGCGGACGGATCCGGGACGGGCGCTTCCTTGACGGCGCCGCCGTACGGCAGATGCCTCTCAACGCCCCGCCGCACGCCATCCACGGCACCGCCCGCGACGGCGCCTGGCGCACCGCCCGCACGAGCACGGCCGAGGCCGTCCTCACCTACGAGCTCGTCGACCCCTGGCCCCACCCGGGCCGTATCACCCAGGTCGTCGCCCTCACCGAGGACGCGCTGACGCTGACCATGTCCGTGGAGACGTACGAGTCGTCGTTCCCGGCGCAGATCGGCTGGCACCCCTGGTTCAACCGCAATCTCGGCGGCCAGGACGTGACCGTCGACTTCGACCCGGCGTGGCAGGAGGAACGCGGCGACGACCACCTGCCCACCGGCAACCGCGTCGAGCCGAAGCCCGGCCCCTGGGACGACTGCTTCGGGATGCCCGGCGGCGTCGACGTGACCCTGACCTGGCCCGGGCAGCTGGAGCTGAAGGTGACCAGCCGCGAGGAGTGGGTCGTCGTCTACGACGAGCAGGAGGCCGCCGTGTGCGTGGAGCCGCAGACCGGCCCGCCCAACGGGCTCAACACCGCGCCGCACCTGGTCACGCCCCTGGAGCCGCTGGAGGCCCGCACGACCTGGAGCTGGCGCCGCCTCTAAGCTGGGCGCCATGACGGACACACGCGGCGCGCTGCTGCAGCAGATCAAGGACAAGGCCGTGGTGCACGGCAAGGTGACCCTGTCGTCAGGTCTGGAGGCCGACTACTACGTCGACCTGCGGCGCGTCACCCTCGACGGCGAGGCCGCGCCGCTGGTCGGGCAGGTGCTGCTCGACCTGACCGCCGAGCTGGAGTTCGACGCGGTGGGCGGTCTCACCATGGGCGCCGACCCGGTGGCCGCCGCGATGCTGCACGCCGCCGCCGCGCGCGGCAAGCGCCTGGACGCCTTCGTCGTACGGAAGGCCGCCAAGGCGCACGGCCTGCAGCGGCGCGTCGAGGGCCCGGACATCGCGGGCCGCCGCGTGCTGGTCGTCGAGGACACCTCCACCACCGGCGGCTCCCCGCTCACCGCCGTCGAGGCCGTGCGCGAGGCCGGGGCCGAGGTCGTCGCCGTCGCGACCATCGTCGACCGGGCGACCGGCGCCGCGGAGAAGATCCAGGAGGGTGCCGGGGTGCCGTACCTCTTCGCCTTCTCGAAGGACGAGCTGGGTCTCGACTGACCAGGGCGTGGACGGTGGCCTGGACCTTCCGGCCAAGTCTGGAAAGATGGGGCCGACGATGACGTCGCACCCCAAGGTCTAGGTCAGGGCCGACAACGCAGTACGCCAACCCGCAGATACAAGGAGCGGACGCATGCCCATCGCAACTCCCGAGGTCTACAACGAGATGCTGGACCGGGCGAAGGCAGGAAAGTTCGCCTACCCGGCCATCAACGTGACCTCCACCCAGACCCTGCACGCGGCACTGCGCGGTTTCGCCGAGGCCGAGAGCGACGGCATCGTCCAGATCTCCACCGGTGGCGCCGAGTTCCTGGGCGGCCAGTACAGCAAGGACATGGTGACCGGCGCCGTCGCCCTGGCCGAGTTCGCGCACATCGTCGCCGAGAAGTACCCGGTGAACATCGCGCTGCACACGGACCACTGCCCGAAGGACAAGCTCGACGGGTACGTACGTCCGCTGCTGGCGCTGTCCAAGAAGCGCGTCGAGGCCGGTCTGAACCCGCTGTTCCAGTCGCACATGTGGGACGGCTCCGCCGAGACCCTCGCCGACAACCTCTCCATCGCGCAGGAGCTGCTGGAGCAGGCCCGCGCCGCGAAGATCATCCTCGAGGTGGAGATCACCCCGACCGGTGGCGAGGAGGACGGCGTCTCCCACGAGATCAACGACTCCCTCTACACCACGGTCGACGACGCGATCCGCACCGCCGAGGCCCTGGGCCTGGGCGAGAAGGGCCGCTACCTGCTCGCCGCGTCCTTCGGCAACGTGCACGGCGTGTACAAGCCGGGCAACGTCGTCCTGCGCCCCGACCTGCTGAAGGAGCTGAACGAGGGCGTCGCCGCGAAGTTCGGCAAGGCCTCCCCGTTCGACTTCGTCTTCCACGGCGGCTCCGGCTCCTCGGAGGAGGAGATCCGCACCGCGCTGGAGAACGGCGTGGTCAAGATGAACATCGACACGGACACGCAGTACGCCTTCACGCGTCCGGTCGCGGACCACATGTTCCGCAACTACGACGGTGTCCTGAAGGTCGACGGCGAGGTCGGCTCCAAGAAGACCTACGACCCGCGCACCTGGGGCAAGCTGGCCGAGGCGTCCATGTCCCAGCGTGTCGTCGAGGCCTGCGGCCACCTCCGCTCGACCGGCACGAAGATCAAGTAAGTCCCCTTCGGTCCACGCGTTCGAGCCCGGCACCTCTCCTGGTGCCGGGCTCTTCCGTATGCTCCCTGCATGCCCGATGTGCGGCTCGCCTCGCCCCAGGGCCGGTGGATCCTGCTCACCACCGTCCTCGGTTCCAGCATGGCCCTGCTGGACTCCACGGTCGTCAATATCGCGCTGCCCCGCATCGGCCGTGACCTCGACGCGGACCTGGCGGTACTGCAGTGGACCGTCAACGCGTACATGGTCACGCTGGCCGGGCTGATCCTGCTGGGCGGGGCGCTGGGCGACCGGTTCGGGCGCCGGAAGGTGTTCGTCCTCGGCGTGGTGTGGTTCGCGGTGGCGTCCCTGCTGTGCGGGATCGCGCCGAACTCCGGGGTGCTGATCGCCGCGCGCGCCCTGCAAGGGGTGGGCGGCGCCCTGCTCACACCGGGGTCGCTGGCGCTGATCCAGGCGTCCTTCCACCCCGACGACCGGGGCCGCGCGGTGGGCCTGTGGTCCGGCTTCGGCGGGATCGGGGCGGCCATCGGGCCCTTCGTCGGCGGGTGGCTGGTGGACGGGCCGGGCTGGCGGTGGGTGTTCCTGCTGAACGTTCCGCTGGCCCTGCTGTGCGCGCCCGTGGCGCTGCGGCATGTGCCCGAGTCGGGCGGCGAGGGACCCCGGGGGCGGTTCGACGTGCTGGGGGCGGTGCTGGGAGCGTCGGCGCTCGCGCTGCTGACGTACGCGTTGATCGAGGCGGGCGGTACGGGCGGCGGCCTGGCGGTGGCGGGTACGGCGGTGGCGGGGGCGGTCGCGGCCGTGGCGTTCGTGGTGGTCGAGCGGCGGCGGTCCGAGCCGATGATGCCGCCCGGCATCTTCGCCTCCCGCCAGTTCACGGCGGTCAACCTCGTCACACTGTGCGTGTACGCGGCCCTCGGCGGGTTCTTCTTCCTGGCCGCGCTCCAGCTCCAGGTGGTGGTGGGGTACTCCGCCCTCGCGGCCGGTACGGCGTTGCTGCCGACGACCGCGCTGATGCTGGTGCTGTCGGCGCGCTCCGGCGAACTGGCCGACCGGATCGGACCGCGGATCCCGCTGACGGTGGGGCCGCTGCTGTGCGCCGCGGGGATGCTGCTGATGCTGCGGGTCGGGCCGGGCGCGTCGTACCCGGCCGATGTGCTGCCGGCCCTGGTGGTGCTCGGGCTGGGCATGGTCACGCTGGTGGCGCCGCTGACGGCGACCGTGCTGGGGTCGGTGGACGTGGCCCGGGCGGGGCTGGCCAGCGGCATCAACAACGCGGCCGCCCGGGCGGCGGGGCTGGTGGCGGTGGCGGCGTTGCCGTTGCTCGCGGGGATGGGGGAGGAGGCGTACCGGGAGCCGGAGGCGTTCGACGTCGCCTTCGGGAAGGCGATGGCGTGGTGCGCGGGGTCGCTGGTGGTGGGGGCGGTCATCGCGGTGGCGGTGGTACGGAGGCCGCCGCCGGGCTGCAAGCGGCCGGAGTGTCTGCGGCACGGGGGTGTGACGGCACCGCCGCTGGAGGGGGAGCCGGTGCGGAAGCGGTTGTCGTAGGCACGGGGCGTCGGTGCTCGCGCCGGGGTGTCGCGCGGCCCGGCGTTGCGGGGTACCGCTTCTTCGGGACGGGCGCCGCCCTCTGGGGTACCTGCAAGGACCCCTCAAGGCACTGGGGGAGGCAGGACTGCCCGCAGCTGGGGCCTGCGGCAGACTTGGGGCATGTCCATTCACGAGAACCTCCTCGGGGGCCCGCCCCCGACCCACCTCCCCGACGACCCCGGGCCACGGGAAATGCTCGCGTCGGGTACCGCGCCGGTCGACGTCGCCGCCGCGCACCCCACCTCCTCGCTCGCCTGGGCGCAGCTCGCCGACGAGGCGTTCGAGCGGGGCGCGGTCGTCGAGTCGTACGCGTACGCCCGTACGGGCTATCACCGCGGCCTGGACGCGCTGCGCCGCAACGGCTGGAAGGGCCACGGCCCGGTCCCCTGGGAGCACGAGCCGAACCGTGGCTTCCTGCGTGCCCTGCACGCCCTCGCCCGTGCCGCACAGGCGATCGGCGAGCAGGAGGAGCACGAGCGCTGCTCCCAGTTCCTGAAGGACTCCTCGCCGGAGGCGGCGCAGGTCCTGGGCTGACGGCGGTCCGTGTGCGCGAGGCCTGTCCGCCGGGCGGGCGGGCCTTGCGGTTCTGGGGGACGATTGCGGAGTATGCCCCTGGGGACCGGGGCCCCCGTGCCGGCATCGGCAGGGGCGGACCGCTACCCGGAGTTACTTGCAGGAGACAGCGATGTCCCACGAGGCTCACGAGCCCGAGACCCCGCATCTCGATTTCCACGGCACGACGCCGTACGAGGACTACGTCAAGGCGGACGTCCTCACCCACCTCCAGCACACCCTCTCCGACGACCCCGGAGAGATGGTCTTCCTGGTCACAACTCAGGTGATGGAGCTGTGGTTCACCGTCATCGTCCACGAGTGGGAGACGGCGGCACACGCGCTGCGCCGCGACGACATCCCCACCGCGACCGCCGCGCTGAAGCGGTCCGTACGGGAGCTGGAGGCGCTCAACGCCTCCTGGAAGCCGCTCGGCCAGCTCACGCCCGCCCAGTTCAACTCGTACCGGTCCGCCCTCGGCGAGGGCTCCGGGTTCCAGTCGGCGATGTACCGGCGGATGGAGTTCCTGCTCGGCGACAAGTCGGCGTCCATGCTGGTCCCGCACCGGGGCGCGCCCCGCGTGCACGCCGAGCTGGAGAAGGCGCTGCACGAGCCGAGCCTGTACGACGAGGTGGTGCGGCTGCTGGCGCGGCGCGGGCACGACATCCCGCAGGCCGTGCTGGGGCGGGACGTGTCGCTGCGCTACGAGCCGTCGCCCGAGGTGGAGGCGGCCTGGACGGCTGTCTACTCGGGTGACGAGAGCGGCGAACTCGCCCGGCTGGGCGAGGCGTTGACCGATGTCGCCGAGCTGGTGTGGCGCTGGCGCAACGACCACCTCGTCGCCACCCGCCGCGCGATGGGCTCCAAGACCGGCACGGGCGGCTCCGCCGGAGTGGCCTGGCTGGAGAAGCGGGCGCAGAAGCACGTGTTCCCCGAGCTGTGGACGGCGCGGTCCCATGTCTGAACTGGCGATGCGCGCGGAGAAGCTGGACGCCGCCGACGAGTTGCGCGGCAAGCGGGACGCCTTCGTCCTGGACACCGCGTCCGATCAGGCGGCTGACGCCGCGGGGGTGTACCTCGACGGCAACTCGCTCGGCGCGCTGCCGGCCGTCGTCCCCGGGCGGGTCGAGGACGTCGTGCGCCGCCAGTGGGGCGAGCTGCGCATCCGGTCCTGGGAGGAGAGCGGCTGGTGGACCGCGCCCGAGCGGATCGGTGACCGGATCGCCCCGCTGGTCGGGGCGGTGCCGGGCCAGATCGTGGTGGGCGACTCGACCAGTGTCAACGTCTTCAAGGCACTTGTGGGGGCCGTGCGGATGGCCGGGGAGGACCGCGACGAGATCCTCGTCGACGCCACGACCTTCCCCACCGACGGGTACATCGCCGAGTCCGCCGCCCGGATGACCGGCCGCACGCTGCGGCCGGTGGCCCCGGCGGACGTGCCGGGCGCGCTGGGCGACCGCACCGCCGCCGTGCTCCTCAACCACGTCGACTACCGCACCGGCCGGCTGCACGACCTGCCGACGCTGACGGCCGCCGTGCACCAGGCGGGCGCGTACGCCGTCTGGGACCTGTGCCACAGCGCGGGCGCGCTGCCCGTGGGGCTGGACGAGCACGGCGTGGACCTCGCGGTCGGCTGCACCTACAAGTACCTGAACGGCGGGCCGGGTTCACCGGCGTACCTGTACGTGCGCCGGGAGCTCCAGGACCGCTTCGACTCCCCGCTGCCCGGCTGGAACTCCCACGCCGAGCCGTTCGGGATGCGCGGCGGGTACGAGCCGGCCCCCGGCGCCCTGCGCGGCCGGGTCGGCACGCCGGACATCCTCTCCATGCTCGCCCTGGAGGCGGCCCTGGAGGTGTGGGACGGGGTGCGGGTCGAGGCGGTGCGGGCCAAGTCGCTCGCGCTGACGGACTTCTTCCTGGAGTGCGTGGCCGCGTACGTGCCCGAGGGCAGGGTCGAATGCCTGACGCCGGTGCCGCACGCGGAGCGGGGCAGCCAGATCGCGCTGCGTTGCGACGACGCCGGTGAGGTGATGAAACGGCTCGTGGAGCGGGGTGTGGTCGGCGACTTCCGGGCGCCGGACGTGCTGCGCTTCGGCTTCACACCGCTGTACGTGGGCTTCGCCGACGTGGAGCGGGCGGCGCGGGTGCTGGCCGAGACGCTGGGGTGAGTTCCCCGTGACGAACGGCCCCTGCCGCCGCGGGGGCCGTTTCGCTCTTCACCCAGCGTGACATCCCCGTGTCCGCGCATGTCACGCGCCTGATACCGTCCCGGCCAACGGCCGGGCCCCGCCTGGTCCGCCATCTACGCTGGATCGCTGAGAGGTTGGAGCATGACGGACGACGTCGCAGCAGCACGGGCCGCCGCCGAGGAGAAGTCGGCGCTCTCCCACGCGCCCGTCGCCCCCGACGCCACCGCCGCCTACGGTGACCACCCCGACCAGGTGATCGACTTCTACGTCCCGAGGGCGGAGGCCGGTCCGGGCGGGCCCGCCCCGGTCGTGCTCGTACTGCACGGCGGTGCCTGGCGGGCACCGTACGACCGGCGTCACATCAGCCCGTTCGCAGCGTTCCTCGCCCGGCGCGGGTTCGCCGTGGCCAGTGCGGAGTACCGGCGCGGTGGCGGTGACGACTCCGTCGCGGGGCGCTGGCCCGACACCTTCGACGACGTCGCGGCGGCGCTGGACGCCCTTCCGGGGCTCGTCCGGGAGCTGCTGCCGCAGGCCGACCCGCGCCGTACGGTCCTCACCGGTCACTCGGCGGGCGGGCACCTGGCGCTGTGGGCCGCGTCCCGGCACGTCCTGCCGACGGGTTCGCCCTGGCGCAGCGACAGCCCGGCGGCCCTGCGCGGTGTGGTCGCCCTCGCCCCGATCGCGGACTTCGCGATCGCCGACAAGCTCGACGTGTGCGGCGGTGCCGTACGGCAACTGCTGGGCGGGGACGAGCACTTCGCCGAGCGGCAGTCCTCCGCGGACCCGGCGCTGCTGCTGCCCACCGGCATCGCCACCACCCTCGTCCAGGGCCGCGCGGACCTCGATGTGCCGCAGGCGGTCGCCGAGTCGTACGCGGACGCGGCGGCGAAGGCCGGGGAGATGGTGGGCGTGACGCTGCTGGAGGACGTGGGGCACTTCCCGCTCATCGACCCGGCGGCGGACGCGTGTGCGGTGGTCGTGGAGGAGATCGCCCAACTGGCCTGGTGAGAGGCCTTTCTTGGACACTCGTAGGGGCGAACCCCCGGTCATACCCGTAGTACCTGAGAGCCAGGCCGCAGATGAGCTCCGCGGTGTGACGCGGACGACGGGCCTCCATCCGTAACTTCCCTTCCATGCAGACCCGATGGCCGGGTGCGCTGGAGGGGGACGACCATGGGGTCCGCGGCGAAGTACCGCTTGGGTGAAGGCGCTCGGCGCCGCGCCCACCGATGGAGTCGCGCCGCGCTCGCCGCCTTCATCGCGGGCGCGGTGGTGTTCCCCCTCTCCGGGGCGGGACGCCCGGAGATCCCGGCGCCCGCCCCCGCGTCCCTGGCACCTCTGAGCGCGGCGACGCTCGACGCGGCGTACGCGGCCAACCGCGCCAACGCCGCCGAAGCGGCCCGGCTGGCCGCAGCCCACCACGACCGGGACCGGGCCGCGACGGACCGTCAGCTCGCCGCCCCCGCCCGCCATCTCCTGCGCTTCGACGGCCGCGGCTCCGGCCGGGTGACGGAGGTCCTGGGCGACCTCGCCCGCGCCGACCGCATCGCCGTCCTGGTCCCCGGCTCCGACACGAGCCTCGACACCTACGGCCGGTTCCGCGCGGCAGCCGCCGCCCTGTACGGGCAGCTCGCACGGGAAGCCCCTGCGGGCACGCGCACGGCGGTCGTGGCCTGGCTGGGCTACGAGACGCCGGGCACGGTCAGCGCGACGGTCACGACGCCCGGCAGGGCGGAGCAGGCGGCCCCGCGGCTGCGCGCGCTCGTCGCCGGCCTGCGCGCCATAGCGGGCGGCGGAGCGCGCCTGACGCTGCTGTGCCACTCCTACGGCTCGGTCGTCTGCGGCCGGGCCGCCGCCGGGCTCGCCGTCGACGACATCGCGCTCGTGGGCAGCCCCGGCACCGGCGCGGACTCCGCGGCCGCCCTGCACACCCGCGCCCGCGTCTGGGCGGCCCGCGGCGGCGACGACTGGGTGGAGAACGTCCCGCACGTCAGCGCGGACCTGTTCGGAACCACCGTCGGCTTCGGCACCGACCCCGTCTCCCCGGCCTTCGGCGCCCGGGTCTTCGCGGCCGGCGACGGCGGCCACAGCGACTACTTCAGCCCCGGCTCGACCTCCCTGACCAACCTGGCCCGGATCGTCCTGGGCGAGACCAAGGCGGTGACCCATGACTGACATCGGAGTACGCGAAGTGCGCGAAGTGCGCGGAGTACTCGGAGTACGGGGTGTCCGGCACGCGGTGCGCCAGGGCGCTGACCGCGTCACCGCGGCCACTCCCGCCGGCCGCGACCGGGCCGTGGACGCCCTGCGCGCCGCCGCGGTCCTCGGTGTCGTCCTCGGGCACTGGCTGGTCACGGCCCTGGTCGCCGACAGCGGCACCCTGCGCACGGCGAGCCCGCTCCAGCACATGCCCTGGCTGACGCCCGTCTCCTGGCTGTTCCAGACGCTCGCCGTGTTCTTCCTGGTCGGCGGCCATGTCGCCACGCGCAGCCTGGCCTCGGCCCGGGCCCGCGGCATCCCGTACCACCGCTGGCTGACAGCCCGGCTGGCCCGGCTGTTCGCACCCGTCGCGGCCGTCCTCGTCCTGTGGACGGTCGCCGCGCTCGCCCTGCTGCTGTCGGGCGCCGAGTTCGGGACGGTCCGGACGCTGGTGAAACTGGCCCTGTCCCCGCTGTGGTTCCTGGTGGTGTTCGCCGCCCTGACGGCGGCGACCCCGCTGCTGACCCGGCTCAACCCGCTGTGGCCGCTGGCCGCCGTACTCCACGTGGACCTGCTGCGCTTCGGCTTCGGCGGCCCCTCCTGGCTGGGCTGGGTGAACGTGGCCGCGGGCTGGCTGGTGCCCTTCACGCTGGGCGCGGCCTGGACCCGGGGCGAGCTGGAGCGCCGCCGCGCGGGCTGGATCCTGCTCGCCGGCGGTGCCGTGGTGACCGCGGGGCTCGTCGCGTGGGCGGGCTACCCGGCGTCGATGGTCGGCGTCCCGGGCGCGGGCGTGTCCAACCTGGACCCGCCGACGCTGGCCGTCGTCACCTTCGGGCTGGCCCAGTGCGGTCTCGCGCTGCTGCTGCGCGAGCGGCTGCGGCGGGCGATGCGCAGGCCCGTGGCGTGGGCGGCGGTGGCCTTCGTCAACCTCTTCGCGATGACCGTCTTCCTGTGGCACCAGACGGCCCTGATGGCCACGACGGCCACCGGCCTCCTCGCGGGCCGGCTCCCCGGCCTGCACACGCCGCCCGACAGCCTCGCCTGGGCCGGGGCCCGGCTGCTCTGGCTGCCGGTGTTCGCGCTGGCCCTCGCCGTCTGCTGGGCCGCCTTCCGGTCCTTCGAGCGGGGCGCGGGCGGCCGGGGCCGCAGGTCGCGGGTGGTGCGGGCGCACCGTCCGTCCGACCGGGGGACAGCGCCGAGGGCCCACCATGTCTAGGCTGGGGCGCGTGACGGACACGGGGGTGGGCCGCGAGCTGCGGGCGCGCGTCGGGGGCTGGCTGCGGGTGGCGCGCCAGGACCTGTGGACGGCCCGGGCGGATCCGCTGCCGCCCTCGACCTGGATGCGCTGGCTGCCGCACGGGCTGGTGTGCCTGGCGGCGTTCGGTGTCACGCTCGGCGGCACCGGTGACCTGAACGACAACGGCCATCTCGGCGCCACCCTGGCCTTCCTGGTCGCGGTCGGGCAGGGCGGCGCCATGGTCCTGGGGCTGTGGCGGCCGGTGCCGGCGTGGTGGCTGTCCCTGGGCGCCTTCGTCGTGGGAGCCCTGGCGGTGCGCGGCCGGCTCGGTTTCGACCCGGAGACCTACACCTGGCCCTGGACCGCGGCCGGCATCATCGCCGAGATGTTCGTGCTGCTGCTGCTCGCCCTGCGGGTACCCACCCGCGCGGCGATAGCGGCCCTGGCCGTGACCGCGCTGCTCACCTACGTCCTGGAGGGCCTGCGGGGCGCGGCGCGCTACGACACCACCGGCGTGCTCTCACTCTCCTTGTTCGCCGTCGTCGTGGTCGTCGGCACCGCCCTGCGCGGCCGCCGCGAGGCCCGTGCGCAACTCGTCGAGCAGACCACGCTCACCGCCGAGGAGCGCACCCGGCGCACCCTGCTGGAGGAGCGCAGCCGCATCGCGCGGGAGCTGCACGACGTGGTGGCCCACCACATGTCGGTCATCTCCATCCAGGCGCAGGTCGCCCCGCATCTCGTCGAGAACCCGCCGGACGAACTCAAGGAGAACCTCGCCGGCATCCGGCAGAACGCGCTGGAGGCGCTGACCGAGCTGCGCCGGGTGCTGGGCGTGCTGCGCTCGGAGCACGCCGGGCCGGGGGAGCCCGCCGGCCCGGACGGCGACACCGCAGGGCACGCCCCGCAGCCCACGCTCGACCGGCTCGACGCGCTGGTGGAGAACACCCGGGCCGCCGGCCGCGAGGTCATCACCGAGATCAACGGCGAGCGGCGCCCGCTGCCGCCCGGCGTGGAGCTGTCGGCGTACCGGATCGTGCAGGAGGCGCTGAGCAACGTCCTGCGGCACGCGCCCGGCGCGAGAGTCACCGTCCGTCTCACCTACCAGCAGGACGGGCTGGAGGTGGAGGTCGTCAACGGCCGGCCGACCGGGCCCGCACCGCCGTCGAAGGGAGCGGGGCACGGACTGCTCGGCATGCGGGAGCGGGTCGCGATGCTCGGTGGCACCATGACAGCGCACCCGTGGCACTGGGACGGCTTCAAGGTCACCGCGTTCCTCCCGGACACCCCGCCCGCCGACGCCCCCGGCACCACCCGTTCCACCGACACCGGCACCGATCCCCGGGGAGGGACCCCATGACGAGCAGCTCCGGCCGGCCCATCCGGGTTCTCATCGTCGACGACCAGGCGATGGTCCGGCAGGGTTTCACCGTGCTGCTCGGCACCCAGCCCGACATAGAGGTCGTCGGCGAGGCCAAGGACGGCGAGGGCGGCGTCGCGATGGCCGCCGAGACCGCCCCGGACGTCGTCCTCATGGACATCCGCATGCCCGGGATCGGCGGCATCGAGGCCACCGCGCACATCACGGCCGCGAACCCGGACATCAGGGTGCTGGTGCTCACCACCTTCGACCTCGACGAGTACGTGTACGACGCGCTGCGCGCCGGAGCCTCCGGGTTCCTGCTCAAGGACGCCTCCTCGGAGCAGCTCGCCGAGGCGGTCCGGGTGATCGCGGCCGGTGACGCGCTGCTCGCCCCGGTCATCACGCGCAAGCTGATCGCCGAGTTCTCCCGGCTGGACGACCGGCCCCGCGCCCCGCTCAAGGAGCGGATCGGTGACCTGACCGAGCGGGAGACCGAGGTGCTCGCCCTGATCGCGCAGGGCCTGTCGAACGCGGAGATCTCCCAGCACCTGTTCGTCGCCGAGCAGACGGTGAAGACCCATGTGGGCCGGATCCTGGTGAAGCTGGGCCTGCGGGACCGCACACAGGCGGCGGTGTTCGCGTACGAGTCGGGGCTGGTCCGGCCGACGGGGTACTGAAGCCGGGCCCCGGGGGCCCCGTAGTACCTGAGAGGGACGCCGGCGAACCCCTCTCACTGGGGACGACCGCGTCCCGGGGGGCGCATACCGTTCTGTACGTGACCGAGACGACTCACTTGCAGACCATGCCGCCGGGGGGCGGGGCCAAGCCACGCAGCCCGGAGTACCGGCTGGCCGTGGACGCCCTGCGCGGGCTGCGGCAGGACCTCATCCACGACGCCTTCGCCTACCGCCTGCTGCCGCGCATGCGTGTCGACGGCCCCCTGACCAGGAGGCTGCCCGGCCGCCTGCGGGAGCTGGCGGCCTGGACGCCGCACGCCGTGATCTGCGTGGCCGCCCTGATCGCCCTGTCCGCCGCCACGCTCGACCGGGGCCTGGCCCTGGTGCTCGGCTTGCTCGCCGCGGTCCCGGTCCTGCTGACCCTGGGCCGGCCGGTCGGCGCGTTCTGGGTGTCCATGGCGGCCACCCCGCTCGCCCTCCCGTTCGGCGACCCGTGGGGCGACTGGCCTTGGCTGCCGGGCAGCTTCGTCTGTCACCTGACGGTGCTGACAGTCGTGGCGGTGCGCACCAGGCCGCGCACGGCCGCCTGGATGTGGGCGCTGACGGCGGGGTACGGCATCCTCGCGGACACACTCTTCGGATCGGACCGCCACGGCACCAACATCGGCCCCATGCTGGTCGTCTCCGCGTTCGTCCTCCTCGCTGTCACCGTCTGGCACATCCGCCGCCACGCGGAGCAGGAGGTCACCGCCCAGCAGACGGCCACCGCGCACGAGCGCTCCCGCCGCACCCTGCTGGAGGAGCGCACGACGATCGCCCGCGAGCTGCACGACGTGGTCGCCCACCACATGTCGGTGGTCGCCATCCAGGCGGAGGCCGCGCCCTACCGGGTGGAGAACCCGCCGCCGGAGCTGGAGAAGGCCTTCGCCACGATCCGGGAGAACGCGGTGGCGGCCCTGACCGAGCTGCGCCGTGTCCTGGGCGTCGTCCGCGCCGAGGACTACGAGGCCCCGGACGCCCCGCAGCCCACCCTCGCCGACCTGGAGGGGCTGCTGGCCAATGTGCGGGAGGCCGGTCTGGGGGTCGAGAAAGTGGTGACCGGGGCGGTGCGCGAGCTGCCGCAAGGGGTGGAGCTGTCGGCGTACCGGATCGTGCAGGAGGCCCTGAGCAACACGCTGCGGCACGCGCCGGGTGCGAGCGCCCGTGTCGAGATCGGTTACGTGCTCGGCGGCCTGGGCCTGCGCATAGTCAACGGCCCGCCGCCGAACCCGAGCCTGATCAAGCCCTCCCCGGGCGCCGGGCACGGCATCACGGGCATGCGGGAGAGGGTGACGATGCTGAACGGCGAGATGACGGCGGGCCGCACGGACGACGGAGGTTACGAGGTGGCGGTGTTCCTGCCGGTCGCCCTGCCGGACGAGGACGACGCATGACCATTCGCGTACTGATCGCGGACGACCAGATGATGGTGCGCGAGGGCTTCTCGGTCCTGCTGAACGCGATGCCGGACATCGACGTCGTCGGCGAGGCGGTGAACGGCCGGGAGGCCGTCGCGAAGGTCCGCGAGCTCGCTCCGGACGTCGTGCTGATGGACATCCGCATGCCCGAGCTCAACGGCATCGAGGCGACCCGCGAGATCGTCGCCGCGGACGGCGTGGCCAAGGTGCTGGTGCTCACCACCTTCGACCTCGACGAGTACGTCTACCAGGCGCTGCGCGCGGGAGCCTCCGGGTTCCTCCTCAAGGACGCCTCGGCCCGCCAGCTCGCCGACGGCGTGCGGGTCGTGGCCGCCGGTGAGGCCCTCCTGGCCCCGTCGGTGACCAGGCGCCTGATCACCGAGTTCTCCAAGATCTCCGAGACGCCGCGCCTCATGCCCTCCGCGCAGGCGGCGTACGGCGACCTCACCGACCGGGAGACGGAGGTGCTGGTCCTCATCGCGCAGGGCCTGTCGAACGCGGAGATCGCCGAGCGGCTGGTGGTCGCCGAGTCGACGATCAAGACGCATGTCAGCCGGATCCTGGTGAAGCTGGGACTCAGGGACCGCACCCAGGCGGCGGTGTTCGCCTACGAGGCGCGGCTGGTGACGCCGGGCTGAACACCCGGGAAGGGTGGTGAGGCCGGAAGAAGGAGCGCGCCCTTGGCGTGATCGCACGGACGAGGAGCAAGCTGGAAACAAGGCGTGATTCATCGCGAACTCGGCAGGAGGAAGCGAGATGACAGAGCAACCCACCACCGGCTCTCCGCCTTGGCATCTGGCAGGCGACTGGTTCGATGTATGCAAGTGCGCCATCCCGTGCCCCTGTACGTTCGCGCAGGCCCCGACCTACGGAGACTGCGAGGGTGTGCTCGCCTGGCACATAAGGGACGGCAATTTCGGTGACGTGCGGCTCGACGGCCTCAATGTGCTGATGCTCGGCTCCTTCGTGGGCAACGTCTGGGCCCGCGAGCACACGGACGCCTACGCTGCGGTCTTCTTCGACGAACGCGCCGACGAACAGCAGCGCGCCGCCCTCCAGGCGATCTTCGGCGGTGAGGCGGGCGGATGGCCCGCGGAGTTCGGCGCGATGCTCGGCCCCGAGATGAGGGGCATGGACTTCGCCCCCATCCGCATCGAGGTCGACGAGGACATGTCCGCCTGGCGCGCGGAAATCCCCGGAAAGGTGATGGCAACCGCCGAAGCGCTGACCGGCCCGACCTCCCCGGAAGGCGCACGGGTGCAGGTGCACAACGCGCCCGGCGCCGAGGTGGGACCCGGCCAGATAGCCACCTGGGGCCGCGCCACCACCGACCGGGCCGACGCCTTCGGCTTCGCCTGGGACCGTTCGGGCAAGTCGAGCAAACACTTCCCCTTCGACTGGACGAGCCCAGCCTGACGACACACCGCGGCCCTGGCAGAGCCGCGGTCGCCGTGGTGGTGGGAATTCCGCTCCCGCTCCGTCACATGCCGTCCATCGGCGGTACCGAGTCGCGCAGCCCCGGCAGCGGCCAGTCCTGGAACGGCACGAGCACGGCCAGGACGAGGAAGGCCAAGCCCACCACCCGGGTGAGCAGCGGGCCCCTGGTCCACAGCTTCTCCACGAAGATCACCACGGCCAGTCCGGCCATGGCCGCCACGTTCATCACACCGAGCGGGATCAGGACGACCATCAGCCCGGCGCAGCAGCCGACGCAGTAGGCGCCGTGATGGACGCCCACCCGCAGGTCACGCGCCGGTGCCCGGAAGCCGGCGTAATGCACCAGGTGGCTCATGGGGTCGCGGCAGTGCCGCAGGCACACGTACTTCAGGGGGCCGAGCTGATACAGACCCGCCAGCAGGAAGGCGGTGAAGCCGATCCAGCGCCCCGCTGCCGGGTGATCCGCCACCAGATCGCCGGTGACGGCCAGGCCCGCATAGGCGAGCGCACCGAAGGCGGTCCACACCATCAGATACCCGCCGAGGAACTCGGCGGTGCGCGCGGCACGGATCCAGCCGGAGGACTGACGGCCGATCCCCCGCACCCACGTGATGGCCACCGGCGCCATGGACGGCAGCATCATGGCCGCCATCATCGTCACCCACAGCAGCAGGAACAGGGGCAGCGCCATCCCCATGGTGCCGGGCTCGATCCCCATGTCCCGGGCCTGGCCGATCGTGAGCGCCCACGCGGGCACCGCGATCAGGACGACGAGGAACCAGGCGGCTGCGAGATCCCGCTTCGGCAGCAATCCTCCGCCGGCTCCGGTCGGCGCGGGCGTCCGTGTGGGGATGAGGACGGAGTTCCGGGGGAAGCGCATCAGCACGCCCTCCTACGTGGTACGTCCAGCACAGCACTCCTCCACGTACGGCGCGACCTCACCCCTGGACCGGGGCTGCTCGCACTTCAAGGGCGGACCCCCTGGTCAGGGAGGCGATGCCGGGCTAGCGTCCGTCCATGGCAGCTGCTCGTGACCTCGCGTTCGACCCCTGGGACCCGGCGTTCCTCGCCGACCCGTACCCCGCCTACGCCGAGCTGCGTGCGCGGGGCCGGGTGCACTACTACGCGCCCACGAACCAGTGGCTCGTCCCGCACCACGCGGACGTCTCGGCGCTGCTGCGGGACCGGCGCCTGGGCCGGACCTACCAGCACCGGTTCACCCACGAGGATTTCGGCCGCACCCCGCCCCCGCCGGAGCAGGAGCCGTTCCACACGCTCAACGACCACGGGATGCTCGACCTGGAGCCGCCGGACCACACCCGGATCCGGCGCCTGGTCTCGAAGGCGTTCACGCCCCGCACGGTGGAGCGGCTGAAGCCGTATGTGCGGGGCCTCGCGGACGAACTCGCCTCGGCCCTGGCCGAAGCGGGCGGCGGCGACCTGCTGAAGGACGTCGCCGAGCCCCTGCCGGTGGCCGTGATCGCGGAGATGCTCGGCATCCCGCAGTCCGACCGGGCCCCGCTGCGGCCCTGGTCGGCGGACATCTGCGGGATGTACGAGCTGAACCCGTCCGGGGAGACGGCGGCGAAGGCGGTCCGGGCGTCGGTGGAGTTCTCCGACTACCTGCGCGAACTGATCGCGGCCCGCCGCAAGGAGCCGGGCGATGACCTGATCTCGGGCCTGATCGCGGCCCACGACGAGGGCGACCGCCTCACCGAGCAGGAGATGATCTCGACGGCGGTCCTCCTCCTCAACGCCGGCCACGAGGCCACGGTGAACGCCACGGTCAACGGCTGGTACGCCCTGTTCCGCAACCCGGCCCAGCTGGAGCTGCTGCGCGCGGACCACTCGCTGATCCCCTCCGCCGTCGAGGAACTGATGCGCTACGACACCCCGCTCCAGCTCTTCGAGCGCTGGGTCCTGGACGAGATCGAACTCGCCGGCACGACGATCCCGCGCGGCGCGGAGATCGCCCTGCTCTTCGGCTCCGCCAACCACGACCCGACGGTGTTCGAGAACCCGTCCGCCCTGGACCTGGCCCGCCCGGACAACCCCCACATCTCCTTCAGCGCCGGTATTCACTACTGCATCGGCGCGCCCCTCGCCCGCATCGAACTGGCGGCGTCCATGGCGGCGCTGCTGGAGCGGGCGCCGACGCTGCGCCTGGCCGCCGAGCCCGCCCGTAAGCCGAACTTCGTGATCCGGGGGTTGGAGGGGCTTACCGTCGAGGTGGGGTAAGAGCTCTGGTGTGTCGGTCAGCGGGAACCGGGCCGGCGACAAGGCGTCGTGGGTTGCCGCTGTCGGCGGTTTGTCAGCCCTGCGGGGTGCGGGCGTGGCTGGTCGCCCATTCGAGCGCGTAATCGGCCACCTGTTCCCAGCCGGGCTCGACACCGGTGAAGTGTGAGCGGTCCGGGAACTCGTAGGTCTCGGTCAGCGCCTCGGAGTGGCGGTACTTCTTCGCGTTCGAGCGGATCACCGAGGGCGGCATCAGGTGGTCCTTGCCGCCCATGATGAACAGCAGTGGCGCCCGGTCGTCCAGGTCGTAGTCGACCCAGGTCTCCTGGTGGCCCGGCTTCCAGTTGGCTATCAGGCCGTAGGCCCACACCCAGTTGCCGGGCGCCGGGATGTGGAGGCGGTCGTACGCCGCGTCGGACTCCTCCCGGCTGCACGTGTTGGCGAACGCATAGTGGAACTGCGCCCTGGTGAAGCCCACCGCGCGGTGCCGGTTGGCCGGGTTGGAGAGGACCGGGAACAGGGACTTGATCTGGGACGGCGGGTTCACCCGCACACCCTCGGTCGGCGCCGAGTCGATCGTCACGGCGGCGGCGCCCAACCCTCGGTTGACCAGGAGTTGGGTGAAGATCCCGCCGAAGGAGTGGCCCATGATGATCGGCGGACGGTCCAGGTTCTCGACCACGTCGCTGAGATGGTCGACGGTTTCGGGGACGGATGCCGCGGCGATGATCTCGGGCTTTTCGCGCAGCGCCTCCACCTCGATCTCGAACCCTGGGTACGTCGGCACGATCACCTCGTAGCCCCTCGCCCGGTAGTACCGCGCCCAGCGATCCCAGCTTCTGGCGGTCATCCACAGCCCGTGGATCAGCACGATCGGCGGGGCGTTGGTCGTCGGCTCGCTCATGGCGCTCCTTCCGATTGCGCGCTGTAACAATCGTCGACCTCGAACAGCGGTCGTACAACCGCAGGGATGAGTGGCGGAAACCGGTCCTGGGCGGTACGGGCCGGGGTGTGCGGCTGCACGGATGCGATCATGACTCGGAGGGGCGAGGCTGTTGCTTGTGGCAATGCTGCGCTGCCTGCCCAGTTGGCGGGGCGCATCGACGCTCCGCGGTCAGGCCGTGCAGGGTCCTCAGCATCCCCCTCAGTCCCAGACCTCACGGAATTCGTCATGACCGCTCCCTCTGGCTCCATCGTTCTGGAGCCCGCAGCCCAGCAGTTCGCAGATGCCACGTCCCAGCCGCCGTTCTTGTACGAACTGGGGCCCGAGAAGGCCCGCAGGGTGCTGGACGACCTTCAAGCGGAACCGATCGAGAAGCTCGATGTCGACTCAGAGTGGATCACCGTTCCGGCCGATGTCGGCGATGTTCGTGTCCGCATCGTCCGGCCGCGCGGCTTTGCGCCGCCCCTCCCCGTGATTCTCTACATGCACGGCGGTGGATGGATTCTGGGCAACGCCGACACCCATGATCGACTGGTGCGCGAGCTCGCGGACGGGGTGCAGGCTGCGGTCGTGTTCGTCGAGTACACCCGCTCTCCCGAGGCGCACTACCCGGTGGCGATCGAGCAGGGCTACGCCACCGCTCAGTGGATCGTCCGAGAGGGCGCTGCCCATGGCCTCGATCCGGACCGCATGGCGGTGGCGGGCGACTCGGTCGGCGGAAACATGACGGCTGCTCTCGCTCTGATGGCCAAGGAGCGCGGCGACGTCCGTTTCGTGCATCAGTCCATGTACTACCCGGTCACCGACGCCGACATGAACACCAAGTCCTATGCCGATCTCGCCACCGGCTACTTCCTCACCGCCAAGGCCATGGAGTGGTTCTGGAACGCCTACGTGCCCGACCGCGCGCAGCGCAGCGAGATCACCGCCTCTCCTCTGAAGGCCGACCTTGATCAGCTCGCCGGTCTGCCACCGGCCTTCCTCCTTGTCGACGAGGCAGACGTCCTACGCGACGAGGGCGAGGCGTACGCGGCCAAGCTCCGCGCGGCGGGCGTCGACACCACCACGGTCCGTTACGACGGCATCACCCACGACTTCATGATGCTCAACCCCCTCAGCGACACCCACGCCACCCGTGCGGCCGTTGCCCAGTCCATCGCGGTGCTGCGCGACGCGCTGAGAAGCGCTTCGTAGGCCGGCGGTCGTTCTCGCTGCGGATGCGCGCGCGTTCCTTGCGCTCGGCGGCCACGGTCACAGCACTGGCAGTACCTCGGCTGATCACGTGGTCAGGTCCCGCCTCCGCAGCCCCGCCAGCCCTGCCGCCACCAGCACCACCGCCAGCCCGGTCAGGACCACGACCGGCCCCCACTCCATGGACCCGCCCGGCAGCTTCGGCAGATGCCCGAACGGCGAGAGGTCCAGCACGGCCTGCGGGACGTCCAGCGCGGGGCCGACCCAGCCGATCAGCAGGACCGCCCCTGCCACGCCCCATGCCGCCGCGGCCGCGCGGGGCAGCACCCCGTGCAGCAGCACCGCCACCCCGCCGATCACCCAGATCGCCGGCAGCTGTACCAGGCACGCCCCCAGGATCGGTCCGGTCTCCTTGCCGTAGCCGGCGGCCAGGCCGAGGCCGGCCAGGAGCATGATGAGTGCCGAGCCGCCGAAGGCGATCACCAGGTGGCCCGCCGCCCAGCGCAGACGCCCGACCGCGTTCGCCAGCACCGGTTCCGCCCGGCCGGAGGTCTCCTCGCCGTGCAGGCGGAGCACCGACGCCACGATGTACAGCGCCGCGACCAGCCCGAGCATGCCGGTCATCGAGGCCAGGAACGTGTCGGTCAGGCCGGACCGGCCGCCCATCCGCTCGAAGATCCGCCGGGCGTTGTCGTTGTCGCCGACCAGGTCGGCCGCGCCCTCGGTCATACCGCCGTAGACGACCCCGGCGAGGAGGAAGCCGACGCTCCAGCCCAGTACGCTGCCCCGCTGCAACCGCCAGGCCAGCGCGCCCGCGCTGCCCAGGCGGCCGGACGCCGGGCCCGGCCGGGTGGGCAGGAAGCTCATGCCGAGGTCCCGGCGGCCGGTCAGCCCGTACGCCACCGCGCCCTGGAGGAGGACGGCTCCGGCGAGCAGCGCCAGCACCCACCAGCGTTCGTCCGCGTACGGCCGCAGGTTCTCCAGCCAGCCGAGCGGCGACACCCAGGTCAGGACGGACGAGCCGTCGTCCTTCGCCGAGTCGCCCGCCGCGCGCAGCACGAACGCGGCGCCCAGCACCGCCGCCGTCAGCCCCCGGGCCAGCCGCGCGCTCTCGGTCAGCTGGGCGACGATCGCCGCCGTCGTGGCGAAGAGCATCCCGACTCCGGCGATGCCGAGGCCCAGGGCCAGTGCCCCGGTCGTGCCCTGTCCGGCCAGACCGGCCGTGAGCAGCAGCGCCAGGACGCCGTTCGCGACCGCCGCCGCCAGCAGGGCCGCCGTGAGGGAGGCCCGGCGGCCCACCATGCCGGACGCCACCAGCTCCTGACGGCCGCTCTCCTCCTCGTCCCGGGTGTGCCGGACGACGATCAGCAGGCTCATCACGGCGGCCAGGGCGCCCGCGTAGACACCCACCCGCCAGGCCGTCAGCGCGCCCAGCGAGTCGTCGAAGACGGGCCCGACCATCGCGCGCAGCGAGGAGTTGGTCCCCATCTGCCGGACCAGGTCGGCGCGTTCGGCCGGGGTGCCGTAGAGGCCCTCCAGGGTGTTCGGCATGGAGAGGACCATCAGGGCGTTCACCGCGATCCACACCGGCATCATCAGCCGGTCGCGGCGCAGCGCGAACCGCAGCAGCGTGCCCGTCCCGGCCAGCCGGCGTGCGCTGCCGGGCCGTACGGCGAAGGTCGTCATCGGGCTGCCGCCTCGTCCTGGTAGTGCCGCAGGAACAGTTCCTCCAGCGTGGGCGGCGTCGACGTCAGCGACCGTACGCCCGACTCGCTCAGGGACCGCAGGACGGCGTCCAGCCCGTCGGTGTCGACCTGGAGCCGGACCCGGCGCCCCCGCACGTCGAGGTCGTGGACGCCGGGCAGGTGCGCCAGCCCGTTGGGCGGGCCGGCGAGTTCGGCGACGACACTGGTGCGGGTCAGGTGGCGCAGGTCGGCGAGCGAACCGCTCTCGACCGTGCGGCCCTTGCGGATGATGCTCACCCGGTCGCACAGCTCCTCGACCTCGCTCAGGATGTGGGAGGAGAGCAGGACCGTGCGGCCCCGGTCGCGCTCCTCGGCCACACAGCGCCGGAAGACCTCCTCCATCAGCGGGTCCAGGCCCGAGGTCGGCTCGTCCAGGATCAGCAGGTCGACGTCCGAGGCGAACGCGGCGACCAGGGCGACCTTCTGCCGGTTGCCCTTGGAGTAGGTGCGGCCCTTCTTGGTGGGGTCGAGCTCGAACCGCTCGATCAGCTCCGCCCGGCGCCGGGGGTCCAGCCCTCCGCGCAGCCTGCCGTACAGGTCGATGACCTCGCCGCCGGAGAGGTTGCGCCACAGCGTCACGTCCCCGGGGACGTAGGCGATCCGGCGGTGTGCCTCCACCGCGTCCTCCCAGGGGTCGCGGCCCAGTACCTGCGCGGCGCCCGAGTCGGCGCGCAGCAGGCCGAGCAGGACCCGGATGGTGGTGGACTTGCCCGAGCCGTTGGGGCCGAGGAAGCCGTGGACCTCGCCGGAGGCGACCTCCAGATCGAGCCCGTCGAGTGCGTGCGTCCGTCCGAAGGACTTGTGCAGTCCGGAGACGGTGATGGCCTTCGTCATGCTTCAGAACGTACGCTTCCTTCAGAAATTTGTGAAGTTAAGGAAGGGCGTGAACCGCGGCTAGGATGAATCCCATGACGGAATCAGCCAGGGGCGCGCGGGGCGCGGAGGCCGTGTCGAGGTTCGTCGAGTCCTTCGCTGCCCAGCTCGTCGAGGCCGGGATGCCGCGGATGCCCGCCCGGGTCTTCGCCGCGCTCCTCTCCTCCGACGAGGGCTCGATGACCTCCGCCGAACTGGGAGAGCAGCTGCGGATCAGCCCCGCGGCGGTCTCCGGGGCGGTGCGCTACCTGGCCCAGGCGCACATGGTCGCGCGCGAACGCGAGCCGGGTTCCCGCCGGGAGCGCTACCGGGTGCACGGCAACCAGTGGTACGAGGCCATGACCAACCGCGACGCGGTCATCAAACGCTGGGAGACGGCCCTGCGCGAGGGCGTCACCAGCCTCGGCGCCGACACCCCGGCCGGCCGCCGCATGTCCGAGACGCTCGCCTTCTTCGAGTTCCTGGAGAGCGAGCTCGTGGAGCTGATGGAACGCTGGCGCGTGCACCGGGAGAAGACGTTCGGGCCGGAATGACGCGCGGGGCGCGGCTCACGGCGCCGCCGGCACCGTCAGCCCCCACGCCCCCTCCCGGACCACCCACGTCCGGGTCCGCACCGGCCCCGACACCACGGCGTCCGCCCGGTAGCGGAAGTGAGCCCCCGACACCGTCACCGTCCGGCCCCGCGCGAGCAGGGGCGAGGCCTCGGCGCCCACCGACACCGGGCGGACCTCCACCGCCGCCACCCCGGAGGCCGAGGGCGACACCGACACCGCCTCGACCGGCTGGTGCAGGTCGACGAGGGTCTCGCCGTCGACCTCGACCCGCAGCCGGGAGGGGCCGGGCTCGGGCACGGAGGCGAGCCGGGACGGGCGGGCGGCCGGGACCAGGGTGCGCACCAGGGACTGGCAGGTCCGCAGCCAGGGGCGGCCCGGCGCGTCCTCGGCGTCCGGCGCCCGAGCGTCGGCCGTCACCGGCGGTATCCGCAGCGCGCCGAGCACCACCCCGTCGCTGTCGTCCACCATCAGGTCCATCCGCCGCTCGACCCCGTCGAGCACCGCCCGCGCCGCCGCCACCGTCCCCGTCGGCACCCCCAGCGACCGGGCGAGGGACAGCGCGCCCCCGACCGGCACCACCGACAGCGCACATCCGGCCAGCTCCCGATGCCGGTGCAGCAGCGACACCGCGCGGACCAGGGCCTGGTCGTCACCCACCACCACCGGGCGCCGCGAGCCCCGCCGGCGCAACGCCCGCGCGAACTCCTCCGGCCCGTCCGGCAGGCACAGCTTCATCGCGGCACCCGCTCCGAGCACGTCTTTCGCGATCCGTACGGACTCGCCGTCCGACCGACGGGCGACCGGGTCGACCACCACCAGCAGCTGCTCGGACGTCGCGGAAGTCGCCACCTCGGCCATGCCTCGCTTCCTCGGGTAGCATCTTTGTGCAAGAGCCCCTTGCGCTATTGCGCCAGGGGCTTCGTCTATTCCGGGGCATCCGGTCCGACGGTTGGCGGCCAACGGCGGTCGCGGTGCACGCGGCGAAGACTCCGCGTTCGCCCTCGACCATGGACATGCCCCGCCCGGAAGGGGTGTACGCGCGTGCCCGCACTTGTGCTGCTCGGTGCTCAGTGGGGTGACGAAGGCAAGGGAAAGGCCACCGACCTGCTCGGTGGTTCGGTGGACTATGTAGTGCGCTACCAGGGCGGCAACAACGCCGGCCACACGGTGGTCGTGGGCGACCAGAAGTACGCCCTCCACCTGCTCCCTTCCGGAATCCTGTCTCCCGGCTGCACGCCGGTCATCGGTAACGGTGTCGTCGTCGACCCGTCGGTCCTGCTCTCCGAGCTGAGCGGTCTGAACGAGCGTGGTGTCGACACCTCCAAGCTCCTCCTCAGCGGAAACGCGCACATCATCACGCCGTACAACGTCACGGTCGACAAGGTGACGGAGCGTTTCCTCGGCAAGCGGAAGATCGGCACGACCGGGCGCGGCATCGGCCCGACCTACGCCGACAAGATCAACCGCGTCGGTATCCGCGTGCAGGACCTGTACGACGAGTCGATCCTCACGCAGAAGGTCGAGGCGGCGCTCGACGTCAAGAACCAGATCCTCACCAAGCTCTACAACCGGCGCGCGATCGCCGTCGACCAGGTCGTCGAGGAGCTGCTGGGCTACGCCAACAAGCTCGCGCCGTACGTCGCCGACACCGTCCTGGTCCTCAACCAGGCGCTGGAGGAGGACAAGGTCGTCCTGTTCGAGGGCGGCCAGGGCACGCTCCTGGACATCGACCACGGCACGTATCCCTTCGTCACCTCCTCCAACCCGACCGCCGGCGGTGCCTGCACGGGCGCGGGCGTGGGCCCGACGAAGATCAGCCGGGTCATCGGCATCCTCAAGGCCTACACGACCCGTGTCGGCGCGGGCCCGTTCCCGACGGAGCTGTTCGACGAGGACGGCGAGGCGCTGCGCCGGATCGGCGGCGAGCGTGGTGTCACCACCGGCCGTGACCGGCGCTGCGGCTGGTTCGACGCGGTGATCGCCCGTTATGCGACCCGGGTGAACGGCCTGACGGACTTCTTCCTCACCAAGCTCGACGTCCTCACCGGCTGGGAGCAGATCCCGGTCTGCGTGGCGTACGAGATCGACGGCAAGCGCGTCGAGGAGCTGCCCTACTCCCAGACCGACTTCCACCACGCGAAGCCGGTGTACGAGATGCTGCCGGGCTGGAGCGAGGACATCTCCAAGGCCAAGTCCTTCTCCGACCTGCCGAAGAACGCCCAGAGCTACGTCAAGGCGCTGGAGGAGATGTCCGGCGCCCCGATCTCCGCGATCGGCGTGGGCCCGGGCCGGGACGAGACGATCGAGGTCAACTCGTTCCTGTAGGCCGCAGGGCCGTCGGTGCCCGATCACCGGCGCCCGCGCGGGCGCCGGTGATCGGGATTAGGCTGAAATTCATACCCCCCGCGTGCGTCGACCAGAAGAAGGTGAGTGCGATGCGCGTACTGCTCAAGGCATCCATGGACACGGACAAGGCCAACGAGGCCATCCGGAACGGCACCTTGGGGAAGCTGGTCCAGGAGTCGCTGGAACAGATCAAGCCCGAAGCGGCCTACTTCACCACCGACCACGGCAAGCGGACCGCCTTCCTGGTCTTCGACATGCAGGACAGCTCGCAGATGCCGGCCCTCAGCGAGCCCTTCTTCCTCCAGCTCGGCGCGGAGATCAGCTACACGCCGGTGATGAACCTGGAGGACCTGCAGAAGGGCCTCTCCCAGGTGGGCCGCTGAGCCCCTAGCTGAAGACGATCATCGACCCCTGGGCCAGACTCCGCGTCACGGCCGCGTGCAGACCGAGCCAGACGTGGCGTTCCCGGGCGAAGGGGCTGGGATCGTACGGTGCCGGGACGGCGGGTTCCTCCAGCTCCGTGGGCACGAGCGGCGGCTGGGGCGCGGCCGGCGGATTGGCCGGGTCGATGCCGATCGCCGGGGCGACCAGCTCCAGCTCCCGCAGCAGGGCGTGGGAGGAGCCCAGTGGCCCGCCGCCCGCGAGGAGTTGGTCGTCGGCGAGCGGGCTGGGGAAGTCGACGGGGACGTACGCGCCCGCGTGGTCGTAGTGCCAGACGAGGTGCGACTGCTGGGCCGTCGACTCGAACATCTCCAGCAACTGCTCGTAGTCGCCGCCCAGTTCGTCCACGGGCGTCACCGGCAGGCCGCACACCTGGAGCAGGTAGGCGCGGCGCAGGAAGTGCAGCGCGTCGTAGTCGAAGCCCGCCACCGGGGCGACGTCGCCCGACAGTCCCGGCATGTACTGGTACACCGGCACCGGCGGCAGTCCGGCCTCGGTGAGCACCTTGTTGTATTGCGCGAGTTCCTCGGCGAACGGGTTGTCCGGCGTGTGGCACAACACGTCGACGAGCGGTACCAGCCACAGGTCACAGGCCAAAGAAGGCTCCTCGCTCAGCTCGGTGGTCGGGTGGCGCGGTGTCAGGGAAGGGTATCGGTGCGGCACGGAAAGCGGCTGCCGCCGTGCATGTCCCATACCCGTACGGACAGATGCGACGCAGGTCATCCGGAGGCGAGGCGCTCGATCAGGGCGATGGAGTGGGCGTTGTAGCCGGCGATGATCGATCGCGCCGTGTCGGTGTCGCGGGCACCCAGGGCGTCGACCAGGTCGGTGTGGCCGGCCCATAGCTCACCCCGCAGGTCCCTGAGCCGGCGCAGGTGCTGCACCGCGCAGACCCAGGTCTGCACCCGCAGCCGGTGCAGGAAGTCGGCGAGGTAGGGGTTGCCGAAGAGGGCGGCCAGCTCGCGCCAGAAACGCAGGTCGTAGCCGATGAGGACGGTGAGGTCACCGGCCGCAGCGGCCCGCTGCGCCTCCTCGCCGCGCCGCCGTACCCCGGCGAGCACGGCGGCGACCCGGAGGTCGCCCGGCTGCCCGGAGGGGCGCTGCCCGGTGGTGAGGGTGTGGAACATCCCCTCGATGACCAGGTCGCGGGCCTCGATCATGCCGCGGAAGTCCTCTGCCGAGTACTCGCGGACGCGGAAGCCGCGGTGCTGGTCGGCGTCGAGGAGCCCCTGCGCGGAGAGGTCGACCAGCGCCTCCCGGACCGGCGTGGCGGACACCCCGTACTGGTCGGCGATCTCCTTGACCGTGAACTCCTGCCCCGGCTGCAGCCGTCCCGCCAGCACCTCGTCACGGAGCGCGTCGGCGATCTGCTGTCGCAGGGTGCTGCGCGTCACGGCGCCGTTGCCGGAGCTGCGGGGCATGGTCAGGGCGTCTCCCTCGTCGCGTTCGGGTGGCGTGCACGTATATGTCTACGGCCACGCCACCTTACGCGTTCGAACGAGGTGCGAGGTTGGTCGGCTACTGACGGGTTGTGGTCGTTTTCTGACCGGTTTACAGCTGTTTACTGGGTGTATTCATCCGCCACGGAGAGCGCCGCGTCCAGTGCCGCGAGGCCCTCCTTCAGCTCCGCCTCGGTGACGGTGCAGGGCGGCACCACATGTGTCCGGTTCATGTTCACGAACGGCCACAGCCCGCTGTCCTTCGCGGCGGCGGCGAAGGCGGCCATCGGCGCGTTCGCCTCCCCGGCCGCGTTGTAGGGCACCAGCGGCTCCCGCGTCTCCCGGTCGCGGACCAGCTCCAGCGCCCAGAACATGCCGACGCCGCGCACCTCGCCCACGCTCGGGTGCCGCGCGGCCAGCGCACGCAGCTGCGGGCCCACGACGGACGCGCCCAGCCGGGCCGCGTTCTCGACGACGCCCTCCTGTGCCATGACGTTGATCGTCTCGACGGCCGCGGCGCACGCCAGCGGATGCCCGGAGTACGTCAGGCCACCCGGGTACGGCCGCTTCCCGAAGGTCTCGGCGATCGCGCCGGAGATCGCGACCCCGCCCAGCGGCACGTACCCGCTGTTCACGCCCTTGGCGAAGGTGAGCAGGTCGGGCGTGACGCCGAACAGGTCCGCCGCGAACCACTCACCGGTCCGCCCGAACCCGGCCATGACCTCGTCCAGGACGAAGACGATCCCGTACTTGTCGCACAGCTCCCGCACCCCGGCGAGGTAGCCGGGCGGCGGGACCATGATCCCGGCCGTGCCCGGGATCGTCTCCAGGATGATCGCCGCGACGGTCGAGGGCCCCTCGAAGGCGATCGTCGTCTCCAGGTGCTCCAGCGCCCGCGCGCACTCCTGCTCCTCCGTCTCGGCGTAGAAACGGGAGCGGTAGAGGTAGGGCGCCCAGAAGTGCACGACCCCGGCCGTGCCGCTGTCGGAGGCCCAGCGGCGCGGGTCGCCGGTGATGTTCACGGCCTGCTGCGTACCGCCGTGGTACGAGCGGTACGCCGAGAGCACCTTCGGGCGGCCCGTGTGCAGCCGGGCCATCCGGATCGCGTGCTCGACGGCGTCGGCGCCGCCGTTGGTGAAGAAGATCTTGTCCAGGTCGCCCGGGGTCCGCTCGGCGATCAGCCGGGCCGCCTCCGACCGGGCCTCGATCGCGAACGCCGGCGCGAAGGTCGTCATCTTCGCCGCCTGCTCCTGGATCGCGGCGACGACCCTGGGGTGCTGGTAGCCGATGTTCGTGTAGACGAGCCCGCTGGAGAAGTCGAGGTAGCGCCGGCCGTCGTAGTCCCAGAAGTACGACCCCTCCGCCCCGGCGACGGCGAGCGGGTCGATGAGCTCCTGAGCGGACCAGGAGTGGAACACATGGTCACGGTCGGCGGCCTTGACTGCGGCACCGGCTTCGGGGTTCGGCTGAGGGGTCATGCCGGCGAGCGTAGGCGCGGGGGAGAGGGCGGTGAAATCGGCGGCCTGTCTGCCGTCGGCGGCATTCCGCGACAGGTTGTCCAGAAGGTCCGCGTGCATTGACAGTGTGCTGTCTAAATGTCAGGATGCTGTCATGACTCTTCGGGGTCGAGCCTCAGGTCTCAGGAGGAGCCGTGAACGCCATGACCGACCGCAAGCCCGTCCATCTCGCCGTCTACGACACCCTCGCCGACTGGGAGACGGGCCACGCCACGGCCCATCTCGCCCGCGCCGGGTACCGGATCCGGACCGTCGGCCCGTCCACGGACCCGGTCACCAGCATCGGCGGACTGCGCATCCAGCCCGACACCGCCCTGGACGACGTACGGCCCGAGGACAGCTCCCTGCTGATCCTCCCGGGCGCCGGCCTGTGGGACACCGGCGACGACCTCGGGCCCTTCGCCCGCAAGGCCCGGGCGTTCCTGGACGCGGGCGTGCCGGTCGCCGCGATCTGCGGCGCCACCGCCGGACTCGCCCGCGAGGGCCTGCTCGACGACCGCGACCACACCAGCGCGGTCTCCTTCTACCTGGCCGCGACCGGTTACGCGGGCGGCGAGCGCTACGTCGAGACCGACGCCGTCACCGACGCGAACCTGGTCACCGCCGGCCCGACCGAGCCCGTCGCCTTCGCCCGGGAGATCCTCCGGCTGCTCGAGGTGTACGAGGGCGAGGTGCTCGACGCCTGGTACCGGCTGTTCCACGACTCCGACGCGGCGGCCTACGCCGTGCTGGAGAAGGCCGGGGCGGCATGAGCCGGGAGCGTCAGGACCTGCTCAGCCGCAGCGCCCTCGGGGTGTTCCGGCTGAACGGCCAGTTCCTCGCCGTGGCGGAGGAACTGGCCCGGCCCGCGGGGCTGACCGCCGCCTGGTGGCAGGTGCTCGGCGCGGTCCTGGGGGAGCCGCTGCCCGTCTCCGGCATCGCCCGCGCCATGGGCATCACACGGCAGAGCGTGCAGCGCATCGCCGACCTGCTGGTGGAGCGAGGGCTCGCCGAGTACCGGCCGAACCCCGCGCACCGCCGCGCCAAGCTCCTCGCGCCGACCGGGCAGGGGCGGGCGGCGATCGCCCGTATCGACCCCGGGCACACCGCCTTCGCCGACCGGCTGGCGGAGGAGTTCGGGGAGGCGGACCTGGCGGAGGCGGTGCGGGTACTGGAACGGCTGTCGAAGGCGCTCGACGAGGTGGGACCGCCTGTTACGGAACCGTAGACGTCGTTCGGGCCTGACCCGCCCGGGCCCCGCACTATTCTCGATCTGTTGCTCACGTGTGGGGGAAGGCGGCTGAGCGATGGAGAAGCTGGGGCCCGGGGATCCGCAGCGGATCGGTGCGTACCGGCTGCTGGCGCGGCTCGGTGCGGGCGGCATGGGGCATGTGTATCTGGCCCGCTCGGAGCGGGGCCGTACGGTCGCCGTGAAACTCGTGCGCGAGGAACTGGCCGCGCAGGAGGAGTTCCGGGAGCGCTTCCGGCAGGAGGTGCAGGCCGCGCGGCGGGTCGGCGGGTACTGGACGGCGCCGGTGCTGGACGCGGACACCGAGGCGGCGGTGCCGTGGGTGGCCACCGGGTACGTCGCCGGGCCGAGCCTCCAGCAGGTCGTCGGACACGACCACGGCGCCCTGCCCGAGCGGACGGTCCGCATCCTCGCGGCCGGGCTCGCGCACGCGCTCAAGGACATCCACGCGGCCGGCATCGTCCACCGCGACCTCAAGCCGTCCAACGTCCTGGTCACCATCGACGGCCCCCGCGTCATCGACTTCGGTATCGCCCGGGCCCTGCAGACCGTGACGGACGGCGGGCTCACCCGCACCGGCGCGCTCGTCGGATCGCCCGGTTTCATGGCGCCCGAGCAGGTGCGCGGCGACCGCATCACCCCGGCGTGCGACGTCTTCTGCCTCGGCTCGGTCCTCGCCTACGCCGCCACCGGTGCCCTGCCCTTCGGCACCGCCAACAGCGGCGTGCACGCGCTGATGTTCCGCATCGCCCAGGAGGAGCCGGACCTGGAGGGCGTCCCCGAGGGCATCGCCGACCTGGTCCGCGACTGCCTGCGCAAGGACCCCGCCGCACGCCCGTCCCTCGACAGCGTCCTGGAACGCACGGGTGCGGACGACACCGTCGCCGACGGCCGCGCCCTCGACCCCTGGCTCCCGAGCGCCCTGGTGGCCCAACTCGGTCGGCACGCGGTGCGGTTGCTGGACGCGGAGGATCCGGTGGGGGCCGGCTTTGCCGAGGGAGCTGGTTCTCCCGAGCCGCCTGCCGAGCAGCGGGGTTCCGGCCCCGACGAGAACCCCGGCCCCGGCGCCACCCCCGAACACGCCCCCGCCGCCGACGAGTCGTCGCCGCACCCCGCGCTGTCCCCGGCCCGCGCGACGGCGCCCCCGGCCCCCGGCCCGCCCCCGCCGGGCCTGCCGGGCGAGGGCCCGCCGGTGAACCATCTGCCCACCATGGTCGTCGGCCAGAGCGCGCCCCCGGTGCCCGGGCAACTCCCGGGCACGGGCGCACCGTCCCCCTCACAGCCGCAGCCGCACCCGCAGATGCCGACGCCCCCGCAGCCGCACCCGGCGTACGGCTACCCCCAGCAGCACCCCCAGCCCGGCGCCCCCGGCACCCCGGGCGCCGCCCCGCCGTACCACCCCGCCTACGGCGGCCTCGGCTCCACCCCGCCCTACGGCCCGCCGCCCTACGGCACGACTCCGCCCTACGGCCCCCCGCAGGATCCGGGGCGCGGAAACGGCCGTTCCACCGCGCTGCTCGTCGTGATCGCCCTGGTCGTCGCGCTGGCCGCGGGCGGCTCGGTGTACGCGCTGATGCAGGGCGGTGACGGCGGCCAGTCCGACGCCGGCCCCACCCCCACGCAGAGCACCGGCGCGCCCCCGACCACCCCGGGCCCGTCCCCGACGACCTCACAGCCGGACACCGCCGCCTCCCCGGAGGACGGCTCGATCCCGACCGGGTACCTCGGCACCTGGACCACGACCCTCGACAACGCCGACGGCGAGCACAGCCGTTCACTCACCATCCAGCAGGGCGAACCGGGCGACACGGTCCTGTCCCTCGTGGCCGACGGCCCGACCAAGGACGGCGGCAGCTACCACTGCGTGTTCGAGGGGCGGTTGACCGCGGCACCCGGCGCCGACGGCACGCTGAAGATCGGCCCGTCCACCGTGAAGGTCGGGCAGCCGAGCACCGCCTGCACCCCGGGCGCCGCCACCGAGGTCACCCTCCTGCCGGACGGCACGCTCCAGCGCGTCAACACCAGCAGCGGGGAGCGGCTGACGTACACGAGGCAGTGACCAACTCCTGTCGGACGCGGGGTCGTTGAACGTCGGGCGAATTCCGGACGACGACAACCGGATACCCGCTCGTACAGCCGTACGGTGACCAGACGATCGCATTCGTCCGGCGGCGGGGGCACCGACGATGGAGTGGCTGAGCGCGGAGAACCTCGTGGCCGTGGCGACGGCCGTCCTCGGCATCATCGCCTCGGGCGTGATGGTCTGGTACGAACGCCGGGTACCGCGCCGGAAGAGGATCGGCTACCGCGTCCAGATGGACAACGCCATCGGCGACGACGTGCGCTCGGGCCGCGCCAACCGCCGCCTCGGCCTGTTCGACGAGGCGCCCGACATGACCGACGCGACCCTCGTCCTGCTGCGCATCGAGAACGACGGCTCACTGGCCATCGACCGCGACGACTACACCGGCCCCGAAGTCCACGGCCTCACCGCGGTGTTCACCGACCGCACCATCCGCGGGGTGTCGGTCACCCAGCCCTCCGATACCGACCACCTCATGGACCACTTCACCGCGGCCCGGGGCTTCGGCTACGAGGGCAACACACTGCGCATCCCGCGCGTCCCGCTCAACCGCGGCGACTACTTCAAGCTTCTCGTGCTGCTGTCCGGTGGTGACGTGGGCCGGGAGGTACGGCTGATCGGGGGCCTGCGGGAGGGCGAGGTGCGCACCAACCGCGCCGCCGCCCCGGACGACACACCACCGCTGTTCAGCCGGGCCGCCCGGCTGATCACCATCATGCTCACCCTGTGCGTCGTCACCCTGGCCGCGATCGTCGTCGCCCAGGACGACACCCCGCCCCCGATCGGCTGCGCGAGCGGCCGGCTCACCCTCACCGGCTCGACCGCGTTCGCACCCGTCCTGCGCGAGGTGGCCGGGAAGTACGAGCGGGACTGCGGCGGCGACCCGGTCATCGACGTGGACACGCACGGCTCGACGGCCGGGATCCGGGAGCTCGCGGCGGCCGGCGCGCAGGCGGCCCGGGAGAGGCAGGGGGCACCGCCGGTGGTGGCCCTGTCGGACGGCCCCAAGCCGCCCGGGCTGCCCGAACTGCGCGAGAACCGGGTGGCGGTGTCGGTCTTCGCGCTCGTGGTCAACGACGACGTACGCCTGACGAACCTGTCCACGGCCGACGTACGGCGTCTCTACCGGGGCGAGATCGGCAACTGGCGGCAGCTCGGCGGCCCGGACCTGCCCGTGCACCTGGTCAGCCGGGACGCCAACTCCGGGACGAGACAGGTGTTCCAGCGCCGGGTGCTGGGACGGGGCGAGATCGCCAACTCCTCCGTCGACTGCGTCCACAAGGACGACCCCACGGCAGCCGTCATCCGCTGCGAACTCGACTCGACGGACCAGGTGCTGACCACGGTCGCCGGACTGCCCGGCGCCATCGGCTACAGCGAACTCAGCCTGGCCGCGCGCGCCAAGGGCCTGCACTCCCTGCGCCTGGACGGCGACCCGGCCTCCGCCGACGCCATCGAACACGGCACGAGCGACTACCCCTACCGCGAGATCGAGTACGCCTACACCTACGGCCGCCCCCCGGCCGACTCCCTGGCGTCGAGCTTCCTCACCTACCTCGCCCGCGGCAACGGCCAGGAGGTCATCCGCACGCACGGCCATCTGCCGTGCTGGACACCCGAGGGCCTGACCCTGTGCGCGCAGGACGACGAGCCTGCCTGATCCTCACCGCGGCTCCGGCGGCCGCTGCCGGGGCATGTTCGGCCGCGCACCCCCCGCCGGCGGCACGGAGAACCGCCCGTTGGAACCCGCCGCCTCGGCCCCGCGCCCGCCCCCCGGGAACACCACCGCCTGCAACCCGACAGGCGCACCGCCGCTCCGGAACTCCCCCACCCACTCCGCCGTCTCGCCCCGCACCAGCTCGCTCACATCCTCGGAGAACCTGCGCAGCACCCCCAGACACCGCTCCGCCGCCTCACTGGCCGTCCCCTCGGCCGGCCCCAGGACCTCCCGCACGCACTCCGCCGCCCAGTCGAACTGAAGCGCCTGCAACCGCCGCTGCACGGCCTGGGCCGTGGCCACGTCCCGCATCCACCCCGACGTCACCCCGAAGTACCGGTCGACGGCCACACAGGCCACCCCCAGCAGCAGCGCCAGGCACCCCCAGGGCGCGATCCCGCCCGCGACCCCGGTCAGATCCAGCAGGGGCAGCGCGACCCCGGTGACCGCCCCCACCGCGGCCCCGCCGCGCAGCACCCGCGCGCACCGCCGCTTCCACACCCGGTCCTCCAGATACCAGGCCGCCGTCCGCAGCGCCCCGCGCTCCACCCAGCGGTACAGCTCGTCGAGCCGGACCGCCGGCTCCCCCCAGTCCCCGAGCGGAAAGGCCCGCCCGGTCAGATCGCCCGGCCGCAGCCGGGCCGCCCCCTCGCCCCGTCCGTCCTGAGGCGGCCCCTCGGGCTGCATCTCCGGCTGACCCACCCGGCACTCCCTACTGACCACGCTGCGTGACAAGTGACACACACGACGCACCCGCGCCGGACCCTTCCTACCTCCCAACGGGTGGCGAAGATGTAGCTTTCGCCGCTTTTCCGCCCGGAAGTATTCCTTGATCAGTTATAGGGCGCGAGCGGAACTCACTCGAAAGAGTGCTGGGGCGACGGCAGGCCCGACCACGTAGGCTCGTGCCGAACGGGAAAACCCGTACCGAGCAAGGAGCTGATCGTGATCCCCGGTGGTGGCCAGCCCAATATGCAGCAGCTGCTCCAGCAGGCCCAGAAGATGCAACAGGACCTGGCACAGGCGCAGGAGGAACTGGCGCAGACGGAGGTCGACGGGCAGGCGGGCGGTGGCCTCGTGACCGCGACCGTCACCGGCGCCGGCGAGCTGCGCAACCTGAAGATCGACCCGAAGGCGGTGGATCCGGAGGACACCGAGACCCTCGCCGACCTGGTCGTGGCGGCGGTACAGGCGGCCAACGAGAACGCGCAGGCGCTCCAGCAGCAGAAGCTGGGCCCGCTCGCGCAGGGTCTGGGCGGCGGCGGCATCCCCGGACTGCCGTTCTGAGACGCCCGCCGCCTTCCTCGCAGAGGCGGCGGACAACTACGGTACGTACGGGAAGGCCGTACGGCGCGCACGACCCCGATGACCCAGGAAAGGCAGTCCGTTGTACGAAGGCGTGGTCCAGGACCTGATCGACGAGCTGGGGCGGCTGCCCGGCGTCGGTCCGAAGAGCGCCCAGCGGATCGCCTTCCACATCCTGCAGGCGGAGCCCACGGACGTGCGGCGGCTCGCCCAGGCCCTCATGGAGGTCAAGGCGAAGGTCCGCTTCTGCGCGACCTGCGGCAACGTCGCGCAGGAGGAGCTGTGCAACATCTGCCGCGACACCCGCCGCGACCCCGCCGTCATCTGCGTCGTCGAGGAGCCGAAGGACGTCGTGGCGATCGAGCGCACGCGGGAGTTCCGGGGCCGGTACCACGTCCTGGGCGGCGCGATCAGCCCGATCGACGGGGTGGGGCCGGACGACCTGCGGATCAGGGAACTCCTGGCCCGCCTGGCCGACGGCACGGTCACGGAGCTCATCCTCGCCACGGACCCCAATCTCGAAGGCGAGGCGACCGCCACGTACCTCGCCCGCATGATCAAGCCCATGGGCCTGAAGGTCACCCGCCTGGCCAGCGGCCTCCCGGTGGGTGGCGACCTGGAATACGCGGACGAGGTGACCCTCGGTCGCGCCTTCGAGGGGAGACGACTCCTAGATGTCTGACGCCACGCTGCACGCGACCGACCAGAACCCGGACGACTTCGCCGTCCAGATCGCGGACCAGGTCGAGAGCTTCCTGGTCGCCGTCACGGAGATCGCGAAGGGCGACGAGCCGGAATCGGCCGTGCCCTTCCTGCTCCTGGAGGTCTCCCAGCTCCTCCTGGCCGGCGGCCGTCTCGGCGCGCACGAGGACATCGTGCCCGACGAGCGCTACGAGCCCGACCCGGGCCCCGAGCCGGACGTCGACGAACTCCGCGAGAACCTGGCCCGCCTCCTCGACCCCGTCGACGTCTACTCGGAGGTCTTCGACCCCTACGAGCCCCGCAAGGCCCCGGTCCCGGCCCGGATCTCCGACGACCTCACCGACGTCATCACCGACCTGCGCCACGGCATGGTCCACTACCGGGCGGGCCGCACCACGGAGGCCCTGTGGTGGTGGCAGTTCTCCTACTTCTCCAACTGGGGTTCCACCGCCTCCGCGACCCTGCGCGCCCTGCAGTCGGTCCTCGCCCATGTCCGCCTCGACCAGCCCCTGGCCGAACTCGACGGCCTCGACACGGACCAGGACATGGGCGACGACACCCTGGAGATCGAGGCGGGCCGGGTGATGGCCGAGGAGATCGCGGGCCCGCTGGGCCTGCGCCCGGCCAAGTAACCGCCCCCGCCTCGGCGGCTTTCCCCTCCACGGCCCGGCCCCGGGCGCGATGATGGCCGTATGACAGGTCAGTCGAAGGCATGGATGTGGACGGGCATCGGACTGTGCGCCGCCGGGGCCGTGGGGCTCGTCGTCGGCGCCGTCCTGGACGTCGAGGCGGCGGATCCCTGGGCCAGTGTGGCGGGCGGCGCCGCCGCGCTCATCGGGCTGGCGCTCGCGCTGTACGCCGGGTTCCAGGGCCAGTCCGGTACGTCCGGTGGTACGACGGTGCAAGCGAGCGGTGTGAGGTCCGTCGCCGCCGGCGGGAACATCGGTACCGTCTCGACCGGCGACGGCCCGGGAACCCCGGCGCCCGCCCCGCCGGCGAACCCCTCGCCCCCGCCCACTCCCACGCCTGCGCAGCCCCGGAACGTCACCGCCTCCGGCGAGCGTTCCATCGCCGCGGGCGGTGACATCGGCTCCGCCTCGACGGGAGACACATGAGCACCTCGGCGGAGGCCTCCGGGGACCGTTCCATCGCCGCCGGGCACGGCATCCGCCAGGCGCTGTCGGGGGACGGCTCGGTCGGGCTGTACACGGAGAAGTCGTTCGCCCTGCCCCCGGAGGCCTTCGCCCTGCCCGACACCGCGCCGCCGGGGCTGGCCAACCTGCCCGACGCGGCAGCCCTGTTCGTCGGGCGGGCCCGGGAACTCGCCCTGCTCGACGAGGCGTTGCGACCGCCCGGCGGCGTCGTCGTCCAGGCGGTCCACGGACTGGGCGGCATCGGCAAGTCGACGCTCGCCGCGCGCTGGGCGGCGGGGCGTAGCGGCGTCTTCAACCCGGTGTGGTGGATCAACGCCGAGACGCCCGCCGACCTCGACGCCGGGCTCGCCGACCTGGCCGTCGCCCTCCGGCCCGCCCTGCGGGACGTACAGTCCCGGGACGCGCTGCGGGAGCGGGCCGTGCAGTGGCTCGCGGCGCACGAGGGCTGGCTGGTCGTACTGGACAACGTCTCGTCCCCGCTCGACATCAAGCCGCTGCTGGCCAGGGCGGCGGGCGGCCGTTTCCTCATCACCACGCGACGGGCGGCCGGGTGGCACGGCATCGCCGAGCCGCTGTCGCTGGACGTGCTCCAACTGGACGAGGCCGTCGAGCTGTTCGGCAGCATCAGCGGACACGGCCCGGACGACGACGTCACCGGGCTGTGCGGGGACCTCGGCTGTCTGCCCCTGGCCGTGGAGCAGGCGGCGGCCTACTGCACCGAGGCCGGGATCGCGCCCGGGCGCTACCGGGAGCTGCTGGCCCAGTACCCCGAGGAGGTCTTCGCGCAGTCGGCGGAAGGGGCCGACGGGGAGCGCACGGTCGCCCGGATCTGGCGTCTGACACTCGACCGGCTCTCGGACACGCCGCTCGCGGGAGCCATCCTGCGGATCATCGCCTGGTGGGCGCCGGAAGGGATTCCGCGGTCGTATCTGGAGCCGTTGGGCAGCCCGGTCGAGGTTACGGACGCCGTCCGGCGGCTGGCCGCGTACAGCATGATCTCGCTGCACGACGACGGCACGATCTCCGTGCACCGGCTGGTGCAGGCGGTGACACGGGCGGCGGGTGTGGAATCCGCCCACGGCGCCGCCAACCTGCTGCTGCTCGGTTCGAGGACGCGCGACATGGCCGCCGAGATGCGGTGGCTCACCCATGTCGACGCGCTGGCCTCGCATCTGGCCTCGGACGACGATGGGGAGAACGAGGTCTTGCTGTTCGAGTCGAGCGGGCTCAGCTACACCCATCTCGACGTCACCCGCGCCATCGCGCTGCACGAGAGAGCCCTGGAGGCGGCGCGGCGCGTGTACGGCCCTCGTGGCACGGTCACCCTCCGGGTGCGCGCGGACCTGGCCCAGTCGTACGGGGTCGCCGGCGACAAGGAGCGCGAGATCGGGTTGCTCGAACGGAACCTGGCCGACTACACGCGGGTGTTCGGGCGCCGCGACACCCGGACCTTCGAGGCGACGACGGAGCTGGCCCGGGTGCTGTCGAAGGCAGGGCGTCTGGGGGAGGGGCTGGCGCTCGCGGAGAAGAACGCCAGGAAGGCCGAGCGCGTGCTGGGCCGCGACGCCTACGCGGCTCTGCGGGCCTGGTCGGCCTGGGCGTCGGCGCTGGGGGACGCGGCCTTGAAGGATCCCGGCCGGCACGCGGCCGCGGCCCGTGAGGCCATCGAGGAGCTGCTTCCCAGGGCCGTGGCCGCCACCGGCCTGGACAGTCCCGTTTCCGTCGAGCTCCGGCTCCATCTGGCGTGGACCAGACGGCTCGCGGGTGACACACCGGGGGCCAAGGCCATGTACGAGGAGTACGTGGAGAGCCAGATCCGCGGTCGTGGGGCGACGGACAGGTACGCTCTGACCGCCCGCACCTCGTTCGTCCGGTTCCTCTGGAAGGCGGCGGACGACCCCGCGCACGCCCGCCAGGTCCTCGTCCCCCTGCTCGCCGACTGGGAACGCGTGCTCGGCGACGCCCCCCAGGTGCGGCGGCTCCGCGAGGAGTTCGCGCCTCTGCTCGACGTCACGGACGCCTCACCCTGAGTGAGTTGGCCGCATGCTGGACGTCCCCTGTACGACAGCTGCACGGCCCCTAACCGGTGACACGCGAGTCTGGAGTCACTTCCACCGCAGAGAAAGCGGAGGTAGTCAACTCCCTTCGATCCCACCGGAGATGAAGATGACCCGTCGCCCCGCAGCCGCGTCCGTACGCAAGCGCGTCGCCGTCGCCACCGCCGTGGCCGTCCTCGCCGCCGGCACCTTCGCCGTCGGTGCCGGTGTCGCCGGGGCCGACTCGCGCGGCGCCTCCGGGAAGTCGCCCGGCAAGACGGCCACCAAGGCGCAGGTGCTCGGACTCTTCGACCAGTGGAACGCGGCGCTGCGGACCGGCGACGCGCACAAGGTCGCCGACCTGTACGCCAAGGACGCGGTCCTGCTGCCGACCGTCTCCAACCATGTCCGTACGGACAGAGCCGAGATCGTCGACTACTTCGAGCACTTCCTGAAGAACAAGCCGGTCGGCACGAAGGTCGAGTCGGTCGTCAACGTTCTCGACCGGAACACCGCCATCGACACCGGTGTGTACGAGTTCGCGCTCACCGACCACGAGACGGGCGCGAAGAGCACCGTCAAGGCCCGCTACACGTACGCCTACGAGAAGCAGCCGGACGGCACCTGGCTCATCGTCAACCACCACTCCTCGAAGATGCCCGAGGGCTGACCGCCCGGAGGGTGATGGTCACGCACAGACCGCCGCCGGGCGCGTCCGTCAGGGCCACGGTCCCGCCGTCGTCCGTCGCGAGCTGCTTGACGACGGCGAGACCGAGACCGGAGCCGCCCTTCCCGGTCAGTCCCTGGCCGCGCCAGAAGCGGTCGAAGGCGCGGGACTTCTCGGTGTCCGACATGCCGGGTCCCTCGTCCAGGACCGACACCCCCACGACATCGCCCCGGGGGTCCACCCGCACGGTGATCGTCCCGCCGTCCGGTGAGACCTCCAGGGCGTTGGAGAGCACGTTGTCCAGCACCTGGTCCAGGTGACCGGGGCTGGACAGCACCGACGGCCGGCCGTCGATACTCCCCCTGAGCGCGACGGTGACTCCGCGCTCCTCGGCGGCCGGCCTCCACACGGCGAGCCGCTCCCGCACGATGTCCAGCAGCGGGAGCGGCTCGGCCGCCGTCACCTTCGCCTCGGCCCGGGCCAGCACCAGCAGGCCGTTGACCAGGCGGTTCATCCGGACGACCTCGGCAGTGGCCTGCTCCACGTCCTCCCGGACGAACTCGTCGTCCACACCGTCCGCGATGTTGTCCAGGGACAGCCGCAGCGCCGTGAGCGGGGTGCGCAGCTGGTGCGAGGCGTCCGCGACGAAGATCCGCTGGGCCGCGATCAGTGTGTCCAGGCGTTCCGCGCCCTGGTTGAGGGTGCGCGCCAGTGTCTGGGTCTCCGGCGGGCCCGTCACGGGGGAGCGGGCGGTCAGGTCGCCGTCGCTGAACTTGCTCGCCATGTCGTTGAGCTGGCGCAGCGGGCGGGTGAGGCGGCGCGCCACCCCCGCGCCGAGCAGGGCGGCCACCCCGAGGACCAGCACCGCGAGGACCGCCCGGAACCCCCAGATCGTCCACAGGCGGTCGGTCATCCCGTCCGTCGAGTAGACGATGCGCACGGCGCCGGCGGCGTGGTCTTCCCCGGCCGTCCTGGCCGGGACCGTGATCACCAGCTCGGGCCCCCAGATGAAGGAGGAGCCCCAGTCGGTCGTGGCATCGCCTCGGTCGAGGGCCGCGGTCAGGGCCGCGTCCCGCCTCGGGCGGTGCAGGTCCGGCGCGCAGCCCGGGGTTCCGGTCACCTGGACGTCGCCGGGCGTCTCGGCGGCGTACGCGGTGGCCATCTTCTGCAGTGCCTCGCACGAGGTGGCGTCGCCGTTGGCCAGCAGCAGCGCCATGGTCTCGGCCTCGCGCAGCACGGACCCCTCGGTGTCGCCCCGCAGCTGGGAGGTGAGGGAGAAGGCCACCGGCACCGTGAACAGGGCGATGGCGATCGCGACGAGGAAGATGTAGCTGCGGACGAGCTGGCGGATCATGAGGCGCCACTGTCCGTGCGCGCGTCGCCGCCGCCGTCCGTGCGCGTGTCGCCGCCGTCGTCGTTGACGATCTCCAGCCGGAAGCCGACCCCGCGCACCGCCTCGATCGTGATCGCCCCCGCGAGTTTCCGCCGCAGCGCCGCCACGTGCACGTCCAGCGTCTTCGTCGGCCCGAACCAGTTCGCGTCCCAGACCGCCTCCATGATCTGCTCGCGCGACATCAGTGCCCCGGGCTCCTCGGTGAGGAAGGCCAGCAGGTCGTACTCCTTGGGCGCGAGGGCCACCTCCTCGCCGTCGAGCCGCACCCGGGCCGCCTTGCGGTCGACGGTCAGGCGGGGGCCGTAGCGGTCGGGGCCGTTCCCGGACGCCTCGGCGGGGGTGCGGGGCTGGACGCGGCGCATGACCGCCCGTATGCGGGCGATGACCTCACGGACGCCGAACGGCTTGGAGACGTAGTCGTCCGCGCCGATCTCCAGTCCCACCACCCGGTCCGTCTCGTCACTGCGGGCGCTGATCACGATGATCGGGACGTCGCCGCGTGCGCGCAGCACCTTGCAGACGTCCAGGCCGTCGGTGTCGGGCAGGCCGAGGTCCAGCAGGACGACGTCGTAGGGGCCGGTGTGGTCCAGGGCCGCCCGGCCCGTGGTGACCCACTCGACCTCGAAGCCGTAGCGCTTCAGACCCCGTCTGAGGGACTCGGCGACCGGTTCATCGTCTTCCACCAGGAGTACACGCACAGGCGAACCCTAGTGCTTGAAAGTTGAGTCACCCGGAGCGGGCACGTGCGATTGTGACGCCGGGCACTTTCTCGCGTGGCCTGTGCCCAGATGGGCATGAGCAGATCTGAACGAGTACCCCCGGAAGTCTCACCATGCGATATCGCGGAGGGGTTTTTCGGACGCTCGTTAGACTGAGCCGACCGCAGTACGAATGCGTATGAGCGGATAGAGACGGATTGAGCGAGGAGCGCACGTGGGCCTTGTCGTGCAGAAGTACGGAGGCTCCTCCGTAGCCGATGCCGAGGGCATCAAGCGCGTCGCCAAGCGAATCGTGGAAGCGAAGCAGAACGGCAACCAGGTGGTTGCCGTCGTTTCCGCGATGGGCGACACGACGGACGAGCTGATCGATCTCGCCGAGCAGGTTTCCCCGATGCCTGCCGGGCGCGAGCTCGACATGCTGCTGACCGCCGGAGAGCGGATCTCCATGGCACTGCTGGCCATGGCGATCAAAAAGCTGGGCCACGAGGCCCAGTCGTTCACCGGCAGCCAGGCAGGTGTCATCACCGACTCGGTCCACAACAAAGCCCGGATCATCGACGTCACGCCGGGCCGGATCAAGACCTCGGTGGACGAGGGCAACATCGCGATCGTGGCGGGTTTCCAGGGCGTCAGCCAGGACACCAAGGACATCACCACGCTCGGCCGCGGCGGCTCCGACACCACCGCGGTGGCCCTTGCCGCCGCCCTCGGCGCCGATGTGTGCGAGATCTACACCGACGTCGACGGCGTGTTCACCGCCGATCCGCGCGTGGTGAAGAAGGCCCGGAAGATCGACTGGATCTCCCTCGAGGACATGCTCGAGCTGGCGGCATCCGGGTCGAAGGTGCTGCTCCACCGCTGCGTGGAGTACGCCCGCCGGTACGACATCCCGATCCACGTCCGGTCCAGCTTCAGCGGACTCCAGGGCACGTGGGTCAGCAGTGAGCCACTCGTTCGAAAGTCACAGCAGCAAGGGGACAAGCAGGTGGAGCAGGCCATCATCTCCGGTGTCGCGCACGACACCTCCGAGGCCAAGGTCACGGTCGTCGGCGTGCCGGACAAGCCGGGCGAGGCCGCCGCGATCTTCCGGACGATCTCGGACGCCGAGATCAACATCGACATGATCGTGCAGAACGTGTCCGCCGCCTCCACGGGTCTGACGGACATCTCCTTCACTCTCCCCAAGGCCGAGGGCCGCAAGGCCATCGACGCCCTGGAGAAGAACAAGGGCACCATCGGCTTCGACTCCCTGCGCTACGATGACCAGATCGGCAAGATCTCCCTCGTCGGCGCCGGGATGAAGACCAACCCCGGTGTCACGGCCGACTTCTTCAAGGCGCTGTCCGACGCCGGTGTGAACATCGAGCTGATCTCGACCTCCGAGATCCGCATCTCGGTCGTCACGCGCGCCGACGACGTGCCCGAGGCCGTCCGTGCCGTGCACACCGCGTTCGGGCTCGACTCCGACAGCGACGAGGCCGTCGTCTACGGAGGCACCGGCCGCTGATGGCCGTCCTCCGACGGGCCGACGGGTCCGGCCGGTCCGTGCGGCCGACGCTCGCCGTCGTGGGAGCGACCGGCGCCGTCGGCACCGTCATGCTCCGGATCCTGTCCCAGCGGGCGGACATCTGGGGCGAGATCCGACTGATCGCCTCCCCGCGCTCGGCCGGCCGCAAGCTGGCCGTGCGCGGCGAGGAGACCGAAGTCATGGCGCTCACCGAGGACGCCTTCGACGGGGTCGACGTCGCCATGTTCGACGTCCCCGACGAGGTCGCCGAGCGGTGGGCGCCCCTGGCCGCCGCCAAGGGCGCGGTGGTGGTCGACAACTCCGGCACCTTCCGGATGGACCCGGAGGTGCCCCTCGTGGTGCCCGAGGTCAACCCGCACGCCGTACGGATGCGCCCGCGCGGCATCATCGCCAACCCCAGCTGCACCACACTCTCCATGATCGTGGCCCTGGGCGCGCTGCACGCCGAGTTCGGGCTGCGCGAGCTGGTGGTCTCCTCGTACCAGGCGGTCAGCGGGGCCGGGCGGGCCGGCGTCGAGACGCTGCGCCGGCAGCTGTCCCTGGTGGCCGGTACGGAGCTGGGGACCTCCCCGGGTGACGTACGGCGGGCCGTCGGCGACCACACCGGGCCGTTCCTGGAGCCGGTCGCGCTGAACGTCGTGCCGTGGGCCGGGTCGCCGCGCGAGGACGGCTGGTCCTCGGAGGAGCTGAAGGTCCGGGACGAGTCCCGCAAGATCCTCGGGCTGCCCCGCCTGCCCGTGGCCGTCACCTGCGTGCGCGTACCGGTGATCACCACGCACTCGCTGACCGTGCACGCCCGTTTCGAGGGCGAGGTCACCGTCGACAAGGCCCGCGAGATCCTCGCCACGGCGCCCGGGGTCGTGCTGTTCGACAACCCGGCCGCGGGCGAGTTCCCGACCCCCGCCGACGTGGTCGGCACCGACCCGACGTGGGTCGGCCGGGTCCGGCGGGCGCTGGACGACCCGACGGCGCTCGAACTGTTCGTCTGCGGAGACAACCTGCGCAAGGGCTCCGCGCTCAACACGGCGCAGATCGCCGAACTCGTGGCGGCCGAGCTGTCGTGACGCGCCGACCCGGTGGCCCTGCCCGGGTTTCGGGAAGTTTCGGTACGCCGAAATCCCCCGCTGTGTGTCATAGGCGGTTTGTAGGATCTCCCTACGACATGTGAGCAGGTCGATGGTCCGGACCACTTGTCCCGGACCCCATCGGCATCCGAGGATTTACCTCCCCGCCCTCCGCAACCGCGCGGAGGGCGGGGAGCGTCTTTGCGATCGCCCTTCCGGGCCGCGGGACGTGCATGCAGGCGTGGGGACGCCTGGAAGCGGGCGTGGGGACGCCCGTTCACATATGGATATAGGGGAAGAGCGGGACGCATGAGGGCAATTGATGCACCACCGGTTGCGCTGCCTGACGCGGGTAGACCGTCGACGGCCGAGGTCGTCGTGAATGTGATGCCCGGCACGTACAACCCTCACGGGGGTGAGCGTGTCCAACAGACGTGGCAGAGGTACTCGACTTCAGCGCGGCACGCGGCACGGTCCTCAGACCGCCCCGTCCGGCGGCTCTACGACCCCGCATGCCCGGTACCGCCGGTGGCATGCCGGTGATCGCGCCCGTGCCCGCAGCGCGGCCGGCCCGCATCCCGAACCAGCGTGACGGCGTCGAGGACGGTGTCGCGGCCGGGACCACCGTCGACCACCTCACCGAGACCTACCGGGCGCACTACCGCTCGCTGCTCGGTCTCGCCGCCCTCCTCCTCGACGACACCGCCTCCTGCGAGGACGTCGTCCAGGAGGCCTTCATCCGTGTCCACTCGGCCCGCAAGCGCGTCCGCGACCCCGAGAAGACCCTGGCCTACCTGCGTCAGACGGTCGTCAACCTGTCGCGCTCGGCGCTGCGCCGCCGCATCCTCGGCCTCAAGCTGCTGTCCAAGCCCATGCCCGACATGGCCAGCGCCGAGGAAGGCGCCTACGACCAGCTGGAGCGCGACTCCCTCATCAAGGCGATGAAGGGCCTCCAGCGCCGCCAGCGCGAGGTGCTGGTGCTGCGCTACTTCGCGGACATGACCGAGGCCCAGGTCGCCGAGACCCTCGGCATATCCCTGGGTTCGGTCAAGGCCTACGGCTCGCGCGGCATCGCGGCGCTCCGGCTCGCCATGGAGGCGCCGGCATGAGCGACGGCAACGGCGTGCCCCGCGACGGGCGCGACCGGCACGAACCCTTCGAGTGGCACGAGCCGACAAGGCTGCACGGGCAAGATCCGACGCAATCGCACGCTGGGAACGGAACTGTGAACCACGGCCTGGACGACCAGAGCCCCGAGGGGTTCGACTCGGACGAGCTGGACCTGCGCAGGATGCTGCACCAAGTGGTGCCGCAGGTGGAGCCGCGCGACGGCACCCTGGACTATCTGCGGAAGGCGGTGCCCCAGCGCCGGGCCCGCAAGCGGCAGGCCGTCGTCGGCATGGCCGCCGCCGCGCTGTTCATCGGCACGGCCGTCCCCGCCCTGGTGCACGTCTCCAACTCCGGCTCCGACGCCAACCCGTCGGTCGCCGGCCTCGCCTCCGAGGCCCAGGGCGGCGCGAGCCAGGGCAAGGGCCCCGACGGCGGTGAGAGCACCGCGGGCAGCTCGCCCGGCAAGACCGAGGGCAAGGGCAAGGGCGACAAGAAGGAGAAGGGCAAGGAAGGCAAGGCCACCGGTGGCGCCTCGACGGGCGCGTCCCAGGGTGCCGGCCCGTCCTCCACCACCGCCGCCGGCATCCCGGCATGCACCGCCGCCCAGCTCGGCCCCGCCACCGGCAGCAGCGCCGCCCCCGACTCCACCGGCGCGGTCTACGGATCGTTCCGTGTCACCAACGTCTCCGCGGCGAGCTGCACGGTCACCGGCCCCGGCGACGTGAGCGCGCTGGCCCAGGGCTCGGCCGACGCCACCAAGATCGGCTCGGTCCGGCACACGGCCGGGGACGCGGCGGCCGGGCTGCCCGACCCGTCCCTGGAGGCCACTCAGCTGGTGCTCGCGCCGGGCGTGGCCTACGACGTGAAGTTCGCCTGGGTCCCCACGGAGACCTGCCCCGCCCCCGGCGGCGACCCGGGCGACCCCGCTGATCCCACGCCCGACCCCACACCGACGGCGGACAGTGGCACCACGGGCGGCACCTCCACCGCCGGCGACACGGGCACGGCCCCACAGCTGGCCACGGAGGACGGCACACCCGAGGGCAGCGTGGCGGTGACGTACACCCCGGCAACCGGCTCGGGCGCGACGTCGGTGACGGTGTCCAACGCGTGCGCGGGGACGGTCTACTGGACGGGCGTACTGGCGGGGTCGTAGCGGCACAGCCCGCGGGCATGCGTGCCGCCCGGGGCGGCACGGGTGGGCGCGGGCGGCATCCCGCACCGCCGGGCTGCGGACCCACCCGCCCTCAACAGCGACGCCGCGTCACTTGGCTCCGGCGTCCACAGCGACGGGCTGCTCCTGCTCCGCCACCAGCCCCAGTTCCGCATCCCGCGCGAACTCGACCTCGCGCCGCAGCAACCGGAACCACATGAAGATCACAAACCCCACGAAGGCGAACCACTCGGCGGTGTAACCAAGGTTCTGGAACGCCTTCAGATCCAGCCCCGATCCCGGCGGCGCACTCGCCGGCACCGCCTTCATCCCCGAGTCACCCCTCGCCAAGGTGACCCACGCGTCGTACACGTCGTACGGCACCAGGTTCACCAAAGACGCCGCGCTGATCGCCCCGGTCTGCCCGGCCGGCAGACCGCCCTGCGCACTGACGCCGTTGTCACCCGGCGTCTCGGACGCCTGAAGCGCCCCGGTCACCGTGACGTCACCGGTGGGCGCGGCGGGCGCCTTCGCCGCGTCGGCGGCCCCGGGCAGCCAGCCCCGTACCACGGGCAGCGCCTGGCCCGAGTCGGTGCGCAGCAGCGTCAGGACGTAGAAGCCCTGCTTGCCGTCGAGCTCCCGGCCGGGCACCAGCAGCTGCTTGACGTAGCGGCCGGTCGCGGTGACCTGCCTCCCGGACGTCGCCTTGGTCACCGGCAGCATCTCACCGAGCGGCCGGGGCGCCTCGTGCCGCGCCTCGGCGACCTGCTCGGTCGCCGTGCGGTGATCCTGCACCCGGTCCTCGAACCGGCCCAGCTGCCAGGACCCCATGAAGATGCAGAAGGGGATGGACAACAGCACGAAGACGTTGATCCCCCACCATCGGGGCGTCAGCAGAAACCGGTACACACCCTTACGGTACGGGGCAGCGGGGCGGGCCCGGCCCGCGGGGTCGGCCGTCAGTCCCTGCGGGCCCGGACCGAGTACATCAGCGGGATCCGCGGCCGGTCCGCCGGATAGCGGAAGTAGCCGTCCCGCCGCTCGAAGCACCCGAACCGCCGGAACAGCGAGACGTCGTGCTCGTGCAGGAACTCGACGCGCAGCCCGGCCGCAGCCAGCGCCGAGACGACCTCGCCGACCGGATGCTGCCACTCCACGCGCCGGTTGTGGACGAACTCGGCGCCCTCGGCCGCGTACGACCCCGGGCTCTCCTCGATCCAGGCGTCCCGGGCGAAGTAGTCGTACGTGATCCGCGAGCCCGTCTCGTCGTCGAGGACATCGGTGAGCGGGTGGAACTCGGACAGGTAGAGGAACCCGCCGGGCGCCACCAGCGAGGCCGCCGTCTCGGCCCAGCGCCCGATGTCGGGCAGCCAGCACAGCGCGCCGACGCCGGTGTAGACGATGTCGTACGACGGGTCCGGCACCGCGGTGGCCGCGTCGTACACGTCCGCCGCGACGAACGCGGCCCGGTCCTGCCCGAGGCCGAGATCGCGTGCGAGGCCGCGGGCGACGTCGACCGCCGGTGCGGAGAAGTCGAGGCCGACGACGCGGTCGGCGCCGTGCCGGGCCCAGGACAGGGTGTCGAGACCGATGTGGCACTGCAGGTGCAGCAGCGAGCGGCCGGAGACGTCGCCGACCTCGGCGAGCTCGAAGTCCCGCAAGGGGTCCTGCCCGGCCCGGAAGGCGTCGAGGTCGTAGAAACCGCCCGTGGTGTGCAGCGGGACGCGTTCGTCCCAGTGGGCCCGGTTGGCGTCGCGCCAGTCGGCCGGGGTGGGGGAGTACATGGGTGACTCCTGACCTGCTGGGAAGGGGGACCGGTGGAGGTTATCCACAGGCTGAGGAGCTCGCCAGCGAATTGTCGGTGAGGGCGGGCAGTATGGGGCCATGACTGAGAGCAACGGATCCGACGCGAGGGATCAGCGGGACCAGCACGAGCCAGAGGTACAGGCGGCACAGCAGGAGCGGATGCCGGACTGGGAGAAGCGCTTCCGGGCGCCCCGGGTGTCCCTGCCCGACTGGGCACAGGACGCGCCGGACCGCTCCCTGTTCGTGTCGAACGCGACGGGGACGTACGAGCTGTACGCCTGGGACCGCAAGACGGGCGAGCAACGCCAGGTGACGAACCGGCCGAACGGCACGACGGACGGCGTGCTGTCCCCGGACGGCGCCTGGATCTGGTGGTTCGACGACAAGGACGGCGACGAGTTCGGCGTCTGGCGCCGCCAGCCCTTCGAGGGCGGCGCGGACGAACCCGCCGCCGAGGGCCTGGACCCCTCCTACCCGGCGGGCCTCGCCCTCGGCCGTGACGGGCGTACGGCGGTCATCGGCCGCTCGACCGACGAGGACGGCACGACGATCCACCTCGTCCGCACGGGCGAGGAGCCGGTGGAGATCTACCGCCACCGCGAGTCGGCCGGCGTCGGCGACCTCTCCCACGACGGCTCGCTCATCGCCGTCGAGCACACCGAGCACGGCGACGCCATGCACTCCGCCCTGCGCGTCCTGCGCACCGACGGCACCCCGGTCGCCGACCTCGACGACACCGAGGGCGGGACGCGCGAGCTGGGCCTGGAGGTCCTCGGCTTCGCCCCCGTCGACGGCGACACCCGCCTCCTCATCGGCCACCAGCGCCGGGGCCGCTGGGAGCCCCTGGTCTGGGACGTCGCCTCCGGCGAGGAGACGGACCTGGCGCTTCAGCTGCCGGGCGACGTCAGCGCCGAGTGGTACCCGGACGGCACCGGCCTGCTCATCGCGCACAGCTTCGAGGCCCGCAGCGAGCTGTTCCGCTACGACCTGGCGAGCCGCGCCCTGACGGAGATCCCGACCCCGCCCGGCACGGTGTCCGGCGCCACGGCCCGGCCCGACGGCAGCGTGGAGTACCTGTGGTCCTCGGCCGCCGAACCGTCGGCGGTCCGCTCCACGTCCGGCGGTGTCGTCCTCGACCCGCCCGGCCTGAAGTCACCCGGCTCGGTGCCGGTGGAGGACGTGTGGGTGGAGGGGCCGGGCGGCCGTATCCACGCGCTCGTCCAGAAGCCTGCGGGCAGCAGCGGCCCGCTCCCCACGGTCTTCGACATCCACGGCGGTCCGACCTGGCACGACAGCGACTCCTTCGCCGCGGGCCCGGCGGCCTGGGTGGACCACGGCTACGCGGTGATCCGTGTCAACTACCGCGGCTCCACGGGCTATGGCCGTGCCTGGACGGACGCCCTGAAGCACCGCGTGGGCCTCATCGAACTGGAGGACATCGCCGCGGTCCGTGAATGGGCCGTCACCTCCGGCCTCGCGGACCCCGACCGTCTCGTCCTGACCGGTGGTTCCTGGGGCGGCTACCTCACGCTCCTCGGCCTCGGCGTCCAGCCCGACGCGTGGGCGCTGGGCATCGCGGTGGTCCCCGTCGCCGACTACGTCACGGCGTACCACGACGAGATGGAAGCGCTGAAGGCGATGGACCGCACGCTCCTCGGCGGCACCCCCGAAGAGGTCCCCGACCGCTTCGAGGCCTCCTCGCCCCTCACCTACGTCGACCGGGTCAAGGCCCCGGTCTACATCTCGGCCGGCGTCAACGACCCCCGCTGCCCGATCCGCCAGATCGAGAACTACGTCAAGCGCCTGGAGGCCAGAGGCGCGGTCCACGAGGTGTACCGCTACGACGCGGGGCACGGCTCACTGGTGGTGGACGAACGGATCAAGCAGGTGAGACTGGAACTGGAGTTCGCGGAGAGGCACCTCAAGGGGCGGCCGAACGCCCAGTAGCTCGGGAGGGCGTGGGTGTGGCGGCTGCGGGCGCGTGGTGGCTGATCGCGCAGTTCCCCGCGCCCCTTGGGGCGTGATACACCGCTCGGCGATCACGCCCCCGCCCGCTCCCGCCGCCTGCGCCCCAGCAACTCCGCCAACCCCCGCCGCGTAGCCGCCAGCACCACCCGATCACCGGCCCCCAGCACATAGGTGGAAGGCAGATCCCACACCAGCCCCGAAGCCGGCGCCCCTTCCTCCTGCGTACTCTCCCCTTCACCCCGCCGCCCCCCAGGAGGCGCCGTGTTGAGCGCCAGCACCCGCCACGCCCCCGCCCGGAACGCCTGCCCGACCGTCCGCCCCTCCAACTGCGGATGCCCGGCCACCTCCACCTCCGCGAACAGCAACACCCGCCGCTCGACCGGAATCGCCCCCAGAATCTGCCGCCCCATCATCGCCCCGGCGAACGCGGGCGCGGCCAGATGGGACACACTCCGGCTCCGCGTCAGGGCGAACGGATGCGCGGCCCGCAGCGTCCGGTACACCGCTGTCGCGAAGTCGTCGTCGTACAGCCGCAGCACCACCCGCAGATCGGGCCGCACGGACCGTGCGTACAGCGCGGCCTCCAGATTCGTCGTGTCCGCACTGGTCAACGCCAGCAGCGCATGCGCCCGGTGGATCTTCGCGGCCTCCAGCACCCCCTCCTGTGTGACGTCCCCGAGCACCACCGGCACCCGCAGCCGCCGCGCCGTGGCCATGCCGCGGGCCTCCGGGTCGGACTCGACGCACACCACCGGAATGTGCAGCTCCCGCAGCCGCGTCAGCACCCGCGTGCCGATCTTGCCGAGCCCGAGCAGCACCACATGCCCGCCGAGCCCCCGCGGCGGCTTGCGCAGCGCCGACGCGCTGCGGAACGTGCCCAGTGCCTCCAGCACCGCGGCCAGCAGCACCGGCAGCAGCAGCAACCCGACCAGCCCGGACAGCAGTTGCAGCACCTGCCGCCCGGTCGAGGCGTGGTACGCGGGATCGTTGATGCCGAACAGGTCGAGGAGCGTGACGTACGTGGCGTACAGCGGATGCTCCCCGGTCACGAATATCAACGCGACGGCGAGCGCGAACACACACCCGACCAGACCGGCCAGCGACCACCGCAGCCGCCGCGAGAACAGCGAGGCGAGCGGCGGCACGGCACCCAGCCCGGCGGGCAGGGACGGCCCGGAGTACGACACCTGCTCCAGGACGACGGTCCCGCGCCCGGTCGCCGACGCCACCGCCGTCTCGTCCGGCAGCAGTCGCGGACCCTGCTCCCCGCTGCCCTCGGAACCGTCCGCCCCGGCCGGGTCGTTGCAGGTCGCGGACAGCAGCGCCAGGGTGCACAGGCCGGGGTCGGCCACCTCGCCCGGCCGCGGCGGCTGCCGTTCCACGGCGCGCAGGACGAGCCCTTCGGTCTGGACGACCTTGCTGGTGCCGACGAGGGCGGTGGCGGCCAGTGCGGGAGCGGCCGTGTCGGCGTCGGACAGTACGGTCGTCGACGCGTCCAGTCCGCCGCCCGTGCCGGGACCCGTGCCGGAGGCCACCGCCGCCGTCTGGTCGAGCAGTTCCTCGATGTGGTGGCCCAACCGCCGGTTGTACAGCCGGAGTACGAGCCGGATGCGGGGGTTGAGCCGGCGGGCGGTGAGCGCGGCGCGGATGTTGGTCTCGTCGTCGTCGTACACGAGCGCCAGGGCGGCCGCCCGGTCGGCGCCCACCTCGGTGAGGACGGCCTCGGTGACCTCGGGGGCCTCCACGATCTGCTCGTTCGCGGCCGGTTCGGCGCCGCCCGTGCCCGTGCGGTTGACGGCCGCGCTGACCCGGTCGAGCAGGGCCGCCGAGGCGGCCCGGGCCCGTCCGACCACCGGCTGCCGTACCCGGCGCCCCGAGGGCGGCACGACGAGCGTGACCTGTTCGCCGTACACACCGCGCAGTTCGGCGGCCAGCCGGTGCGCGAGCCCGTCGTCCCCGCACACGATCATGTGCGTGGCCGGATCACCTGGCAGACCTTGGTTCGGAACGCTCCCCACAAGGGAGAAGACTGCCTCACCGGGACGGCTGGTTCCAGAAGGGGACAGCGGTGGCTGAACGCCCGGCGGGGCCCGGCCGTACAGAAGGGGAGGCAATGCATGCCCTTGCGCACCACCGGAGGTACCGGGCCCGTGGCCACCACCAAGACCGTCCCACAGGACAGCGGAGAGCGCGGGGACTTCGAGGCGGACCGGGGCCAGGAAGAGGGCAGGCACCTCAACTCCCCCCTCCTGCTCACCCTCCTCCTGCTCACGGCCGTGATGCTCCAGGGCCCGATCCGCGGAGCCCTGTCCGCACCGGTGATGCAGAGCTGGATGACGGTGTTCGTCGCGGTCATGGTCCAGGCGCTGCCGTTCCTGGTGCTCGGCGTGCTGCTGTCGGCGGCGATCGCGGTGTTCGTGCCGCCGTCCTTCTTCGCCCGGGCCCTGCCCAAGCGCCCGGCCCTTGCGGTGCCGGTCGCGGGCGTGGCGGGCGCGGTGCTGCCGGGCTGCGAGTGCGCGTCGGTGCCGGTGGCCGGGGCGCTGGTCCGCCGCGGGGTGACACCGGCGGCGGCGCTGGCGTTCCTCCTCTCGGCACCCGCCATCAACCCCATCGTGCTGACGGCGACGGCGGTGGCCTTCCCCGGCAACCCGGAGATGGTCCTGGCCCGTTTCCTCGCGAGCCTGCTGGTGGCCTGCGCGATGGGCTGGCTCTGGCACCGCGTCGGCCGCACGGACTGGCTGCGCCCGCCGGACAGACCCTCGTACGAGGGGCAGGGCAAGGGCGCGGCCTTCTGGGGCTCGGTGCGCCACGACGTGACGCACGCGGGCGGTTTCCTGGTCATCGGTGCGATGGCCGCGGCGACGCTGAAGGCGGTGGTGCCGGAGGAGTGGCTGCGCGCGGCGGCCGGGAATCCGGTGTTCTCGGTGCTGGCCCTCGCGGTGCTCGCCGTCCTGCTGTCCATCTGCTCGGAGGCGGACGCGTTCGTGGCGGCGTCCCTGATCCAGTTCTCGCTGACGGCCCGTCTGACGTTCCTGGTGGTGGGGCCGATGATCGACCTGAAGCTCTTCGCGATGCAGGCGGGAACCTTCGGCCGGGCCTTCGCCCTGCGCTTCGCCCCCGCGACGTTCGCCCTGGCCGTCGTCGTGTCGGCCCTGACCGGATCGGTCCTGCTGTGAACCGCCTGGCCCAGACCGCCCTCCTCTTCCTGCTCGGCGCGACACTCCTGCACGCCGGCCTGACCGACCTGTACCTGCGCTACGTCAAGGCGGGCCTGCGCCCGCTGGTGCTGCTGGCGGGCGTGGTGCTGATCGCGACGGCGGCGGCGACACTCTGGTACGAACGCCGCCGCGCACGCGGACAGCGGCAACACCATCACCACGAGCCCCGTATCTCCTGGCTCCTCACCCTCCCCGTCCTCGCCCTGATCCTGGTCTCCCCGCCGGCCCTGGGCTCCTACAGCGCGGCCCACACGGGCACGGCCCTGACGAAGCCCTTCGGCTTCCCGGACCTCCCCGCCGGCGAACCCCTCCGCCTCGGCGTGGCCGACTACGCGGGCCGAGCGGTGTACGACGAGGGCCGCAACCTCCGCGGCCGCGAGCTGAAGATCACCGGCTTCGTCACCCTGGACCGATCGGGCAGCCCCTATCTGGTCCGCATGGGCCTCAACTGCTGCGCGGCGGACGCCCAGCCGGTCAAGATCGCCCTGACCGGCAACATCCCGCCGGTCCTGAGCCCGGACACCTGGCTGGAGATCACCGGCCGGTACACACCCCGCCGGACCAAGGACCCGGTGAACGACGGCCCGGTTCCGTACCTCGACGTCACCAGCGCCAGACCGGTACCGGTACCGACCGACCCGTACGACGAGACATGGAACACCTGAGCCCCGTACCAGGTGTCACCACGCCGGGTACTAGAAGAGCCGCTTCCGGGTACTCGGGAATCTCGCTGATCAGCGAGGGGGAGGCATGACCACATCGACTCGCCGAACCGGAACCGGTACGCGGCCCGACCGCGCGGCGGAATCCACCCGGGACCTGCTGACCGAGGCCCGTGAGCAACTCGCGAGGGCCGACAGCAAGGCCGGACTGACGCTGGCGACCCTGGGCGCGGCCCTGACCGCACTGCTCGGCGCGATCGCCGGCGGCCTCATCGCGCCGGGCCAGTACGCCGTGATCCCCCAACTCCTGGTCTGGTCCGGCTGTGCGGCCTGCGCCCCGTCCCTCGTCCTCCTCGGTCTGGCCGTATCACCCCGGCACACCGCCCAGGCCGCCTCTTCCTCAGAGGCGAGGCAGTTGGAGGCCCTGTCCCGCACGGCCTGGCTCAAGTACCGCTGCATACGCCGGGCGATGGCCTGGGGCGCGGTCTTTCTCACCCTCACCCTGGCGGGAACGCTGGCCGGGGCGCTGTCCTGACAGCCCGCCCCACCCGGATCACTGCGACTGATCCGCGGCGTGGGGGTCGTACACCCAGACCGCGACCTCGCCGCCGCAGTCCAGACACGCGGTCATCGCGAGTGCCCGGTTGACCTGCCGGGCGCCCTCCTCGCTGCTGACCGTCCCGCCCATCGGTCTGCCCTCCCGCTTCATGTCCCGCAGATGGATCAGCCTGGCCGGGTAGAGCCGCAGGCACGTCGCGCACTGCAGCGGGGCGCGCAGGGCGGCCCGGGCCTGCGGTGCCTGATCGCCGTAGACCTCCGACAGCGCCTCGTACAGCGAGTAGAGGTCACCGGCCGACGCCGCGTCGACGGTCGTCTTCAGCAGTGCGACGTTCCCGGCGGCGGCCTCGCGGCCGAACGCGTCGAAGTCCTCGTGCACCGGACAGTGCCGGTCCCCGACGACCAGCTCCCGCCGGGGCAGCCCACCGGCTCCGGCGGTCGACGCGTCCCCGACGAACCTGACGAAGACACCGCCGCGGTCGTTGAAGGTGTTGTGGACGACCCGGTACCGCGAGGTCGTCACATCGTCCCCCAGCCCGTGCCGGGCGAGCACCTCCCCGATGAAGGCGTCGTCGGCCCGCCGCACGTCGCCGATCCACAGGCCCTCCAACTCCCCGCCGGCATCCCGCAGAAGCACGTACGCGTCATCGGCGGACCGCCCCCGCCCCTGATCCCCGTGCTGCCGCGACGCACCCGGTTCGCCCCCCGGCCGCTCACGCCGTTTCCGAAACAGTCCCATTGCTCGCCCGCCCTCCGGTTCACGCACTCGACTCACGCCCGCGGCGCCCCGCCGCCGTCCTAGGTGAGCTTCCTACCGCCGCGCTTCTCGGCACGGGACAGCACCTCCCACGGCAGCAACGGCATCACGTTCCGGTCGGCGGCGAGATAGGCGAGATGCAGAACGCGCGCCGGCCCGTCCACGCACACCAGCCAGTGCGCGACGTCGACGCGGCCGAGCGAGGCGCCGGCGCGGCGGAACACACCGTCCACCCACTGGAGGTATCCGCCGGACATCAGCCGCCGGATCCGCCGCGGCTTCGTGCTGGACAGGAGGCTCACGACCACGTGCACGTCGTCACCGAACCGCCGCCCGTCCCCGTCCCCGGCCCTGGCGACGAAGGCCAGCGCGTCCTCTCCGGCCAGCCGCTCCCACCCCGGCCGCCGCGTCAGGGCCATGCCGGTGGCCTCGACCCTGGCCATGTGCTGGGGGACGACCCGCCGTACCCAGGCGTTGACCTCATCGGCCCACACCACGACGGCTAGGACCGCCCGCCCGCCGGACAGCTCGTAGGCGTACGTGCTCGTACGGGACAACGGATCGGGTGCGACGTCCCGGTCACTCTCCAGCCGGAGCACCAGGGCATGGGCGACCGACTCGGCCGGCTCGGCTGCCGGGTACGTGGTCACCCGCGTCCCGACGAGGCTGTCACCGGACTCCCTCTCGACCGAGTCGACGAGTTCCTGGACCTCCCCGACGTCGAGATCGTCCCCCTGATGAAGAATCAGCACTCGCTCAGCGCCCATACGGGCATGCCACCACACCGGCCGCGGGAGGGGTCCCGGCCGCGGCGGGGTCCGGGATTCAGCGAGGCGCGGCCGTCGTCCCCCGCACGACGAGCCGAGGCGCGACGACGTCCTCCCCGGTCGCGGCCTCCTCACCCTCCAGACGTGCGACGGCCCGGCCGACCGCGAGCCGGGTGAGGCGCGGGATGTCCTGGCCGACGGTGGTGAGGTCGATGTGGGCCAGCCGGGCCAGGTGGCTGTCGTCGAAGCCGACGACGGAGATGTCGCCGGGCACCGTGACACCGGAGCGGAGGAACACGTCGAGAACGCCGGTGGCGCAGCGGTCGTTGAAGGCCAGCACGGCGGTGGGGCGCGGGCGGACCGCCAGCAGACCCCGGGCGGCAGCGGCACCTTCCTCCTCGGTCAGCCCGCCGGCCAGGACACGGAGGCGGCCGGACAGGCCGTGGCTGTTCATGGCGGCGCGGTAGCCCCGGCGCCGGTCGGCCGCGCCCGGCGCCCGGCCGCCGTCGACATGGGCGATGTCCCGGTGCCCGAGGCCGACGAGATGGTCCACGGCCTGCCGGGCTCCCTCGTCGTCGGCGGTCCGTACGACCTCCAGCCCGGGGAGCGGTGAGCGCAGCCGGCGGGCGACGGAGACGACCGGCACCTGCCCGGCGAGTTCCGCCAGTCGCGAGGCGGGGGCCTGCGGACCGAGCAGGACCAGCGCCTCGCAGCGGTCGGCGAGCAGCGCCTCGACGGCACGCCGCTCGCCGCGCCCGGCGGCCACGGCACTCAGCGCGACCTGGTACCCGGCCGGTTCGGCCGCCGCGTAGATGCCCTCGACCAGGTCGGCGTGGAACGGCTGCTGGAGGCCGAACTGCACCCCGAGCAGCCGGGACCGCCGGCTGCGCAACAGCCGCGCGCGGGCGTCAGGACGGTAGCCGATGTCCCGCGCCGCCCGCAGTACGCGCTCCCGCGTGGCCGCACTGGCGCCCTTCGCGTCCCGCATCACGATGGAGACCAGCGCCGTGGACACACCGGCCCGCGCGGCGACGTCCGCGAGCGTCGGCCGCCTTCCGTCCGGGACCGCAGGAGTCTGTGTCACGGGTTCCTCCAGGTCGGGTCGTCGCCGAAGCCGATCCTAGAACGTTCTAGCCCCTGCGCGCGATATAAGGCAGACTCCTAGAACGTTCTAGTCGACGTGGGTCGACGTTCTGGCCGGAACACTCAAGGCGAGAGGAAACTGGCGATGGTGTACACCCTGGCGGTCTGCGCCGAAATGGTCTTCCTGGACCTGCCGATCGACGAGCGGGCCCGGCGCATCCACGACGCCGGCTTCCAGGCCGAGATCTGGGACTGGACCCGGCACGACCTGGACGCCCTGGCCCGCACCCCGGCCGAGTTCTCCTCGATGACCGGCTACATCCGCGGCACCCTGACCGACGAGGAGGGCGCGGCGGAGCTCCTGCGCACCGCCGAGGAGTCCATCCGGGCGGCCGAGCAACTGGGCTGCCCCCGCCTGAACCTGCACGGCACGGGCCTGGACGACAAGGGCCTGCCGGTGACGCCGGTGCCCGGCGACCCCACGGGCCCTCAGTGGATCACCGCCCACCACACCCTCACCCGCCTCGCCGGGCTGGGCGAGAACGCGGGCGTGGTCTTCACGCTGGAGAACCTCAACACGGCCGTCGACCACCCCGGCGTCCCGTTCGCGACCGCGTCGGACACCCTGGCCCTGGTCCAATCGGTGAACCGCCCGGGGCTCCGGATGAACCTGGACCTCTACCACGCCCAGATCGGCGAAGGAAACCTGACCGAACTGGTCCGCAAGGCCCACGCCCTGGACCTGATCGGCGAGATCCAGGTGGCCGACGTCCCCGGCCGCCACGAACCCGGCACCGGCGAGATCAACTACCCGGCCCTCGCCCGCACCCTGAAGGAGATCGGCTACGAGGGCACGATCGCGATGGAGGCCTGGGCCTGCGGTGACAGCGAACTGGCACTGGAGCGCTTCCGGTCGGCTTTCACGCTCTGACGGCGACGGGGCGCCGACGCTGGTGGGGTGCGCGTCATGGTGCTGGTCGGCGCGGACAGGCCTGGCCGTGGCCACACCGGCCCTGTTCGGCACGGTCCCCGGCCTGCGCGAACAGGGTCGGCCTGCCGGTGGAGTTGTCGGTGGCCTGGCCCTGGGTCACCGGCGCGGTGGCCGCCTGCCTGCTCCTCGGCACGACGGCCACCGTCCTCCCGGCCCGCACCGCCCTGCGGCGTACGCGGCGGGTCTGAGCGACCCGATCCTCACGTGCCGTAGTACGCGTTGTGCACCGAGATCGTGGACCTGTTGCCCTTCCTGTCGATGATCTTGGCGCGGAGGGAGATGCCCTTGCCCTTCGCCGGGCTCTTCACGGTGATCCTTCCGTTTTGGACATCGGTCTTCTTCCAGGTCCTGCCGTCGTCGTACGACACGGACACCGAGAGCGACTTGAGGTTGCGCCCCCTCGCCGCACCCTCGACGGTGACGGGGCAGGTGAGGGTCCGGCCGGCCACGACCCGGCTGTCCAGGCCCGTCTTCGGTGCGAAGCGCACCGTGGAGACCGGCAGTTCGGCCGGCAGCCCGGCGGACGGCGCCTTCGAGTGGAACGTCCAGCTCGCGTCGACCCGGGTGGAGGCGGCCTGGACCCGGGCGCTTCGCCTGGCCGACGTGGTCAGGGTGTACTCGGCCTCGCCGGCCGGGACCTTGAACACCTTGTCGCCGGTCAGCGGGTCGGCGTTCGAGGCGACCTTCTTGCCGTCGCGGTACAGCGTCGTCCGCACCGAGGTGAGGCTGGAGACCGCTTCGTTCCGCCCGCCGTCGGCGAAGAGCGGAAGCTGGCCGTAGATCCCGTCGGGGCCGTGGAAGACACCGGACAGCCCGGGGACCACCCGCGGCGCGAACACCGCCGTGTCGAACATCTTCCGGTAGGTCCGGCCACCGGTGAGCTTCTGGTAGTCACCGGTGGTGGATTCGGCCTCCACGATCGGCACACCGTCCGCGTCCTTCTTCCCAGAGAACTGCTGGAAGTCGAAGTACCATTCGGCGCCGTCGCCCGTGGACAGGTAGTACGTCCGGCTGGTGGGCAGCTTCTGGGGCAGCGGGGTGTGGATGCCGTTGATGAGGGGCAGGGTGCCGGCCAGAGCGAGCACCCCGGTCTTTCCCGGGGTCGAGGCGCCCAGACCGGCCTTCACCGTGGCGAACTCTCTCGCCCTGTAATGGTGGACATGCGTCCCGGCGATCTTCTTCACCGCGCCGCCGTCGAGCGTGTTGTACTCGGCGCCCTTGCCCCTGGTCCACTGCCCGGACCAGGTCTGCGTCAGGCCGGACGGCATCTCGGGGCCGACGTGCGCGACACGGATGTCGGAGAAGGTGGGCATCACGACGTAGTTCGCCACCAGCGTGGCCTTGTGCTGGTAGAACATCATGGCCTGGAGCGGCTTGGCCTTCTTGTCCGGCACGGTGATGTCGGCCGACCGGGTCTTGTTCAGATCGAGCGTGACCGTCCGGTCCTTGTCGACGTTCAGCACGGGCCGGACCAGCCAGTCGACGCCGCCCTCGGTCGAGTTCGGGTCCTTCACGCTGAGCGAGTCGAGGATGTACGGGCCCTTGGGGACGCGGAGGGTGACCGTGTCGCCGGTGGACATGTCCGCGAACTGGGCGCCGTTGCGCTCGTCCCGGGACAGGGTGGTGAGGTGGACCGGGTGCTGCCCGGGGCGGTTGACGAACTTCAGCGTGACGTCGTACGCCTCTTCCTCCCGCTCGACTCCCAGCGCCGTGCGGACGGTCTGCCCGTCACCCTTGGCCGTCACATAGGCCGAGTAGCCGCCGACGAGCCCGCCGCCCAGCCGGGTGTCGACGGTGACGTCCACGGACGCCCGGCCGCCTGCGGGGACGGTGACGGTCTTCGCGCCCAGGGTGAGGAAGCCCCGCGGAGCCGCCTCGCCCCGGGGGTTGAAGGCCCGGGTCGACAGGGACAGCGTGATGTCCTTCGTACCGGCGTTGCGGTACGTCATCTTCCTGGTGACCGGGGTGTCGTCGGTGTGCGGCCACCGCTGGACCGGGAAGCTCACCGAGGTCGTCTCGGCGAACACGCTCTGGCCGATCGCCTTGTCCACCTGGACGCGGCCCGAACCCTGCGCGTAGGGGGTGTAGTCGCCGCCCTTGGCGGAACCCACGAATGCGGCCTTCAGCTCGCGGAACGTCCAGTCGGGATGCTGTTGCTTGAGGAGGGCGGCGGCCCCCGCCACATGCGGGGTCGCCATCGACGTACCCGAGATCGTCAGGTAGCCGGGCGGGTTCTCGCCGAGCTCCTTGGCGATGGCGCTGCCCTTGGCCGCGGCCGCGGTGATGCCCACGCCGGGCGCGGTCACGTCCGGCTTGAGGGCGCCGTCGGCGGTCGGACCCATGCTGGAGAAGTCCGCGACCTCGTCGTGGCCGTCGACGGCGCCGACGGTGAGCGCGTCGGCGGCGCTGCCCGGGGAGTCGACGGTCTTGAAGCCCTGCTCGCCCTCGTTGCCGGCGGCGATGGCGAAGAGGACGCCCTTGGTCTGCGAAAGCCTGTTGACGGTGGCCTCCATCGGGTCGACACCCGGGGTGTCGCGGCCGCCCAGGCTGAGGTTGATGACGTCGGCGCCCTGGTCGACGGCCCACTCCATGCCCGCGATGATGCCGGCGTCGTCGCCTTGGCCCTGGTCGCCGAGGACCTTGCCGATGAGGAGCTTGGCTCCGGGGGCGACGCCCTTGTACTTGCCACCGGACGCGGCACCGGTTCCGGCGATGGTGGACGCGACGTGCGTGCCGTGGCCCTGCCGGTCCTCGGTGGTGGTGGACGTGCTGAAGTTCTTGGCGGCGAGCACCTGGCCCTTGAGGTCGGGATGGCCGCTGTCGAGGCCGCTGTCCAGGACGGCGACCTTGACGCCCTTGCCGTCGTAGCCCTTGGCCCAGGCCGCGGGTGCGCCGATCTGCGGCACCGACTTGTCGAGGCTGGCCTTGCGGACGCCGTCGAGCCAGACATGGGAGATGCCCGGGGCGAGGGCGTCACCGTTGGTGAGGGTGTCCCACAGCTTCGGCGTCTGCGCGGTGCGCGTCCGGACGGCGTCCATGTCCAGGGACTTGAAGGTCCGGTGGACCGTGCCCGTGTCCCGGACCTCCGCCTTCAGGGCGCGTGCGGTGCCCTTGTAGCCGACGATGACCTTCAGGCCGTCCTGCTGGTTCCTGCGGTTGTCCGGCTTGTCGAGCTCGGTGACGTCGAACAGCCTCTGGTCGAGGCTGCCGCTCGCGATCATCCGGGCGGCGTCCGTCGGGATGACGAGGGTGTGGCCGCCGGCCTTCCGTATCTGCACGGGGATCCGCTCGCGGCCCTTGGCCCGCTCCATGCCGACGACATCGCCTTTGGCGTTGACGAGGACACGGTCACCGGTGACAAGGGCGATGCGGTGTGTGGCCGCTGATTCCCTGGACTTGGCTGCGGTCGCCGCCGTACCGGCCGGCTCGGGCGTGGCCTGTGCCGTGCCGATCAGTCCGGTGGCGAGGGCCGCCGCCACGGTCGCCGCGGCCATGCCCACGGATGCCGTTCTCACTTTTCTGCGCAAAGTTCCCCCAGAGCTGGAGTGCCGGGTGGCAATGATCGGAGCCACGGTAGGAACGCGGACGCACAGCTGTTCGTCGGCTGTGCGGCGGCGACGTAGCGATGTCGATGACGCTTCGATGGGCAGCTGTTACATGCACAGGTCAGGCTCGATGAGCGAGAACAGCCGGTCGTGCCATGGCCTCCGGCTGGTGCGGGAGCGATCTCCACAGGACCCGGCAACCCGGCGGAAGGAGCAGGGATGCGGCTTCGCCGAATCGTGCCGTGCGCCGTGCTGGCCGCCTGCCTGACCGGCTGCGGCGGGGTGGACGGCGGCGTGCGGGTCGAGGGCCCGGCGGCGACGACGATCCCCTGGACGGGACCGGTGTACATGACGGACTGGTACGGCCGGGCCTGGCAGCGCCCCTACGAGGTCGAGGCGACCATGCGCGTCTCCCTGGGCAAGCTGACGTGGCGGGACTGGGGCTCGCCCCGGGCGCGGGCCACCGGAGTCGCCACGGACGTGACCTGCCTGTCCGGCTGCCCCGACGGCAACGACAACCCGCCGAGCTACCGGGTCGACGTCGTGCTGAGCGATCCGGTCAGGCGCGGCGACGTGTCGTTCTACAGCCATGCGACCCTGACCCCCGTGCATCCTCCCGCGCCGTTCTGGGCGAAAGGCATCGACGACACCGAGCTGGAAGTACCGGATGCCTGAGAACGGCACAGCAGAGGACCGTCGGAGAGGGAACGCGATGCACGCTGCGCAGGATGTGCTGCTGGTCGAGGACGACGAGCTGATCCGGGAGGCCACGCGGCTCACTCTGGAGGAGCGCGGCTACCACGTCCGTACCGCGGCCGACGGCCTGACCGGGCTCGCGCTCTTCCGCGAACGCCATCCGGACGTGGCCGTCCTCGACATCATGCTGCCGGGCCTCAACGGGGTGAGCCTGGCCGGCCGTATCCGCGAGGAGTCGGGGGTGCCCGTGCTGCTGATCTCGGCCCGCAACGACCCGGTGGACGTGGTGATGGGCCTGGAGGCAGGCGCCGACGACTACGTCACCAAGCCCTTCGACGGCCCGGTCCTCGTGGCCCGCATCCGCTCCCTGCTGCGCCGGGCGGCACCCGCCGGGCAGCCGGACCAAAGCCCGCGCCTGCACTTCGGGGACCTGGAGTTCTGCCCGGTGTCCCTGACCGCGCGCCGGGACGGACAGCCGCTCGCGCTGACCACGACCGAGCTGAAGCTGCTGAGTGAGTTCGCCGCCGCGCCGGGGATCGTGCTCTCCCGGGACCTGCTCCTGGAACGCGTCTGGGACTACGCCTGGTCCGGTGACACCCGGGTGGTGGACGTCCACGTGCAGCGCCTGCGCTCCAAGATCGGCCGGGAGCGGATCGAGACGGTACGCGGCTTCGGCTACAAGCTGCGCCCATGAGACGGCCCGCCTTGAACGTGGGAGCGAAGGTCGCCCTGGCCGTCGCCGCCGCGGCCGTGTGCGTGGCGGGGGCGATCGGGGTGCTGGTGCACCGGACCACCGCCGCCGACCAACTGGCCACCGCCCGCTCCGGCCTGGACCAGGAGTTGCTGAGCGCCGCCGGCGACCACGCCGACGGACGCAGGTCGGACGCCAGGCTCGACCCGCCTGATCTGCCCGGGCCGGTGGCACGGGCCGTGCGCGACGACGTCCGGGTGACCTACCTTCAGGAGGGCGGGGAGGATCCGGTGCTGTGGGCGGCGACCCGGGTCTCGGACCGCAAGGTCCTCGCGATCCGCCGTTCCTACGCCCCCGAGGAGCGGTCCCTGGCCGCACTCGACCGAACGCTGCTCGCCACGGGCGCGGCCGTCACCGTCCTGGTGTCCCTGGCCGGACTGTTGCTCGGGGTGCGGATGGGACGGCGGGCCACGGCCGCCGCGCGTACGGCGGAACGCATCGCCGACGGCGACCTCGACGCCCGGGTCCGCCCCCACGGCCATGACGAGATCGCCCGGCTCGCCGCCTCCGTCAACACCATGGCGGACGCGCTCGGCGCCCGTCTGGAGGCCGAGCGGCGGGTGACCGCCGACATCGCGCACGAACTGCGCACGCCGGTCGCGGGCATGTCGGCAGCGGTCGGCCTGCTACCGCCCGGCCGGGCGTCCGACCTGGTGGCGGGCAGCGTGCGGAAACTGCGCGGGCTGGTGGAGGACGTGCTGGAAGTGGCCCGGCTGGACTCCCAGGTGGCGACGGTGGAGACCGAGGAGCGTGAGGTGAGCGCCATGACCCGGCGTGCGGTCGCCGGGCTCGACGGCGTGCGGGTGACGGTCGTGGCGGACGCGGTCGTGGTCACCGACCCGCGCCGTGTCGAGCGGATCCTGGCCAACCTGGCCGCCAACGCCCTGCGGCACGGCGCCCCGCCCGTGGAGGTGGAGGTCGACGGCCCCGTGGTCCGGGTCCGCGACCACGGCCCCGGTTTCCCGCCCGATCTGCTCGCGGTACTGCACACCTCCGGCCCCCAGCGCTTCCGCGCGGGCTCCCGGACCGGCGGCACCGGCCTCGGCCTGACCATCGCGACCGGCCAGGCCCGCCTGCTCGGCGCCCGCCTGACCTTCCGCAACCGTCCCGAGGGGGGAGCGGGGACGGAGCTGCGGCTGCCGACGGACTGATCCGCCGGATGCGGGCAGGAGAGGCCCCGCACCGGGCCGCCGACGTGCTGAGCAGCATCTGCAGCAGGCCAATGCGTTGCTCAGGCTGCCGAGCGGGCGACGGTTCGGCCGGTGCCTTGCTACGCGAACGACTTCCGCCGGCAGCTGGCCTGGTGGAAGCCGGAGAACTTCGACGCCAACGTCGCCATCGTCGCCGAACTGACCAAGTTCGCCGAGGACAGGGGCGCCACGCTGGCGCAGCTGGCGCTGGCGTGGCTGCTCGCGAAGAAGGACTACGTCGTCCCCATCCCCGGCTCGCGCAACCTCGACCGCGTCACGGAGAACGTCGCCGCGGCCGACCTCACACTGACCGCCGAGGACCTCACCCGCATCGCCGAGATGGCCCCCGTAGGCGGCGTCGGCGGAAGCCAGGGCTGACACCCGCACCCCTATCCCACAGCCGGTGGGCCGACCGCACTCTGCCTTCCATCGCCCAGTGCGGTCGTCACGGTGCAGTGGCGCGGGCTCGGTGCTCGCGGATCTCGTCGTGGTGGTCGGCGGCCCATCCGATCAGGGATGTCACGATCTCGTGGAGGCCGCGGCCCAGCGGGGTGAGGGAGTACTCGACGCGCGGCGGAACCTCCGCGTATGCGGTGCGGGTGATCAGACCGTCCTGCTGGAGCTGGCGCAGTGTGAGGGTGAGCATCCGCTGGGAGATTCCGGGGACCTGGCGCTGCAGGTCGGTGTAGCGCAGCGGGCCGGACTCCACGACCGCGATGAGCAGCAGGCTCCACTTGTCGCCGACGCGGTCCAGGACCTGCCGGATGAAGTCCATGTGCTCGGCGGGGATGCGGGCACAGGGCCCCACCGCCGCCGCGCCGCCCGAACTGCCGGTGACCTCCATGACGCACATTCCTCTCCGGCACGAACACCGATGTGCCTTTTGTATCGACTTCCATACTGGCTCATCATGGCGCTACGAACAAAAAGTAGGAATCCAGCGCAGGCATGGAAGGCGCGTCATGAAGATCGAGATATGGGCCGAGGTCACCTGCCCGTGGTGCGGACTGGGCAGCCACCGTCTGGACCGGGCCGTGGAGCGGTTCGAGCACGGCGACGAGGTGGAGGTCATCCACCACTCGTTCCCGCTGAGCAGTTCGTTCCCCGTGGGTGAGACGTTCAGCGTCCGTGACGCGCTGCTGCGTCGGCACGGCATGGGCAGCTCCCAGGCGGAGGCGTCCACCCGCCGGATCGAGGCACTGGCCGAGTCCGAGGGGCTCAGCCCCTACAAGGTGCTGGACAACATGGTCGGCAACACCGACCTGGCGCACGAGTTCCTCGCCCACGCCTCCGCCGAGGGCAAGAACCGTGAAGCCTGGGACGCGATCTTCCGCGCCTACTTCGGCCAGGCCCGCCCCGTCTTCAGCTTGGACGACCTGCTCGACCTGGCTCAGGAGATCGCTCTGGACCGCGAGGACACCCGCCGAGCGCTCACCGAGCACCGCTACCGGCGGCAGGTCCGCGACGATGCCGCCCGCGCCCAGCGCCTGGGGGCCACCGGCGCACCCTTCATCGTCGTCGACGGCAGGTACGGCGTCCCCGGGGCCCAGGACAGCGACGGCCTTGTCGACGTGCTGCGCACGGCCTGGGACGCATCCCACCCGCTCACCCTGGGCACCGGCGGCGACGCTCCGGTCTGCGGCCCCGAGGGCTGCGCCGTCCCGGCCCACAGCTGACCTCCACCGACCTCCACCCTTCGCTCCCCGACACACGCTTGATCATTCTGAAAGGCTGAATCCTCCATGTCGTACCTGCTGCACATCGACGCCTCCTCGCTCGGCGAGGCATCCGTCTCCCGTCAGGTCGCCCGGTCCTTCCGTGACGAGTGGAAGGGCGCGGTCGTCCACCGTGACCTGGCCGTCTCCCCCGCCCCGCACCTCAGCGCGGCGGGCATCACCGCCCGTACCACCGACCCTGCCGAGCGAACCCCCGAGCAGGCGAAGGCCCTGGCGATCCAGGATGAGCTGATCGAGGAATTCCTCGGCGCCGGCGCCTACCTGTTCACCGTGCCGATGTACAACCTCACGATGCCGTCCGTATTCAAGGCATGGCTGGACCAGATCATGGTCAACGGCCGCACCCTGAGCTTCGACGGACCCCCTCCCACCGTCGGCCGCCCCGCCGTGCTGATCTCCGCACGCGGCGGCGGCTACGGCCCCGGCGCCCCCAAGCACGGCATGGACCACCTGGTGCCGGCGCTGGAAACCGTCCTGGGCCACCCGACCAACCTCGGCCTCGACCTGACGACGGTCATGCCCGAGCTGACCATGGCCCCGCACGTGCCGGCCCTGGCCCCTCTCCTCACCCTCCACGAAGCGTCACTGACCGACGCCCACACCCAGGCACGCACCCTGGCCACCGCCATCCGCGGCCGGCACGCCGCCTGACCAGTCCGACCTGTCCCGAAAGGCAAGCGACCACCATGTCCCACATACTCGTCCTCGGCGGCACCGGCCGCACCGGCATCCACGTCCTCAACGAGGCAGCCCAGCGCGGCCACCGCGTCCGGGCCCTCGTACGCAACCCCGACGCCGTCCAGGCCCCGGCCGGCGTCGAACTGATCCAGGGCACGCCCGCCAATATCGACGACCTCCGCAAGGCCGCCAAGGAAACGGAGGCGGTCATGAGCGCGCTCAACAACTCCCGCGCCTCCGACAACCCCTGGGCCAAACCCGTCAGCCCGCCCATGTTCATGACCGACGCCACTCGCAACATCCTGACCGTGATGAAGGAGGAGGGCATCAACCGGATCGTCCTGACCTCCACGATGGGCGCCGGAGACGACTGGGCCCGACTCAACCCGGTGTTCAAGGCCCTGATCAAGGTCTCCAACCTCAAGGCCGGCTTCGACGACCACCACGGCGTCGACCAGCTCCTTCGCGCCTCCGACGTCGACTGGACCCTCGCCCGAGCCGTCGCCCTCACCGACAAGCCGATGAGCGGCCCTCCGCGCGCCGCCGAGGCCGGCACCGAGAAGCCGGGGGCGCGGATCAACCGCGCCGACCTCGCCCGCTTCCTCCTCGACACACTGGAGCAGGACACCTGGACCCGCAAGGCCCCCCTCGTCTGGAACGCACGCGGCTGACACTCCCCATGCGCGCAGTCCTCGTCGGTCATGGTGGTGTGGATGTTGCTCGTCTGCACGGCCCTCCTGCAACCCACCCCCGCCAGCAGGCGCTACACGGTACGGGTCACCTACCGGCACCGTCACCGACCGCGCGTGATGGTCATCGACCCGCCCCTGGCTCTGCATCCGCGTGCCACGGCCTTGCCGCACGTCTATCCCGACGGCGACCTGTGCCTGCATTTGCCCAGGGGAGTGGAAGGAGGACATGCTGCTGATCTCGAAGAGTGGCCGCCAGGGGAGCCACATTCCGAAGTCGGCTCCCAAGATGTCTCTGGGAACCACTCAGGGGCCCGACCCGTTCAAGCGGATCAGGCCCCTGACCTGGTATTTCACTGTCGGGGTGGCGGGATTTGAACCCACGACCTCTTCGTCCCGAACGAAGCGCGCTGCCAAGCTGCGCTACACCCCGATGTCGCTGCTGTCGCGGCGACGACGTTTACTTTAGCCCACTGGTGGCTAGAGACGAAATCCGGTTTTCCAGGGGTGGCGGAGGGGGTTCGGGCGGGCGTGGTCGAGGGCCACGAGGAGGATCGCGAGGGCGTAGAAGGAGAGGCCCAGGAGGAGGGCGTTGCCGAGGACCCTCTTGTAGCCGTCCTGGTCGACGTCCAGGAAGGGGTAGAGGTGGCGGTCGGGCGTGCCCGGCAGGAGCAGCTCGCCTCGGATGAGGGAGAAGGCCAGGTAGGCCAGGGGGTAGAGCAGCCACGTGCCGGCCTGGCGCAGGTGCAGGCGGCCGGGGGTCGTGAGCAGGAGCCAGTCCAGTACGGCCCCGATGGGGGTCAGCGTGTGGAGGGTGTGGTGGGCGACGGCCTGCCAGCCTGTCGGAGCGGCCGCGGCCTCGCCCGTGAGGGAGAAGGGGCTCGCCTCGTTCGCCAGGAGCAGGTGGTACACCAGGGTCGAGATGACGGCGTAGAGCAGGGTCGCGCCCAGGACGGCTCCTGGCAGCGGGCGACTGGCCGTCCACGCTCGGTGGGCTGAGAGGGCCATGACCAGGGCCAGGAGGATGTTGCTCTGGATGGCGAAGTAGCTGAGGGTCCGGGTCGGGTCGCCCAGCACTACTCCAAGCGTCACGCCCGCGGTCGCCGCGAGGGCGACCAGCAGGCGGAAGGCCGTGGCCGCCGGGCGGCGGACCGGGGTGACGACGGCCGCGGCGGGGACGGGGGAGGGCTTCAGCGCGGGCTTGCCCGGAATCGCGGGGAGATCCGGTATGTCCCGGGGTATCGGGGCGGTCATGCCCCCACGCTGACAGAAGCGGACATAGGGGGCGATGTGGGCGGGCTGTGTGGGTTAACGGGCCTCCCGTCGGCCCGTGATCGACCTTTGACCGAATGATCGACCTTTGACCGAGTGATCGCTCCCTGACCCCCCTGATCGTTCTGACCGCCCCCGGGCAGGGGCTCCCCTACTCCCGCCCCACCAACGTCAGCAACGTCGCCTCCGGCGGGCACGCGAACCGCACCGGTGTGTAGCGGTTCGTGCCGCAGCCCGCCGAGACGTGCAGGTACGACGTACGGCCCTGCGCCGTGTGCGTGGACAGGCCCTTCACGCGGTCCGTGTCCAGGTCGCAGTTGGTGACCAGGGCGCCGTAGAAGGGGATGCAAAGCTGGCCGCCGTGGGTGTGGCCGGCCAGGACCAAGGGGTAGCCGTCGGCAGTGAAGGCGTTCAGCGCGCGCAGGTACGGCGCGTGGACCACGCCCATCGAGAAGTCGGCGGAGTCCGACGGGCCGCCGGCCACCTGCTCGTAGCGGTCCCGCTTGATGTGGGGGTCGTCCAGGCCCGTCAGCTCCAGCGAGACGCCGTCGATCTTGAGCGTCCCGCGCGTGTTCGTCAGGTTCAGCCAGCCCGCCGCGTCGAAGGCGTCGCGCATGTCCTCCCACGGGATGTGGGACACGCCGACGGCCGGCGGGTTGCCGTTCAGGCCGTGGTGGCCCTGCACCTTTTCCCACAGGTAGCGGGCGGGGTTGCGGAACCTCGGGCCGTAGTAGTCGTTCGAGCCGAAGACGTACGCCCCGGGGAACTCCATGAGGGGGCCGAGCGCGTCCAGGACCTCCGGGATGCCCTCGGGGTCGGAGAGGTTGTCACCGGTGTTGATCACGAAGTCGGGGCGCAGGCCCGCCAGGGACCGCAGCCAGCGCTGCTTCTTGCGCTGCCCGCTGACCATGTGGATGTCGGAGACCTGCAACACGCGCAGGGGGCGCATTCCCGAGGGCAGGACCGGGACCGTCACCCGGCGGAGGCGGAAGGAGCGGGCCTCGAAGCCCGCCGAGTACAACAGACCGGCGGCACCAGCCGCCGCGATTCCCAGAGGAACTCCGTATCGCGCGCGCATACGTCCATCGTGTCAGACCCCGCGTGTCGTCTCCGCCCGGCGGTGCCCGAAACCCCCGACGCCTCCCGGCCCCCCGGCTCCTGGATCCGCCCTTGAACCGATTCCTTGCGCCATCGCCCGCAAATCAGGGGGCGCCTCTCCGCCCGCACCTGCGACAATCAACCCCATGACCACGCTCAAGTCGAAGCTGCAGGACGACCTCAACGCCGCGATCAAGGAGCGCGACGAGCTCCGCTCCTCGACGCTCCGGCTGACGCTCGCCGCGATCACCAAGGAGGAGGTCGCGGGCAAGGAGAAGCGCGAACTCTCCGACGACGAGGTGCAGAAGGTGATCACCCGGGAGGCGAAGAAGCGCCGTGAGGCGGCCGAGGCCTTCGCGCAGGGTGGTCGCGCCGAGAGTGCGGAGCGGGAGAAGGCGGAGGGCGAGGTGCTCGCCGCGTACCTGCCGAAGCAGCTCAGCGACGACGAGTTGAACCGGATCGTCGCCCAGGCCGTCGAGGAGGCGAAGGCGGCCGGGGCGGAGGGGCCGCGGGCCATGGGGGCGGTCATGAAGATCGTGAACCCGAAGGTCGCGGGCCAGGCCGAGGGCGGCCGCGTCGCCGCGGCCGTGAAGAAGACCCTCGCGGGCTAGGCGGGCTGGAAGACATCCGGCCCCGTCCCGCCGTCCGAAGATCTCCGTAACGAAGATCTTCGGACGGCGGGACGGGGCCGTCCGCGCTCAGGACGCCGCGCCGGCCGAGTCGGCCGCGAAGCCGAGTCGTCGGCCGCGTCGGCCGCGTCAGCCGCGCCCTCCGTTCCCGTTGCCCCCGTTGCCCTGGCCCCGGAAGAACCCCTCCGGGATGCTGAACGACGGAGTCGGGAAGGTCCCGCCGTCCCCGCCGCCGTTGTTGCCGCCGACCAGGCCGCCGATGAAGCCGTCCCCGCCGTTGCCGCCGTTGCCCCCGTCGTCGCGGCCCTCGTCGTTGCCGTCGCCGCGGTCCCGGTCGACGCCGGGGGGGATGTGGACGGTGTTGAAGTTCTCGACGGGCTTGCCTTCCAACGCGCCGGTCATCATGTCGCGCCAGATCGGTCCGGGGACCTCGCCACCGAACACCTTGTCGTACGGGACGCCGCCGATGGTGATGCCGGTCATCTTCCGCTTGTGCGCGGGGTCGCCGACCCACACGGCACCGGCCATGTTCGGCGTGTAGCCCACGAACCAGGCCGCGTAGCGCTCGTCCGTCGTACCGGTCTTACCGGCGCTGGGGCGGCTGCCGAGTCCGGCCTTCTTGCCCGTGCCGTCCTCGACGACACCCTGCAGCAGCGTGTTGATGGTGTCGGCGGTCTTCTCCGACATCGCGCGCGAGCAGGTCGACTTCGGGACCGGGAGCGACTTCGTGCTGTCGCCGACGCGCTGGCTGATCGACTCGATGGCGACCGGCGTGCAGTACATTCCGCGCGAGGCGAACGTGGCGTACGCGTTCGCCATGGTCAGCGGGGACATCTCCTGGGTGCCGAGGGCGATGGAGGGTACCTGGGGCATGTTGTCGCCGTCGGCCCGCTCGACGCCCATCTTCTTCGCCATCGACGTCACCGGGCAGATGCCGATGTCGCTGATCATCTCCACGTAGTAGGTGTTGACCGACTTGGCGGTCGCCTCCCTCATGTCGTACGGGCCGACCTCGGACTCGTTCTCGTTCTCGACCTTGGCGGGGTCGGTCCGGCTGTTCTTCCAGGTCTTGCCGTCGCACGCCGAGACGGGGCTCGGGTACGCCATCTGGTACGGCGAGGGGTACACCTTGTTCGCCGGCATGCCGTCCTCGAGGGCCGCGGCGGCCACGATCGGCTTGAACGTCGAACCGGGCTGGTAGCCGATGCCGCCGCCCATCGAGTGGTCGACGGAGAGGTTGATCTGCGTCTGGTTCTTGCGGAAGCCGTACGGGCGCGACTGGCCCATGGCCAGGATCTTGCCGGTGCCGGGCTGGACGAGGGTGGCGGCGGTGGCCACCTCGTCGCTCTTGTAGACGTGGTCCTTGATGGACCGCTGCGCCGCGTCCTGGGCCTGCGGGTCCATGGTGGTGCGGATGGTGAGGCCGCCCTGGTTCCAGACCTTCGCCCGCTTCTCCCTGGTCTTGCCGAAGACCGGGTCGTTCAGGAAGACCTCGCGCACGTAGTCGCAGAAGAAGCCCGCGCCCTTGGTCGCCGTGATGCAGCCGTTCTTGGGCTTGCTGACCTTCAGGCCCAGCGGCGCCTTCATCGCCTCGGCGGCCTGCGCCCGGGAGATGTCGCCGACCTCGGCCATGCGCCGGAGCACGGTGTTGCGGCGCTTGGTGGCCTCCGCCTCGTCGTTCACCGGGTCGTACCGGCTGGGCGACTGGACGATGCCGGCGAGGAGGGCCGCCTCCTGGAGGTTCAGGTCCTTGGCGGACTTGGAGAAGTAGCGCCGGGCCGCGGCCTCGACGCCGTAGGCCTGCTGCCCGAAGAACGTGATGTTCAGGTAGTTCTGGAGGATCCTCTTCTTCCCGAGCTCCTCCTCGACCTGGATCGCGTACTTCAGTTCGCGGATCTTGCGGCCGATGGTCTGCTGGGTGGCCTGCGCGACCTTCGTCGGGTCGTCGCCGGCCTCCTCGACGAAGACGTTCTTCACGTACTGCTGCGTCAGGGTCGAGGCGCCCTGGGCGACCTCACCGCTGCGCGCGTTCTTGTTGAGGGCGCGCAGGACGCCCTTCAGGTCCACCGCGCCGTGCTGGTAGAAGCGCGAGTCCTCGATCGCGACGATCGCCTTCTGCATGTACGGCGAGACGTCCTTGAGGGGGACCACCGTGCGGTCGCGCGAGAAGACCGTGGCGATCTGGCCGCCGTCGGCGTCGAGGATCGTGGTGCGCTGGCTCAGGGGCGGGGTCTTCATGTTGGCCGGGAGCTCGTCGAAGCCCTCGACCGATCCCTTCGCCGCCAGCCCCAGCGCGCCCACCGCGGGCAGCGCGATACCGGCCAGCACGGCTCCCGCGAGAACACTGACACCGAGGAACTTGGCGGCCTGCTGCGTGGGAGACAGGCCACCGCCCGAGCGCTTCTTTGGCATGAGGGCAGCCTACGTTCTCATTCGCCGGACAGGCGTAGAGGCCTTGGCCTAAGCTGCTCTCAACTGTCACAGCAGTGAGGCCACGTATCAATACGTCCGGCGACCCCGAATCGTTCCGGGTGTTCCCCAACTTTTTTGGTGGGGTCGTGTCCGAATCCGCCTTGTGTGTCATACGGCGTCCCTTGTGACGCAAGCGAACTGTCCTGGTTTGCCAGGAAGGTTACATATGTCGCCAGCTCACTCCCCCGGGTGATCTGCCGCTTACCCATAGTCCGTTCGGACCATTCAAGATTGGGCCCGCTGGGGGTGTTGCGCTGTGCCCACCTTCCGTAACGTCCTCAACTGGCGGCGGTGAATATGCCGCTGCCGCCGTGGGGGAGCCTCGATTCGGGAGAGGACGGCGCCGGTATGGGCTGGGTAGTCGACTGGAGTGCGCAGGCGGCCTGCCGCACTACCGATCCGGATGAACTGTTCGTTCAAGGAGCAGCACAGAACAGGGCCAAGGCGGTGTGCACCGGATGCCCGGTGCGCACGGAGTGCCTGGCCGACGCGCTGGACAATCGCGTCGAGTTCGGCGTGTGGGGAGGCATGACGGAGCGGGAGCGCCGCGCACTGCTGCGCAGGCGGCCCACGGTGACCTCCTGGCGCCGGCTGCTGGAGACGGCGCGCACGGAGTACGAGCGCGGCACAGGCATCGTGCCCCTCGACGACGACGAGGTCTACGAGAACTACGCGGCGGTGAGCTGAGGGGTTCCCTCCGGGAGCTCCGACGGTCCGAGGGCCCTTGACGGGCCCTTCGCCATCGCCGGGTTGCCCTCAGGTACTTGCTCAGTCACTCATACCGGGTGCTCAGCCACTCGTCTCGGGTGCTCAGGCACTCGCTTCGGGCCGGGTGTCCGCGTGGGGCGGCCCGGAGTCATCCGAGTCGTCGGCGGGGTCGGGCAGCTCGCGCTCGTCCGCCGCGAGGCGGTCGCCGATGTCGCGCAGTCCCGCGAGGTCGTGCACATCGCCGGGCAGCGCGCCCACTTCCGTCACGGCCACCTCGGGGTGCAGCGCGGTGAAGCGGTCACGCGTGCGCTGCTCACGGGAGAGCAGCTGCATCCGTTCGGCGTGCAGCCTCAGCAGGCCTGCCGTGAGCTGGTCGACGGACCGCTCTCTGTTCTCGGAGTTCTCAGTGTTCTCGGGGTTTTCGGAGTTCTCGGTGGTCCCGGCCTCCTCGGCGTTCTCGGCGGGGGAGCCACCGTCAGAAGCCTCAGCAGCGGCCGGAGCTGGTGTTACGGGTGTGGGAGAGCCTGAACTGTCGTACGTGTCGGGGGAGTTACGAAGTACTGCTTTCCCGCCCTCCTGATCCACAATGCGGGGCTCTTCAAGATTTTCCGCGGCGGCGAGCGCCCGCTCGGCCGACAGCCGGCCGGCGGCGCTGCCGTGGACCCGGTTGAGCACCAGCCCGGCGAGCGGCATCTCCTCCGCGGCCAGCCGCTCCACGAAGTACGCGGCCTCGCGCAGCGCGTCCCGCTCCGGGGCCGCGACCACGAGGAACGCCGTGCCGGGCGCCTGCAGCAGCTTGTACGTGGCGTCCGCACGCGTGCGGAACCCGCCGAAGGTCGTGTCCATCGCGGACACGAACGTCTGGACGTCCTTGAGGAGCTGGCCCCCGAGCAGCTTGCCGAGGGTGCCGGTCATCATCGACATCCCGACGTTCAGGAATTTCATGCCGGCGCGGCCGCCCAGCTTCGCCGGTGCCGTCAGCAGCCGGATCAGCCGCCCGTCCAGGAACGAGCCGAGCCGCTTGGGTGCGTCCAGGAAGTCCAGCGCCGAGCGGGAGGGCGGGGTGTCGACGACGATCAGGTCCCACTCGTCCCTGGCCCGCAGCTGCCCGAGCTTCTCCATCGCCATGTACTCCTGCGTGCCCGCGAAGCCCGCCGAGAGCGACTGGTAGAAGGGGTTGCCCAGGATCGCGGCGGCCCGCTCGGGGTCCGCGTGCGCCTCGACGATCTCGTCGAAGGTGCGCTTCATGTCGAGCATCATCGCGTGCAGCTCGCCGCCCGCGGAGTCGTCGATGCCCTTCACCCGGCGCGGGGTGTTGTCCAGGGAGTCGATGCCCATGGACTGGGCGAGCCGCCGGGCCGGGTCGATGGTGAGGACGACGACCTTGCGGCCCCGCTCGGCCGCGCGCAGCCCCAGGGCCGCCGCGGTCGTGGTCTTGCCGACCCCGCCCGAGCCGCAGCAGACCACGATCCGGGTCTTCGGGTCCGCCAGCAGCGGATCGACGTCGAGGACGCGGGCGGGGGACAGAGGGCGGGCCGGGTCGTGGGTGTGGGCCGGGTCCGGACGACTCATGACATCCCCTGCTTCCGACTCATGACGGGCCTTGCCTGTGTGCTGTTGCGGGGGCCCGGGCCTGTGGTGTTCCCGGGGCCGCGGCCTGCCCGGCTCATGACACGCCCTGCTCGCGCAGCTCGCGGGCCAGTTCGTACAGCCCCGCCAGGTCCATGCCCTCCGCGAACAGCGGCAGTTCGTGCAGCGGCAGGCCCAGCTCGGTGAGCACCGCGCGCTGCTCGTGCTCCAGCGCATACCGCTCGGCGTACTCCTCGGCCTGCGTGAGCAGCGGATCCACCAGCCGCTCCGCGCGCCCGCCGCGCCGCGCCCCGCCGAGTCCGGCGGACGACAGCGACCGCGCAACTGTGGAACGCGGGACCGTCCGGACGAGTTCCAGGTCGGCCGAGTCCAACACCTCCGGCCGCACCATGTTCACGATGATCCGCCCCACCGGCAGCCGCGCCGAGCGCAGCTCGGCGATGCCGTCCACCGTTTCCTGTACGGGCATCTCCTCCAGCAGCGTCACCAGGTGCACGGCCGTCTCCGGCGACTTCAGCACCCGCATCACGGCCTGCGCCTGATTGTGTATCGGGCCGATCTTGGCGAGACCGGCGACCTCGTCGTTGACGTTGAGGAAGCGCGTGATGCGGCCGGTGGGCGGGGCGTCCATGACGACGTAGTCGTACGCGAACCGCCCGTTCTTGTCCTTGCGCCGTACCGCCTCGCACGCCTTGCCGGTGAGGAGGACGTCCCTCAGGCCGGGCGCGATGGTGGTGGCGAAGTCGATCGCGCCGAGCTTCTTCAGGGCCCGTCCGGCGCTGCCCAGCTTGTAGAACATCTGGAGGTAGTCCAGTAGGGCCAGTTCGGGGTCGATGGCCAGCGCGTACACCTCCCCGCCCCCGGGAGCGACCGCGATCTTCCGTTCCTCATAAGGCAGCGCCTCCGTTTCGAAGAGCTGCGCGATTCCCTGGCGGCCCTCGACCTCGACGAGAAGCGTCCGCTTCCCCTCCGTGGCCAGGGCCAGCGCTAGGGCCGCGGCCACCGTGGTCTTGCCGGTACCGCCCTTGCCGCTGACGACCTGGAGCCTGCTCACGTATTCGAGCCTAACCAGTCCGTGCCCGGGCTACGCGGGAGGCTGTGGATAACCGCCGCAGTGGCCGCCGGGCGACCGGGGCGTGGTCGGCCGCGTGGCCCCTGACCGGCAGCGGCTAGAGTCGGCCGCATGACCAAGTGGGAATACGCAACCGTGCCGCTGCTCGTCCACGCCACGAAGCAGATTCTGGACACCTGGGGCGAGGACGGCTGGGAGCTCGTCCAGGTCGTGCCCGGGCCGAACAACCCCGAGCAGCTCGTGGCCTACCTGAAGCGGGAGAAGCAGTAATGGGCGCCGTCGAGGCGAAGCTGGCCGAGCTCGGCCTGGCCCTGCCCGACGTCGTCCCGCCGCTCGCCGCGTACCAGCCGGCCGTGCAGTCCGGGCCGTACGTCTACACCGCCGGGCAGCTCCCGATGGTGGAGGGCAAGCTTCCGGTCACCGGCAAGGTCGGTGCGGAGGTCACCCCGGAGGAGGCCAAGGAGCTGGCACGCACGTGTGCGCTGAACGCGCTGGCCGCCGTCAAGTCCGTCGCCGGTGACCTGGACCGCATCGCGCGTGTGGTGAAGGTCGTGGGCTTCGTGGCCTCGGCCTCGGACTTCACGGGCCAGCCCGCGGTGCTGAACGGCGCCAGCGAGCTGCTCGGCGAGGTCCTCGGCGACAAGGGCGTGCACGCGCGCAGCGCGGTGGGCGTGGCGGTGCTGCCGCTGGACGCGCCGGTGGAGGTCGAGATCCAGGTGGAGCTCGCGTAACCCCCTTTAGTGGGGTCCTGGCTGCGGTCCCCGCCCCCGGGGCCACTCGAACATCCGCCCGTCACGGGATAGCCTCGCGCCCATGGCGAACGGTCAGTGGTACCCCCCGGAGTGGCCGGACCGCATCCGCGCACTCGCGGCCGGCACCCTCACCCCGGTGACCCCCAGGCGCGCGGCCACCGTCATGCTCCTGAAGGACACCGGCACCGGCCCCGCCGTCCATATGCTGCGCAGACGCGCCTCCATGGCCTTCGCCGGAGGCGCGTACGCCTATCCGGGCGGCGGCGTCGACCCCCGGGACGACGACCATCAGGTCCGCTGGGCGGGCCCCACGCGCGCGTGGTGGGCGGACCGGCTCGGTGTCGACCAGACGACGGCCCAGGCGATCGTCTGCGCGGCCGTCCGGGAGACGTACGAGGAGGCGGGCGTGCTGCTCGCCGGCGAGACGCCCGACTCGGTCGTCGGCGACACCACCGGCGCCGGCTGGGAGGCCGACCGCGGCGCCCTGGTCGCCCGGGACCTGTCCTTCGCGGAATTCCTGGACCGCCGCGGCCTGGTCCTGCGCTCCGACCTGCTCGGTGCCTGGACCCGCTGGATCACCCCGGAGTTCGAGGCCCGCCGCTACGACACCTGGTTCTTCGTGGCCGCCCTGCCCGAGGGCCAGCGCACCCGCAACGCCTCCACGGAGGCCGACCACGCGGTGTGGATCACCCCGGGCGAGGCGGCGGCCGGGTACGACAGGGGCGAGCTGCTGATGATGCCGCCGACCATCGCGACCCTGCGTCAACTGGCGGCGTACGAGAGCGCGGCCCAGGCGCTCGCGGCCGCCCCCGCCCGGGACCTCACGCCCGTCCTGGCCACCGCCCGCCTGGTGGACGGCGAGATCCTGCTCTCCTGGCCCGGCCACGACGAGTTCACCAAGCACATCCCGACCGCCCGTACCGGTGGAGGCGGCGCATGACGGACGCAGCAGCCCTTCCCGGCCAGCCCCGCGGCGGGGTCCTCTCGGGGCCCGCCACCGCGCGGGCCGTCAACGTCCTGGCCCCCAACCCGTCGGCGATGACCCTGGACGGCACGAACACCTGGATCCTGTCCGAGCCCGACTCGGACCTGGCGGTGGTGGTCGACCCGGGCCCCCTCGACGACGGGCATCTGCGCCATGTCGTCGCCACGGCCGAGCGGGCCGGCAAGCGCGTCGCCCTCACCCTGCTGACCCACGGTCATCCCGACCACGCGGCGGGCGCCGCCCGGTTCGCCGAACTGACCGGCACGCGCGTGCGTGCGCTCGATCCGGCACTGCGGCTGGGCGACGAGGGCCTGTCCGCCGGGGAGGTGATCACCACCGGCGGTCTCGAACTGAGGATCGTCCCGACCCCCGGCCACACCGCCGACTCCCTCTCCTTCCATCTCCCGGCCGACCAGGCCGTCCTGACCGGCGACACGATCCTGGGGCGCGGGACGACGGTCGTGGCCCACCCCGACGGCCGTCTCGGTGACTACCTGGACTCCCTGCGGCGCCTGAGGTCCCTCACGGTCGACGACGGCGTCCACACGGTGCTGCCGGGCCACGGACCGGTCCTGGAGGACGCCCAGGGCGTCGTCGAGTACTACCTCGCCCACCGCGCCCACCGCCTGGCCCAGGTCGAGACGGCCGTCGAGGACGGCTACCGCACCCCCGGGCAGGTCGTCGCCCACGTCTACGCCGACGTCGACCGCTCCCTGTGGCCGGCGGCGGAACTGTCGGTGCGGGCGCAGTTGGACTACCTGGAGGAACACGGGCTCATCTGACCGTGCCCCCTGGTCCGACCGCGCCCCGTACGACGTCGGGCCCCGTCTCGCGAGGAGACGGGGCCCGACGTCGTACGGGGCGCGTGCGCGTCAGCGCGAGCGCTTGGCGAGGCGCTCCACGTCCAGGAGGATCACCGCGCGGGCCTCCAGGCGCAGCCAGCCGCGCTGGGCGAAGTCCGCCAGGGCCTTGTTGACCGTCTCGCGGGACGCGCCGACCAGCTGGGCCAGTTCCTCCTGCGTGAGGTCGTGGACGACGTGGATGCCCTCCTCGGACTGCACGCCGAACCGGCGCGAGAGGTCCAGCAGGGCCCGGGCGACACGGCCCGGGACGTCCGAGAAGACGAGGTCGGACATCGCGTCGTTGGTCTTGCGCAGCCGGCGTGCGACGGCGCGCAGGAGCGCCGTGGCCACCTCGGGGCGGGCGTTCAGCCAAGGCTGGAGGTCGCCGTGGCCGAGGCCGAGCAGCTTGACCTCGGTCAGCGCCGTGGCGGTCGCGGTGCGCGGGCCCGGGTCGAAGAGCGACAGCTCGCCGATGAGCTCGCCGGGGCCGACCACGGCCAGCATGTTCTCGCGGCCGTCGGGGGACGTGCGGTGGAGCTTGACCTTGCCCTCCGTGACCACGTACAGGCGGTCGCCGGGGTCACCCTCGTGGAACAGCGAGTCGCCGCGCGCGAGGGTCACCTCACTCATGGAGGCGCGGAGCTCCGCGGCCTGCTCGTCGTCGAGCGCCGCGAAGAGCGGATTGCGCCGCAGAACGTCGTCCACGAGTTCTCTCCTTGTCGACCTGCTCAGGGGCTGTCGCCCCCGCGTACCAAGGCACCGTGGTGCCCATTTTGCCTGACGGTCCAAACAGTGTGATCTGTCACAAGGATGCCGCACACATGTCCCGGGGTACGCGGCAGGGGTCCAATTGGACGCCGATCTTCGGGGTCCGGGCCGGATGTCGGTGCCGGGCCTTAGGCTGGCCGGGTGTCCAAATCGCCGGTGAGAGCACAGGCCGAGGGGGCTGGGCGGGTGGTTGTACGTCGCGATTCCGCTGTGGGCGAACAGAGTCCCGATGGCGGTAGGAAAACGGCGAAAGCGACAGGGGAGGCGACGCCTTCCGGGAAGCCGACGCCGGCGAAGAAGGCGCTTGCCGGGAAGGGCGGGGCCGCGAGTAAGCAGGCATCTGCGATGCAGGCTGCGGCGGTGAAGAAGACGGCGGCTGCGAAGAAGGCCGCGTCTGCGAGGAAGACGGCGGCTGTGAAGAAGGCTTCGTCTGCGAAAAAGACCGCGTCTGCGACAAGGGATGCGGCTGTGAAAGAGACCGCGTCCGCTAGGAAGACCGCGTCCGTGAAGAAGGCCTCCGCCGCCAAGAAGACCGTGTCCGCGAAGAAGGCCGCGTCCGTGAAGAAGGCCTCCGCCGCCAAGAAGACCGTGTCCGCGAAGAAGGCCGCGTCCGCGAAGAAGGCCCCCGCCGCCAAGAAGGCCCCGCCTGTGAAGAAGGCCCCCGCCGCCAAGAAGGTCACCGTCGCGCCCAAGAAGGCCACGGCCCGCATCCAGGGCGCGGCCCCGGCCAGGACCGTCGTGCACCCGCCCAGCGGTGAGTCGCGTACCGCCCTGGTCCGCCGGGCCCGCCGGATCAACCGTGAGCTCGCCGAGGTCTACCCGTACGCCCACCCGGAGCTGGACTTCACCAACCCCTTCCAGCTGGTCGTCGCCACGGTCCTGTCCGCGCAGACCACCGACCTGCGCGTCAACCAGACGACCCCCGCCCTCTTCGCGAAGTACCCCACCCCCGAGGACCTGGCCGCCGCCAACCCGGAGGAGGTGGAGGAGATCCTCCGCCCGTGCGGCTTCTTCCGGGCCAAGACGAAGTCGGTCATAGGGCTGTCCAAGGCCCTGGTGGAGGACTTCGGCGGTGAGGTCCCCGGCCGGCTCGAGGACCTGGTCAAGCTGCCCGGCGTCGGCCGCAAGACCGCGTTCGTCGTGCTCGGCAACGCCTTCGGCCGGCCCGGCATCACCGTGGACACGCACTTCCAGCGCCTGGTGCGCCGCTGGCAGTGGACCGCCGAGACCGACCCGGACAAGATCGAGGCGGCGATCGGCGCGCTCTTTTCGAAGAGCGACTGGACGGACCTCTCGCACCACGTGATCTGGCACGGCCGCCGTATCTGTCACGCCCGCAAGCCCGCCTGCGGCGCCTGCCCCATCGCCCCGCTCTGCCCGGCGTACGGCGAGGGCGAGACCGATCCGGAGAAGGCGAAGAAGCTGCTCAAGTACGAGAAGGGCGGCTTCCCCGGCCAGCGTCTGAACCCCCCGCAGGCCTACCTGGACGCGGGCGGCAAACCGGCGCCGCCGCTGGGGGCCGGATGAGCCGCCCCACGAGCCCCCCGATCAGGGGATCGCGGTCGTTCGCGGAACGATCTCAGGGCCGCCGTGCGTTGGAAGCGGCAGGACGACGGGGGTGGCGATGACGCGGGCGAGCAATACACAGGGCGGCCGGGTGGCGGTCAGCAAGGAGGGGCTGCCCGCCTGGCTGGACCCGGTGGTGCACGCCGTGGAGACGGTCCGGCCCCGGCAGCTGAGCCGCTTCCTGCCCCCGGAGGACGGCGCCGGGCGCCAGTCCGCCGTACTGATCCTGTTCGGGGAGGGCGAGCGCGGGCCGGAGCTGCTGCTCATGGAGCGTGCGAGCTCCCTGCGCTCGCACGCAGGGCAGCCCTCCTTCCCCGGCGGCGCCCTCGACCCGGAGGACGGCGACCCGCAGGGCGACGGCCCACTGCGGGCCGCCCTGCGCGAGGCCGAGGAGGAGACCGGCCTCGACCCCTCGGGCGTCCAGCTCTTCGGCGTCCTGCCCAGGCTCTACATCCCGGTCAGCGGCTTCGTCGTCACCCCGGTGCTGGGCTGGTGGCGTGAGCCCAGCCCGGTCGGGGTCGTCGATCCGAACGAGACCGCCAGGGTCTTCACCGTCCCCGTGGTGGATCTCACGGATCCCGACAACCGCGCCACCACCGTCCACCCCAGCGGCCACCGAGGTCCGGCATTTCTGGTCGAATCGGCACTTGTCTGGGGTTTCACGGCCGGAATCATCGACCGGCTGCTGCACTACGCGGGCTGGGAGCGGCCCTGGGACCGCGAGAAGCAGGTCCCGCTCGACTGGCGCGCATGACAGGGTGGCCTCCGTGAACGTGCTGGACATCTTGTTGCTGGTCGCCGCCGTGTGGTTCGCGGTCGTGGGGTACCGCCAGGGGTTCGTCGTCGGCATCCTGTCGGTGACCGGCTTCCTGGGCGGCGGTCTCGTCGCGGTCTACGCGCTGCCCGTCATCTGGGACGCGATCACGGACAACGCGGAGGTGAACACGACCGCGGCCGTCGTCGCGGTCGTCGTCGTCATCGTCTGCGCCTCCGTCGGCCAGGCCCTCACCACCCACCTCGGCAACAAGCTGCGCCGGCACATCACCTGGTCCCCGGCCCGGGCCCTGGACGCCACCGGCGGCGCCCTGGTCAACGTCGTGGCGATGCTCCTGGTCGCCTGGCTGATCGGCTCGGCCCTCGCGGGCACCACGCTGCCGACGCTCGGCAAGGAGGTCCGCAACTCCAAGGTGCTCCTCGGTGTCTCCCAGGCGCTGCCGGACCAGGCCGCCACCTGGTTCGCGGACTTCTCCTCGGTCCTCGCGCAGAACGGCTTCCCGCAGGTCTTCAGCCCGTTCTCGAACGAGCCGATCACCGACGTCCAGCCCCCGGACCCGGCCCTGGCGAACAGCCCGGTGGCCACCCGCGCCCAGCGCTCCATCGTCAAGGTCATGGGCACGGCCCCGAGCTGCGGCAAGGTCCTGGAGGGCACCGGCTTCGTCTTCGACGACCGCCGCGTCATGACCAACGCGCATGTGGTGGGCGGCGTCGACGAGCCGACCGTGCAGATAGGCGGTGAGGGCAGGAAGTACGACGCCACGGTCGTGCTCTACGACTGGCGGCGCGACATCGCCGTCCTCGACGTGCCGGACCTCAAGGCGCCCGTGCTGCGGTTCACCACCAAGGACGCGGGCAGCGGCGACGGCGCGATCGTCGCGGGCTTCCCGGAGAACGGGGCGTACGACGTGCGGGCCGCGCGCGTGCGGGGACGCATCACGGCCAACGGCCCGGACATCTACCACCGCGGCACGGTCCGCCGCGACGTCTACTCCCTCTACGCGAACGTCCGCCAGGGCAACTCCGGCGGCCCGCTGCTCACCCCCGACGGCAGGGTCTACGGCGTGGTCTTCGCCAAGTCCCTCGACGACGCCGAGACGGGTTACGCGCTCACGGTGGACGAGATCCAGCAGGACATCACCAAGGGGCGCACCGCCAACCAGCAGGTGGGCAGCGACAGCTGCGCGCTCTAGGCCCTAGGAGCGGCCCTGGGGGCGAGCAGGTCGGGGCGTCACTCGCGCGAGTGACGCCTCAGTCGCGTGTGTGACGCAGACGTACGGAGACCCAGCGGGCCCGGCGGCGGAGGATGCGCGGAATCCCGACCCGGGGGTCCGCTGTCACCATCTGCGGTGCACCGCTTCGCTGGTGGGGGTTCGCACCGCCCGCCGAGCGGCGATTGCGGCTTGCGTCACTGTAGTCGTGCGTCCAGCCCATACCCGGACGTGTGCCCCTGCCCCATGGTCGATAACCGCCCCCGGAGCGCCCAATTGGCCTATGCGCCGGGCAATTGGCCGTTCGTCGGAGACAAGCGTTCAGGCGCGGACACCGGCCGCGGCCATTCGGTCACCGATCGGGTTCGGGATCCTTCAGCCAGTTGATGAGCTCCGAGGAGAACGCGACCGGGTCCTCCTCGTGCGGGAAGTGGCCGAGGCCGTCGAACAGGCGCCAGCGGTAAGGGGCTTCGACGTACTCGCCGGACCCGGCCGCGCTGCGCGTGCGCATCACGGGGTCGAGCGAGCCGTGCAGATGGAGCGTCGGCACGCGCACGGGCCGCTTCATCCGGCGGTTGAACTGGATGCCGTCCGGGCGGGCCAGGGAGCGCACCATCCAGCGGTACGGCTCGACCGCGCAGTGCGCCGCGGAGGGGATGCACATGGCCCGGCGGTAGTTCTCCAGTGCCTCGTCCTCCGGCGGGCGCGGCCCGGACCAGTCCTGGATCAGTTCGGCCACGAGCGCCCCGTCGTCGGCCGTGAGCTGCCGCTCCGGGATCCAGGGCCGCTGGAACCCCCAGATGTGTGAACCGGCGCGGGTCTGCTTGACGTCTCGCAGCATGGCCGCGCGCCAGCGCCGCGGATGTGGCATGGACGCGACCGCCAGCCGCCGTACGAGCTTGGGGCGCATCGCGGCCGCCGTCCACGCCAGGTATCCGCCCAGGTCGTGGCCGACCAGCGCGGCGTCCGGCTCACCGAGCGAGCGGATGACGCCGGTGACGTCGAGCGCGAGGTTGGCGGGGTCGTAACCGCGTGGGGTGCGGTCGCTGCCCCCGACGCCCCGCAGGTCCATGGCGACGGCCCGGAAGCCGGCGTCGGCGAGCGCCACCAGCTGGTGCCGCCAGGTCCACCAGAACTGCGGGAAGCCGTGCAGCAGCAGGACCAGCGGCCCGTCGCCCAGCTCGGCGATGTGGAAGCGGGCGCCGTTGGCGGCGACGTCGCGGTGACTCCAGGGGCCGTCCAGCCGCACGGCCGAAGCCGGTTGTGCCGAAGGTGTGGCGGGATCGGTCATGACGACGAGCGTGCCACAGCCTCGATGGCCTCGGGGACCCGGTCCTTGGGGAGCTCGGGCCGCGGGTGCGGCTTGGCCTTCTGGAAGACGCCCGCGGTCTCCTTCATCGAGGCGGCGACCTTCTGCGGGCCCTGGCTCTTCTTGGCCTTCTTCGCGAAGACCATGCCGATCAGCGCCAGCACGACCGCGACGAGGACGTTCGCCGCGAAGGAGAGCAGGAAGCAGATCGCCAGGTTCCAGTCGGACCAGGTGCGGATGCCGTACGCCAGCGCGAAGTTCAGCATCGGCAGCGAGAACAGCAGTACCGCCCCCGCCATCGAGAAGGCGCCGCCGCTGGTCGCGCCGCGCTTCACGTCCTGCTTGAGCTGCGCCTTGGCCAGCGCGATCTCGTCGTGCACCAGTGCCGACATTTCCGCCGTCGCCGAGGCGAACAGCTGGCCGATGGTGCGTTCGGCGCCGACCGGGCTGCCGTCGGGTGCGCTCATCGCGGTCTCCCTCTTCTGCGTACGGTCCGATGTCCGCGTCTTGTGCCTGACTCGCCGCAGTCGTCCCACTGCGTACGGCCTGACTGCGTACGGTCCCGTCTTTTGTACCGTCTCGTCAGATCATGCCGGACGGTGGTGGTCATCGCCTGCCCCGCCCGGTACTTCGGCAAGCCCGTGGTGCGCGGCCGCCTTCTCCCGGGCGATCCGGCGGTGTTCGGCGGCCTTGCGTTCGTAGAGGTCGGCCAGCCGCTCGTGATAGGCCGGGTCGTCCTCCTCGTAGACGTCCGGGATGCCGTCGGCGTCCTCGTCGCGTTCCTCGTTCTCCCACAGGCGACGGTACTTGGCGTTGCGCAGCTTCAGCAGCACGGTCGCGAGTGTCGCGGCGATGAGCGAGCCCAGCAGCACCGAGGCCTTGATCTCGTCGGTCATCGCCTGGTCGCCCTCGAAGGCGAGTTCGCCGATCAGCAGCGACACGGTGAAGCCGATGCCGGCGAGACTCGCCACCGCGAACACGTCCGCCCAGGCGAGGTCGTCGCTGAGCGACGCCCGGGTGAAACGGGCCGTCAGCCACGTCCCGCCGAAGATGCCGAGCGCCTTGCCGACGACCAGGCCGAGGACGACGCCGAGGGTCTCGGGCCGGGTGAACACATCGGCGACCGCGCCGCCGGAGACGGCGACACCGGCGCTGAAGAGCGCGAACAGCGGTACGGCCAGCCCCGCCGACAGGGGCCGTACGAGGTGCTCGATGCGCTCGCCGGGGGAATGGGCCTCGCCCTCGTGCCGGTGGCAGCGCAGCATCAGGCCCATGGCGACGCCGGCGATGGTGGCGTGGACGCCGCTGTTGTACATCAGCGCCCAGATGACGAGCGCGAGCGGCATGTACACGTACCAGCCGCGCACGCCGAGGCGCAGCAGCAGCCAGAAGACGGCCAGGCCCGCGACGGCGCCGCCGAGCGCGGCGAAGTTCAGGCTGTCGGTGAAGAACACCGCGATGATCAGGATCGCGAAGAGGTCGTCGACGACGGCGAGCGTGAGCAGGAAGGCCCGCAGCGCGCTGGGCAGGGACGTGCCGATGACCGCGAGTACGGCGAGCGCGAACGCGATGTCCGTGGCGGTGGGCACGGCCCAGCCGGCCTGCGAACCGCCGCCGATGACGTTGGTGACGACGTAGACCAGCGCTGGTACGGCCATCCCGCACAGCGCGGCGACGACCGGCAGCGCGGCGGCCTTGGGGTCGCGCAGATCGCCGGCGACGAGCTCGCGCTTGAGCTCGATCCCGGCGACGAAGAAGAAGACCGCCAGCAGCCCGTCGGCGGCCCAGTGCGCGACGGACAGGTTCAGGCCGAGGGAGGCGGGGCCCAGGTGGAAGTGGGCGACGCTCTCGTAGCTGTCGTGCAGCGCGGGGATGTTCGCCCACAGCAGCGCGGCGACAGCGGCGGCGAGCAGCAGCACCCCGCCGACGGTCTCGGTACGCAGCGCGTCCGCGATGTAGGTCCGCTCGGGGAGGGAGAGCCGGCCGAGGACCTTGCGGGGGGTGTCGGGGCGGGGCGCGGTCACGGGGGAGACCTCCGGTCGGTGGGCAGGGCTGTACGCAATGCCGACCAGACTTCCCGGCGCACCATGGAGCAGTTGTTTTTCTTAGTCTAGGTAAACATATAGCCGGGCGCACCCGGTGATCACCGGCGGGGTGCGCAGGGGCACCGTCGGCGATCACCACGCGGGGTGCGCAGGGGCACCCGTCGTACCGACCGCCGGGTGCCCCTGCGTCCGCCGCGCCATGCCTGTGCCGTGCTCAGTCCTCGCTGGGCGCGGCCGGCAGCTTGGCCTGGATGAGGTCCATGACCGTGGAGTCGGTCAGCGTCGTGACGTCACCGAGCTGGCGGTTCTCGGCGACGTCCCGCAGCAGACGGCGCATGATCTTGCCGGAGCGGGTCTTGGGCAGCTCGGCCACCGGCAGGATCCGCTTGGGCTTGGCGATCGGGCCGAGCGCGTTGCCGACGTGGGTGCGCAGCTCGGCGACCAGGGTCTCGGTCTCGGAGGCCGTGCCGCGCAGGATCACGAAGGCGACGATCGCCTGCCCGGTCGTCTCGTCCGCCGCGCCGACCACGGCCGCCTCGGCGACCGAGGGGTGGGAGACGAGCGCGGACTCGACCTCCGTGGTGGAGATGTTGTGCCCGGAGACGAGCATGACGTCGTCGACCCGGCCGAGCAGCCAGATGTCGCCGTCCTCGTCCTTCTTCGCGCCGTCACCGGCGAAGTACTTGCCCTCGAAGCGCGACCAGTACGTGTCGATGAAGCGCTGGTCGTCGCCCCAGATGGTGCGCAGCATCGACGGCCACGGCTCGGTCAGCACCAGGTAGCCGCCACCGCCGTTGGGCACCTCGTTCGCCTCGTCGTCGACGACTGTGGCGGAGATGCCGGGCAGCGGTGTCTGCGCGGACCCGGGCTTGGCCGCCGTCACACCCGGCAGCGGGGTGATCATCATCGCGCCGGTCTCGGTCTGCCACCAGGTGTCCACGACCGGGGTGCGGTCGCCGCCGATGTTCTTGCGGTACCAGATCCACGCCTCGGGGTTGATCGGCTCGCCCACCGAGCCCAGCACGCGCAGGCTGGACAGGTCGAACTTGGCGGGGATGTCGTCGCCCCACTTCATGAACGTACGGATCGCGGTCGGCGCGGTGTAGAGGATCGTCACGCCGTACTTCTGGACGATCTCCCAGAAGCGGCCCTGGTGCGGTGTGTCGGGCGTGCCCTCGTACATGACCTGCGTCGCGCCGTTGGCGAGCGGTCCGTAGACGATGTACGAGTGGCCGGTGACCCAGCCGACGTCGGCGGTGCACCAGTAGACGTCCGTCTCCGGCTTGAGGTCGAAGACGGCGTGGTGGGTGTAGGCGGTCTGCGTGAGGTAGCCGCCGGAGGTGTGCAGGATGCCCTTCGGCTTACCCGTGGTGCCCGAGGTGTAGAGGATGAACAGCGGGTGCTCGGCGTTGAACGCCTGCGGGGTGTGCTCGGCGCTCTGCCGCCCGACGAGGTCGTGCCACCACACGTCACGGCCCTCGGTGAAGGCGACCTCCTGGCCCGTGCGGCGCACGACCAGGACGTGCTCCACGTTGCCCGCCTTCTCGACCGCCTCGTCCACGGCCGGCTTCAGCGCGGACGGCTTGCCGCGCCGGTAGCCGCCGTCGGAGGTGATGACCACGCGCGCGTCGGCGTCCTGGATGCGGGTGGCGAGGGCGTCCGAGGAGAAACCGCCGAAGACGACGGAGTGCGCGGCGCCGATGCGGGCGCAGGCCAGCATCGCGATCGCCGTCTCGGGGATCATCGGCATGTAGACGGCGACCCGGTCGCCGGCCTGGACCCCCAGTTCCAGCAGGGCGTTGGCGGCCCTGGAGACCTCGTCCTTGAGCTCGGCGTAGGTGATGGCACGGCTGTCGCCGGGCTCGCCCTCGAAGTGGATCGCGACCCGGTCGCCGTGCCCGGCCTCCACGTGCCGGTCGACGCAGTTGTAGGCGACGTTGAGCTCGCCGTCCTTGAACCACTTGGCGAACGGCGGGTTCGACCAGTCGAGGGTCTCGGTGGGCTCCTTGGCCCAGGTCAGCCGACGGGCCTGCTCGGCCCAGAAGCCGAGCCTGTCAGCCTTGGCCTGTTCATACGCCTCCGCGGTGACGTTGGCGTTGGCGGCCAGGTCGGCGGGGGGTGCGAACCTGCGCTCTTCCTTGAGCAGGTTGGCCAGGCTTTCGTTGCTCACGGCATCTGCCTTTCCCAGGGTGTCCGTTGTGTCCCAGGCCACAGCTCATCAGACCCGGGGGTGCGATGACAAGCGCCGACCGCCGATTGGTTTAGACCTGTGGGGCGGTGGGTCGGCAGCCGGCGTCATCCGTACCCACGGACGCCGACCAGGGAAAGTTCAGCCTGTGTAACACGCGTCACGCATGGGGCGGGCGCGGGGCTTGCGGGTGGTGGGGGTGTGCCGGCGGGGTGTGCGGCCGGCAGGCCGTCGGGCCGTCCGGGCCGCACACCCGTGCGCGAGCCGGGCTCAGGCCGTCAGGTCCGCCTCGCGTACGCGGTCGAAGACGCTGCCGTCGTCCGTCTCGGTGAGCAGGTAGGCCTCGGCCTCGCCCACGTGGAAGTACATCCCGTGCAGCTCCAGGGAGCCCTTGGCGAGGGCCCGGGCCACCGAGTCGTGGGCGCGCAGATGCTCCAGCTGCTGGACCACGTTGGTCAGGCAGAGCTGCTCGACCGCGTCCTCGGGGGCCCGCCCGGCCAGCCTGCCCCACGGCCCGCTGTCGTCCGCCATGCGCTGCAGGCTCGGCAGAGCGTGCCGCAGCCACCGTTTCAGCGGTGTCCGGTCGCCGCCGGGCTCGGAGTTGAGCAGCGCCTGCATGGCGCCGCAGCCCGAGTGCCCGCACACCGTGATGGACCGCACCTGGAGCACGTCGACGGCGTACTCGATCGCGGCCGCCACCGAGTCGTCGCCGCTCTCCTCGCCCGGCCGTGGGACGAGGTTGCCCACGTTGCGCACGACGAACAGGTCGCCCGGACCACTGGAGGTGATCATCGAGGTGACCAGCCGCGAGTCGGCGCAGGTCAGGAAGAGCTGCGACGGCCGCTGCCCCTCACGCGCCAGCCGGGCCAGCTCGCTGCGCACCAGGGGCGCGGTGTTGCGCTGGAACGCGCTGATGCCACGCGCCAGTTCGTGCCCACTGGCTCCGCCGGTGCCCTTCGGGTCCGGGTCGGTGCGGTCCGTCCCGCCCGGGGCGTTCGGGGAAGGGGGAGCGGACGGGGAGCGGTCGCACTGGTGGTTGCGCCAGGGCGTCCAGGGCCGGCACCGGCAGCCGGTGAGGGCCCGGGGCTCGGAGAGGCGGATGCCGGGGTGCCGGCCGGTGATCTCGACGGTGCCGCCCTGCGCGGTGTGCGTCTTCTGCCAGTCCTGCAGCGTCTCGTACGCCGCGTGGTCCATGAACGACCCGTCCAGCTCGACGACGGTGTCGGCGCCGTGGGGTACGACATGCAGGGCCCGGCTGAGCCGTGGCACCGCGAGGAACGTCAACTGTCCTCTGACGTGTACGTGATGGACTCCTTCCGTCTCTTCGTGCGTGATGCGGGTGCGGGTGAGGCGGTGCAGGGCGACGCCGACGGCCATGGCGACGCCCAGGGCGACGCCCTCCAGGACGCCGAGGGACACGACGCCGAGGGTCGTGACGGCGTACACCCACACCTCTCGGTGGCGCGTCACCGTGCGGATGTGGTGCAGGGACACCATCTGGATGCCGACGGCCATCACCAGGGCGGCGAGCGAGGCGAGCGGGATGAGCTCCAGGATCGGGACCATCAGCAGCGCGGCGATCACTACGAGAACGCCATGCAGCATCGTGGAGTTCCGGCTCACCGCGCCCGCGTGCACATTCGCCGAAGTCCGCACGGCCACGCCCGCGATGGGCAGTCCGCCGAGCGAGCCGGAGACGATGTTCGCGGCGCCCTGACCGAGCAGTTCGCGGTCGAGGTCGGAGCGCCGGACGCGGGCGGGCAGGTCCGGGCGGCCGGCCACCAGCTTGTCCACGGCTACCGCGCCGAGCAGTGACTGCACGCTGCACACCAGTGTGGTGGTGACCACCGCGGCGACGATGCCGAGCACGGGGCCCTCCGGCAGTCCGGCCAGGGCGTGGTTGCTCCACGACGGCAGGTCGACCTTGGGCAGGCGGAGGCCGGCGAGGGAGGCGGCGACGCTGGCTCCGGCGACTGCGACGAGCGCGGCCGGGACCTTGCGCAGCAGGCGTCCGGCCCGGCCGGGCAGTCTCGGCCAGAGCATGAGCAGCGCCAGGGTCAGCACGCTCACCGACACGGACGCCAGGCGCATGTCCGCCAACTGGGCGGGCAGGGCGCGGAGGTTGGCCGGGACGGAACTCTGCGGTGTGCCGCCGAGCACGATGTGCAGCTGGGCGACGGCAATGGTGACGCCGATCCCGGCGAGCATGCCGTGCACGATGGCGGGGCTGACGGCGAGGGCGCCACGGGCCACGCGCAGACAGCCCAGGCCCAGTTGGGCGAGGCCGGCGAGGACGGTGATGGCGCAGGTCGTCCGCCAGCCGTAGCGCTGGATCAGATCGGCGGTGACGACGGTGAGTCCGGCGGCCGGTCCGCTCACCTGGAGCGGAGAGCCGCCGAGCCGTCCGGCGACGAGCCCGCCCACGGCGGCGGCGACGAGGCCGGCCTGGAGCGGTGCGCCGGTGGCGAGGGCGATGCCCAGGGAAAGGGGCAGGGCGATCAGGAAGACCGCGATCGAGGCCGACACGTCGGCACCCGCGATGCGGAATCGGCGCGGGCCGTGGGACGGCGGGCTGTGGGGTGGATGGGTGCGCTCGGTCCGGTTCGGATCGTCGGCGCGGGTGGGGGTGCAGGCTGACATGTGTTTCCCGTCTCCTCCGGGGCTGCGCGGTCGAGCGACGGGCTCCCCGCTCGGGGCGGGGGCCGGTCGCGGCCGTGGTCACGGTGTAATTCGGCGGGATGATTCAACGCTCGGTAAACGGATCGTAATGCAGAGTAAAGGACGGGCATGGACTTTACGGGCAAATGGGCGAATAAATCACTCTGAAGGGTGAAGTGGTTATCCGATCGGCTTGTCGTACTAATTCCTTCTCGGTCTCGTGCGAATTTGGCGGCGCTGTCCGCACCCGAGAGAAGGAAGAAGGTGGGCGGAAATGGCCGCCAGCCACAGGATCGCCGCCGGCTCCGTGATCGCCGCGGTCTGCGCCGTATCGCTCGCCGGTTGCGGGACCGGCACATCGGGGCCCGTGGCCCCCGCCCCGCGGAAGGGCAAGCCGGCTCCGGCGCCGCAGAGCGCGTTGCGGCTGATCGGGGACGGTTCCACCGCCTACACCGGCGCCCAGCCCCATCTGCCCAGGCCGGAGCGGCTGCGGCCCGGCCAGAGGCCCCCGCAGTTCGTCGTCTTCTCCTGGGACGGCGCGGGCGAGGACAGTCAGAAGCTGTTCTCCCGCTTCCGCGAGGTCGCCAAGGCGAACAACGCGACCATGACGTACTTCCTGAGCGGCGTGTACATGCTGCCGGACGAGGAGCGCGACCGGTACCGGCCGCCGCAGCACTCCCCGGGCCGCTCCGACATCGGCTTCAACGACCGCCGCGGCATCGCCGCCACGGTGAAGCAACTGCGTCTGGCGTGGCTGGAGGGCAATGAGATCGGCACTCACTTCAACGGCCACTTCTGCGGCAGCGGCGGCGGGGTCGGCGAGTGGTCCGTGCAGGACTGGAAGGACGAGATCGCCCAGGCCAAGCAGTTCGTGAAGACCTGGAAGACCAACACCGGCCTGAAGGACGCCTCCCCGCTGCCCTTCGACTACGACAAGGAGCTCATCGGCGCCCGCACCCCCTGCCTGGAAGGCCAGCGCAACTTCATGAAGGCGGCCCGCGACCTGGGCTTCCGCTACGACAGCAGCGGCGTCAACGACCAGGTCTGGCCGAAGCAGAAGAACGGCCTGTGGGATGTGTCCATGCAGCTCGTGCCGTTCCCCGGGCACTCCTACGAGCAGCTGAGCATGGACTACAACTTCATGGTCAACCAGTCGGGCACCAGCACCCAGGGCAACCCGGCCATGCACGACTTCTGGGGCGACCAGATGCGCGACGGCCTGCTCAAGGGCTTCCGCCGCGCCTACGACGGCAACCGCGCGCCCCTGATCATCGGGAACCATTTCGAGTCCTGGAACGGCGGCACCTACATGCGGGCCGTCGAAGAGGTCATGGAGACGGTGTGCACCAAGGAGGAGGTGCGCTGTGTCTCGTTCCGGCAGCTCGTGGACTGGCTGGACGCCCAGGATCCGGCGACGCTGCGGAAACTGCGCACGCTGACGGTCGGCGAGGCGCCGAAGCAGGGCTGGGCGTCCTTCCTCGCGGCCAGGCCCGCCGCGGCCCCGAAGGGCGTGCCCGGGGCTCCGGCGGCGAAGTAGCGGCCCGAGTGAAGATGGCCACTCCGCCGTGGGGCGCGCTCTCGGGGTGCGTAGGGTCGTACTCATGAGTACAGCAGGCGCGACCGCCGACCCTCTCGCGGCCCTGGGGGCGCTGCCCGGGGTGGCCGAATCCGTGGAGTCCGTACGCAAGTCCGTGGACCGGGTCTACGGGCACCGGATCATGCGGCGGCGCAGCGACGCGATCACCTCCGAGGCGGCCCTGCGCGGTGCCCGTGGCTCGGCGGCGCTGGCCGGCGCGGAATGGGCCCTGGAGGAGGTCCGCCGGCGTACGGACTTCAGCGGCGACGACGAGGCGCGCACCGTGGGTGCCGCTCTCCGGCTCACCGCCGAGGCGGGCCAGCTGCTGTCGATCTGGCGGCAGTCGCCCCTGCGGGTGCTGGCCCGGCTGCACCTGGTGGCGGCGGCCGACAAGGCCGACCAGGTCGGCCGGCCCCGGCAGGAGGGCGAGCCGGTCGACGAGCCGCTCGTCGCTCTGCCGCTGCCGAGCGCGGCCGAGGCGCACGGCCGGCTGGAGGGGCTGGCCGATCTGATCATCGCGGGCGGCACCGCGCCGGCGCTGGTGACGGCCGCCGTGGTGCACGGCGAGCTTCTCGCGCTGCGTCCTTTCACCTCCCACAACGACCTGATCGCGCGCACGGCCGAACGCATCGTCCTGATCGGCAGCGGTCTGGACCCGAAGTCGGTCTGCGCGGCCGAGGTGGGCCACGCCGAGCTGGGCCGCGAGGCCTACCTGGAGGCACTCGACGGGTACGTCTCCGGCACCCCGGAGGGCATGGCCGCCTGGATCGCCCACTGCGGCAGGGCGGTCGAACTGGGGGCGCGCGAGTCGACGGCGGTGTGTGAGGCGCTGCAGCGCGGAGCGGCGTGACGGCGCGGCCGGACCGGCAGAGAAATGCGGCGGTACGAGAACTCGTACCGCCGCTGGCATGAGCATCGGGGTACCAAGCGTCCTCGATATATGCCCATCAGGTCGGGAACTTCGCCCGTCCCTGGTGCGGCTGGCCCGTAATCGACGGGTCGACGTCGCGTGGGTGCCCGGTGTTCATGCTCGGTCCGTGGGGCCAAATGCGTAATGAAGGTGATCCTCTCGGATGTCCTTGGTCTCGCGGGCCGTTGACTCCTTTGTACTCCTGACCCGGAGTAAGCGGAAGTCCAGGCTGCACTTCTTTACTTTTGGGTTCAAATAGGACTTCGGGTAGTCCAGGTCAAGCGACGGTGTCCCGGCGCCGGTTCGCGTACCAGACGAGGCCGGCGGTGGCCGCCGCGGCACCTATCGCGGCCACCGCGACGAGCGCCGGACGCGGCGGTACGGAGAACCCAGGGATGCGCTGCTTGAGCCGGACCGGACGGTGGAAGTCCAGAATCGTCCACCCGCGCGCGAGGGCCTCGCGGCGCAGCGCGCGGTCCGGGTTCACGGCATGGGGGTGGCCGACGACCTCCAGCATCGGCACGTCGGTCGCCGAGTCGCTGTAGGCGTAGCAGCGGCTGAGGTCGTACCCCTCGGAGGCGGCCAGCTCCTTGATGGCCTCGGCCTTGGTCGGACCGTAGGCGTAGTACTCCACCTCGCCGGTGAAGCAGCCGTCGTCGCCCACGACCATGCGGGTCGCCACCACCCGGTCCGCGCCCAGCAGTTCGCCGATCGGTTCGACCACTTCCGCGCCCGACGTGGACACGATCACGACGTCACGGCCGGCGGTGTGGTGCTCCTCGATGAGGGAGGCGGCCTCGTCGTAGATGATCGGGTCGATCAGGTCGTGCAGGGTCTCGGCGACGATCTCCTTGACCTGCTGCACGTTCCAGCCGCGGCACAGCGCGGACAGGTAGGCGCGCATGCGCTCCATCTGGTCGTGGTCGGCGCCGCCGGCCAGGAAGACGAACTGGGCATATGCAGTTCGCAACACGGCCCTGCGGTTGATCAGACCGCCTTGGTAGAACGACTTGCTGAACGTGAGCGTGCTCGACTTCGCAATGACCGTCTTGTCCAGGTCAAAGAAGGCCGCTGTGCGGGGCGACAAGTGGTTTTCCACGCCCCTGAGCATAGGGGCAGCCCATTCGGCGTAAGGTGGGGCGCGTGGGTTTGCCTGAGAGGGCTCTCGGGTACACCATGGAAGTCACGGATCGTTCGCGACCGTGCTAACCCGGTCCGACTCCTCCCCCCCCCGAGTCGGCCGTGGGGACGACCCCCGCTCTCCCCCCCGGCGGGGGTCGTCGCATGTCCGGATGCATTTTCCCCTTCTTCGCGCGGCCAGAGAGCCGTTCTGCCGCCGTGTGGGCAGTGATCTTGACATGCTCATGATCCGTCACGCTGTGTGGTTGTCGGACTGCTCTGTGGAAGTCGCGCGGAGGGCCCTGCGGGCATCACCGGTATGGGTGACGGCGATATTCACAAGTGTCGAGGCGTCCACAGTTATCCACCAAGATCCACACGATTTCCGGGATCGCTGCACCGTGATTCCAGCGCACCTCGCTCGCGGCGGGTTCACGACCCGGCTGCGATTGCCGGTGGCGCTGGGCCGCTTTGTGCCGGCCGTTCAAAGGGAAGCCGCGTCGCCGGTTCTTCCCACGTTTGGGAATCGCGGGGCCGCAGGGGCCGTGCGAGTCATGCAGCGAAGGGGGATGGAGACCGTGGCCGGAACCGTCACACACGATCCGCCGCCGGCCGCCGGAGGGCGGCAGGGCGGGCCACTGATCGTCACCGAGGACACCGAGCTCCTCGACGACCTGCTGCGCCTGTGCGCGGCGGCGGGCGCCACACCCGAGGTGCACCACGGGGTGCCCGACCGCAGAGGCAGCTGGGAGACCGCGCCGCTCGTCCTCGTCGGCGACGACGCCGCCCGGCGGGTGCGCGGGGCCGCGCGCCGAAGGGGAGTCGTCCTCGTCGGCCGGGACCAGGACGACTCCGGGGTGTGGCGGCGGGCCGTCGAGATCGGCGCCGAGCACGTCCTGATGCTGCCCGACGGCGAGCAGTGGCTGGTCGACCGCATCGCCGATGTGGCCGAGGGCGTCGGCCGGCCCGCCCTCACCGTGGGTGTCATCGGCGGCCGGGGCGGGGCGGGAGCGTCCACGCTCGCGTGCGCGCTCGCCGTCACCTCCGCGCGCGAGGGGCTGCGCACACTCCTCGTGGACGCCGATCCGCTGGGCGGCGGACTCGACGTACTCCTCGGCGGCGAGACGGCCGGCGGACTGCGCTGGCCCGCCTTCGCCTCCTCACGCGGCCGGGTCGGCGGGGGCGCTCTGGAGGAGTCGCTGCCCGAGCTGCACTCGCTGCGGGTGCTCAGCTGGGACCGTGGCGACCGGATCGCCGTCCCGCCCCAGGCGGTGCGCGCGGTGCTCGCCGCGGCCCGGCGCCGGGGCGGCACGGTCGTGGTCGACCTGCCGCGCCGCATCGACGACGGCGTCGCCGAGGTCCTCACCCAACTCGACGTCGGCGTGCTGGTGGTGCCCGCAGAGCTGCGCGCGGTCGCGGCCGCCGGGCGGGTGGCGTCCGCGGTCGGCATGGTCCTGCGCGATCTGCGGGTGGCCGTCCGCGGGCCGTACCCGCCCGGGCTCGACGACCGGGAGGTGGCCCGGCTGCTCGGGCTGCCCCTGGTCGGCGAGGTGCCGGCCGAGCCGCAACTGCTGCGGCCGGACGAGGGCACGGCACCCCCGGGCGCCGCCCCGCGCGGACCGCTCGCCCGGTTCTGCAAGGAGTTCTGGGAGCGGGCGCTCGTCGAGGCGGGTGCGGCATGAGCACCCTGGCCGGCCAGCACAGCGCGGAACTGCTCGACGGAGTACGGCGGTGGCTGGCCGAGAGCGGAGCCGAACCGACCCCCGCGCGCGTGGCACAGGCCCTGCGGGAACAGGGCAGGGTGCTCGGGGACGCGGAAGTCCTGGGCGCCGCCGCGCGGTTGCGGTCCGAGCTGGTCGGCAGCGGGCCGCTGGAGCCCCTGCTCGCCGACCCGTCGGTGACCGACGTGCTGGTGTCGGCCCCGGACCGGGTCTGGGTGGACCGGGGCGGCGGCCTGGAGCTCACGCCGGTGCGCTTCGAGGACGCGGCGGCCGTACGACGGCTCGCCCAGCGCCTCGCCGCCGTGGCCGGGCGCCGGCTGGACGACGCCCGGCCCTGGGCCGACGCCCGGCTGCCCGACGGCACCCGGCTGCACGCGGTGCTGCCGCCGGTCGCCGTGGGCTGTGCCTGCCTGTCGCTGCGGGTCGTACGGCCGCGCGCCTTCACACTCGGCGAGCTGGTCGCGGCGGGCACGGTGCCGCCGGGCGGAGACCGCGTGCTGCGCGCGCTGCTCGACGCACGGCTGTCCTTCCTCGTCAGCGGCGGCACGGGCAGCGGCAAGACGACCCTGCTGAGCGCCCTTCTGGGACTGGTGGGACCGGACGAGCGGATCGTCCTCGCCGAGGACTCCTCGGAACTGCGGCCGGACCATCCGCACGTGGTGCGGCTGGAGTCCAGACCCGCCAACCAGGAGGGCGCGGGCCTCGTCACCCTGGAGGACCTGGTGCGCCAGGCGCTGCGGATGCGGCCCGACCGGCTGGTGGTGGGCGAGGTCCGCGGGCCCGAAGTGGTGCATCTGCTGGCCGCGTTGAACACCGGCCATGAGGGCGGCTGCGGAACCGTGCACGCCAATGCCGCCGCCGACGTACCGGCCCGGCTGGAGGCCCTGGGCACGGCCGCGGGGCTCGACCGGGCCGCGCTGCACAGCCAGGTGGCGGCCGCCCTCTCCGTGGTGCTGCACCTCGTACGCGACCGGTCCGGGCGGCGGCGGATCGCCGAGGTGCATGTGCTGGAGCGGGACCCGTCGGGGCTGGTGAAGACGGTGCCGGCGCTGCGGTGGGGAGCGGAGGCCTTCGCGTGCGAGCGGGGTTGGGAGCGGCTGCGGGGGCTGCTTCGGGGTCGGGGAAGCGAGGGCGGACCGGGTGAGGCCGCGAGGGAGGGGACGAGTGATGACGGGAGCGGCTGAGATGTCCATGGGCGCGGCCGTGGCGTGCATGGGGGCGGCGGCCTGGTTGCTGGGTGAGCGTCACTCGACGGCACGGCGGGCGCGGTTGCTGCTCGCGGGCGGCGGGACCGTCGGGAGCGGGCCGCCCGGGTGGCGGCGGATGGCCCAGGGACTGAGGCGGGTCCGCGGGCGGCTGCGGGCCGAGTGGTGGGCGCCGGTGGCCGGGCTGGTGCTGGCGGCGCTCGGGGCGTCGGTGCTGCCGGTCGTCCTGGGAGCGGCCGGCCTGCCGCTGCTGCGACGGGTCCGGCTGGCCGGCCGGGTCCGGCGGGACCGGGAGCGCCGGGCCGACGCGGTGATCGCGCTGTGCGGGGCGCTCGCCGGGGAGGTGCGGGCCGGACGGCAGCCGGGAGAGGCGCTGCTGAGCGCCGCGCGGGATTGCGGCGGACTCGCGGACGCACAGGGGACGGTGCTGGCGGCGGCACGGTTCGGCGGTGACGTGCCCGACGCGCTGGCGACCGCCGCCAGGCAGCCGGGTGCCGAGGGACTGCGGGGACTCGCGGCGTGCTGGCGGGTCGCCGTGGACCAGGGCGCGGGGCTCGCGGCAGGACTCGACCGGCTCGCCGCCGCCCTGCGTGCCGAGCGGGACCAACGCTCCGACCTGCGGGCCCAGTTGGCCGGCGCGCGGGCCACGGCGGTGCTGCTCGCCGGGCTGCCGGCCCTGGGGCTCCTCATCGGCACCGCCCTCGGCGCCGACCCCCTCCATGTCCTGCTGCACACCACGGCGGGCCTGGGCTGTCTGGTGGCCGGCGGTGTGCTGGAGGGCCTCGGGCTGTGGTGGGTGCGGCGGATCGTGCGGGGAGCGGAGGCGGTGGCGTGAGCGGAGAAGTTTTCCACAGGCTGGGGGTGACGGTGGGGGTGCTGCTGGGCCTCTGGTGGTCGGTGCGCCGGCTGAAACAGGCGGGACGCCGCCGGAGGATGCGGCGCCGGCTGGCAGGGCTGTCGCCCCGGGAGGCGACCGCTGGGGCTCCGCGCCTCGCCTTGGGACGGGCCGCGCGGAGATGGCCGGCTTCCCTGGGTGTGGTGTGCGCCGGGTGGGCGCTGATCGGCGGCCCCGTCGGTGTCGCCGTCGGACTGGCCGGCGCGGTGGGGATGTGGCGGTGGCGGCTGCGGCGGGAGACGGACGGTACGGAGACGCGGGCACCCGACCTCGCCGAGGCGGCACGGCAACTGCCCCTGGCCGCCGACCTGCTGGCGGCCTGCATCGCGGCGGGCGCCGGCCCGGTGATCGCCGCGCAGGCTGTGGGCGAGGCCCTGGGCGGGCCGGTGGGCGACGCCCTCGCCCAAGGCGCGGCGGAGGTACGGCTGGGCGGCGAACCGGGCCCCGCCTGGCGGAGGCTGGCCGCCCTCCCGGGCGCCGGAGGCCTGGCCCGGCTGCTCGAACAGGCCGATGTCTGCGGACTGCCGGCCGCCACGCCGGTCGCACGACTCGCCGCCGAGGCCCGTGCCGACTGGGGGCGCGCCGCGACTGCCAGGGCACGCCGGGCGGGCGTCATGGTCAGCGCCCCGGTCGGGCTGTGCTTCCTGCCCGCGTTCATCGCGATCGGCGTGCTGCCCGTGGTGATCGGGCTCGCGGGTGGGGTGCTGGGAGGGGGTGGTGCGTGAGACGGAAACCTGGATCGGCGGCGGAGCAAGTCAGTCACAACCAACAGAAGTTCGGACTCTTTCCTACGGGGGTTGAGATGTATCAGGCGGTACGGGCGCGGCTGGGTGCCCTGGTGTGCGGGGCGCGTGCGGCGCGGAGGGACGCGGGGATGGTCACGTCCGAGTACGCGATGGGAATCGTCGCGGCGGTGGCCTTCGCGGTGGTGCTCTACAAGGTCGTCACGAGTGGTGCGGTCAGCGCGGAGCTCCAGAACATCGTGAAGGAAGCCCTCAATGCGCGGATGTGAGCGGGGCGCGGACCGGGGGTTCGTCACGGCGGAGTCGGCCGTGGTGCTGCCCGTGCTGGTGATGTTCGCGATGGCGCTGGTGTGGGGGCTGCTCGTCGTGGCCGCGCAGATCCAGTGCGTGGACGCGGCACGGACGGGCGCCCGGGCGGCGGCCCGCCAGGACCCGCCCGACGCGGTCGTGCGACTGACCCGCGAGGCGGCACCGCCCGGCGCGAAGGTGACCGTCGACCGGGGCGCGGAACAGGTCCGGGTGGTCGTCGTGGCCGAGCCGCCGGTGCTGCGCGGCCTGTCCTTCGCCGTACGGGAGGAGGCCGTGGCGTCGGTGGAGGAGACGGTGGGGGTGGGCACGTGAGACGACGGGCGGAGGTGCGGGGCCGGAGCCCGGGATGCCGGGGCGTGGGGCGCCGGCCGGTGCGAGGTGCCGCCTCGGACCAGGGGTCCGCCACCGTCTGGAGTGTGGGGGCGATCGCCGTCCTGTGCGTGGTGTTCGGCGTCGTCCTCGCGCTGGGGCAGGCCGTCGTGATCCGGCACCGTGCGGCGGGCGGTGCGGATCTCGCGGCGCTCGCGGCGGCCGACCACTGGGCCGAGGGCGGTACGGCGGCCTGCGCGCGGGCCGGCCGGGTGGCCCGGGCACAGGGCGTCCGGCTCGTGCGGTGCGAGGTCGTCGGGGAGATCTCGGACGTGACGGCGGCGTCGGGCCGGGGGCCGTTCACGGCGGAGGTCAGGGCGCGGGCGGGGCCTCCTTCGGCTCCCTCGGGGCCTCAGCCGACTCCGGTAGGGCTTCCGTCGACTCCGGTGGGGCTTCTCTCGGCTCCTGTGGGGCTTCCATCGGCTCGTCTGGGGCTTCCATCGGCTCCTCTGGGGCTTCGGTCGGCCGCTCCTCCGCCTCCGCCTCCTTCTCCTCGGGAGCCCCCTCCAGCAGCACGGTGAGCAGCCGGACCGCCCCCCTCTTGTGCAGCGGGTCGTTGCCGTTGCCGCACTTGGGGGACTGGATGCAGGACGGGCAGCCGGCGTCGCACTCGCAGGAGGCGATGGCCTGGCGGGTGGCGGTCAGCCAGGTGCGGGCGGTGTGGAAGGCGCGCTCCGCGAAGCCCGCTCCACCGGGATGGCCGTCGTAGACGAAGACCGTGGGCAGGAGCGTGTCCGGGTGGAGCGGGATCGACACGCCGCCGATGTCCCAGCGGTCGCAGGTCGCGAAGAGGGGCAGCAGGCCGATCGACGCGTGCTCGGCGGCATGCAGGGAGCCGCCGAGGATCTCCGGGTTGATCCGGGCGCGGTCGAGCTGGTCCTCGGTGACGGTCCACCACACGGCCCGGGTGCGCAGCGTACGGGGAGGGAGGTCGAGTTTCGTCTCGCCCAGCACCTCACCGGTGATGAGCCGTCGGCGGAGGAAGGAGACGACCTGGTTGGTGACCTCGACGGAGCCGTAGCACAGGCGGCCGTCGCCCCAGGGGACCTCGACGTCCGTCTCCAGGACGGAGATCGCCGTCGTGTCGCGGGCGACCGTGGAGTAGGGCGGCGCGGCCTCCTCGACGAGGGCGACGGAGTCCTCCAGGTCCAGCGAACGCACCAGGTACGTGCGGCCCTGGTGGAGGTGGACCGCACCCTCGTGGACGGTCGAGTGCGCGGCGCCCGCGTCGACCGTGCCGAGCAGCCGGCCCGTGCCGGCCTCGACGACCTGGACCGGCCGCCCGCCCTCACCGCGGATGTCGGTCAGGTCGGCGGCCCGCTCGCGGCGGGTCCAGTGCCAGGCCCTGGTGCGGCGGCGCAGCAGCCTGGCGGCTTCGAGCTGGGGAAGGAGGTCCTCGCAGGCCGGGCCGAACAGGTCGAGGTCCTCGTCCGTCAGGGGCAGTTCCTCGGCGGCCGCACACAGGTGCGGGGCGAGCACGTAGGGGTTGTCCGGGTCGAGGACCGTCGACTCGACGGGCTGGTCGAACAGGGCCTCGGGGTGGTGGACGAGGAAGGTGTCCAGCGGGTCGTCCCGCGCGACCAGGACGGCCAGCGCCCCCTGCCCGGACCGTCCGGCCCGGCCCGCCTGCTGCCACAGGGAGGCGCGCGTGCCCGGGTAACCGGCGATGACGACCGCGTCCAGGCCGGAGATGTCGATGCCGAGTTCGAGGGCGTTCGTCGCGGCGAGGCCGAGCAGTTCACCCGAATGGAGGGCTTGTTCGAGTGCCCGACGCTCCTCCGGGAGATAACCGCCCCGGTACGCCGCGACACGCCGGGCCAGCGACCGGTCGACCTCGGCCAGACGCTCCTGGGAGATGACGGAGATCAGCTCGGCCCCCCGGCGGGACCGTACGAAGGCGACCGAGCGCACGCCCTGCACGGTGAGGTCGGTGAGCAGGTCGGCGGCCTCGGCGGTGGCCGTGCGGCGGACGGGGGCGCCCTTCTCGCCGTGCAGCTCGGTCAGCGGCGGTTCCCAGAGGGCGAACACCAGTTCACCGCGCGGGGAGGCGTCGTCGGCGACTTCCCGGACCGGCAGGCCGGTGAGGCGGCGGGCGGCCACCGCGGGCTCGGCGGCGGTCGCGGAGGCCAGCAGGAACACGGGAGAGGAGCCGTAGCGGGCGCACAGACGGCGCAGCCGGCGCAGCACCTGGGCGACGTGCGAGCCGAAGACGCCGCGGTAGGTGTGGCACTCGTCGACGACGACGTACTTCAGCGACTTCAGGAAGGAGGACCAGCGGGGGTGGGACGGCAGGATGCCGCGGTGCAGCATGTCCGGGTTGGTCAGGACGTAGTTGGCGTACTGGCGGATCCACTCGCGCTCCTCGAACGGAGTGTCGCCGTCATACACGGCCGTGCGCACCGAATGGCCCAACGGATGTGAAAGTTCCTTCACGGAGCGGCACTGATCCGCCGCAAGGGCTTTGGTGGGAGCCAGGTACAGGGCCGTCGCGCCGCGGCCGTTCGGGGCCTCGGCGCCGTCCAGCAGGGTGGACAGGACCGGCACGAGGTAGGCCAGGGACTTGCCGGAGGCCGTGCCGGTGGCGACGACGACCGAAGCGCCGTCCAGCGCGTGCTCCGCCGCGCGGGCCTGATGGGCCCAGGGGTGCCCGATGCCCGCGGCCTGCACGGCCGCCACGACCTCGGCGCGGATCCGGTCCGGCCAGACGGCATGCCGACCCTCGCGCGGGGGCAAGTGCTCCGTATGAGTAATGCGCGAAGCCCTGCTCGGACCGGACGCGAGCCGGTCCAGGACCGCGCCCGGCGCGGGCCGGGAGGCGGGGTCCGTCGGGGTTCGATCGGATCGGTGATTCTTGGCCATCGGCACCGAGTGTGTCACTGGCGTGACGGACAATGGAGCCAAGGCGTCGTGCACGCCTGCCCGTAAGTGATTGAATGCCATCGCGGCTGGCGAACCGTCCAGGGGACGAAGCCGAGGTGCCCCAAGGGCGACCGCTCGATAGCAAGGTGCTGGAGGATCCGTGGACCTGTCCCTGTCGACCGAGACCATGGGCGATCGCACGATCGTCAGGGTCGGTGGCGAAATCGACGTATATACCGCGCCCAAGCTGCGCGAGCAGTTGGTCGAGCTGGTGAACGACGGCAGTTTCCACCTTGTCGTCGACATGGAGGGCGTGGACTTCCTCGACTCCACCGGGCTCGGCGTGCTGGTCGGCGGCCTGAAGCGTGTGCGGGCCCATGAGGGCTCCCTGCGCCTGGTCTGCAACCAGGAGCGCATTCTGAAGATCTTCCGTATCACCGGCCTCACCAAGGTGTTCCCGATTCACACCTCGGTCGAGGAAGCGGTGGCGGCGACCGACTGACCACCGGGCCCGGGCCTCGTGCCCGGGCCGGCCGAAGTCGCGGCAAGAGTTCGGCAGAAGTCAAAGACCGAGGGGGCCCGGGCTTTCGGCGGCCCGGAGCCTCTCGACAGCACGCCCGAAGTTGCGAGGGGGATGCATGGCCACCGTTGAGCTCCGCTTCAGCGCGCTGCCCGAGCACGTCAGGACCGCCCGGCTGGTGGCGGCCGCGGTGGCGCGCAGGGCCGGAGTGGACGAGGCCGTCCTCGACGAGGTCAGGCTCGCCGTCGGCGAGGCCTGCACACGGGCCGTCGGGCTGCATCAGACCGGCGGGATCTCGGCACCGGTGAAGGTGCTGCTGATCGAGGAGGAGAAACAGTTCTCCATCGAGGTCGGCGACGAGGCCCCGCACGCGGTCCCCGGCGATCCTGCGGGCGCCGGACCCGGCGACTTCGACGGTGAGGCCGAGGAGGACGAGATGGGCCTCGCGGTCATCAGCGGACTCGTCGACGATGTCGAGGTAAGCGCGGGGGAGCACGGCGGGTCGATCAAGATGACCTGGCCGACCACCCCGCCGCCGACCATCCTGGCCTGACAGCCACCGCGCACGCCGTACGACGAAGGGCCCCACACCCGTGGGGCCCTTCGTCATGTGCGGGTGTCAGTGGTCGCCTTTACAGTTGTTCCTGTGCCGTTCATCGCGTGAATTCGTTCACGATCACTCGCATGCTCCAAGGCCGTCCGAGAATGCTTTCAGGGCATTACCTCAGAAGGCCAATTCCACTAATCGCGCTCTGTTTTGATCAGGTTCCGGTACCTACAATCCCGTCCACATCTTGAGCTCAGCCCAAGCGTCAAGGAGGACGAATGGCGGGGCTTTCTCTCTCACCACAGTCGGGCCATCCCACCGACCTCGCAGCCGCCGTACTGACCGATGACAACCGCGTTCTCGTCGTGGTCATCGCGGTCGTCGCGCTGGCGGCACTCGTGGTCGCGGGCGTCCTGGTACGCCAGGTACTCGCGGCCGGCGAGGGCACCGACAGCATGAAGAAGATCGCGTCGGCGGTCCAGGAAGGCGCGAACGCCTATCTGGCACGTCAGCTGCGCACGCTCGCCGTATTCGCCGTGGTCGTGTTCTTCCTGCTCATGCTGCTGCCCGCGGACGACTGGAATCAGCGTGCCGGTCGGTCGGTGTTCTTCCTGATCGGAGCGGCGTTCTCGGCGGCCACCGGCTATATAGGCATGTGGCTCGCCGTGCGCAGCAATGTGCGTGTCGCCGCGGCGGCGCGCGAAGCCACTCCGGCGGCAGGCGAGCCGGAAAAAGATCTCACCACCGTCTCGCACAAGGCGATGAAGATCGCATTTCGCACCGGCGGCGTCGTCGGCATGTTCACGGTGGGCCTCGGCCTGCTGGGCGCCTCCTGCGTGGTGCTGGTGTACGCGGCCGACGCGCCGAAGGTGCTCGAAGGCTTCGGCCTCGGGGCCGCGCTGATCGCGATGTTCATGCGTGTCGGCGGCGGCATCTTCACCAAGGCCGCCGACGTCGGCGCCGACCTGGTCGGCAAGGTCGAACAGGGCATTCCGGAGGACGACCCGCGCAATGCCGCGACCATCGCCGACAACGTGGGCGACAACGTCGGCGACTGTGCGGGCATGGCGGCCGACCTCTTCGAGTCGTACGCCGTGACCCTCGTCGCCGCGCTGATCCTGGGCTCGGCGGCCTTCGGCGACGCCGGGCTGGGCTTCCCGCTGCTCGTGCCGGCGATCGGTGTGATCACCGCCATGATCGGCATCTTCGCGGTGGCGCCGAGACGCGCCGACCGCAGCGGCATGAGCGCCATCAACCGCGGGTTCTTCATCTCCGCGGTGATCTCGCTCGTGCTGGTGGCGGTGGCCGTCTTCGTCTACCTGCCGGGGAAGTACTCCGACCTCGACGGCGTGACGGACGCGGCGATCACGGGCAAGGACGGCGACCCGCGGGTCCTCGCGCTCGTCGCGGTGGCCATCGGCATCGTGCTCGCCGCGCTGATCCAGCAACTGACCGGCTACTTCACCGAGACCACCCGGCGTCCCGTCCGGGACATCGGCAAGACCTCGCTCACCGGCCCGGCCACCGTCGTCCTCGCCGGTATCTCCGTGGGCCTCGAATCGGCCGTCTACACCGCCCTGTTGATCGGCCTCGGCGTGTACGGGGCGTTCCTGCTCGGCGGTACGTCGATCATGCTGGCGCTGTTCGCGGTGGCGCTGGCGGGCACCGGCCTGCTCACCACGGTCGGCGTGATCGTGGCGATGGACACCTTCGGGCCGGTCTCCGACAACGCGCAGGGCATCGCGGAGATGTCCGGCGACGTCGAGGGCGCGGGCGCGCAGGTGCTCACGAACCTGGACGCGGTCGGCAACACCACCAAGGCGATCACCAAGGGCATCGCGATCGCCACGGCCGTGCTCGCGGCGGCGGCGCTGTTCGGGTCGTACCGCGACGCGATCTTCACCGGCGCGCGGGACGTGGGCGAGAAGCTCAGCGGGGACGGTGCCCCGATGAGCCTGATGATGGACATCTCGCAGCCCAACAACCTCGTGGGCCTCATCGCGGGCGCGGCGGTCGTCTTCCTCTTCTCGGGGCTGGCGATCAACGCCGTGTCGCGGTCGGCCGGTGCCGTGGTCTTCGAAGTGCGGCGGCAGTTCCGCGAGAAACCCGGGATCATGGACTACAGCGAGACCCCGGAGTACGGCAAGGTCGTCGACATCTGCACCAAGGACGCGTTGCGCGAGCTGGCCACCCCCGGTCTGCTCGCCGTGATGGCGCCGATCTTCATCGGGTTCACGCTGGGTGTCGGCCCGCTCGGCGCGTTCCTGGCCGGCGCGATCGGGGCGGGCACGCTGATGGCGGTGTTCCTGGCCAACTCCGGTGGCGCCTGGGACAACGCCAAGAAGCTCGTCGAGGACGGCCACCACGGCGGCAAGGGCAGTGAGGCCCACGCGGCGACCGTGATCGGCGACACCGTCGGCGACCCCTTCAAGGACACCGCCGGTCCCGCGATCAACCCGCTGCTGAAGGTCATGAACCTGGTGTCGCTGCTCATCGCGCCCGCGGTGATCAAGTTCTCCTACGGCGCCGACAAGAGCATCGGGGTGCGGATCCTGGTCGCGGCCGTCGCGTTCCTCGTGATCTTCGGCGCGGTGTACGTGTCGAAGAGGCGTGGAATCGCCATGGGTGACGAAGGCAACGCCGATTCGGAGCCCAAGTCCGCGGACCCGGCGGTGGTTTCGTAGGGGAGGTCGTCCAAGCCCCAGCTCAAGGTGCGGGCGGGCGGCGCGCGTTGACGCGCCGCCCGCCCGCTCTGTGCGTGTGCGCCATCGCGCCGTGAGGCTTCTCTCGCTTGGCTCAAAAGGTTACGAAAAGGTCTTATTGGACGCCCGGCGTGCGGTTGCCGTGCATCTGGCGTGTATGTTCCGGGGCCGAGAGCCATGGAAGGGACCAAACCGGTGAACAAGAAGCTCGCGGCCGCACTGTCCGGCGGTGCGGTACTGGTACTGGCGCTGTCGGGGTGCGGCGGCGACGACAACGAGAAGCTGGACTCCTGGGCCAAGGAGGTCTGCGACGCCGTGCAGCCGCAGGCCAAGAAGATCGAGTCGGCCAACGCCTCGATCCAGAAGGAAACCTCGGACAACAGCAAGCCGGAGGACGTCCAGAAGACCGACGCACAGGCCTTCCAGGACATGTCCGACGCCTACAAGGCCATCGGGGCAGCGGTGACCAAGGCCGGGGCGCCGGACGTCGAGAACGGCGAGAAGAAGCAGAAGGACGCCGTGAAGGAGCTCAACACGATCTCCTCTTCGTACGCCTCCCTGAAGAAGCAGGTCGACGGGCTCGACACCAAGGATCAGGGCAAGTTCGCGGACGGCCTCAAGGACATCGCCACGGAGCTCGACAAGCTGGGCAAGAGCGGGAACGACGCGCTGCGGACCCTGGAGGAGGGCGAGGTCGGCCAGGCGATGGCCCGGCAGTCCAGCTGCAAGGCGGCCACGGCACCGGCGACGCAGAGCTGACCGAGCCCGGCCGAGCTGAACAAGGAGTTGTTTTCGGGGCCGGGCGGGACTGCTGAGTCAGAAGTGACTGCCGAGCCGGGGTGCGCTGTCGCGGGATGCCCGGGCCGGTCGGCGGGGAAGTGCGTGGTGCCCGAGTCGGTCCGTCGAGCCGCGTGCTACCCGAGCCGGTCCGCAGAAGGCGCTGAATACCCGTGCCGGTCCGCGGAGCCGGGTGCGATGCCCGGTACGGGCGCGTGCGTTGCCGGGGTCGGCAGCCACAATGGGGGGCGTGAGTAACGCCAGCCAGTCACCCCTGTCCCCGCTGCCCTCCTCCGACCGTCCCGATGTCGTCGCCCGGCTCCGGGACGCCCTGCTCGGAGCCTCCTTCACCGCCGACGGGTTGCTCGAACTGCTCGGTGCCCCCGCGTACGCGGCCCTGGCAAGGAGCGAGACCGTGCCCGCGCTCCGCGCGACCCGGGGGGACACCGCGCTGGAGCTGCTCGTCCGGCTGTTCCTCCTTCAGCAGCCCGTGCCGCACGCGCGCGTGGCGGGCGTCCTGCCCGTCGAGGCGTGCCTGGAGAGCGGCTGGCTGACGCGCGTCGGCGACGACGAGCTCGCCGCCACCGTGGACGTACGGCCCTACGGCGGGCCCGACGGCGAGGACTGGTTCATCGTCTCCGACCTGGGTTGCGCGGTCGGCGGCGCCGGCGGGATCGGCCGGCGGGACGAGGGCGTCGTCCTGGGAGTCGGCGGTGCCTCCACGACACTCGCCGGCATCACCGTCCGTACGCCGGTCGCCGCCGCGCTCGACCTCGGCACCGGCTCCGGCATCCAGGCGCTGCACGCAGCCCGTCATGCCACCCGCGTGACGGCCACCGACCTCAATCCACGCGCGCTGCACATCACCGCCCTCACGCTGGCGCTGTCCGGCACCCAGGCCGCCGATCTGCGCGAAGGCTCCCTCTTCGAACCGGTGCGGGGCGACGAGACGTACGACCTGATCGTCTCGAACCCGCCGTTCGTGATCTCTCCCGGCGCGCGGCTCACCTACCGCGACGGCGGAATGGGCGGGGACGATCTGTGCCGCACGCTCGTTCAGGAGGCAGGGGAGCGGCTGAACGAGGGCGGATTCGCGCAGTTCCTCGCCAACTGGCAGCACGTGGAAGGGGAGGACTGGCAGGACCGGCTCAGGTCATGGGTGCCTCGGGGCTGCGACGCGTGGATCGTGCAGCGCGAGGTACAGGACGTCAACCAGTACGCCGAGCTGTGGCTGCGGGACGCGGGCGACCACCGCGAGGACATGGCGGAGTACCAGGCGCGGTACGACGCGTGGCTCGACGAGTTCGAAGCGCGCAAGGTGAAGGCCGTCGGCTTCGGCTGGATCACCCTGCGCAGGACGGGCGCCGCCGTGCCCTCCGTCACGGTGGAGGAGTGGCCGCATCCGGTGGAGCAGCCGCTCGGGGACACCATCCGGGCCCACTTCGACCGCCTCGACTACCTGCGCGACCACGACGACGCCGCCCTGCTCGAAGGACACTTCAGGCTCGGCGCCGAGGTCGTGCAGGAACAGGTCGGGCTGCCCGGCGCCGAGGACCCCGAGCACGTCGTGCTGCGCCAGAACCGCGGCATGTGCCGAGCGACCCGGGTCGACACGGTCGGCGCGGGCTTCGCCGGCGTGTGCGACGGCACGATGAGCGCCGGCCGCATCCTCGACGCCATCGCCCAGCTGATCGGCGAGGACCCGGTGCTGCTGCGCGACCGCACCCCGGCGCAGATCCGGCTGCTCGTCGAGCAGGGGTTCCTGGAGCCGGTCCGCTGACAGCCCCGTCAGGATCCGCCGGGGGGACTCGCGAAGGTCTCCTGAGGGACTCGTCAGGGGTGGCGCCGGTCGGCTCGCCAACAAATTCGAGTCGATTTGAACACCTCGTCCGAAACGGTCCGTGAGGGGCCGGAAACCCCCGATCCGCAACCGCGTCGCCCTGGCGTTCACCTCCGGTTCGCCTGCCCGCCGCCCACGCGTGGCAGCCTCCCGTGGCCGGGCAGACGAGGACGGGAACAAGGGGGCACGGCGAGCCATGGAGAGCGAACCGGCGATCTTCGCGGGAGCGGTGTTCTCCCTGTTCGGAGGCGGACTGCTGGCCTGGACCGTGACACGCGTCCGCCGGCACCGGCCCGTCGCCCAGGGTGTGAGCCCCGTCGCGTCGGCGACCCTCGCGAGCGTCGCCGCGGTGCTCGCCCTGGCGGCCGGAACCTGGTGCTTCACCCGCCTGTGAGGGCCGTGTCGGCGACGCGCCTGCGGGTAACCGAGAGGTGGCGCTCCGCATGGTGCCGGGCCGGCTCCGGGTACTCCGGGCGGCAGGAATGGTGGTAGTCGGGTTACCGTTCGAGTGGCCGTTGCGGGCTTTTCCCGTTTGACACGGGGGCGGGATGTACCGTCACACTCCGCAGCGTCACACCACGACCCGACCCCGGGAGGCGAACCCTGGGGAGGCCCCAGCGTCGACCGGAGAGAAGAGCGAAGTTGTCCCCGACCAGCGAGACCGCACAGGGCGGCCGCCGACTCGTCATCGTCGAGTCGCCTGCCAAGGCGAAGACGATCAAGGGCTACCTGGGCCCCGGCTACGTAGTCGAGGCGAGCGTCGGGCACATCCGCGACCTTCCCAACGGCGCTGCCGAGGTGCCCGAGAAGTACACCGGCGAGGTCCGCCGCCTCGGTGTGGACGTCGAACACGACTTCCAGCCGATCTATGTGGTCAACGCCGACAAGAAGGCACAGGTCAAGAAGCTCAAGGACCTGCTGAAGGACTCCGACGAGCTCTTCCTCGCCACCGATGAGGACCGCGAGGGCGAGGCCATCGCCTGGCACCTCCAGGAGGTGCTCAAGCCCAAGGTCCCGGTCAAGCGGATGGTCTTCCACGAGATCACCAAGGCCGCGATCCAGGCCGCCGTGGCCAACCCGCGCCAGCTCAACCAGAAGCTCGTCGACGCCCAGGAGACCCGCCGCATCCTCGACCGTCTCTACGGGTACGAGGTCTCGCCGGTCCTGTGGAAGAAGGTCATGCCGCGGCTGTCCGCGGGCCGTGTCCAGTCCGTCGCGACGCGACTCGTCGTCGAGCGGGAACGCGAGCGCATCGCTTTCCGTTCTGCTGAGTACTGGGACCTGACGGGCACCTTCGCGACCGGCCGCGCGGGAGATCAGTCGGACCCGTCGTCGCTGGTCGCGCGTCTGCAGACCGTCGACGGCAGGCGGGTCGCGCAGGGCCGCGACTTCGACTCCCTGGGACAACTGAAGAGCGCGAACACCCTCCACCTCGACGAGGCGAACGCCCGCGCCCTGGCCGCCGCCCTGGAGAGCACGAGCTTCGCGGTCCGGTCCGTCGAGTCCAAGCCGTACCGCCGCTCGCCGTACGCCCCGTTCCGTACGACGACGCTCCAGCAGGAGGCCAGCCGCAAGCTCGGCTTCGGTGCGAAGGCGACGATGCAGATCGCCCAGAAGCTGTACGAGAACGGCTACATCACGTACATGCGTACGGACTCCACGACCCTGAGCGACACGGCGGTCGCCGCCGCCCGCGCCCAGGTCACGCAGCTGTACGGCGCCGACTACCTGCCGCCGCAGCCGAGGACGTACGCCGGGAAGGTCAAGAACGCGCAGGAGGCGCACGAGGCGATCCGCCCCTCGGGTGATCGTTTCCGTACTCCCGCCGAGACCGGACTGACCGGCGACCAGTTCAAGCTGTACGAACTGATCTGGAAGCGGACCGTCGCCTCCCAGATGAAGGACGCGACCGGCAACAGCGTCACGGTGAAGATCGGCGGCACGGCGGCCGACGGCCGGGACGTCGAGTTCAGCGCGTCCGGCAAGACGATCACCTTCCACGGCTTCCTCAAGGCGTACGTCGAGGGCGCCGACGACCCGAACGCCGAGCTCGACGACCGCGAGCGCCGGCTGCCCCAGGTCTCCGAGGGCGACGCCCTGAGCGCCGAGGAGATCACGGTCGACGGGCACGCCACCAAGCCCCCGGCCCGCTACACCGAGGCCTCCCTGGTCAAGGAGCTGGAAGAGCGCGAGATCGGCCGCCCGTCGACGTACGCGTCGATCATCGGCACGATCCTGGACCGCGGCTACGTGTTCAAGAAGGGCACGGCGCTGGTGCCGTCCTTCCTGTCCTTCGCCGTGGTCAACCTCCTGGAGAAGCACTTCGGGCGCCTCGTCGACTACGACTTCACCGCCAAGATGGAGGACGACCTCGACCGCATCGCCCGCGGTGAGGCGCAGTCCGTGCCGTGGCTGAAGCGGTTCTACTTCGGCGAGGGCACAGGCGGGGGCGGTGCCGCCGACGCCGGCAACGGCGACGGGGACCACCTCGGCGGCCTCAAGGAGCTGGTGACCGACCTGGGCGCGATCGACGCGCGCGAGGTGTCGTCGTTCCCCGTGGGCAACGGCATCGTGCTGCGGGTCGGCCGCTACGGGCCGTACATCGAGCGCGGCGAGAAGGACACCGAGCAGCACCAGCGCGCCGACATCCCGGACGACCTGGCGCCGGACGAGCTGACCGTCGACCTCGCGGAGGAGCTGCTCGCCAAGCCGAGCGGCGACTACGAACTGGGCACGGACCCGGCCACCGGCCACACGATCGTGGCCAAGGACGGCCGCTACGGCCCGTATGTGACGGAGATCCTCCCCGAGGGCACCCCGAAGACGGGCAAGAACGCGGTCAAGCCGCGCACGGCGTCCCTGTTCAAGTCGATGTCCCTGGACACGGTGACCCTCGACGACGCCCTGAAGCTGATGTCGCTGCCGCGTGTCGTCGGCACCGACGCCGAGGGCCAGGAGATCACCGCGCAGAACGGCCGCTACGGCCCCTATCTGAAGAAGGGCACGGACTCGCGCTCGCTGCAGTCCGAGGAGCAGCTCTTCACGATCACGCTGGAGGAGGCGCTGGCGATCTACGCCCAGCCGAAGCAGCGTGGCCGGGCGGCCGCCAAGCCGCCGCTGAAGGAGCTGGGCACCGACCCGGTGAGCGAGAAGCCGGTCGTCGTCAAGGACGGCCGCTTCGGGCCGTACGTCACCGACGGCGAGACCAACGCGACCCTGCGCTCCGGCGACAGCGTCGAGACGATCACCCCGGAGCGCGGCTTCGAGCTGCTCGCCGAGAAGCGCGCGAAGGCGCCGGCGAAGAAGACCGCGAAGAAGGCGGCCAAGAAGGCTCCGGCGAAGAAGACGACGGCGGCCAAGAAGACCGCGGCGAAGAAGACCACGACCGCGAAGAAGACGACGGCCAAGAAGACGACCGCGAAGAAGACCACCACCGCGAAGAGGACGGCGGCCAAGACGGCGGCCGTCTCGGAGCCGGCGGAGGACTGAGCCCCGTTCCGGACCCGTCCGGGTTTCGCGCGGCATGCGCGCGGGACCCGTTCGGTATCCGGACCGTCAAGGTCCGGATCTTCGCCCAGGGTTCGGAAAGCGAACGCCCCGGCAACACTTCGGTGTCGGGGCGTGCGCATGCCAGGCCGGGCATCCCGGGGTGTCGGTGGCTCCCGATAGGCTGAACGCATGACGCGAGCCGAGCATCCAACGGCCTCTCAGCCGGCCCCTGACGACGCCCTTGTCGCGGACTCCCGCGAGCGTGCCGTCCGCGCCCTGCTGCGCCGTCCGCAGTTGAAGCGGTTGTGGAGCGCGCAGCTCGTGGGCGGCGTGGGCGACACCCTCGCCCTTCTCGTGCTGATCCTCCTCACCCTCCAGGCGGCCGTCGCCGAGGGCTCGTTCGGGGGCGGCTACCGCGGCGTGGCGTTCGCAGTGGCGACCGTTTTCGGGGTGCGCATCCTGGCGACGCTCCTGTTCGGCGCCGTACTCCTCGGCCCGCTCACCGCGCTCACCTCCCAGGACGGCCCGCTGGACCGCCGCTGGACCATGGTGGGCGCGGACGGGCTGCGCGCGGCGCTGCTCATCGTCGCGCCCCTGTGGATCGACTGGACGCCCGAGAACGCGCTGGCCGTCCTCCTCGTCACTGCGTTCGTGACCTCAGTCGCCGAGCGGTTCTGGACGGTGTGCCGCGAGAGCGCGGCCCCCGCGCTGCTGCCGCCCCCGCCGCCGGAAGGCGCGACGGTCCGGCCGCTGCCGGACCACATGGACGCCCTGCGCCGCCTCTCGCTGCGCACCGGCTTCGTCGCGATCCCGCTCGCGGCCGTCGCGCTCGTCGTGGCGTCCCTGTTCAACAACCTGCTCGGCGCCGGCATCGACTGGTTCGGCCAGCACCAGGCGGCCCTCGCCTCCTACGTGGCGGCGGGGCTGTTCGCCGCCTCCCTGTCCGTGCTGACCTTCCTGGAACTGCCCGCCACACGCACCCCGCGCGCGCGGTCGCCGCTCGAGGGGCTGCGCCGCCCGAAGTCCGGTAGCGGCGCCGACAAGGGACGCACCGGCGTGCTGCCGCTGCTGGTGCTGGCCTGCGCGGCCGTCGCCGGCGCGGTGTCCGCCGCCGTCGCCGTGGCCGTGCTGCACGCCAAGGACCTGGGCGGCGGCCCGGTGCTGTACGGGCTGTTCGTGGGCGCGCTGACCGGCGGTGTCGTCGTCGGCATCCGTACGGCGCCCGCGCTGCTGCCCGCCTTGTCGCGCCGCCGGCTGCTCGCGCTGGCCATCGCCTTCACCGGTGTCGCGCTGCTGGCCGCCGGACTCGTTCCGGACGTCACCAGCGTGCTGCTGATCCTCGCGCTGGCCGGCGTCGGCGCGGGCATGTCCGCCAACACCGGGCACATCCTGCTCGACCAGGAGACCGAGGAATACCGGCGGTCCCGTACGACGGAGCACCTGCACGCGGTCGTCCGCGTCTGCGTGGCGCTCGGTGCGGTGATCGCCCCGGTGGTGGCGGCGGGGATCGGGCCGCACCGGCTTCAGAGCGGCAAGTTCGTCTTCGCGCACGGCGGCGCGGCCTTCACGCTGATGCTGGCCGGCGCCCTGCTGCTGCCGGTTGCCGCGCTGGTGCTGGCCAAGGTCGACGACCGTTCCGGAGTCCCGCTGCGCCAGGACCTGCGCGACGCGCTGCTGCGCGGCGACGACCCGGAGCAGGCGCCCGCCGCCTCCGGTTTCTTCATCGCCCTGGAGGGCGGCGACGGGTCCGGGAAGTCCACGCAGGCCGAGGCGCTCGCCGAATGGATCCGCGGCAAGGGCCACGAGGTCGTGCTGACGCGCGAGCCGGGGGCGACGCCGGTGGGCAAGCGGCTGCGGTCGATCCTGCTGGACGTGTCGAGCGAGGGTCTGTCGCACCGCGCGGAGGCGCTGCTGTACGCGGCCGACCGGGCCGAACACATCGACACCGTCGTACGGCCCGCCCTGGAGCGCGGCGCGGTCGTCATCTCCGACCGGTACATCGACTCGTCCGTGGCCTACCAGGGAGCGGGCCGTGACCTGTCGCCGACCGAGATCGCCCGGATCAACCGCTGGGCCACGAACGGACTGGTGCCGCACCTGACCGTCCTGCTGGACGTCGCGCCGGAGACCGCGCGCGAGCGGTTCACGGAGGCGCCGGACCGGCTGGAGTCGGAGCCGGCCGAGTTCCACGCGCGCGTGCGGGCCGGTTTCCTGACCCTGGCCTCGGCCGACGCCGGACGCTATCTGGTGGTGGACGCGGGCCAGGAGCCCGAGGCCGTCACGGCCGTCATCCGGCACCGGCTCGACCAGGTGCTGCCGCTGTCCGAGGCCGAGATCAAGGCCCAGGAGGAGGCGCGCAGGAAGGCCGAGGAGGAGGCCCGCAGGAAGGCCGAGGAAGAGGCGGCCCGCAAGGCGGAGGAGGAGCGCCTGGAGCGTGAGCGCCAGGAGCAGCTCGCCCGGCTGCGCGCCGAGGAGGAGGAGCGCAAGCGGCGCGAGCTGGAAGAGGCGCAGCGGCGCGAGGCCGAACGGCAGGCGGAGGAGGCCCGGCGGCGGGCCGAGGAAGCGCGCAAGAAGGCCGAGGAGGAGCGGGCCCGGCTGCTCGCGGAGGAGAAGGCCCGCGCCGAGGAGGAGGCCCGGCGCAAGGCCGACGAGGAGCGGCGCCGCCGGCAGGCCGAGGAAGAGGCCCGGCTGCGTGCCGAGGCCGAGGCGCTCCGCCTGGAGAAGCAGCGCAAGGCCGAGGAGGCCCTGCTGCGGGCCGAGGAGGCCAGGCGCCTGGCGGAGGCGGCGGCCGCTGCCGCGGAGGAGGGCCCGACGAGCGCTGCCCCGCGGGGCGCCTCCGGCTCGACGGCCGGTCAGGACGCGGCGACGGTGCCCACGCCGGTGGTGACACCGCAGAACGCCCCGGGCGGCTCAGCGGACGAGACGACCGTGCTGCGCCGGGTGCGGGACGAGGAGCAGGGCCGGGGCCGGGCCTCCGGCGGCTCAGACGCCGAGGTGACGGCCGAACTGCCCAAGCCGCCGGTCCCGCCGGGGGCGGGGGAGGAGACGGAGGTCCTGCCGCCGGTACGCCCCGGCTCCGGTTCCCGATCCGGTTCCGGGGACGAGACCGAGGTGCTGCCGCAGGTGCCCTCCGGAGCGGGCGACGAGACGGCCGTGCTGCCTCCGGTCCGGCCCGGGGACGCGGACGAGACGGCCGTGCTGCCTCCGGTCCGGCCCGGGGACGCGGAGGAGACGGCCGTGCTGCCGCCCGTACGCGGCGACGAACCGGCGGACCGGGTTCCGCCCGGGTACTTCCGGGAGGACGCCCCGGCCGCCCGGCCCGACGGGACCGAGGACCGCACGCGGGAGCTGCCCCAGGTCGACGCCGACGGCCGGCCTCGCCGCCAGCGGTCCGACTGGGCCGAGGAGACGCCGCTGGACGACCTGCCCTCGCTGGCGGACGAGCTGCTCGGACCGCATGACGAGGACGAGCCGGACGAGGGCCGGGGTCGCCGGGGCAAGGGCGGCCGGGGCCGCTGAGGCCTCCGGCGGTCCGCCAGGGGGCGTTGTCAGTGGTCACCCCCACAATGGATCTCGCACCGTGGAACGACGAAACCATGGAAAGCGACGAAACCGTGGCACGTGACGAAAGGGCGGCGTGACCCATGACCGTGTGGGACGACCTCGTCGGGCAGGAGAGGGTGAGCGAGCAGCTGGACGCCGCCGCCCGGGACGCCGACGCCCTGGTCACCGCGGCCGCGGCCGATACGCCCCCGCCCGAGACGTCGAAGATGACACACGCGTGGCTGTTCACGGGCCCGCCCGGGGCCGGGCGGAACCAGGCGGCGCGGGCGTTCGCGGCGGCCCTGCAGTGCGTCAGCCCGGACCGGGCCCTCGGCGGCTCCCCGGGCTGCGGCTTCTGCGACGGATGCCACACGGCCCTGATCGGCACGCACGCCGACGTCACCACGGTCGCCGCGGTCGGCACGCAGATCCTCGCCGACGACATGCGCGACACGGTCCGCAAGTCGTTCACGTCACCGGCGAACGGCCGCTGGCAGGTCATCCTCGTCGAGGACGCCGAGCGGCTGAACGAGAAATCGGCCAACGCCGTCCTCAAGGCCGTGGAGGAGCCCGCCCCGCGCACGGTCTGGCTGCTGTGCGCCCCTTCCATCGAGGACGTCCTGCCGACCATCCGCTCCCGCTGCCGCCACCTGAACCTGAGTACGCCGTCGGTCGACGCCGTCGCCGACATGCTCGTACGCCGCGAGGGCATCGAGCCCGGCGTCGCCGCCGCGGCGGCCCGCGCGACCCAGGGCCATGTCGACCAGGCCCGCCGCCTGGCCACCGACCCGGCCGCGCGCGAGCGCCGTGCCGCCGTGCTGAAGCTGCCGCTGCGGGTGGAGGACATCGGCGGCGCGCTCAGGGCCGCGCAGGAGCTCGTCGACGCGGCCGCCGAGGACGCCAAGCAGCTCGCGGAGGAGACGGACGCCAAGGAGACCGAGGAGCTGAGGGCCGCCCTCGGCGCGGCCCAGGGCGGCCGGATGCCGCGCGGAACGGCGGGTGTGATCAAGGACCTGGAGGACAAGCAGAAGCGCCGCAGAACGCGCACGCAGCGCGACAGCCTCGACCTCGCCCTGACCGACCTCACGGCCTTCTACCGCGACGTCCTCGCCCTCCAGCTCGGCTCCCGCGTGGCCATCGCCAACGCGGACGCAGAGGACGCCCTCGAGCGCCTCGCCCGCGGCAGCTCCCCGGAGTCCACGCTCCGCCGCATCGAGGCGATCGCCGCCTGCCGCGACGCCCTCGACCGCAACGTGGCCCCGCTGCTCGCGGTGGAGGCCATGACGATGGCCCTCAGAGCGGGCTGAGCCGGCAGCGCGGCGCAGTTGACGGCGTAACTCGTACGAGGCACGACCCGCACGCAGGGCATCCATTCCATCGCTCAGAGTTACGCTCGCTGGATGGACACAAGGCGCACTCCCCGCTCCGCCGACCGCCCCGCCGACCGTTCCGGCGGCCTGCACCGCCGGACCCGCAGCGGAGCCAGGGCCGCGGCCGGCCTCCTCGCCGCGGCCGCACTGCTCGTCTCCGCCTGCTCCTCCGGGAGTTCGACGACGTCCGCCACGGCCGCGGCCGAGGCGGCGGAGGCGGCGGCACTGGTCGCGCTGCCGCGTTCCACCCCCGCGGCGCTCACGCCGTACTACGCCCAGAAGCCAGCCTGGCGCGGCTGCGGCGTCTCCGGCTTCGAGTGCGCCACGATCAAGGCACCGCTCGACTACGCCGAGCCCGCCGCCGGAGACATCCGGCTCGCCGTCGCCCGCAAGAAGGCCACGGGCCCGGGGAAGCGGCTGGGCTCGCTGCTGGTGAACCCCGGCGGGCCGGGAGGCTCGGCGATCGGCTACGTCCAGGCGTACGCCGGCATCGGCTACCCGGCCGAGGTCCGGGCCCGCTACGACATGGTGGCGGTCGACCCGCGCGGAGTGGCCCGCAGCGAGCCCGTGGAGTGCCTGGACGGGCCGGAGATGGACACGTACACGCAGACGGACGCCACGCCCGACGACGTCGAGGAGACCGACGGGCTGGTCGCGGCGTACCGGACGTTCGCCGAGGGCTGCGGCGCCGACGCGCCCCGGCTGCTGCGCCATGTGTCCACCGTGGAGGCGGCCCGGGACATGGACATCGTGCGGGCGGTGCTCGGCGACGAGAAGCTGAACTACGTCGGCGCCTCCTACGGTACGTTCCTCGGGGCGACGTACGCCGGGCTCTTCCCGGAGCGGTCGGGCCGGCTGGTGCTGGACGGCGCGATGGACCCGTCGCTGCCCGCCCGTCGGCTGAACCTCGAACAGACGGCGGGCTTCGACACGGCGTTCCGGTCCTTCGCGAAGGACTGCGTACGGCACGCGGACTGCCCGCTGGGCGGCGCGGGCACCTCGCCCGAGCGGGTCGGCCGGAACCTCAAGGCGTTCTTCGAGAAGCTGGACGCGCGCCCGACCGCCACCGGCGACTCCGACGGCCGCCGTCTCACCGAGTCGCTCGCCACGACGGGTGTGATCGCGGCCATGTACGACGAGGGTGCCTGGCAGCAGCTGCGCGAGGCGCTGACGTCCGCGATGAAGGAGAACGACGGCTCCGGGCTCCTCGTCCTCTCCGACGGCTACTACGAGCGGGACGCCGACGGCGGCTACAGCAACCTGATGTTCGCCAACGCGGCCGTGAACTGCCTCGACCTGCCGCCCGCCTTCGACACCCCCGACGAGGTGCGCAGGGCCCTGCCCGAGTTCGAGAAGGCGTCCCCCGTCTTCGGCGAGGGACTGGCGTGGGCCGCCCTGAACTGCGCGTACTGGCCGGTGCAGGCCACGGGTGAGGCGCAGCGCATCGAGGCGAAGGGCGCCGCCCCGATCGTCGTGGTCGGCACCACGCGCGACCCCGCGACCCCGTACCGCTGGGCGCAGGCCCTGGCCGGCCAGCTCTCCTCGGCCCGACTGCTCACGTACGAGGGCGACGGCCACACGGCGTACGGCCGCGGCAGCTCCTGCGTCGACCGGACGATCAACGCCTACCTGCTCCGCGGCACCCCTCCCACGGACGGCAAGCGCTGCTCATAGGCCTGCCCCCGGCCCTGGATAGCCCCCTCCGGGGCTCCTCCGGGGCTCCGTTGGGGCTGGTACGGAGCACCCCCGGAAACTGTGTAGACTTACCGTCGTTGCTGATCGCACCATAGTGCGGACAGCGCGCCGCCTTAGCTCAGATGGCCAGAGCAACGCACTCGTAATGCGTAGGTCTCGGGTTCGAATCCCGAAGGCGGCTCCGGCAAAGGCCAGGTCACATAGCCCGTGACCTGGCCTTTTGTGTTGCTCGGGGCGTGTCGCGTCACACAGTCGGGGTGCCGCGAGATGGCTTGGCGGGCCGAATCCTTGCCGGGCGCTGAGGAGCACGTCTTTCTGGGCGCCGGACAGGACGCCGGCCTGGAGTGCGGCACCGGTGACGACACCCTCCGGGATGAGACCGCGATACGGCTCTCGGTCGCCCGTGAGCCGGCGGACCAGCTCACCCCTCCCGGCGCGCTTCCCAGCCTGCACGTCGAGCACGGCGGCGGCCCGCATCTCGGCCAGCCGGTCGACATCGCGGTGGTGCGGGCTGGGGGCTACGTAGATCGTGCCGTGTACTGCGGGGCCGTGGACGCGGTGAGTACGACCCGGCACAGGCGGGCTCGGGCGCGGAGTTCCTCGGAGCGCAGAGGCCGGCCACGATCCTGGCCGAACGGAACGGAACGGAACGGGCGGGATGCCGCTGCCGTGGTGCAGGAATGCCGTCGGCGCCGGTGAGGGACTCGATTCAGTCATCTGGCCATCCTGCGCGGCAGATTGAAATTACAGCGCACCGGATGCCGGTCTGCCCTTACCGTGCTGAGGACGAGGAGGCTGTGTCGCCTCCCGCGGGTCCCGACACCGACAGGGGAATGGACGTCATGACGAGTGTGACCGAGGCGGGCGACCTGCCCCTCTCCGTGCGCGACTACGGGGGCGGCGGACAGGACGTGCTCCTGCTGCACGGCGGGGGACGGACGGCCGAGGACTGGGACCCCTTCGCCTCCGTGCTGCTGGAGAACGGGCTGCGGCCGGTGGCGATGGACCTCAGGAGTCACGGGGCCTCGGGGTCCGCTCCCTGGTCGTGGAGCGCCGCGGCGGACGATGTGTCGACCGTCGTGGACGCGCTGGGGCTGTCGAAGCCCATCGTCATCGGTCACTCGCTCGGCGGCATGGTCGCGGCGGTATGGGCCACGCGGCACCCGGAGTGCCGGCTCGCCGTGAACCTGGACGGGCACGGCAACCCCACCCGCCCCGACCAGCTGCTCGGCATGGACGAGGTGTCGGCCGACTGGGCCTTCGCCCACCTGGCCGAGGAGCTGGAGGACATGGCCAAGGGCATGGACGACGGGCTGCGCGAGATCATGCGTGAGATCGACGCCCTCGACCTGTTCGCCACCTACCGCGCGGCCCAGTGTCCCCTCCTCGTGGTCACCGGCGACCTGGGCAGCGAATACGCGATGCTGTTCCGGGAGCCGGCGGGGCAGGCGTGGAGCGCGGGGTTCGCCTGGCTCAAGGAGCAACTCGCGCAGCTGGACGCCGAGTCGCCGCTGGTCACCACCGCCTCCATGCCCACCGGCCACGATCCGCACCGTGAGGACCCCGAGGGCCTGGTGCTGCTGATCGCCGAGCACTTCGAGGGCTTCGCCGGTCTGCGCTGACCCGGGACGGCTCAGAGGCCGTCCACGATGACGAGGTCGAGGTCCGCGTGCCCTTCCCGCAGGGCCGCGGCCCGTCGGTACTCGGGGGACTCGTACCACTGCCGGGCCTGGCTCATCGAGGGGAACTCGATCACCACGAGCCAGGTCCCGTCCCAGCCGCCCTCGCGCGCCTCGATGTCCCCGCCGCGGATCACGAACCGTCCGCCGTACGCCTCCAGGGTGGCCGGAAACGTGGCGCTGTACCGCTTCATGCCGTCCGAGTCGTCAAAGGAGCGGACGTTGACGAGTACGTACGCGCTCATGCCGGCACGCCCTCCTCGACGGTGATGTCGACGACCACCCAGGTGGCGATCTCCCGCCACCTGGCGACGCCGTCCCGGTGGTCGGGGTGGGCCAGATAGCGTTCGACGGCGGACAGGTCGGCGAAGGTGCCGATGAGGGCGAAGTCGTAGGCCGTGGCACGGGAGTTGCGGTTCCGGCCGTGTTCCCAGGCGAGGATCTCCGGGATGTGCGCCGGGTGCGCGGCGGTCGCGGCCTCGGCGTCGACGGCGCGCGGGTCGGACCAGTCGACGCCGTCGCGGAAGCGGAAGAGCACCACATGGCGGATCACGACATCACCACCTCGGTCCCCTGCCCCGCGGCCCGGGCCGACTCCACCGCGGCGAAGCCCGCCGCCAGGTCCTGGACGGCCAGGCCCACCGACTTGAACAGGGTGCACTCGTCCAGGCCGCGCCGGCCGGGGTGCGCTCCGGTGAGCACCTCGCCCAGCTCGGCGGCGATGTGCTCCTCGCCGATCAGTCCCTCGTCGCGGGCGATCCGCAGATCTCCCGCCTCCGCCCAGGCGGACTCCCGGCTGTCGACGAACACCGACGCCGCCCGCACCACGGCCCCGCCGATCTCCCGGTGGTCGGGGAACGAGGAGCCCACGGCGTTGACATGGGCGCCGGGCGCGAGCTGTCCGGGCTCCACGAACGGCTCCCGGGCCGAGGTGACCGTGCACACCAGGTCCGCGCCGTCGAGTGCCGCCGCGACCCGGTCGGCCACCTCCACCTCCACGCCGGTCTCCTCCCGCGCCCACCGCCGGAACGCCTCGGCGCTCTCCCGGCTCCGGCTCCAGACCCGGACGCTGCGCAGCTCGCGCACGGCCGCCATCGCCTTCAGATGGCTGCGGGCCTGGGTGCCGGCGCCGAGCAGGGCCAGGTCGCCCGCGTCCGGTCCGGCGAGCGCGTCCGTGGCGACCGCGGACACCGCCGCGGTCCGGATCGCCGTCACCGACGCGGCGTCCAGCAGGGCGACGCACTCCCCGGTGTCCGGGGCGAACAGCAGGAGCACCCCGGTGACCGCGGGCCGTCCCCGCTCGATGTTGCCCGGCACGTGCAGCACCGTTTTGACCGCGAAGCCGCCCTGCTCCGGTCCGGCCGAGTGGCAGGGCATGGCGGCCATCGCCGCGCCGGCGCCGGGCGGTCGCAGGACCGTGCGCAGCGGCTGGGTCACCCGGCCCTGCGCGTGGTGGCGCATCGTCCTGCGCAGCGTCGCGATCGCCCGCTCCATGGGCAGCAGGCGCACGACGAGATCATGGTCGAGACAGAGCACGACCTTCTCCTTTCCGGGGGCCGCCGGGCCGTTCAGGCGCGGGGCTGGGGGACGGTGTCGGTGCGGGCCGGTGCGAGCGCGAACACCGACCACAGCATCCGGATGGCCCGGGAGCGGGAGACGAAGTCCAAGCCGCTGACCTGGGCCGCGAGTTCCGTGGTGAGCGCGAGATCCACCTCGCCCCGGTCCGCCATCGCGGCGGCCAGGCTGGTGGACGCGGCGGTCACGACCGTGTCCACCTGGCAGCCGGCGGGCATCAGCTCCTCGATCAGGGGTTCCGGCGCGGGGTGCGTGGCCACCGTCACCGGTCCCGCGGGCCGCCGGTCCGTCCGCGCGGCCAGCCCGTACTGCGGTGTGTCGAGGACGAAGGCGCCGGCCAGGCGCAGCCGGGGGTCCATGTAGAAGCGGGAGATCTGGGCGTAGGCGTTGGCCACGAGGAGCAGGTCGGCCTCGCGGTCCAGCACCAGCCGATGCGCCTGCTCGTAGGTCTCGCGCAGGGCGATCCGCGCCGGCCCGCCGTCCGCGGCGGGGGCCGTGCCCTCGCCGGCCTCGCCGAGCACCCGGTCGATGAGGAAGCCCGCCGCGGCCTCACTGCTGGTGCCGGTCGGGCCGAGGGTCGCGACCGTGGCGGATCCGTCCGCCGCGGCGGTGAGCGAGAGGTCCACGACGGGCCGGCCGAACCGTCTGCTGGGCGCCGGGGGCCTGTACCGATAGCCGATCATTGTCCTTGTGATCCATCCGTGCCGGGGAGTCGGAAGAGGTGGTTCTCCGGTCAGCCGTCCAGCCGGACGGGAGTGAGCCACGAGCGGTAGCGCGGCTCGGCCCCGCGGACGAGGCGGCCGTAGAGCGACCGGAGTTTCTCGGTGAGCGGGCCGGGGGCCCCGGAACCGACCGGGTGCCCGTCGATCTCGGTGACGGGCACGACCTGGCAGCCCGTGCCGACCAGGAAGACCTCGTCGGCGGTGTACAGCTCGGAGCGGGCCACCGCGCGTTCCTGTACTCGGATCCCGGCCTCGGCCGCCAGCAGTTCGAGCACGGCCGCCCTGGTGATTCCGGGCAGGATGTCGGCGTCGGTGCCGGGGGTGGCGGCGCGGCCGTCGCGGACGAGGAACAGGTTGGCCGTCGACGCCTCGGCGACGTCCCCCCGCTGGTTGAGGAAGATCACGTCGTCGTAGCCGGCCGCGGCCGCCTCGTCCATCGCCAGTGCGTTGTTGACGTAGCCTCCGGTCACCTTGGCCCGGGACGGCAGCGAACTGTCCGGGATCCGCCGCCAGGAGGTGACCGTGCAGCGCAGTCCGCGCTCGGGCATGTAGTCGCCCATCGGCAGCGCCTGGATGGTCAGGCCGCTGGTGACCCCGCGCAGCCGCACCCCGAACCGGGTGCCGGGCTCCAGGGCCCTCTTGCTGGCCAGCGGCCGCAGGTAGACGTCGCCCCGGTGGCCGAGTCGGCGCAGCAACTCGGCGCTCACGTCGACGAGTTCGTCCACGGTGTGCCCGAGGTCGATGCGCAGCAGGCGGGCCGAGTCGGCCATCCGCCGGTAGTGCTCGGCCGCCTTGAGCAGCCACAACCGGTCGTGCTCGGCGCTCCAGTAGGCCCGGATGCCCTCGAAGACGCCGGTGCCGTAGTGCAGGGCCTGGGTGCCGACGCTCAGGGCGGCGTCGCCCTCGCGGCAGAACGCTCCGTCGTGGTAGATCACGCGGTCCTGGGGTGCGGGGACGCTCATCGGGACTCCCTGCGTCGGGCCAGGGCCAGGGCGGCGCGGCGTTCGCCGCTCACCGCCCCGCGCCGGTCGTGCAGCCGCGCCGCCTTCCAGCTCACCATCGCGCCGGTCGTGGTGATCGCGCCGAGCTGCTCGTACGTCACCCGGGTCCGGCATCGCCAGCGGCTCTGCACGGCGTCGCGGATCCGCTCGGCCACGGAGCCGGCCAGGGGCCGGCCGGGGGCCTGTTCGAGGGCGACGGTGAGGACGTCCACGCCGTCCTCGGTGTCGATGGTCAGCGCGTAGTCGGCGCATCCGGTGGCCTCGGCGAGGACCGCCTCCTCCAGTTCGTAGGCGCTGACCAGTTCGCCGCCCAGTTCGACCCTGTCGCGCGCCCGGCCCAGCGGCAGCAGCAGCTGCGAGGGGTAGCGGGTGCCCGGGGCGGGGTCGGTGAGCCGCACCAGGTCGCCGGTGCGATACCGCACCAGGGGCTTGCTGCCCTGGTAGAGGTGGGTGACGACGAGTTCGCCCTGGCGGCTGCCCGACGTCTGCGGCACGGGCTGCCCGGTCTGCGGGTCCACCACCTCGTACAGCACGTTGAGCGGCACGGTGCGCAGCTGCCCGTCGGCCTCGACGGCGCCGAGGACGGACGCCTCCTGCGAGGCGTACAGGCAGTTGTAGGCGTCCGCGCCCCAGACCTCGCCGATCCGGCGCAGCAGGCCGGGGGTGGCCAGTTCGCCGGTGAGCATGAGGAAGCGGACGGCGAAGTCCCGGGCCGGGTCGAGGCCGGCCGCGGCTGCCTCCTTGGCCAGGGACAGGGCCATGCCGGGGGTGCAGAACACCGCGGTGACCCGGAGTTCGCGCAGCACCTGCAGGGCGCGTTCGAAGCCGACGACGGGGGAGTGCGGCCACATCTTGACCACTGCGCGGCCGAGGTTGCGGCACACGTCGCCGAAGGTGTCCCCGGTGGAGTGCAACTCGGTCGGGCCCAGCACCGCGACCACGTGGTCGTCGCCGTGGGCGCGGAAGATCTCGTCGTAGCAGACGGTCAGCGCCGTGTTGTTGACCAGGCTGTCGACGTTGTCCCGCGGACAGGGCGTGGCGGGGCCGGTGGTGCCGGTCGTCTCGTAGAAGACCCACGCCTCGCTGACCGGCCGGCACAGCAGGTCGAAGGTGTGCTCGCGCAGGTCGTCCTTGGTGGTGAAGGGGATCTCGGGCAGGTCCTGCGGGGTGAAGGAGTCGATGCGGGCCGGGTCGAGGCCGGCCAGCCGCTTGGCGTAGAAGGGCGAGTGGTCACGGGTGTAGCGGAGGGTGCGGCGCAGTGCCTCGGTGCGGTGCTCGTTCAGCCGGGGTGTGCTCCAGCGGCCGGCCGAGAAGGCGCGGTGGTCGGCGATCGTCCGGCGGGCGAACGCGTCCAGGCGCTCGTCGAAAAGGGTGAACATGCCGTCTCTCCCTGCGGATGGGGCGTCGCGGTGGGCGCCGGGCGGGTCGTCAGCAGCCGTGCAGCAATCGCAGTGGCCGCTCCACGCAGGACGCGACCGCGGTGAGGAAGGCCGCCGCCTGCGTGCCGTCGCAGACGCGGTGGTCGAAGGTGACGGCCAGCCGGACGGTGCTGCGCAGGGCGAGGGTGCCCTGGTGCGCCCAGGGGCGTTCGGCGATGCGGGCCACGCCGAGCATCGCCGCCTGGGGAAGGTTGATGATCGGGTCGGCGCCGTCCACGCCCAGCGGTCCGTAGTTGTTCAGGGTGAAGGTGCCGCCGGTCAGCTGCGCGGGGGTCAGCGAGCCGGACGCGGCCTCGCGCACCAGCCGGGTGGTGTCGCGGGCGAGTTGGCCGAGGGTCCGCTCGCCCGCGTCCCGCAGGACCGGCACGACCAGGCCGCGGGTGCCCTGCACGGCGATCCCCAGACCGATGGAGCGGTGCCGGGTGATGAGGGCGGCCTCGTCGTCGACGGTGGCGTTGAGCGCGGGGTGGTCGCGCAGCGCGGCCGTGCAGATCCGGGCCAGCAGCGCGACGAGCGGCATCGGCTGCCCGGTGCTGTCCGCCAGCTCCCGGCGCAGGGCGACGAGTTCGGTGGCGTCGGCCTCCAGCCAGCAGGAGGCGTGCGGGATGCCGGACCGGCCGCGCAGGTACTTGCGGGCCGCGGCCTGCTGGACGGGGATGATCTCGTCGCCGTCGGTGTCCCGGTCGTGGTGCGGCGCCGCCGCCGGGGCGGGTTCGGCGCGCAGCCGTGCGATGGCCCGGTCGACATCCACGCGCTCGATCCGGCCGTCGGGGCCGCTGCCGGTGAGCTCGGCGAGGTCGATGCCGTGGTCGCGGGCCGTCTTGCGGACGACCGGGGACACCACGGCCACCGGACCGGTGACGGCGGCGAGCACGTCCGGTCCCGCACCCGCGGGGCCCCAGCTGGGTGCTGCCTCGGGGGTGCGCACCGACATCAGCGGGCTGCCGACCTGTGCGGAGTCCCCCTCGGCGACGTTCAGGGCCTCGACCGTGCCCTCGTACGGGCAGGGCAGGTCGACGAGCGCCTTGGCCGTCTCGACCTCGGCGACGGGCTGGTCGATGACGACGGTGTCGCCGACGCCGACCAGCCAGCGCACGACCCGGCCCTCGGACAGGCCCTCGCCCAGGTCGGGCAGGACGAATTCACGCGCGGGCACGGTCGGCCTCCTCCAGGGGGTGCGCGGGGAGCGGCCGGTCCCAGCGCAGCGACCGCAGTGCGGTCAGCACGCGCTCGGCGTCCGGCAGGTGGTGGAATTCCAGGCGGGGCGGCGGATAGGGGATGTCGAGTCCGGTGACGCGCAGCACGGGGGCCTCCAGATACGAGAAGCACCGCTCCGTGACCCGTGCCGCGATCTCCGCGCCGGGTCCGCCGAAGCCGCTGGCCTCGTGCACCACGACCGCGCGGCCCGCCGCCCGTACCGCCCGGCACACCGTCTCCTCGTCGAACGGGAGCAGGCTGCGCAGGTCGACGACGGACACGGCGAGGCCGTGCCGGCGCCCGGCGAGTTCGGCGGCCTCCAGGCACAGCGGCAGCGTCGGCCCCCAGGTGATGAGCACGGCGTCGGTGCCGGGGCGCCGGACCACCGCGCGGCCGATGGGGTGGGCATCGGCGCCGGGGTGCTCGGGCGACCAGTTCTCCTTGGCCCAGTAGCTGCGCTTGGGTTCGAGGAAGACGACGGGGTCGTCGGAGGCTATGGAGTGGCGCAGCAGGTGGTAGGCGTCGGCGACGGTGCCCGGGGTGACCACGTGCAGTCCGGGGATCTGCAGGTAGTGCCCTTCGGAGGAGTCGCTGTGGTGCTCGACGGCGCCGATGCCGCCGCCGTAGGGGATGCGGACGGTCAGCGGCATCGGCAGCCGGCCGCGGGTGCGGTTGCGCATCTTCGCGACGTGGCTGGCGAGTTGTTCGAAGGCGGGGTAGGCGAAGGCGTCGAACTGCATCTCCACGACGGGGCGCAGCCCGTACATGGCCATGCCCACGGCCGCGCCGAGGAAGCCGGACTCGGTGATGGGCATGTCCGCGCAGCGCTCGGGTCCGAACCGCTCGGCGAGCCCGGACGTGATGCGGAAGACGCCGCCGAGGGCGCCGACGTCCTCGCCCAGGACGTGGACCGCGGGGTCGTCCGCCATCGCGTCGCGCAGGGCGGTGTTGAGTGCCTGGGCCATCGTCGTGCCGGTGCTCATCGGGCGCCCCCGTCGGCGGTGTCCGGGCGCGCCAGCAGGGCGGCGCGCTGCTGGGCCAGGTGCGGGGGCAGCTCGGCGTACACATGCCGGTAGAGGTCTTCCGGGCCGCCGGCGGCGGGCTGGGTGAGGCGGGCCCGCCAGCTGCGGACCAGCCGGTCGGCGGCGTCGGCCGCGGCGTCGACGCCCGCGTCGTCCAGGGCTCCGCTCGCCCGCAGATGACGCTCCATCAGCAGCAGCGGGTCGCGGTGGCGCCACGGCTCGACCTCGGCGTCGGTGCGGTAACGGGTGGGGTCGTCGGTGGTGGTGTGTCCCTCGACCCGGTAGGTGAGGGCCTCCACCAGCGTCGGTCCGCCGCCCGACCGTGCGCGCTCCAGTGCCTGGGCGAGGACCGAGTGCACGGCGAGCACGTCGTTGCCGTCGACCTGGGTGGCGGCCACGCCGTAGCCGGCGCCCTTGTCCGCGAGGGAGTCGGCGGCGCACTGGCGGCTGACCGGCACCGAGATGGCGTAGCCGTTGTTCTGCACGAGGAAGACGACGGGCGCGTCCAGCACGCCGGCCAGGGTCATCGCCTCGTGGAAGTCGCCCTCGCTGGTGGCGCCGTCGCCGAGCAGGGCGAGGACGGCCACCTCGTCGCCGGCCAGGCGCGCGGCGTGGGCGAGGCCCACCGCGTGCGCGCAGTGGGTGGCCAGCGGGGTGCACAGCGGCGCCACCCGGGTGGCCACCGGGTCGTAGCCGTTGTGCCAGTCGCCCCGCATCAGGGTGAGGGCCTCCACCGGGTCCACGCCGCGTGCCACCACGGCGACGATGTCGCGGTAGGTGGGGAACAGCCAGTCGCCCTCGTCCAGGGCGAGCGCGGCGCCGACCTGGCATGCCTCCTGCCCGGTGGTGGAGGGGTAGACGGCCAGGGTGCCCTGGAGGGCGAGGGCGGTGGCCATGTCGTTGAAGCGCCGGCCGGTGACCAGCTGTTCGTACAGCCGGGTCGCCAGGGGCACGGGCACCTCGCGGGCGCCGGGGTTCCCGAGCAGGCTCACCGGGTGGTCCGGCCGGGTCGTGGTCGGGGCAACGGTCATCGTCGGCACTCCTCGGTCGCCGGAGTCGGACGGGGCGCTGGGCGGCTCACGGGCGCAGCCGCACGGGCAGCGCCGTGAGCCCGCGGACCAGGGTGCTGTGCCGCCAGGCCAGCTCGTCGAAGCCGGTGGCGAGTGTCATCTCGGGGAAGCGGGAGACGAGCTGGCCGAACGCCACCTCGGCCTCCAGGCGGGCCAGCGGGGCGCCGACGCAGTAGTGGATGCCGTGGCCGAAGGCGACGTGGCCGCCCGGCTTGCGGGTCACGTCCAGCGTGTCGGGACCGGCGAAGCTGCGCGGGTCCCGGTTGGCGGAGCTGAGCGCGACGATGACGAACTCGCCCTCGGGGACGGTGGTGGTGCCGATGGTCATCGGCTCCTTGGTGTAGCGCAGGGTGGTCAGGTTGACCGGGCCCTCGTAGCGCAGCAGCTCCTCCACCGCGTTGGGGACGAGGCCGGGGTCCTGCCGCAGCAGGGCCCGCTGGCCGGGGTGCTGGAGCAGCGAGAGGACCCCGTTGCTGATCAGGTTGACGGTGGTCTCGTGGCCGGCCACCAGGAGCAGGAAGGCCATGGAGACCAGTTCGACCTCGGTGAGCTGGTCGTCGTCGTCGGTCGCCTGGACCAGCGCGGTGAGCAGGTCGTCGGCGGGGTGGGCGCGCTTGGCCGCGAGGAGCTTTCCGAGGTAGGCCGCCATCGCGGCGGAGTCCTCCTGCACCTTGCGGGGGTCGTTGGCGTTCGCCACCGACACGATGGTGTGGGACCAGGAGCGGAAATCGTCGCGGTCCGGCTCCGGAATTCCCAGGAGTTCGCAGATCACCGTGGTGGGGAGCGGAAAGGCGAAGGAATCGATCAGATCGACCTCGTCGTGCCGCGCCATTTCGTCTATCAGTTCCGCGCCGATCTGTTCGATCCGCGGCCGCAGCGCGGCGACCCGGCGCGTGGTGAACGCCTTGCCGACCAGGCGGCGCTGGCGGCTGTGGTCGGGCGGGTCGCTGTTGAGCATGTGTTCGACGACGGAGTTGTCGTACTTCCAGCGCCTGTTGGGGTCCGTGAAATGGCGTTCGAACAGGTGCTCCGCCGCGCTGAGCCGCTTGCTCAGCCGGGGGTCGCTCAGTGCGGCGCGGGCTTCCTTGTAGCCGGCGACGATCCAGACCTTGTGGCCGTTCGGCAGCCGGGCCTGGCGGGCTCCGCCCTCGGCGCGCAGCGCCTCGTACACCGGATACGGATCCTGGAAGAATTCATCGCCCAGAATCAAGGGACCGGATTCATCGATACCCACAGGCATTCAGCCCTCCCTTTACCGAAAGCCGCGCCGGTTCATTGCCCGTCGCATTGCAGCGATCGCTTCCAAGAGGATTATCTCGCCCGTTCAACGCCCGTCGGAAAGCCTGGCAACATGCTGCACCGGCCGGAATTAAGAGGCGTCAGGCACCGGCTCGGAGCGCATTGCGCAGGAGTTTTCCGGAGGGGGACTTGGGGATGGCGTCGACGAACTCCACGAGCCGTACCCGCTGATACGGCGGGACGTGTCCGGCGACGTACGCCATGACGGTGTCCGCGTCGAGTTCGGCGCCGGCCGGCCCGCGCACCACGAATGCCTTGGGCAGTTCCCCGGCCAGCTGGTCGGGCACGCCGACGACGGCGGCGTCGGCGATGCCGTCGTGGCCGAGCAGCACCGCCTCCAGCTCCGCGGGCGGCACCTGGTGGCCCTTGTACTTGATGAGTTCCTTGACCCGGTCGACGACGGTGAACACGCCCCGCTCGTCGTAGCTGACGACGTCGCCGGTGTGCAGGAAGCCGTCGGCGTCCACGGTCCGCGCGGTGGCGTCCTCGTCGTGCAGATAGCCCTTCATCACATTCGGGCCGCGGCACCACAGTTCGCCCCACTCGCCGGGCCCCACGTCGCGTCCGGTGTCCAGGTCGACGACGCGGCACTCCATGTTCGGCACCATGAACCCCACGGCTCCGGCGTCGATGTCGGTGCGGTGGTCCGGCACGGCGTGCGCCGCCGGGCTCAGTTCCGTCATGCCGTAGCCCTGGCGGACGTGGCAGCCCAGGCGCTGCTTCACCAGGCCGACCACCTCGTCGTCCAGGGGCGCGGCCCCCGACGACAGATAGCGGACGCTGGAGAGGTCGTGGTCGTCGACGACCGGGTCCTTGGCGAGCATGACGAGGATCGGGGGTGCGACGGGCAGCCGGTCGATCCGGTACTTGCCGATCATCTCCAGGAAGGAGGTGAACTCGAACTGCGGCATGGTCACCACGCAGGCTCCGGCGTGCAGGCTCTGGTTGAGCACGATCTGGATGCCGTAGATGTGGAAGAACGGCATGAGCGCCAGGGTGCGTGAGTCGGGACCGAGGCGGGTCATGAACCGGGTCGTCTGCACCATGTTCGCCACGAGGTTACGGTGGGTGAGCATGACGCCCTTGCCGGGCCCGCTGGTTCCGGACGAGTACGGGAGCAGGGCGACGTCCCGGTCCGGGGCGATGGTCACGGGGCTCGGCTCGTCGCCGCGGGCCACCAGGTCGGCCAGCGACCGGTGCGGGGTGCCCGCCTCCGGGTCCCCGTCGAGGACGAGGACGTCGTCCGCGGCCCAGCCCTGTGACGCGCACAGCGCGACGGAGCCGGCGACCAGGGCGGACTCGGTGAACAGCAGCCGGGCTCCGGAGTGCTTGAGCTGCCGGCTCACCTCGGCGTCGGTGGCGGAGGGGCTGAGCAGCGTCACGGTGGCGCCGGCCCGCAGGGCGCCGTGCACGGCGGCCGCGTACTGCCAGTTGTTGCGTGAGCGCACGGCGACGACGTCGCCGTGGCGTACCCCGCGGCGCTGCAGCGCGCCCGCGGTGGCGGTCACGGTGTCGGCGAGGTGCCGATAGGTGATCTCGTGTCCGCTGGGTCCGTCCACCAGGGCGGTGCGGTCCGCGCGCGGGCCGAGGTCGCCGAGGACGAAGTCGGTGAGGGGAACGTCGGGTATCTCGGCGTCGGGCCAAGGGCTTCGCAGCGTCATGTACCGGCTCCTCGTCGGGGTCCGGCCGAGGGCCGGAGTGCGGGACGGGGCCGGGACAGCGGTGAGCCGCCGTCCCGGCCCGGCTACGTCAGGGCAGCGTGCTGACGAACTCGAGGGTGTCGAGTTCGCGTACGTCCTCGGCGGTCAGCCGGATGTCGGCCGCCTTGATGTTGTCCTCCAGGTGCGCCAGGGAGGACGTGCCCGGGATCGGCAGGATCGCCGGGGAGTGGTGCAGCAGCCAGGCGATGGCCACCTGCTGCACGGTGACGCCGTGGCGCTCGGCCACCGCGTCCACCGTGGGGTGCTCCTGGACCATGGGGTGGCCCTTGGTGAACGTGCCCGCGCCCAGCGGGAAGTACGGCACGAAGGCGATGCCCTGACGCTCGCACTCACGGAGCACGCCGCCGCCGCGCCGGTCCAGCACGTTGAACCGGTTCTCGACTGCGGCGACCGGGGCGATCTGCTGGGCCTGCGCCAGCTGCTCGCTGTCGACGGTGCTCAGTCCCAGGTGCCGGATGAGGCCCTTGTCGCGCAGCTCGGCCAGCGCCTGGAAGGACTCCAGCATCGGGGTGCCGTCCGCCGGGAGCAGGAAGTCACCGCCGACGCGGAGGTAGACGATGTCGAGGTAGTCGCGGCCCAGGCCCCTGAGGTTCTCCTCGACCTGCTCGCGCAGCTGGGCGGGGGACGCGGCGGCGGGCCAGGTCATGTCCTCGCCGCGCACCACACCGACCTTGGTGCCGAAGACCAGGTCGTCGGCGTACGGATGCAGGGCCTCGCGGATGAGCTCGTTCGCCACGTGCGGGCCGTAGTAGTCCGCCGTGTCGATGTGGTCGACGCCGAGCTCGACGGCCCTGCGCACCACGGCGACGGCGTTGTCACGGTCGGCCGGCGGTCCCCAGACCCCCTGCCCGGGCAGCTGCATGGCGCCGAACCCGATCCGGTTGACACTTAATCCGGATTCGTGCGTCCAGCGGCCCGAACGGGCCGCGTCGGGCGCGGAATTCTCTGCTTCAGACATAGTGAATCCCAATTCCTCGCGGGGCTCTTGAAGTCGAGCCCGGACTTCATAGTTTCGCCGACCATTCTTTCAGAATGATCGCCTGCTCTTCCGGGGTTTTCACGACTGGCGCTGAAGCGTCCGAATCGCGCGCGTCACGGTGCGCGAGGCGAGTGCCGTGACGGTCAGGGCCGGGGTGACGGCCCCGGCCGACCCGGGGATGAGCGAGCTGTCGACGACGAAGAGGTTCGGGTGCCCGAGCACCGTCCCGTCGGAGCCGCAGGCGCGGCCGAGGACCGCGCCGCCGAGCGGGTGCGAGGTGTACGCGGCGGTGGTGCTGTACGTGCGGGTGCCGGGGTTGGCGGCGTTGAGCCGGTCGAGCACGCCGCCGAGGACCGCGTCGAGTCCGGCGTCGTCGTTGGGGTAGGTCAGATGGACGGAGTCGCTCGCCGAGTCGTAGGCGAAGGAGCCGTCGGGCTCGGTGATCTGCATGGCGAACGTGCCGGAGACGCCTTCGCCGGGCACCGGGGAGGCGCCGCCGGGGAACTCGGCGAGACTGATGGCCTTGGCCGGATCCCGCCAGTCGGTGGCCACGATGTGGGCGGGTCCGCCGGTGCTGGGCGGGCCGGGCATGCCCACCCGGATGGCGAGCCGGTCCGCGTTGTCGCCCCAGAACCGGCCGATGCCGTCGGGCAGGTCGGGCAGGCTGCCCCGGCCCTTGGCCCGCACCAGCAGCTTCGAGGTGCCCATCGAGCCGGCCGCGAGGAAGACGTACCGGGCGAGGAACACGGGCCGGTCGAGCACGGTGCCGTCCTCGGCGAGGCGCTCGCACTCCACGCGGTAGCGGCCGTCCGCGGCCCGGGTCACGTCGCTCACCTGGTGCTGGACGCGGACCGAGACCCGTCCGGTGCGTTCGGCGGCGGCCAGGATCGTGCGGTCGACGCTGAGTTTCGCGCCGCTGTTCATGCCGACCTCGGCCTCACCGGCGATCGCCGAGGCGGGAACCCGGCCGGCGATCTCGTCCCGGACGACGTCCCAGTCGACCTGGATCGCGGGGCGCAGGACGCGCAGTCCGGCCGCGCGGGCCTGGTCGATGAACGCGCGGGCGCTGCTGTAGTGGCTGTCGGCGAGCACGTCGTCGGGGATGGGGGCGGCGCGCAGCATGTGCAGGGCCGCCGGGTACCACAGCCGCGCCATCTCCTCGTAGTCCAGCGTGTCGCCGAAGCTGCGCTGGAACAGCGCGCCGCAGGGCTGCATCAGCAGGCCGTGGTTGACGAGGGAGCTGCCGCCGACACCCGCCCCCGTGGTCACGGTGACACCCGTGGCCTGCGTCGTCTCCAGCACGCCCACGTACTTCGGCACGGGCAGCGTGGTGCTCATCCACGAGGCCCGCCGGTCCGGGGCGGACAGGGTGCAGAACGTGTCGTGCGCCGCGGTGATCGGCCAGCGGCGGCCCCGCTCCAGGACCACCGAGCGGATCCCGGCGGCCGCCAGGTGATGCGCGGCCACCGAGCCCGCGTAGCCGGAGCCGACGACGAGCGCCTCGACCTGTTCGGCGTCCCGCGTGGCGGCACGCGCCACGGGCGCACCGGCGAGCACGGCACCGGCGGCCGCTCCCAGCCCTGCGAGCACACTTCGACGGCTGGGGCGGCCTGCCCCCGGCGTCTGCTCCATGGATCCCATCCGGCCTCTTCCCTCCGTGCCCGGGTGTCTGCTGCCGGGCGGTGTCCTACGTCCGGCGCCCCCAGACTCACCCCGGCGCCGGGGCAACGGCCTCGATCTGACACGAAGCTGTCACGGCGGCCTCAGCCGCAACCGCCTGCGTGCCCGGGATCGGCATGCTCGCCCGGACCGACCGGGGCGGGCGGGGCCTCGGTGGCGGCCGGGCCCGTGCCGCTGCCGTCCAGGGCGGCGAGGAACGGCGCCAGCCGGTCCAGGCCCCAGAACTTCTCGGCGCCCGCGACGAAGAACGGCACGCCGAACACACCGTCCCGGCTGATGCTCAGCAGCGCCTCGACACCGGCCGCCCGGTAGGTGTCGCTGTCGAAGGCGCCGGCCGCCTCGTCGGGGTCGGCGCCGACGTCCCGGGCGATGTCCGCGACGACGGCGGGGTCGCAGATGTCCCGGCCCTCCAGCCAGCGGGCGCGGAACACGGCGTCGGTGAACGCCGCGTCGACGCCGTGCCGGGCCGCCGCGAACCAGGCCAGGTGCGGCACCTCCCAGTGCGGGTCGCGGTCCACCGGCCAGCTGACGTCCAGGCCGCGGGCCCTGGTGAGCCGCCGTACGTCCTGGAGGATGTAGAAGTGCTTCTCCCGGGACATCGGCTGGTAGACGAAGCTCCCGCCGGCCTCGGTGAGGAGCTTCTGGCTGAGCGCGTCGGGTTCCCAGAAGGGGATGCGCCGCAGGGACCGGGCGAGGGCCGGGTGGTGCTCGGTCAGCTCCCGGTGCGCCAGCCAGGAGTACGGGCTGCGGAAGGAGAAGTAGTGGCGCGGTGGACGGCGCGCCTGCGCCTTGGCCATGCTCGATGCCTCTCGTGTCGGAGCCGGGCGGCCCGCGTCAGATGACGATGCCGCCGTCGATCTGGACGATCTGGCCGGTGATGTAGGAGGCGCGCGGCGAGGCGAGGAACGACACCAGGTCGGCCACCTCGTCGGAGGTGCCCCAGCGGCCCAGCGGGATGGCCTTCACCTTCTCCTCGCGCACCTTGGGCGGCAGCGCGGCGGTCATGTCCGTCTGGATGAAGCCGGGGGCGACGCAGTTGACCCGGATCCCGTAGCGGCCGACCTCCTTGGCGAGGGAGCGGGTGAAGCCGTTGATGCCCGCCTTCGCGGCCGAGTAGTTGGTCTGCGTCGGGTGCCCGTGGACGCCCGCGACCGAGGACAGGGTGATGATGGTGCCGCTGCGGCGCTTCATGAAGGAGAAGATGGCGGCGCGGCAGGCGTGGTAGGTGCCGCTCAGGTTGACGTCGAGGACCTGCCGCCAGTCGTCGTCGTCCATCATCACCAGGGAGCTGTCGCGCACCACGCCGGCCGAGGTCACCAGCACGTCCAGCGGCCCCAGTTCGTCCTCGGCGCGGGCGACGAAGGCGCGGACGGCGGGCGCGTCGGAGACGTCGACGGCGGCAGAGACGGAGCGGGCGCCCAGCTCGGCGAGCTCCTTCTCCAGGCCGCGCGCCTCGTCCTCGCGCGAGTGGTAGCAGAACGCCACGTCGTTCCCGTCCGCCGCGAGCCGGACGGCGATGGCACGGCCGATGCCGCGGGTGCCGCCGGTCACCAGGGCCACCGGACGGCGCCGGTCCGATGCGTTGGCAGTCACGATTCCTCCTCGGTCGCGCGGGTGCCTTGGTGCCCCCGCAGCTCCTCCGCCGGCCGGCGCGCCATGATCACGCTGCCCACGGTCATGACGGTGCGGCCCCCGACCGTGGCACGGCCGGTGACGACGGCGCTGTCGGAGAGCAGCCGCACGGTGCGCACCTCGTGCTCGACGACGTCTCCCCGGTGCACCGGCGCCGTCAGTTCGAGCCCGCTCATCCCTCCGAACAGCATCACGTCGCCGGAGAGCACGTCGGGGTTGGGGCTGTCCCAGGTGACCAGGACACCGGCGGCCTGACACCACGACTCGATCAGCAGGACGGACGGGAAGGGGCCCTGAGGGTCGGCGCCTTCGAAGCAGGGTTCGTCACCGGTGACGGTCATCCGTGCCGTGAGGCGCTCTCCCGGCACCGCTTCGACGACCTCGTCGACGAGGAGCATGGGCGGCCGGTGCGGCAGCAGCTTCTCGATCAGTTCGCGGCCGCTCATCCGGTCGCCTCCAGCCGGTAGCGCACGCGCAGGGTGGCCACGCGCTCCTCGCCGCGGCTGAGCACGGCACGGCAGCGGAACCCGCCCTCGACGGATTCCGCCGTGGTGCGCACGTCGACCGTGTGGCCGGGGAACACCGGGGCGAGGAAGCGGCAGCTCTCCACCTCGGCCATCGCCGGGGTGCCCGACTCCTCGGGGACGCTGAGCCGGACCGCCTGGTGGACGCACTCCACCAGGGCGACGCCGGGGAAGATGGGCAGCCCCGGGTAGTGCCCCCGCAGCACCGACTCGTCCGCGCTCACCCGGTAGGAGCCGGTGAACACCCCGGGCCCCCCGGCCGTTCCGCGGACGGTGCCGTCGAGCGGGGTGGGGCGTGGCAGGACCGCCGTCATCGGCTGAGCTCTTCGACGAGGAGCGCGTGGGCGCGGGCCAGCGAGGTGACCTCCTTGAGGCGCGTCTCGTCCAGCTTCACGCCGTACGTACGCTCCATGATCACCATCAGTTCCAGCGCCATGAGGGAGTCGACCTCCAGGTCATGGGCGAAGTGGGCGTCGTCGGTGATCATCTCGGCGGGGATGTCGAGGACGTCCGCGACCAGTTCGCGCAGTGCGTCGCGGTCGGGGACGGCGGTGTTGGCCTGGGTCATGTCAGTCACCTCTCTGTGGCGGGAACGTGGTGGACGAGGGCGAGAGCGGGCAGCCGCAGCACGGCGCAGCCCACGACTCCGTCCCGGTCGATGCTGGTGATCAGCGCGTGGCGGGCGCTCGGCCCGGGGCCGGCGAGGGCGAGTACGGCGGCGAGCTGGAAGGTGCCGGAGGCCGCGCCCGCGTCGCCCACCAGGGGCGCCACGTCGAACCACCGGGGCTCGGCTCCGGGCAGGGCCTTCTCGACGGCCGTGCGTTCGCAGGCCCTCAGCGGGTCGGCGGCGGCGGACGGTGCGACGAGAGCGATGTCGGCCGGGTCGAGTCCGGCGGTGCCGATCGCCCGGTCCACCAGCGTGGCGAGCAGGTCGGCGGAGTCGTCGACGGCGCCGAACACGCCGAACTCCAGGGTGAGCAGCTCGGCGTGCGGCCGGTCGCCGCGAGCGGTGACCGCGTCGAGGGGCTCCAGAGCGAACATCGCGCAGCCCTCGCCGAGGGGCGCCGCGGTGCCGGGCACCGCCCACGCCTCCAGGCGGGCGCGCTGCTCGGAGAACTCCTCGACGGCACCGCACAGCACCTTGCCCGCCCGCCCCGAACGCCACAGCCTGCGGCCGTAGTTGAGGGCGAGCAGGGCCGTGGCGCGGCCACCCGCCAGGGTGGTGTTGGGGCCGCGCAGGCCGTGCCAGATGGCGCACTGCCCGGCCGCGCAGTTCATCACGGTGTTCGGGAAGCGGGCCGGGTCCACGTGGTAGGGCTTGGCCTGGGTCAGCGAGTCCCGGGTGAAGTCCATCATGCTCTGGACGCTGCCGTTGCTGGTGCCGAGGACCAGCGCCACGTCGTCGGCGGGCGGGGTGCCCGCGGCTTCGCCGGTGAGCAGGGTGCCCACGGTGGCCACGGCCAGCGCCGTGGGCCGGTCCATGGACCGGGTGCCCTTGCGGCCGAGCACCTCCCGGGCCGTGAAGCCGGGCACCACGCCGGCCTCGGTGAACGGCACGGACCAGGTGTTGGGGTCGAGGGGGGTGACGGCGCGGCGCCCCTCGCGCACACCGCGCACGAAGTCGTCCCGGTCGTGTCCGTACGGTGAGGTGGCCGCCCAGGCGGAGATCGCTAGGCCGGTGTGGCGGGGCGGGGAGGCGGTCATCTGGTCTCTCCTTCGCTGTGGTCGATCCGGGGTCCTGCGCGGCGGCCCGCTCACAGGAACCACACCCGCTCGTAGGCGGGCAGCTCCTCGGCGAGTCGGCCGGCGTCGCATGCCAGCACCCCGCTCACCAGCCGCCGCTGTGCGAGTCCGAGCCGGGTCAGGCTCGCCAGGTCGGCCCGTACGGTGACGCCGTCGGCGAGCAGCGCGGCGAGGCCCTCGGCCGGGCTCGGCGCGAGAGCCCGCAGCGCGGGTCCCAGCGGCGGCGGTCCGTGCCGCGTCCCGTCGACGGCCGCGGTCACGGCGGCGCCCCGCAGCAGCAGCCGCACGCCGCCGAACTGCCGGTGCAGTTCCCGCACGACGTAGAGGAGATCGGCGTACGAGGTCTCCACCTGGCCGGTCTGCACCGGCCGTTCGAGGACCGCGAGGAGCGGCCGGCCGGCCATCAGGGTCCTCCCAGGTAGACGGTCTTGCGGCACTCGGACACGGTGGCCGCGATCCGCAGGGCGGAGCGGACCCGGACGCCCGCGATGTGCTCGGTGCCGCGTTCGGCGCTGCAGAACCGGCAGGCGTTCCAGCGCACCCGCTCGGGGTGGCCGCGCAGCAGGTCCGCGACGAGTGCCGCGCTGGTGGGGTACTCGGTGTCCAGGGCGCGCAGGTTGCGCGGCCGGCGTTCGCCGAGCGCGGCGCTGGTGAGCAGGGTCGCCGAGCCGCAGGCCCACACCTGGGCGCGGGCGCCGCTGTCGGCGGTGGCCCACAGCAGCCGGAGCGCGGTGGTGGCGGTGTCGCCCGTGTGCGGGGTCGCGTTGAGGAAGAGCAGCAGGTCCCAGTCGTACGAGGAGGAGGACGAGGAGGAAGACGAAGACGAGGACGCGGGTGCGGGGGCGTTCATGTCAGTGCCACACCACCCGGGTGTCCGTGGCGAGCACCGTCCGCGCGAACGCGGCCATGTCCTGGACCTCGACGCCGGTCGGCAGGTCGGCCGCCCGCAGCGCGTGCCGGGCGAGCGAGTGGTCGTCGGCCTGGACGCGCACGCCGGCGCGCAGGGCCTCGACGATGCCGCCGGTGCGGGCGGCCGCGCCGAGCACGCCCTCCTGCACCAGGCAGAGCCGCACCCGGTGCCCGGCCGTGGCCAGGGCCACCGCGTCACGGACGAAGGCGCCGTCGCCGGGGTCGGTGAACGGGTGCCGGCTCTCGACCAGCACGTACTCAGTCATCGCCGTGCCCCGCTCGGACCGCGGCGCGGCCGAACGCCTCCGCGTAGAACTCGGTCAGCCGGTGGGTGTACGCCGCCCGGTCCAGACGGTGGGCGTTGACGTGGATGGCGTTCGGGGCGGTCCACACCCGGGCGTGCGGGGCGTGCCGGGCCACGGCCGCGATGTCCTCGGGCGGCATCAGGGTGTCGCGGGCCGCCCCGACGAACAGCATCGGCACCTGGCAGCCGGCGAGTTCGGCGAGCCAGTCCGGCCGCACGCCGAGCCGGCGCCGGGCACCGGCCACGAAGGCGCGCCGGGCCAGGGCGAGGGCCGGTGCGCGGCCCAGCCAGCGGGGCAGCAGCCGGGCCTGGAGGTCGAAGTAGCGGCGCATCGCGCCGGGCAGATCCGCGCCGGGCCCGCTGTCGCACACGACGGCGTCGACGTCCGAGGTGTCGCGCAGCCCGTACACGGCGGGCCAGGTGGAGAACGACAGCGCGAGCACCCCGGTGCGTCCGCCGCGTGCCTCGGGGCGGGACCGGGCGTGGGCCAGGGCGTCGTGCAGGTCGGCGGTGAACTTGCCGGCCATGCCCCGGATCCGGGAGTCGTCGTCGCTGGCGCCGTGGTTGCGCAGGTCGTAGGCGAGGACGTGGTGGCCGGCCTCGTGCAGCAGCCGGATGTGCGGCAGCACGCTCGCCCGGTCCCGGCCGACGGGGTGGCAGACGACGACGGTGTGCGGCCCGCGGCCCGGTATCCACCAGGCCGCCAGCCGGTGCCCGTCCCGCGTGGTGACCCGGGTCTCCTCCCAGGCCAGGCCCCGGTCGCCGGGGGTGCGGGCGGACTCCGCGCGCGGCGGCCGGTACAGGGCCCGGGCGCGCCGGCCGCCCGCGAGGGTGGCCGCGGTGGCCCAGCCGGCGAGCACCAGGGCGGCCGCTCCGGCCGGTACGGCGATGTACGGGACGGGGGTCATACGGTGTGCACCTCGCCGCCGTCCACGCCGATCACGTTGCCGGTCAGCCACGAGGAGTCGAGCAGGGCGAGGTGCGCGATCACCTCGGCGACGTCGTCGGGGGTGGTGAGCCGCCCGTGCGGGTTGCCGGCCCGGGCCCGGGCCAGGAGTTCGCCGTGTTCCGGGATGCGCTCCAGGGAGCGGGTCGGAGTCACTCCGGCCCGGACGGCGTTCACCGCGACACCGGCCGGGGCCAGCTCCACCGCGAGCTGCCGGGTGTGGGCCTCCAGTGCGCACTTGGCGGCGGAGACGGGCCCGTAGGTCGCCGAGACCCGGCTCGTGCCGGCGCTGGTCATCGCGAACACCTTCGCGCCGGGGCGCAGCAGCTTCGCCTCGTGCAGCTCCTGCGTCCAGTAGACGAGGGAGTGCGCCATGACGTCCAGCGTCATCGTCAGCTGCCGTTCCTGGACGGGCTCCTGGGCGTTCGTGCCGCGCAGGTAGGGCGCCAGGGTGCCGAAGGCCAGCGAGTGCAGCAGTACCCGTACGCCGCGGTCGGCGGCGAGTTCGCCGAGCCGTGCCACGAGCTGGGCACGGACCTTGCGGCTCGCGGCGTTGGCGTTGTGGAACTCGACGGTCGTGCCGTGGGCCCGCAGCTGAGCCACGAGGGCGTCCACCTCGGGCTGGGTGGCCGCCGTGTCGAAGTGCACGCCCAGCACATGCGCGCCGCGGGCGCAAAGGGCACGGGCCGCGGCGGCGCCCATGCCGCTGGACGCTCCCAGGATCAGCGCCCAGGAGCCGTGCAGCGCGTCCTCGTTCATGCCGCCTCCTCCGCGGTCACCAGGGCCAGTGCGACGTGTCCGGTGCCCTGCGCCACGGCGACCAGGTGCCGCTCGCCGTCGGACGCCAGCGACTGCACCAGGCGCAGCGCGGGCGCCAGGCACCCGGCGCCGAGGGGCGCGCGCCGCACGGTGCCGTGGGGTTTGAGGGCCTGCGCGGTCAGCTCGGCGACCGGGGAGTCGTCGGCCACCAGGTGGACGGTGAGGGGTGCGCGGTCGCCGTCCTTGAGCAGGGCGTCGAGCGCCGCCGCGAGCGGTCCGCCGGAGGGCGGCTGCCCGTCCGGCAGGCACAGGGTCCGGGCCCGGACGGTGCCGTGCACCCGCGCGCCGCGGGCCCGGGCGGCGGCGGCCGGTTCGAGCACCAGGGCGGCGGCCCCGGTCTCGTCGGCGCCGGACGCCCGGTGCCCGGCCGGGAGCCGGGCCTCGGTCGTGCCCACGACGAGGACGCCGGCCCGGCCGCGCGCCAGCGAGGTGGCGGCCAGCGCCAGGGCGTCGAACCCGGCGACGGCCGGTGAGGTGAGGGTGACGGCGAACGCCCGCGTCTCGTACTCGGTCGCCACCCGGCCCACGTACGTGTTGATCGAGAAGTAGGGCGCGAGGGCCGGGCTGAGTCCGTCGGAGCCCTCCCGGGTCACCGTGTCGTCCATGCCGTCGAGCACCCCGGTGGCGGCGTGGTTGGTGGCCACCACGGCGGCCCGCGCGTCCGCGGCGACATGGCCGATCCCGCCCGCGTCGGCGACGGCCGCGCGGGTGGCCGCGAGCAGATAGGCGCTGGCGGCCGGGAGGTAGCGGTAACCCCGTGGCCCGAGGCGGGCGGTGACGTCGAACCAGGAGTCGTCCGGGGGCGGAGCGGGGGTGGGCGGGGCGGCGGCCCGCCGCGGCCGGTCGGTCCAGGGCGTGACCACTCCCAGCCCGCTGACCACGAGCTCTGTCGTACTCACCGGCGGTCCTCCTCACGGCCCGTGGCCAGCAGGGTGATCGAGATGTTGTTGCCTCCGAACCCGTACGCGTTCACCAGGACCCCGGGGCGTTCGAGCGGCACCGGGCCGTCGTCGGGGAGCCACACCGGGCAGCGCGGATCCGGCACCCGCACCGGGGTGTTCGGCATGACCTCGCGGTCGCGGGCGATGAGCGCGCCGGCGAGCACCGCGAACGCGCCGGCCGCGCCGCCGGTGTGGCCGATGAGCGCCTTCAGGCTGTAGAGGGGGGTGCGGTCCAGGTCCCCGGCGAGCAGGTGGGCCAGCGCCTCGCTCTCCACCGCGTCGTTGAGTTCGGTGCCGGTGCCGTGCGGCACGACGCAGCCGATGTCCCGCGGCCCGATCCCCGCGTCGTCCAGGGCGGCCGCCATGGCGCGCCGGATCTGTGTGCCGCCCGGTTCGGGGCTGGTGATGTGGTGGGCGTCGCAGCTCCAGCCGCTGCCGCCGACCTCGGCGTAGTACGGCCCGGCGCCGCGGCGCCGGGCGTGCTCGGCGGACTCCAGGACCAGTACGGCCGCGCCCTCGCCGAACACGGTGCCGCGGCGTTCGGAGTCGAAGGGCCGGCAGCGCTCCGGGTCGACCGCGCCCATCCGGTTGAAGCAGGCGAGGGCGACCCGGGACTGGGCCTCGGCGCCGCCCGCGACCACCACGTCGGCGGCGCCGGAGCGGATCAGGTCGGCCCCCATCGCCACCGCGTAACCGCTGGCGGCGCAGGCGTTGCCGACGACGGGGGCGGCGCCGTGGGCCCCCACCGCGCGAGCGACCGCGGCGCTCACCCCGTAGGCGCTGCTGCCGCCGTGGGCCGTACCGGCCGGGCGGTGTCGTTCGTCGTCGGCGCCGTCGCCGAGGGTCGTGCCGACGATGACGGCGGTGCGGGTCGCGTCGAGCGAACCCGGTGCGAGGCCCGCGTCCGCCATGGCCTCCCCGGCGGCCCGGACCGCGAGGCCGGACACCCGGCCGGGCGCGGGTACGTCGTCGGCCCCGGGCACCAGGTACATCCGCCGGACCGGGACCTTGGCCCAGGGGTCGGCGGTCTCGACGGGCAGGCTGTGCGCCGCGCTCAGGCCGCGGCGGAACGCGTCGACTCCGCCGCCGAGGGCCGAGACGGCACCCAGGCCGGTGATCAGTACCTTGCCATCCATCGTCGCTCTCCCGTCCTCGCGTCGCCGGCCGGCGGCTACTGGCCCGCTCCGCGCAGCGCCCGCTGCAGCCGCTCGTCGAACCGGGTCAGGCTCCAGTCGCGGCGGCTGTCGATGTGGGCGTAGCCGTGGGTGATGCGGCCGGTCGAGGTGGGGACCAGCGCCCCGTCGCGCAGGGCGTAGGTGTCCACCCGGGCCGTGTAGGTGAGGTCCTTGAAGACGTCCTCCACGGTGAAGGCGATCAGCAGCTCCTCCTCCATGAGGGTCTCGTCGAGCAGGGTGATCGCCGAGTGCGGCACCACGGGGATCCAGTCCTGCTCGGTCAGCAGGGTCCGGATGGACACGCCGCGCTCCTGGAGGAACCAGTGCACGGCCTCCTCCATCACGCGCAGCAGACCGGACATCTGCAGCCGCTCGGTGAAGTGGCAGTGGTAGTACGGGACGCGCCAGCGCCACACCTCGGTGTTGCCCTGGGCCTTGAGCAGCCCGACGGCCTCCTCGACCGAGCCGACGCGGTCCGGCAGGGACGGCAGCTTCGCCCCGGCCGTGCCGGTGATACGGCGCACGGTGTGCGGGGCGGCTTCGGCCGGCGCGTCGTGGCATCCGGCGTCCTGCCGGAAGACCACGCCCACCTGGGACGTGGCGGCCCTCACCGGGACCGCGTCGCGGTCCACGGACAGCTGTACGGTCAGCGCGAGGCGCCCCTCGGTACGGCCCGCGCCGTCGGCGGCGGGCCGCACCTCGGCGGTGACCACGTCGTCGATGTGCAGGGCGGTCGCGATGCGGGTGTCGATGTCGACGAGCTCGGTGCCGAGGCCGTACGTCTCGTAGAGCGCGCCCGCCGCCAGGCCGGCCTCCCGCAGATGCGTCAGCACCGCTTCCTCGACGAGGTAGTTGACGTGCTTGAAGCCGATCCAGGTGCAGATGTTGCACCCTTCGTAGCGGGGCCGCAGCGACACGGTCGTCACGCGGTCGAGGGCCGGTGCGAGGTCCAGGCCGATGGTCATGTCAGTAGCTCCTCTGGATACGTCGGCGGGACGGCGAGCGCGGCCGCTCGGACGTCGGGCACGGCATGGAGGGGGCGGGTGTTCAGGGTCTGGTGGAAGAAGGCGTCCAGCGCGGCGGCGAACGGGGCGGCCGCTTCGACCATGGCGAAGTGCCCGGTGTCCGGCAGGACGGTGAGCCGGCTGCCCGGCAGCGCCGCGGCGAGGTCGCCGGCGTCGCGCGGGGAGGCTGCGGTGTCCCGTTCCCCCGCCACGACCAGGCAGGGGCCGCGCACCTGGTCGAGGCGGAGCCAGGGCGTGCGCAGATACGTCTCGAAGAACCTGAGCCAGCCGTAGGCGCCGATCCGGTCCCGGACGTGGCGGCCCATGTCGTTCAGGACCGCGCCGTCCAGCCGTGAGCGCCCGCGCATGAGGCGCCGGGCGGCGATGCCGCTCTCCAGGAAGCGCTGGAACTCGTTGAGGTAGTACTCGGCGGTGTCCCAGTGGAAGGCGCCCGGCCGCGGCCGGTAGAAGGGGGCCAGGAGCACCGTGGCCTCGGGCTGCGGATGCCGCTGTGTCGCGAGGAGTTCCAGCAGCACGTTGGCGGCGAAGGAGTGGGCGACGACCGCGTCGAAGGACTCGCCGAGCACGTCCGCCACCACGCGGAAGCACCCGGGGTCGTACGCCCAGTCCGTCTCGCCGTCGAAGCGCCACGGCAGCCGTACGCCCCACAGTTCGAGGTCGGGTCCGGCCAGGGCCCGGTACAGGTGCCAGATGTTGTCGCCCGCGCCCAGTCCGTGCAGCAGGAGCACGCGGCGGGGGACCGGCACCGACGCCGGACGCAGCAGGCGCAGGTTCGATTCGGTCATGCGGCGTTCTCCGACGGCTCGAACAGCAGGGTGGTGACGGCGTCGTGCCCGGTGTCCCCGGTGAGGGCGAGCGTGGCGCCGGAGCCGGGCGGCAGGCTGGCGGCGGCGGCGCACTGGAGCACGCCGAGGGCGCCCGAGGCGTCTCCGAGCAGCTGGTTCAGGTCGTGCACCGGGGCCTGCCCGGCGCCCGCGGGCGGGTCGCAGACGGCGGTCCGGCTCGCCAGCCAGAGCGCGAGGGGCGGCAGGGTGCCGAGCGCCCGCAGGCTTTCTTGCGCGGTGGCGGCGCGCGCGTAGGGGCCGACCACGGCGCGGCCGGCGGCCGAGCGGCGCCGGGCGCTGTCGGCGGCTTCGAGGACCACCGCGGCCGCCCCGTCGAAGAGGGGGCCTTCGGCGCCGGTGACGGCACGCACCGCCGCCGTGTCGGATTCGGTGCCGATCACCAGGACGCGCCGGGTCCGCCCGGCGGCGATCAGGTGCCGGGCCCAGTGCACCGCGTCCAGGCCGGAGGTGGGCCCATTGCAGAGCGTCAGGTTGGGGCCCGCGAGGCGGAAGCGGATGGCGACCGACGAGGCAGCGATGTTGCTGGAGGCGTTGGGCAGTGCCATGGGGCTGAGCCCGTCCGTGCCGTGCTGAGCGATGGTCGCGGCGGCGTCGCACACGGTGTCGAGGTTGCCGTGGTTGCTGCTCACCACGACGCCGCAGTCGTCGGGGGTCTCGGCCGCCGCGCCGGGCAGGCCGGCGTCGGTCAGGGCGAGTTGGGCCGCCGCGAGGGCCAGACAGGTGGCCCGGTCCTTGTAGCGCAGGCCGCGCGGGCCCAGCACGCGCGCGGGGTCGGCGGGGTCGCCGCCGGGCGCGGGGGCGCCGGCCCCGGGGAGCAGCTGACGGGGGGCGTGCAGGTCGGGGCCGATCACGGCGGCCCCGGTCACGATGACGGTGGTCATGTCAGGCGGTCCCCTCCACCAGGGCGACGGCGTTGAGGCCGCCGAACCCGAACGCGTCGATCTGGGCGGTCCGCAGCGGAACCCGCCGTTCCCGGTCGCGCACCACGTCGAGCCCGGCCGCCTCGGGGATGAGCTCGCGCACCCCCCGGGTGGGCGGTATCCGTCCGGTGGTCAGGGCCTCGACGGCGAGGGTGAGGGCGAGCAGGCCCGAGGTGCCCGAGGTGTGTCCCGTGGCGGCCTTGACGGCGGTCACCGCGGGCCGGCAGCCGGCGAACGCCTTGCTCAGCGCGATGGCCTCGGCCTCGTCGTTGAGCAGGGTGCCGGTGCCGTGGGCCAGCACCAGGTCGATCTCCTCGGGGGCGAGCCCCGCCCTGTCCTGGGCCTCCTGGATAGTGCGCAGGATGCCCTCCGGGTCGGGGGCCGTCACATGGTGGGCGTCGCAGCCCAGGGCGACGGAACGGAGCACGGCGGGTGCCGGCCCGCCGCGCCGCAGGACGACGGCGGCGGCGCCCTCGCCGAGCAGCACACCGCGGCGCTCCCGGTCGAAGGGGCGTACGGCGTCGGGGTGTCCGGGCTGGACCCGGTCGAGCAGCCCGAGCATGCTCTCGGTGATCGCGTCGGTGCCGGCCACCACCACGGTGTCCGCCTCGCCCGCCGCCAGCAGATCGGCGCCGAGCCCGCAGGCATAGAGGGAGGCGGCGCAGGCGTTGGCGACGGTGTAGGTGCGGCCGGTGCCGAAGCGGCGGCGCAGGGCGCCGTCGAAGTACAGGTCCGCGGCGGGACCGGGCGTCCCGGCGCGGTGGCGCAGTTCGGCGGTGCGCAGCTCGCGCAGGCCGGTGCCGACGATCACGGGCACGGAGCTCAGGTCGGTCAGCCCGGCGTCGGCGGCGGCGAGTTCGACGGCGCGGCACAGCCACCCGGTGGCGCGCAGCTCCACGTCCTGTCCTGCGGGCCGGTCGTCGATCTCGTAGGCGTGCCGCAGTCCGTACCGCTCCGGGTCGAAGGAGCGCAGCGGGGCCAGCGCGGTGCGGCCGGCGCACAGCGCGTCGAGAACGCCGCCGACGCTGTCGCCGAACGCGGTCACCACGCCGCGGCCCGCGATGGCGAGGGCTGCGTCGGGGGCGTCCCGGTGGCCGGTGTGTGCGGCGCTCACGCGGCGCTCTCCCCGGTCACCCGGCCGAAGAGGGTGACCGCGTTGTTGCCGCCGAAGGCGAGGGCGTTGTTCTGCACGATGCGCAGGTCGGCGGGCCGGGCCTCGTTGGGTACGCAGTCGAGCGCGCACTCGGGGTCGGTCTCGACGTGGTTGACGGTCGGCGGGATGAACTGCTCGGCGATCGCCAGTGCGCTCGCGGCGGCGGCCAGTGCGCTGGCTGCGCCCATGGTGTGCCCGATCATCGACTTGATCGAGACAGTGGGCGGAGCCTTTCGGCCAAAGACCTCGTGGATGGCGGCGGCTTCGGTGATGTCGTTGGCCTTGGTGCCCGTACCATGCGCCGAGATGAAATCGACCTGCGCAGCCTCGACACCTGCGGATTCATGGGCCGTTCGCATGCAGCGTGCGATGCTGGCCCGGTCCGGGGCGACGGGATGATGCGCGTCGCAGTTCAGCCCGTAGCCGAGGACCTCGGCGTACACGCGTGCGCCGCGGGCCCGGGCGGACGCCAGCGTCTCCAGCACGAGGATGCCGGCGCCCTCGCCGGTGAGGATGCCCTGCCGGGACACGTCGAACGGCCGGCACTTCTCCGGGGCGATGGTGCCGAGCCGGTAGAAACCGGTGAAGGTCTTGCGGCACACCGCGTCGGCGCCCCCGCACAGGGCGATGTCCACGTCGCCGGCCAGGACGGCGTCGTAGCCGTGGCCGATGGCGTAGTTGCCGGCGGCGCAGGCCGTCGGCATCGAGACCGCCTCCACATCGGTGAGTCCGAGGTCACGGGCGATCCCGGTGGCCAGCCGCACGGTGGGAACCCGCCGGGCGACCGCCGGGTCGCCCGCGTCCGCACCCCGTTCGACCTGGGCGCCGACCAGGGCGTCGAGGTCGCGGGACTCCCCGTCGGTGGTGCCGACGGCGACGAGGGTGCGGCCCGCCCGCACCTCGTCCTCGCCCAGCGCCGCGTCGTCGATCGCCATCCGCGCGGCGGCGGTGGCGAACTGGGCCGCCCGGCCGAGTTCCTCCGGCTGGTGCCGGTGCAGCCACTGGGCGGGTCGGAATCCGACGACCTCGCAGCCGAGCGCATGGTCGAATCCGGCGGTGTCGAAGGCGGTGATGGGCCGCGCGGACCCGCGGCCCTCCCGCAGGCCCTCCAGAAAGGCGCGGGCTCCGACGCCGATGCTGGTCACCGCACCGATCCCGGTGACGACGACCCTCTTCTCCGGGTCCGTGACTCGGCTGGTCATGCCAACCTCCCCAAATGTGTGAGCGCGAGCGTGTGTGCGGGCGGGCCGGATCAGAGGGCGTCGGCGACCACGGCGTAGACGCCGTCGAGGTTGACCATGCGGCTCAGCTCGGCCTGGTCGATGGTCACGGAGAACTGCTTCTCCAGACCGGCCAGGATTTCGATCGCGCGCAGCGAGTCGGCGCCGTGGTCCTTGAAAAGGCTGCTGTCATTCAGCTCGTCGGGGTCAATCTCGAGCACGTCGCAGACAATGTCCTTGATGATCTGCTGACGCTCTTCGGTAACCGCGGCCATGGTTTATCACCTCTGTGGATTGACGGCGAAGTGCCTTCGGAAGCACGATGCCAGGAATATCTGATTCCGTTTTCAACCTGGCAACAAGCTGCTACCGCGACGCCCTGAACCCCCGATTCAGGGCTTTACACCGGCCAGACCGGCAAATATAGGACAGCCCGCAGTGTGAGACATGCACGGAAGTTCTAGGCGGAGGGCTGTGGCTCCAGTTATGCTCCACGGCGAATCCTGGACACAGGCAAAGCAACTGGGGGGAAGTTGCGCGATATGAAGCTTGCCGCAGCCCGTTACGAACAGTGTCATGAGCCGCCCCTGGCGGCGCCCCCGCGAGACCTCGCTTCGCGAAGAGACATAGAGCCGTGCTCCATAGCGGAATTACGTGCCGAGATATTCGAGCGTTTCCGTCTGGAGTCCACCCGCAGGACCATCGACCTCTGGGACGCCTGGCCCGAGGAAGGCACCCTGCTCCCGTCCCTGAGATCCCTCGAAGTCGATCTTCTGGCCCTGGGAAACAACGTTTCCACCGTCTGCAGCAGCGACACCGCGCTGCAGGGCGCCGGCCACCTCGACCAGATCTCGGACAAGGGGGCGCAGATACGGGTCGCCTGTGCGCAGCTGCCGGACTTCGTCATCATCGACCGCCGTGTCGCGGTGCTGAGGCCGCATGACGCCCGGTTCAGCGAAAAGGTCCTCGTCGTCCACGACCAGTCCATCGTCTCGGCGCTGTGCAATACGTTCTTCGCGGTCTGGCAGTCCGCTGTGAAGATCGAGGTCTTCCGGCAGTGCGGACTGGACGTCGAGGACGAGGTCACCGCGCAAATACTTGAACTTCTGAGTTCGGGCTGCAAGGACGAAACAGCGGCTCGCAGACTGCAGATGTCCGTGCGCACCTACCGTCGCCACGTTGCACGTGTCATGGAACGACTGGGCGCCGAATCCCGCTTTCAGGCAGGCGCCCTCGCAAGTCGGCTGGGATTGTTGCAGAGTTCGTCAGGACGGCAGGCTCCGCTACGGGAGATGTGCCTGAGCTGAAAATTACGGCCCCGGTGTACCGGGGCCGTAATTCTTTACTCATTCTTTGGGGTATTTGGCTTTCCCGTTACCGTGACGCCGCGTCGCCCTCAAGGGCGTGGCCGAGCAGCCGGCCGATCGCGTCGAGCGGCTCGGGCTCGGTCATCCGGTGGTGTTCGCAGGCGATGTCGTGGACCTCGACGCGGCCCTCCACATGCGGCTGCCACAGGCGTGCCGAGGCCACCCGGGCGGTGTCGCCCAGGGCCGCCCGGAACAGCAGCACGTCGCCGCGGAAGCGGCCCGGCTCGTACTCCTGACGCAGCCCGTAGTTGGTGCGGTACACCTCGACGAACGCGGCGAGTTGCCGCTCGTCGAGCGCCTCGATGCCGTTGTCCCGCAGCAGCCGGGCGACCGCCCCCGGGGTCATGTCGTCATGCCCCAGCTCGCCGTCGAGGGAGCCGAAGTAGTCCAGCGCGCTCGCCAGGATCTGCGCGTCGCCCGGCACCCCCGGCTCGGCGCCGCCGGTGTACGGGTAGGAGTCCAGCAGGGCCAGCACCCCGACCTCGGCGCCCTGGTCCTGCAGCAGCGTGGCCATGGTGTGCGCCACGACTCCGCCGAACGACCAGCCCACCAGGTGGTAGGGGCCGTCCGGCTGGATCCGCCGCATCTGACGGACGTAGTCCGCGGCCATCTCCGCCACCGATGCGGGCTGGGCGTCCGGGACGGTGAGCCCCCGCGCCTGGAGTCCGTACAGCGGGAACTCGGGGCCGAGCGAGCGGAGCAGGCCCGCGTAGCACCAGCTGATGCCGCCCGCGGGATGCACGCAGAACACCGCCGGCCCGCTGCCGGAGCCGCGCAGCTCCAGGACGGGCTCCAGCGCCCCGGTCGACGAGGTGGCCAGCCCGATCCGTTCCGCGAGGCGCGCCGGAGTGGGCGCCTCGAACAGGACGCGGACCGATATCCGCTCCCCGGTCAGGCGCTGGATCCCCGCGACGAGGCGGGCGCCGAGCAGCGAATGCCCGCCCAGCTCGAAGAAGTTGTCGTCGATGCCCACGTCCGCGAGCCCGAGGACGTCGGCGAACAGCCCGCACAGGGACTGCTCCTGCGGGGTACGCGGCCGGCGGCCGGGGCCGCCGGCCAGGTCGGGGACGGGCAGCGCGGCCCGGTCCAGCTTGCGGTTGCGGTTGAGCGGCAGTTCGGGCAGCTCCACGAAGACCGACGGCACCATGTAGTCGGGCAGTTCACGGTGGAGCGCGTCGCGCAGCCCCGCCGTGTCGACCGGCTCCCCGGCCGCCGGGACGACATAGCCGACCACCAGCTTTCCGCGCGGCCCCTCGACCACCTGGACCGTGGTCTCGGCCACGGCGGGCAGGGCGCGCAGCCGCGCCTCGATCTCGCCCAGCTCCAGACGGAAGCCGCGCACCTTCACCTGGTGGTCCGCGCGCCGCACGAACTGCACCTGCCCGTCGGGCCGTTGCCGCACCAGGTCGCCCGTGCGGTACATCCGCTCGCCGGGCGCGCCGAACGGGCAGGCGACGAACCGCTGCGCGGTGAGCGCGGGGCGGTTGAGATAGCCGCGGGTCACCTGCGGTCCCGACAGGTGGAGTTCGCCGACGCCGCCCGGCGGGACCGGCATCAGGCCCTCGTCCAGCACATGCATCCGCAGACCGTCGAACGGCCCGCCGATGGGGATGTTCGCCGGTTCGGCCCCGGGGTGCGCGATGGGGTGGCAGCTGGTCAGGACGGTGTTCTCGGTCGGCCCGTAGACGTTGGCGAGCAGCGGCCCATCCGCGGGGAACAGCTCGTACCACGGTGCGAGCCGGGCCGTTTCGAGGATCTCCCCGCCGATGGCCACATGCCGCAGCGCCAGCCGTGCGGCCAGGTCGGGGGCCTCCTGGACGGCCGCCACCAGCTCGTGGAAGGCCGACGGCGTCTGGGTCAGCACCGTGACCTGCTCCGCCACCAGCAGGTCCAGGAGATCGCGGGCCGAGTGCGCGGTGTCGTACGGGACGAGGACGGCGCGCCCGCCGTGCAGCAGCGGCGCCAGCAGCTCCCACACGGAGAAGTCGAAGGCGTAGGAGTGGAAGACGCTCCACACCCCGGGTTCGTCGAACCGGTACCAGCGGTCGGCGGCCCGGAACAGGTGCAGCACACCGGAGTGCGCCACGACGACGCCCTTGGGGGTGCCCGTGGACCCGGAGGTGTAGATGACGTACGCGGCGTGCGCGCCGCTCAGCGGGGCGCGGCGCTCCGCGTCGGTCACGTCGGCGGCGGGGAACCCGACCAGTTCGTCCGCGGTGCCGGTCGTGTCGAGGACGATCCGGGGCGGCCCGTCGGGCAGCAGCGACGCGGTCTCCCGGACGGTGACCAGGCACACGGGCGCGGCGTCGCGGACGATCTCGGCGAGCCGCCGCGCGGGGTGCGCCGGGTCGAGCGGCACGTACACCGCCCCGGCCTTGAGCACGCCGAGGACACCGACCACCAGGTCCGTCGTGCGCGGCAGGGCGAGCGCCACGGTGCGTTCCGGCCCGGCGCCCTGCGCGATCAGCAGCCGGGCCAGCCGGTTGGCCCGCTCGTTCAGCTCCCGGTACGTGAGCCGGTCCGCCCCGCACACCACGGCGACGGCGTCCGGGTCCCGCCGCACGGCCCGCTCGAACGCCTGCGGGACGGTCGTCACGGCGCCGGGCGCGGCCGGGAGCTCGGCGCCCGTGCTCCACTCCTCGGCGCGTGCCGCCTCCTCGGCACAGAGCAGCGGGATCCGGGTCACCGGCAGGTCCGGGTCCGCGACGGCGTGCTCCAGCAGGGCCACGTAGCGGCGGGCGACGGCCTGCACCGTCTCCTCGTCGAACACGTCGGTGCTGTACTCGACGAATCCCTCGACGCCCGCGCACCCGCCGGCCTCGTCCTCCTGCGGGGTGAGGGTGAACGTCAGGTCCCAGCGGGCCGTGCCCGGGTCGACCGGCAGGAACTCGGCGCGCAGTCCCGGCAGGTCCAGGTCCTCGCGCGGGGCGTTCTGCAGCGCGAGACCCACCTGGAACAACGGCTGCCTGGCCAGCGACCGTTCGGGGTTGAGCACCTCGACGAGCCGCTCGAAGGGCACGTCCTGGTGGGCGTAGGCGTCCAGGTCGGTGGAGCGCACCCGGCCGAGCAGTTCGCGGAAGCCCGGATGGCCGGAGACGTCGGCACGCAGCACGAGCATGTTGACGAAGAAGCCGACCAGGTCGTCGGCGGCGGTGTCGGAGCGCCCGGCGACCGGACTGCCGATGGGAATGTCCTGGCCGGCGCCCAGCCGGGACAGCAGGGCGGCGAGCCCGGCGTGCAGGGCCATGAACAAGGTGGCCTGCTCCTCGCGGGCGAGGGCGGTGAGCCGGCGGTGCAGTTCGGGGCCGAGGGTGAAGGGAACGAGGCCGCCCGCCCCGCTGACCACGGCCGGCCGGCGCCGGTCCACGGGGAGTTCCAGCTCGGCCGGCAGGTCGGCCAGCTGCTCGGTCCAGTACCGGATCTGACGCGCCAGCGGGGCGTCGGCGTCGCTCTCGTCGCCGAGCACGTCCTGCTGCCACAGGGTGTAGTCGGCGTACTGGACGGGCAGCGGCGCCAGGGCGGGCTCCTGCCCTTGGGCCCGGGCCCGGTAGGCCGCGCCGATCTCCCGGGTCAGGACCCCCACCGACCAGCCGTCGCCGGCGATGTGGTGCAGCAGGACCAGCAGCACGTGTTCGTCGGGGCCGGTCCTGAACACCCGGGTGCGCAGCGGCGGTTCCGAGCCGATGTCGAAGCCGGTGGCGACCGCGTCGGCCAGGGCCGCCGTCAGCGCCTCCGGACCCGCGACGTCCTCGGCCGGCAGCGGCTCGGGCAGTTCGCCGGGGGCGAGCACCCGCTGGTAGGGCTCGCCGTCGTGCTCCGGGAACACGGTCCGCAGCACCTCCTGGCGCAGCATCACGTCCCGGACGGCGGCGCGCAGTGCCGGCACGTCGAGCGGGCCGGTCAACCGGAGCGCCATGGGGATGGTGTACGTCGCGCCGGGGCCCTGGAGCTGGTGGAGGAACCACAGGCGGCGCTGCGCGAAGGAGAGCGGCACCCGCTGCGGACGCTCCCTGGGCAGCAGGGGCTCCTGGGGGCGGCTCCCCTCGTCGAGGCGGCGGGCGAGCCGGGCCGGTGTGGGTGCCTCGAACAGTGTCCTGACGGGCAGTTCGACGCCGAGCAGCGCACGGATCCGGCTGACCAGCCGCATCGCGCCGAGCGAGTGACCGCCGAGCCGGAAGAAGTCGTCGTCGACGCTGACCCGGGGGACGCCCAGGACGCCGGCGAAGGCCTCGCAGAGCATCTCCTCCTGCGGTGTGCCGGGCCCGCGGCCGGTGCCGGCGCCGGTCTGCGGCACGGGCAGCGCCGCGCGGTCCAGCTTGCCGTTGGAGGTCAGCGGGAAGGCGTCGAGCGCGACGAGGCAGGCGGGCACCATGTACGGGGGCAGCGCCTCGGCGATCCAGTTCTTCCAGTCGTCCGGGCCGCTGCTCGCGCCCGCCTCGGGCAGCACATAGCCGACCAGCTGCTTGTCGCCGGGCCCGGTCTCGCGGGTGAGTACGGCGGCCCGCACGATGTCGGGGTGCGCCGCGAGCCGGGCCTCGATCTCGCCGGGCTCGATCCGGTAGCCGCGCAGCTTGACCTGGGCGTCGGCGCGCCCGACGAACTCCAGCTCGCCGTCGGGGCGGCGGCGCACCAGGTCGCCGGTGCGGTACATGCGCTCGCCGGGTGCGCCGAAGGGGCAGGCGAGGAACCGCTCGGCGGTCAGCTCGGGCCGGCCCGTGTAGCCGCGGGCCAGTCCCGCCCCCGCGATGTACAGCTCGCCGACGAAGCCGTCGGGCAGCGGCAGCAGTCCCGCGTCCAGCACATAGGCGCGGGTGTCCGTCAGCGGGCGGCCGATCGGCAGGCCCGCGTCCGCCGGCCCGGTCTCGGGCACCGCGTGGCAGGTCACGCCGAGCGTGGTCTCGGTCGGACCGTAGAGGTTGTTGATCCGGATGCCCGGGCTGTGTTCGAGGACCGCGCGGACCGCGGAGGCCGAGACGACGTCGCCGCCGGTCCACAGGTCGCGCACTCCGGCGAAACAGCCGGGTGCGGTGTCGGCGAGCACGCCGAACAGGCCGGCGGCCATCATCACGCAGCTGACGCCGTGCCGGGCGACGGCCTCGCGCACCGTGGTGTCGCGCAGCTCGCCGGCAGGCGCCACGACGATGGCGGCCCCGCTCAGCAGCGGCACCCACAGCTCGTACGTCGAGGCGTCGAAGGCGTAGGGCGAGTGCAGCAGGAAGCGCTCGCCGGGGCCCGCGCGCCAGCAACCGTCGAGAGCGAGGGCCAGGACGTCGCGGTGGGTGATGCCGATGCCCTTCGCCTCGCCGGTGGAGCCGGAGGTGTGCATGACGTACGCGAGCTGCTCGGGGTCCGTGGCCGGCGGCGGGACCGGATCGTCGGCCCCGTCGGCCGTGCGGGCCTCGTCGAGGACATCGCGCACATCGAGTACGTCGAGCGCCTCGACGCCGTCCGGCAGCCGGTCCCGCTCGCCGTCCCCGGCGTCGGAGAGCAGCACAGCGGCCCCGGTGCGGCGCAGCACGGCGGCGAACCGCTGCCCGGGGTCGTCCGGGTTGACCGGCACGTACACGCCGCCGGCCAGCAGGACGGCGAGCGTGGACACCACGAGTGCGGCGGAACGGCCCTGCCGCACGGCGACCGGGGTCTCCTGCCCCACGCCCGCGGCGCGCAGCCGGGCCGCGAGCCGCAGGGCGCTCGCGCGCAGTTCGCGGTAGGTCAGCGTGTGCTCGCCGTCGATGACGGCGGGGGCGTCCGGGGTCCGCTCGGCCTGGGCCAGGAAGCGGCCGTGCACGGTGCCGTCGGTGCGTCCGGGGTCGCCCGCGGTGTCGTTCGGCGTGACCAGGATCCGGTGCCGTTCGGCCGGGTCGAGCGGGTCGAGGCGTCCCGCGGCCTGGCCGATGCCGTCGGGCAGCGCGCCGAGGATGCGCAGGAACTCGTCGAGCAGCCGCTCGGCGTCGGCGGCCTCGAAGACGTCCGGCCGGTAGTCGAGCCGGAAGTGCAGCCGGTCGCCCGGCCCGACCGCGAGGCCCAGCGGGTAGTGAGTGGCGTCGGCGCTGCCCACTCCGGCGAGCCGCAGCCCGGGAGCCGGCTCCTCGCCGCCGGACGAGGGGAAGTTCTCGACGGCCACGATCGTGTCGAACAGGGCGCCGTGCCCGGCCAGTTCCTGGATCCGCCCGAGCCCCAGGAAATGGTGGTCCATCACATCGAGCTGTTCGTCGCGCAGCCGGTCGAGGACCCGTTCCAGGGGCTCGCCGGGGGCCAGCCGGACCCGGGTGGGCACGGTGTTCATGAACAGCCCGATCATGCTCTCCACGCCGGGCACGTCCGCGGGGCGGCCGGCCACCGTGGTGCCGAACACGACGTCGCTGCTCCCGGTGAGCCGGCGCAGCAGCAGCGCCCACGCCGTCTGCACCAGGTTGCTGAGGGTCAGTCCGCGGCGCCGGGCGAAGGCGGTGAGGACCGTGGTGCGCTCCTCGGGCAGTTCCCGCACCAGCCGTTCGGCGCGCACGGCGACCGCGACCGGGCCGGCCGGGGCGACCAGGCTCGGCCCGGACAGCCCGGCGAGGTGACGCCGCCATGCTTCCTGCGCCGCGTCCATGTCCTGAAGCGCGAGCCAGTCGAGGAAGGCGCGGGGGTCCGTGCTCGGCGGCAGGGCGGAGTCGGTGCCGCCCGCGGCGTAGTGCGCGAACAGCTCCCGCAGCATCAGCGGCATCGACCAGCCGTCGAGCAGGATGTGGTGGTGGGTCAGCAGCAGGCGGTGGCGCTGCTCCGTGAGCCGGACCAGCGTGGCCCGCAGCGCGGGCGGCGCCGCGAGGTCGAAGCGGCGGTCCCGGTCCTCGGCCGTCAGCCGGTCGAGCCGGACGGCCCGCTCCGCCTCGTCCAGGCCGGCCAGGTCGGCGCGGGCCAGCCGGAAGCGGTCGGTCCCGCCGTCGAACTGCACCGGCTGCCCGCCCGGCGCCGTCCGGAACCCGGCGCGCAGCGCGGGCTGCCGGGCGAGCAGCGAGCGGAACGCCGTCTCCATGACCTCCGCGTCGAGGGGCCCGTCCAGGTCGAGGCGGAGCTGGACCGCGTACAGGTCGGGGGCGGCCGCGTCGTCGTACAGCGTGTGGAACAGCAGCCCTTCCTGGAGCGGGGTGAGCGGGCGCTCGTCGCCGTCCGGGGGCGTGCCGTCGCGCTGCGGACCGCCGCCGTCGGCGTCCGCGCCGGTGCCGGTGCCGTCGCGTCCGTCGCGTCCGTCGCGCCCGGCCGGGCCGTCGCCGGGTGCGTCGGGACCGGGGTCCGAGGGCTGTCCGCCGCGGTCCTCCAGGAGTTCGGTCACGGCCGCCACCCAGTGCCGGGCCAGCGCGCCGACCTCCTCGGCGGTCAGCAGCTCGCCGGCCCACAGGAACCCGGCGGCGAACTCGGTGCCCCGCGCCCCCTCCTGGAAATAGCCGGTGATGTCGAGCAGGTGGGGGAGCGCCATGCCCTGGTCGAGGCCGCCCGCCGGCGCCGCCGAGCCGACGGGGCGCCAGGGCCCGGGGGCCGAAGCGGCGGGCCGCCCCAGATAGTTGAAGCCGATCTGCGGCCGGGCGAGAGCGGCCAGCATGGGGCCGGTCTGGCCGTTGAGCCGGCGCAGGACGCCGTAGCCGAGACCCGTGCCCGGCACGGCGGCCACCTGCTCCCGCACGGCGGCGAGCGCCTGCGCCGCGGACCGGCCGGCGCCGTGCACGCCGGGGTCGAGCCGGACCGGGTGCACGCTGGTGAACCAGCCGACCGTGCGGGCCACGTCGCCGCCCGCGGGGCCGCCGTCGCGTCCGTGGCCCTCGACGTCGACCAGCAGGCCGCCGTCGGCCGGCAGCCCGCGCTCGCGCCGCCAGTCGCCCACGGCCAGCGCGAGGGCGGTGAGCAGGATCTCCTCGCCGGCCCGCGACGGCTGGGCGAGCAGCGCCGCGCTCGGGCCCGCGGGCAGGGTGACGGTGAGGTGCCCGGCGGTGGCCGCCGCGGCGGGCGGTACCGGCGCGGCCTCGGTCAGCGACGCGTCCGGCTTCTCCAACTGGGCGACCCAGTACGGCAGTTCGGCCAGGTATTCGGGGGCGTTCGCCTGTTCTGCCAGCCACTGGGACCACTGCCGGAAGCCGGCGGTGGTCTCCTCGTCGCGGGGCAGTTCACGGCCGGACCGCAGGGCCGCCCAGCCGGCCGCCAGGTCGGCGGTGATCGTGCCCCACGACACGGCGTCGACCGCCAGGTGGTGCACCACGAGCAGCAGCCGGCCGGGAGTGAGGACGGCCTGCACCAGCCGCCCGGCCCCGGGGTCGAGCCGCCGCACCGCCTCGGCGGCGTCCGTGTCGCCGGCCGTGGTGCGCAGGCAGTCGGTGGCGTCGACGGCACCGCGCGGCAGCGTCTGAAGGGTCCAGACGAGGCCCTGCGCCAGACGGCCAAGCCTGAGCCGCAGCGCGTCGTGCCGGTCGAGCAGCCACTGCAGCAGGGTGCGTACGTCCTTCTCGTCCGCGTCGTCCGGCACCTGAAGGGTCATCGCCTGGTGGAAGCCGTCGATGTCGCCGCCCTGCTCGCGCAGCCAGTGCGCCATCGGCGTGAGCGGCACGGGCCCGCTGTCGGCGGGCGGGGCCGCGGGCGCCTCCCGCGGCTGCGGTTCGGGGGTGCGCCGGCTGTCGGCCAGTTCGGCGAGCCGGGCCACCGTCTTGTGCTGGAAGACGTCACGCGCGGACAGGTCGAGGCCCGCCTTGCGGGCGCGGCTGACGAGCTGGATCGACAGGATGCTGTCGCCGCCGATGTCGAAGAAACTGTCCTCGGCGCCGACGTCCGGCAGTCCGAGCAGATCGGCGAAGAGCTTGCCGACGGCCTTCTCGGTGGCCGTGGCGGCGCCCCGGCCACCGGCGTGCGCGCCGAGGTCGGGGCGCGGCAGGGCGCCGCGGTCGAGCTTGCCGTTCGGCGTGAGCGGGAAGCCGTCGAGCTCCACGAACGCCGCCGGCACCATGAACTCCGGGAGCTGTCCGGCCAGATGGTGGCGCAGCGCCCGGGCCTCGACCCCGTGCTTGCCGCGCGGCAGTACATAGGCCACGAGCCGGCGCTCGCCGGGCTGCACCTCGGTGAGCACCACGGCGGCCCGCGCCACGTCGGGGTGGCCCGCCAGGGCCAGCTCGATCTCGCCCGGTTCGACGCGGAAGCCGCGCACCTTGATCTGCTCGTCGGCGCGGCCGACGAACTCCAGGACGCCGTCGGGGCGGCGGCGCACGACGTCACCGGTGCGGTACATGCGCTCGCCGGGTGCGCCGAAGGGGCAGGCGACGAACCGCTCGGCGGTCAGTCCCGGGCGGCCCACATAGCCGCGGGCCAGCCCGGCGCCGGCGATGTACAGCTCGCCGGCGCCGCCCACCGGCAGGGGTGCGAGCCGGTCGTCGAGGACGTAGGCGCGGGTGTTGTCGAGCGGCCGGCCGATGGGCACCGCGGAACCGATGCGCTCGGGTGCCCGGATCCCGAACCAGGTGACGCCGAGGGTGGTCTCGGTCGGGCCGTACAGGCACTTCACGACGGTGTCGGGGCAGGCGTCGAGCACCCGCTGCACGGCGGTGGGCGGGACGACGTCGCCGCCGGTCCAGATCTCCCGCATGCCCGCGAAGCAGTCGGGCGCCTCGTCGGCCACGACGCCGAACAGGCCCGAGGTCAACAGCGCGCCGGTGACCCGGTGTTCGGTGAAGAGCCGGCGCAAGCGCGCCACGTCGGGCTCGGCGGACGGTGCCACGACCACGGCGCCGCCGGTGAGCAGCGGGGTCCACAGCTCGTACGTCGAGATGTCGAAGGCGTACGGGGACTGCATCAGCACGCGGGAACCGGGCCCGGAGTCCCAGCAGCCGTCGAGCGCCAGGTGGACCACGTCGCGGTGGGTGATGCCGCTGCCCTTGGGGACGCCCGTGGAGCCCGACGTGTACATCACGTACGCGAGCTGTTCGGGGTCGCCCGTGAGCCCGGGGTCGGTGTCGGGCCACCGCTCGGCGCGGGTCTCCTCGGCGTCGACCACCACGACGTGCGCCGAGTGCTCGAACTCCCGCTCCCGCATGGCCCGGTCGACGAGGAGGACCTGCGCGCCGCTCTCCCGCATCACCTGCCGCATGCGGGCGGCCGGGTAGCCGGAGTGCAGCGGGACATAGGCGCCACCGGCCTTGAGGACGGCCAGCAGGGACACCACCAGGTCGGCGGTGCGGTCCTGGAGCACGCCGACGCAGGACTCGGGTCCGATGCCGAGGGCGCGCAGCCGGTGGGCCATGCGGTTGGCCCGCGCGTCGAGCTCGCGGTAGCTCAGCTCGACGTCGTCGGTGACCACCGCGGGGGCGTCGGGCGTGCGGGCGGCCTGCTCGGCGAACAGCCGGTGCACGGCCGTGCCGGCCTGCGGAAGGGGACGCTCGGTGGCGTTGAACTCGACGACGCAGCGCTGCCATTCCCGCTCGGTGAGGATCTCCTGCCGGGTGACGCGGCGCTCCGGGTCGGCGACCACCGCCTCCAGCACGCGCACCAGGCGGGCCCCGGCCTCCTCGACGGTGGAGCGGTCGAACAGGTCGGTGCTGTAGTCGACCACGGCCTCCAGACCGTCGGGCCGGCCGTCGGCGGTGAACCGCTCCCGGAAGTGGAAGGACAGGTCGAAGCGGGCGACGGTGCCGCGCACCGGTTCGACGGCGACCCGCAGGTCGGGCAGGGACAGCTGGGCACGCTCCATGTTCTGCAGCTGGACCGCGACCTGGAAGAGCGGCTGGCGGGCCATGGTCCGCTCGGGGTTGAGGGCGTCGACGAGCCGCTCGAACGGCAGGTCCTGGTGCGCGTACGCGGCCAGGTCCGTGGCACGCACCCGGGCCAGCAGCTCCCGGAAGCCCGGGTCGCCGGAGGCGTCGGTGCGCAGCACCAGTGTGTTGACGAAGAAGCCGACCAGGTCGTTGAGGCCGTCGTCGGTTCGGCCGGCGATGGGGCTGCCGAGCGGGATGTCGGTGCCCGCGCCCAGTTGGACGAGGGTGGCGACCAGGGCCGTCTGCAGCACCATGAACAAGGTGGCCTGGTTCTCCTGGGCGAGCCGCAGCAGCTCCTGGTGCAGCACCGGGTCGACGGTGAAGAAGCACTCGTCGCCGCGGTAGCTGGCGACCGGCGGGCGGGGCCGGTCGGTGGGCAGGGGCAGTTCGGCGGGGGCGCCGCGCAGCGTCTCCGTCCAGTACCTCAGCTGGGCCGCCGCGAGGCTGTCGGGGTCGTCCTCGGCGCCGAGCACGTCCTGCTGCCACAGCGTGTAGTCGGCGTACTGCACCGGCAGCGGCTGCCACTGCGGGGCGTGCCCCCGCACCCGGCTGGTGTACGCGGACGTCAGGTCGTCGATGAGCGGCCGCATGGACCAGCCGTCGCCCGCCGTGTGGTGGATGAGCAGCAGCAGGACGCGCTCGCGCTCGTCGACCTCGAACAGGGTGCAGCGCAGCGGCAGATCGGCCGCCAGGTCGAAGCAGTACTCGCGGGCGCGGGCCAGCCGGCCGGGGAGTTCGTGGCGGCCGCAGGAGGCCGTCTCCCAGTGCGGCTCGGCCCGGTCCGGGTCGACGATGTCCTGGTACGCCTTGCCGTCCACGGCGACCAGACGGGTGCGCAGCGCCTCGTGGCGGGTGATCACGTCCCGTACGGCGGCGCGCAGCACGGCGGTGTCGACCCGTCCCTCCAGGCGGAGGGCGAGGGCGATGTTGTACGCCGGGTTCGGACCCTGGAGCCGGTCGAGGAACCACAGACGGCGCTGTGCGAACGACAGCGGGATCCGCTCGGGCCTGGCCGTCGCGGTCAGCGGCGGCCGGTGGCCGCTCGCGGCGCCGAGCCGGCGGGCCATGCCGGCCACCGTCGGCGCCTCGAAGATGCTGCGCACGCTCAGCTCCTGGCCGAGTTCCGCGCGGATGCGGCTGGTCAGCCGGGTGGCGAGCAGGGAGTGTCCGCCGAGGTCGAAGAAGTTGTCGTCGATGCTGACGGCGGGCAGGCCCAGCACCTCCGCGCACAGGGCGCAGAGGATCTCCTCGTGCGGGGTGCGCGGTGCGCGGCCCTGGGCGCGGACCGCGAAGTCCGGTGCGGGCAGCGCGGCGCGGTCCAGCTTGCCGCTGCCGGTGCGGGGCAGTTCGGGCAGGACGACGAGGGCCGCGGGCAGCATGTGCTCGGGCAGCCGGTCGCGCAGCTCGCCCTTGAGCGCGGCGACGAGCGCGTCCGCGTCCTGGGGCGGGCGGGCGGGGTCGTTGGCGTGCGGGCGGCCGGTGGTGCGCCGCCCCGGCCCGGGCGTGTACAGGCCGTCGAGGACCGGTGCCGGGTCGTCGTCCGCGAGGTGCTCGCGCGGTACGAGGACGATGTCGAGGCTGCCGTCCTCGGCCTCGGCGTTCCAGGTGAGGAAGGCGCGCAGGCCGTGCCGGCCGGCGATCGAGTGGAAGTCGTCGGGGGCCGGCAGGGCCGGGTCGACGGCCCCGAACAGCCTCCGCACGGTGTCGAGGGGCTCCCGGGCGTGCAGGGCGCGGGTGGCGGCGGCCTCGTCGGCGACCCGCCGGTTGGGCACACCGGTCAGGCGGACGGCCTCGCCCCGCCGCGCCGCCTCGGCCGCCAGCGGCTCCACGGCGTCCGGCCCCTGCCAGGGCACGCGGCGCACGTCCGCGAGGGACGGCACGCCGCCGCCCGTCCGCTTGTGGACGACCACGTCGTAGCGGTAGCGGCTCATCTCGTTGTGGTGCGCGCCCCGTTTGATCCGTACGTCGACGCCGCCGACCTCGTCGATCAGGCCGGTCAGGCCCGCGAAGTAGTCGGGGTCGACGAGGAGTTCCTTCTCCAGGGCGGTCCTGCGGTCGATGGCCCGGCGCAGGGCCGCCGCGTCGTTGGAGTCGGCGCTGCGGGTGAGCTCGACGGCGGTGCGCAGGGTGCGCAGCAGCCGCAGGTTGCGGATGTCGCCGAGGAAGAGGCGGCCTCCGGGGGCCAGCGCGTCGACGGACTTGCGGATGACCTCGGTGAGGTAGTCGAGGTTCGGGAAGTACTGCACGACGGAGTTGACGACGATGGTGTCGAAGACGCCGGTGGGCAGGCCGTCGTAGTCGTCGGCCGCGCGCGCCGACAGGCGGACCCGGGAGCTCAGTTCGGGCCGGACGGCGATCTGCTCGCGCAACGCGTCGATCACCGCGGGAGACAGGTCGGTGCCCCAGTACTCGTCGCTGCGCGCGGCGAGGGTGGCCAGCAGCAGACCGGTGCCGACACCGATCTCCAGCATGCGGCGGGGCCGTAGCGAGAGGATGCTGTCGAGGGTGGCGGCACGCCACTCCTCCATCTGTTCCAGGGCGATCGGCGTCCCGTCGTAACTGCTGTTCCAGCCGCCGAAGTTCTCGCCGAAGACGGCCTGTGAGGCGTCGGCGTACTGGGCGTCGAAGATCTCCTGCCACTCGCCCACGCGGCGCCCGGCGTCGTCCCGCACCTCGGCGCCGGACGGGTCGGCGGTCGTCACATAGGCGACGAGCCGGTCGACGCCGGTGTGGTCGGGCCGGGTCACCACGGCGGCCTGGTCGACGGAGTCGTGCTCCTTGAGGATCGCCTCGATCTCGCCGGGTTCGATGCGGAAGCCGCGGACCTTGACCTGGTCGTCGGCGCGGCCGGCGTACACCAGTTGTCCGTCGGCGTCCCAGCGGGCGAGGTCGCCGGTGCGGTACATGCGCTCCCCGGGCCCGCCGAACGGGCAGGCGACGAAGCGGCTCGCGGTCAGGCCGGGGCGGCGCAGATAGCCGCGGGCCAGTCCGGTGCCGGCGATGTACAGCTCGCCGGCCACTCCGGCGGGCACGGGCCGCAGGGCGTCGTCGAGGACATAGGCCCGTGCGTGGACCACGGGGCTGCCGATCGGCGGGGTGCCGGCGCCGGAGAGCGGCTGGCTGGTGGTGGCGCAGATGGTGGCCTCGGTGGGGCCGTACGCGTTGATCATGCGGCGGCCGGCCGACCAGCGGGCGACGAGGTCCGGGGAGCATGCCTCGCCGCCGACCAGCAGGGTGCGGAACGTCTCCAGGCGGGCGGGCTGGACGGTGGCGAGCACCGTGGGCGGGATCAGCGCCAGCGACACCGCACGCTCGGCGAGCACGCCGGCCAGGCCGTCGCCGGCGAGCACGGCGCCCTCGGGCGGCACCACGAGGGCCGCGCCGTTGGGCAGCGCCATGAGCAGTTCCATCACGGAGGCGTCGAAGCTGGGGGAGGCGGCCTGGAGCACCCGGTCGGCCCCGGTGATGCCGAAGCGGTCCGCCATGGTCGCGATCAGGCCGGGCAGACCGGCGTGGGTCACGACGACGCCCTTGGGGCGGCCGGTGGAGCCGGAGGTGTAGATGACGTAGGCGGGGTGCTCGGGGTGCAGCGGCCGGCGGCGGTCGGCGTCGGTGGGATCGGTGTCCCGGGCCGCTGTGCCCGCCGCGTCCGGGCCGTCGACGAGGAGCACCTCGGCGGTGTCGGCCGGGAGCCGGGCCGCGAGGTCCTCGGTGGTGAGGACGAGGGACGGCCCGGCGTCCTCGATCATGTAGCCGAGCCGGTCGGCCGGGTAGTCCGGGTCGAGCGGCAGGTAGGCGGCGCCGGCCTTGACCACGGCGAGCGCGCCGACGACCAGGTGCACCGAGCGGGGCAGCGCGAGCCCGACCACGTCCTCCGGGCCGACACCGCGGCCGATGAGGGTGTGGGCCAGGCGGTTGGCGCGGGTGTTGAGCTCGCGGTAGTCCAGTTCCTCGGTGTTCCCCACGACGGCGAGCGCGCCGGGCGTCTCGGCGGCCCGCGCCTCGAACAGCGCGGGCAGGGTCGTGGGCGGCGGGGTGGTGCCGGTGTCGTTCCAGGCGGTGAGGATCCGGTCGCGCTCGTCGGGTTCGAGGATGTCGACGGAGCCGACGGGCCGGTCCGGGTCGGCGGCGACGGCCTCCAGCAGCCGGATCAGCCAGCCCATCATCCGCTCGACCGTGCCGCGGTCGAACAGATCGGTGTCGAACTCGGCGACGCCGCGCAGCCCGTCGGGGCCCCCGTTCGCGTCGCGGTGCTCGGACAGGATCACGGAGAGGTCGAAGCGGGATATGCCCGGGTTGACGGGCCGGGGCGTGGCGTCGAGGCCGGCGAAGTCCAGTTCCGGCAGCGCCATGTTCTGGAGTGCGACGACGACCTGGAAGAGGGGCTGGCGGGCGGCGGAGCGCTCGGGGTTGAGGACTTCCACCAGCCGTTCGAAGGGCAGGTCCTGGTGCGCGTACGCCTCCAGGTCCATCGCCCGTACCCGTCCGGCCAGCTCACGGAAGCTCGGGTCGCCCGACACGTCCGTGCGCAGTACCAGCGTGTTGACGAAGAATCCGACGAGGTCGTCCAGGGCCGCGTCCCCGCGTCCGGCGATCGGGCTGCCCAGGGGTATGTCGGTGCCGGCGCCGAGCCGGGACAGGAGTGCCGCCATGCCGGCCTGGAGGACCATGAACAGGGTCACTCCGCAGTCGGCGGCCAGCGCGGCCAGCCGTTCGTGCACTGCCGCGTCCCAGGTCACGTCGACGGCGTCGCCGCGATACCCCGCCACCGCGGGGCGCGGCCGGTCCACCGGCAGTCTCAACTCCGCCGGCGCCCCCGCGAGCCGGTCCCGCCAGTACCCCAGCTGCCGTGCGGCAAGGGAGTCCTCGTCAGCTTCGTCTCCCAGCAACTCCTGCTGCCACAGGGCGTAGTCGGCGTACTGCACGGGCAGTGGCTGCCAGCCGGGGGCTTCGCCGGTGGTGCGTGCCGCGTATGCCACCGAGAGGTCGCGCAGCAGGGGGCGCAGGGACCAGCCGTCGCCGGCGATGTGGTGGACGAGCAGCAACAGCACCCACTCGTCCGTGCCGACCTCGAACAGGGAGGCTCGCAGGGGTGGTTCGACGGACAGGTCGAAGCCGTGGCGGGCTGCTTCCACCAGTCGCTCGTCCACGTCGCCTTCGGCGGGCACGACTTCCCAGGGGACGGTCAGTTCGTCGGCGTCGAGGATGCGCTGGTAGGGCTCGCCTTCGGCTTCGCCGAAGACGGTGCGCAGTGCCTCGTGCCGGATGACGACGTCACGGACCGCCGACTCCAGCGCGGTGAGGTCGAGTCGGCCGTGGAGCCGGACGCCCAGGGGGATGTTGTAGGTGGCTCCGGGGCCTTCGAGGCGGTGCAGGAACCACAGGCGGCGTTGCGCGAACGACAGGGGAATTCGTTCGCCGCGTTCGCGGGCCACCACCGGGGCGCGGCTCTGGCCGCCGTGTTCCAGCCAGCCTGCGAGGCCGGCGACGGTGGGGGACTGGAAGACGGCGCGGATCGGCAGTTCCACGCCTAGGACGGAGCGCACTCGGCCGACCAGCCGCATCGCCAGCAGCGAGTGACCGCCGAGGTCGAAGAAGCTGTCGTCGATGCCGACGTCGGTGACGTCGAGGACGTCGGTGAAGACCTGGCAGAGGAGTTCCTCGCGCATCGAGCGGGGCCCGCGCCGGGTGCCGGAGCCGCCGAACACCGGGTCGGGCAGTCCTGCCCGGTCCAGTTTGCCGTTCGGGGTCAGGGGCAGGGCTTCGAGCCAGGTGAACGCCGCCGGGACCATGTGGCCCGGCAACACCTGCGCACAGTGCGCCCGCACTTCGTCGACGCCGACCCGCTCCGCCACCGGCACCACATACGCCACCAGGCGGCGTTCGCCCTGCCCGTCGGTGCGTACGTCGACGACGGCCCGCCGCACGGCGGGGTGACGCTCCAGCACGGCCTGGATCTCGCCCAGTTCGATGCGGAAACCACGGACCTTCACCTGGTCGTCGGCGCGGCCGGCGTACACCAGTTGTCCGTCGGCGTCCCAGCGGGCGAGGTCGCCGGTGCGGTACATGCGCTCCCCGGGCCCGCCGAACGGGCAGGCGACGAAGCGGTTCGCGGTCAGGCCGGGGCGGCCCACATACCCACGGGCCAGTCCCTCACCCGCCACGTACAGCTCGCCCTCGACACCCCACGGCACCGGACGCAGCGCCTCGTCGAGCACATAGGCCCGGGTGTTGCGGACGGGCCTGCCGATGGTGGGGGCGCCGCTCTCGCGGTCGGAATGCCAGGCCGTGGAGTAGACGGACGCCTCGGTGAGGCCGTACAGGTTGAGCACCCGGGCGCCCGGCAGGGCCGCGGTGATGCGGGCGCAGGCGTCGGCCGTGAGCGCCTCGCCCGCCACGGCGACGCTGTCCATGGTGAAGCGGGTACCGGCCTGAAGGAGCGAGGTCACCGCGGAGGGCACGGACACGGTCAGGGTGGCGCTGTCCGAGCGGTCGGCCAGGCTGAGCAGGTCCTGCACGATCTCGATGGAACCGCCGAGGCACAGCGGGACGAGGATCTCGAAGACGGACGAGTCGAAGTTCAGCGAGGTCGCCGCGATCGTCCTGCGGAAGGTGTCCACGCCCACGTCGGTGCGGGCCCAGGCGACGAGATTGACGATCCCCGAGTGGGGCAGCACGGCGCCCTTGGGGCGGCCGGTGGAGCCGGAGGTGAACAGCACGTAGGCCGGGTGCTCGGGGCGCGGGGGCCCAGGACGCCGGGCCGCTCGTGCCCCTGCGCCGGCTTCGGCGTCCGCGCCCGGGTCGGCCTCGCGGTCGATGACGAGGAGCCCGGCCCCGTCGGCCGGGAGCCGGCCGGCGAGTTCCTCCGTGGTGAGGATCAGCGACGGCTGCGCGTCCTCGATCATGTAGCCGAGCCGGTCGGCCGGGTAGTCCGGGTCGAGCGGCAGGTAGGCGGCGCCGGCCTTGAGGACCGCGAGCACGGCGGTCACCAGGTGCACCGAGCGGGGCAGCGCGAGCCCGACCACGTCCTCCGGGCCGACGCCCGCGGCCGTGATCCGGGCGGCCAGTTCGTCCGCCCGGCGGTGGAGTTCGCGGTAGGTCAGTTCGTGCCCGTCGCCGTCCCGTACGGCCGGTGCGTCCGGAGCCGCCTCGGCCTGCCGGTCCAGGAGTTCGGTGACGGTGACGTCCTCGTCGGCGTGGTGCGTGTCGTTCCAGGCGGTGAGGATCCGGTCGCGCTCGTCGGGTTCGAGGATGTCGACGCAGCCGACGGGCCGGTCCGGGTCGGCGGCGACGGCCTCCAGCAGCCGGATCAGCCAGCCCGTCATCCGCTCGACCGTGGCGCGGTCGAACAGATCCGTGTCGAACTCGAGGATGCCGTCCAGGCCGCCGGGGGCTCCGGCGGCGGTGCGGCGCTGGGTGAGGTTCAGCGTGAGGTCGAACTTGGCGATCTTGGTGTTGACCGGTTCGAGCGTGGCGTCGAGCCCGGGGAAGTCGAGGCGCGCCTCGCCCGCGTTGTTCAGCGCCACCATGACCTGGAAGAGGGGCTGGCGGGCGGCGGAGCGCTCGGGGTTGAGGACTTCCACCAGCCGTTCGAAGGGCAGGTCCTGGTGCGCGTACGCCTCCAGGTCCCCTGTCCGCACCCGTCCGGCCAGCTCACGGAAGCTCGGGTCGCCCGACACGTCCGTGCGCAGCACCAGCGTGTTGACGAAGAACCCGACGAGGTCGTCCAGCGCCGCGTCCCCACGCCCGGCGATCGGGCTGCCCAGGGGTACGTCGGTGCCGGCGCCGAGCCGGGACAGGAGTGCCGCCATGCCGGCCTGGAGGACCATGAACAGGGTCACTCCGCAGTCGGCGGCCAGCGCGGCCAGCCGCTCGTGCACTGCCGCGTCCCAGGTCACGTCGACGGCGTCGCCGCGATACCCCGCCACCGCGGGCCGCGGCCGGTCCACCGGCAGCCTCAACTCCGCCGGAGCCCCCGCGAGCCGGTCCCGCCAGTACCCCAGCTGCCGTGCGCCCAGCGACTCTTCATCGCTCTCGTCCCCCAGGAGTTCTCGCTGCCACAGGGCGTAGTCGGCGTACTGCACGGGCAGTGGCTGCCAGCCGGGGGCTTCACCGGTGGCGCGTGCCGCGTATGCCACCGAGAGATCGCGCAGCAGGGGGCGCAGGGACCAGCCGTCGCCGGCGATGTGGTGGACGAGCAGCAACAGCACCCACTCGTCGGCGCCGACCTCGAACAGGGAGGCCCGCAGGGGTGGTTCGACGGACAGGTCGAAGCCGTGGCGGGCTGCTTCCACCAGTCGCTCGTCCACGTCGCCTTCGGTGGCGGGCACGACTTCCCAGGGGACGGTCAGTTCGTCGGCGTCGAGGATGCGCTGGTAGGGCTCGCCTTCGGCTTCGCCGAAGACGGTGCGCAGTGCTTCGTGCCGGATGACGACGTCGCGGACCGCCGACTCCAGGGCGGTGATGTCGAGTCGGCCGTGGAGCCGGACGCCCAGGGGGATGTTGTAGGTGGCTCCGGGGCCTTCGAGGCGGTGCAGGAACCACAGACGGCGTTGCGCGAACGACAGCGGCACCCGCTCGCCGCGCTCTCGCGCCACCACCCCGGCCCGGCTGCGGTCGCCCCGTTCCAGCCAGCCTGCGAGGCCGGCGACGGTGGGGGACTGGAAGACGGCGCGGATCGGCAGTTCCACGCCCAGGACGGAGCGCACCCGGCCGACCAGCCGCATCGCCAGCAGCGAGTCGCCGCCGAGGTCGAAGAAGCTGTCGTCGATGCCGACGTCGGTGACGTCGAGGACGTCGGTGAAGACCTGGCAGAGGAGTTCCTCGCGCATCGAGCGGGGCCCGCGCCGGGTGCCGGAGCCGCCGAACACCGGGTCGGGCAGTCCTGCCCGGTCCAGTTTGCCGTTCGGGGTCAGGGGCAGGGCTTCGAGCCAGGTGAACGCCGCCGGGACCATGTGGCCCGGCAACACCTGCGCACAGTGCGCCCGCACTTCGTCGACGCCGACCCGCTCCGCCACCGGCACCACATACGCCACCAGGCGACGACCAGCGGCGGGGTCCTCATGGACCGTCACCACCGCCTGGGACACCGCGGGATGCGAGGTCAGAGCGGCCTCGATCTCGCCCAGTTCGATGCGGAAACCACGGACCTTCACCTGGTCGTCGGCGCGGCCCAGGTACTCCACGGACCCGTCGGCGTGCATCCGCCCGCGGTCGCCGGTGCGGTACATGCGCTCGCCCGGCGCGCCGAACGGACACGCCACGAACCGCTCCGCGGTCAGGCCGGGACGGCCCGCGTAGCCCCGGGCCAGCCCTTCGCCCGCCACGTACAGCTCGCCCTCCACGCCCCACGGCAGCGGGCACAGGGCGTCGTCGAGCACGTACACCCGGACGTCGGCCAGCGCACGGCCGATCGGGCTGCGCCCGCCGCCCGCCGTGTCGCCGGTCAGCTCCAGGCAGGTGGTGTGCACGGTGGTCTCGGTGATGCCGTACATGTTGATCAGGCGCGGCGAGTCCGGCCCGTGCAGGGCGTACCAGTCGGCCAGCCGCTCGGGCTCCAGCGCCTCGCCGCCGAAGACGACGTGCCGCAGCGCCAGCTTGCCGCGCAGGCCGGGCTGTTCCCGCTGCGCGTGGATCAGCTGGTAGAACGCGGACGGGGTCTGGCTGAGGTGGGTGACGCCCTCCTCGGCGAGCAGGGCGAGGAACTCCGACGGCGCCCGGCTCACCTCGTGGCTGACGACGACGAGGCGTCCGCCGTGCAGCAGGGCGCCCCACATCTCCCAGACGGAGAAGTCGAAGGAGACCGAGTGGAACAGCGTCCACACCTGCTCGGCGTCGAAGCCGAACTGTGCGCGGGTCGCGTCGAAGAGCCGGACCACGTTGTGGTGGGTCACCACCACGCCCTTGGGGCGGCCGGTGGAGCCGGAGGTGTACATCACGTAGGCGGGGGACTCCGGCCGCGGCCCCGCAGCCGGGGGCCCCGCGGGCTGGGCGGTCAGGGCCGCCGGGGTGTCCGGGTCGTCCAGGACGACGAGTGCGGCGCCGGTACCCCGGACGACCGCGGCCGACGCGATGTCGGTGACGACGACCCGGGCCTGGGCGTCCCCCGCCATGTAGGCGAGGCGCTCGGCCGGGTAGGCGGGGTCGAGGGGCAGATAGGCGGCGCCGGTCTTGAGCACCGCGAGCAGGGCGGTGACCAGTGCGGCGCCGCGGGGGAGGGCGACGCCCACGACGTGGCCGGCGCGGACGCCGCGGTCGGTCAGCAGCCGGGCCAGTCGGTCGGAGGCCTCGTCGAGGGTCCGGTAGTCGAGCGTGGTGCCCGTGGCGGGCTCGGTGAGCGCGGGGGCGTGCGGGGTGCGCGCGGCCCGGCGGGCGAAGAGCGCGGGCAGGGTCGCGGTGCGGTCCGGCGCGGCGAGGGCCGGGCGGGGTGCGGTCAGGGCCGCGTGCTCCTCGGCGGAGAGCAGGTCGAGCCCGCCGACCAGGGCCGTGGGCTCCGCGGTGACCAGCTGGGTCAGCAGGGCCAGGAAGCGGCGCCGGTGCCCGGCGAGGTCGTCGGCGCTGTACACCGCCGGGTTGGCCTCGATGTAGAGCTGGAGGCCGCCGACATCGGGGTGCTCGTAGGCGGTGATCTTCAGGTCGTCGATGATGCCGGTGGAGATGGTGCGGCGGGCGGACCTGGCGTCGGCGAACCGCGGCTCCTCGGCAAACGGGATGATGTTCACCGTGGGGCCCAGCATCACCGGGCCGCCCTCGGACTGCTTCAGTTCGCGGCGCAGTTCCTCGTAGCGGTAGCGCTGGTGGCGCAGGGTCGCCGAGGTCTCCCGGGACACCGCCGCCACCAGGGACTCGAGCGTCATGTCGGGGCGGACGGCGACCCGCAGCGGCAGGGCGCTGGTCAGCATCGAGGGCGTGCCGCGGCCCACCTCGGTGGTGCGGCCGGTGACGGGGATGTTCAACAGGACGTCCTGACGGCCCGTCATACGGTGCAGGTAGGCGGCGAACGCGGCCAGCACGACCCGGTACCAGCTGACACCGGCCCGTTCGGCGAACGACTTGAGCCGGTCCAGTTCGGCCCCGGGCAGGATGTCGTCCTGGCGCAGGAAGGTCCAGGACGCGGTGGCCATCCGTCCGCCCAGGGCGAGCGGCTCGGGCCACTGGGCCAGGCGGCCGGTCCAGAACCCCCGGTCCTCGTCGTGCTGCGGGGAGGCGAGGTAGGCGCGGTCCTCGTCGAGCACGGCCGACAGCGGGGCGAAGGTGCAGGGGGCGGCGTCCCGGCCCGCCGCCAGGGCCGTGTAGATCTCGCCGATGCGGCGGCCGATGAGCCACACGCCGTACCCGTCCACGACGATGTGGTGGTAGCGGTGGTACCAGAAGTACCGTCCCGGCGCGGCCTTGAAGAGGGCCTGGGTGAACAGCGGGCCCTCGGTCAGCGGCACCGGCGTCGCCATGTCCGCCCGCATCCACTCCTCGGCGGCCGCCCGCGGATCGGGCTCGTCGCTGACGTCGATCGTGGCGAGCACCGGCCCGGTGAGCTCGGCGAGGAGCTCCTGCACGGGCTCGTCCGGCCGCTCGTGGAAGCGGACGCGCACGGCCTCGGTCTCGTTCAGGGCGCGGCGCAGCGCCGTCTCGAACAGCCGCTCGTCCACGTCGCCGTAGATCTCCAGGTACCCGCCGATGTTGAACACCGGGCTGCGCGGCTCCAGTTGCTGCGCCACCCAGATGCCGAGCTGGGCCGACGAGAGCGGGCGGAACGCGGAGTCGGAGACGGGCGCCGAACCGGGAACGGACATCGAGGACTCCCCCTGGGAACGCTTGAGCACGGTGATGAGCTGGCTGGTGGGGCGGACGTGCGGCGGTCGTCAGACCGCCGGCGCCGCGAGGTCACGCAGGACCTCTTCGAGCAGGGAACAGAACCTGCTGACTTCGTCGGAGGTGTTGAAGTAGTGCACGGAGGCCCGCAGCACGCTGGGCAGCCGGCGGGCGGTCATGTCCACACAGGCGGTGTGGGCGAGGCAGTTCCACACGTTCGCCCCGCGGGCGAGCAGCGCCTCCCTGGCCGCCGTGTGGTCGCGCCCCTCGGTCACGAAGCTCACCAGTCCGCTGAGTTCGGTGCCCTCGTCCACGACCCGCACCCCGGGCACGGCGGCGAGCGCGGTGCGCAGCTCGGCGGCGAGCCCGGCGGTGCGCCGCCAGCTGCGCTCGATCGACCAGTCGAGGGCGTAGTCGACGGCGACGCCGAGCCCGATCTTGGCGGCGGTGTTGGTCTCCCAGCTCTCGAACCGCCGTGCCCCCTCGGCGAACTCGTAGCGGCTGCCGCCGAGCCAGCGGGCGCCGTCGAGGGTCGCGGTGACCGGCTCCACGCGCTGCACGCAGTCGGCACGGGCGTAGAGGAAACCGGTGCCGCGCGGACCGCGCAGGTACTTGCGGCCGCTGGCCGCCAGGAAGTCGCAGCCGACCCGCTGTACGTCGATGGGGATCTGCCCGACCGACTGGCAGGCGTCGACGAGGGAGAGAGCGGAGACCTCCCGTGCCGCCGCGCAGATGTCGGCTATCGGGTTGACCAGCCCGCCGTGCGTGGGCACATGCGTGGCCACGACGAGCCGCACCCGGTCGTCGAGGCTCTGCCGCAGCGCCTCCACGTCGACCCGGCCGCTCGCGTCGTTCTCCATCACCTCGACGACGGCGCCGGTGCGCCGGGCGACCTGGAGCAGGGCGAGATGGTTGCCGCCGTACTCCATGGAGGAGGCCAGGATCCGGTCGCCCGGTTTGAGCGGCACGGAGTAGAAGGCCTCGTTCCAGGCGTGCGCGCCCCCGTTGAGGAACGCGATGTCCAGCGCGTCGCAGTTCAGCAGCCGCGCGACGGCGTCGTACACCCGGTTCGCGGCCTCGCTGTCCCGTTCGGCCGCCTCGTAGCTGCCCAGTTGGGTCTCGGCCCACAGGTGCCGGGTCATCGCGTCGACCACCGGCACGGGCATCAGGGAGGCGCCGGCGTTGTTGAAGTGGATCACCCGCTTCGCCCCCGGCGTCTCCCGCCTGGCCCGCTCCACGTCGAACGGCTCCCCGGCTGGCTCGGCGGGAACGGGCCGTGATGTCCTGGTCGCGGGCCCCGTACCCGCGGCCCGGCGCTCCGCCCGGTCGGCGCGCAGCCCCCGCATACCTGCCCCGATCAGTCCGACGAGGCGTCGCTCGTGCTCACGGATGTAGAAGTGGCCGCCCGGGAACATCCGGGCCTCGAACGCGGCGCTGGTGAAGCGGCGCCAGCCGTTCAGCAGCGGCTCGTCGACCATCGGGTCGGCCGTTCCCCCGTACGCCGTGATGGGGCACGGGAGGGGCTCTGCGCCCTGGTGGCGGTAGGTCTCGCAGAGGGTGAAGTCCGCGCGCAGGATGGGCAGGAACAGCTGGGTCAGCTCCGGGTTCGCCAGGAGCACGTCGAGCTGGTCGTCGGTGTCCCGCAACGACTCGACGAACGCCCGGTCGTCCAGGTTGTGCCGCACCCGGGCCCGGCTCATCCGGTCCGGCGGATGCAGTCCGGAGACGAACAGCCGCCCGGGCAGGGCCCGTTGCTCGGCACGCAGCCTGAGGCACACCTCGTACGCGAGCAGGGCGCCCATGCTGTGCCCGAAGAACGCGAACGGCAGCTCCGGCTGCTCGGCCAGGACCGGGACGAAGGCGTCCACCACCTCCTCCACGGTGCTCAACAGCGTCTCGCTCAGCCGCTCCTCGCGGCCGGGCAGCTGTACGGCGCACAGGTCGATGCCGGGCTCCAGCGCCTCGCCCCACTTCCGGTAGGCGGAGGCACCCCCGCCGCCGAACGGGAAGCAGTACAGCCGGGCCCGTACCGGCTGCACCGGCGTGCTGAATCTGCGGATCCAGGCGTCATGCGACCGGGACTCGATCACCGTCTCCCCTGTGGTGTCACCGCCCACCGGACCGTCTCCCCTCACCGTCCCCACGACGGGCTCAGGGAGATGTCTCGGCCATCCTGGCCACGAGGCTGAGCGGACGCAGATCCGTCCAGTGCTGCTCCACGTAGTCCAGGCACGCCTGCCGCGTCTCCTCTCCGAAAACGCGGGTCCAGCCTTCCGGAACCGCCACGAACGACGGCCACAGCGAGTGCTGGCCCTCCTCGTTGACCAGCACGAGAAACCGGCCGTCTTCGTCGTCGAACGGATTGGTCATGACAGCACTCCTTTCGTCGGTGCCAATAACACCCCGACAACAGCCGTGGCCAGCACCGCTGTCAGCAAGCTGCCAGACGATTGACCGCCCTTAATGGGCCGGGACACCATCGCTGCGGCCACACAGCGGTGGACGGGAGCAAGGCGGTCGCAGGAGCTGAGGGAATCATGGCAGTGCATCAGGGAACGGAAGGCGGCAGTTCACTCACTGCCGACCGGCGCGAATTGGAGAACCGGCTCGGTAATCTCCAGGAAGCACTCGACGAACTACCCGAAAGGCCCGATCGATCCAGTGAGCAGGAGCGGGTCGCCGGTGAATTGAAGGGCACCGCGCGCATCCTCCGCCGGCGCTTTCTGCGCCGGCACGCCGAGGCGGTGTACGAGGAGCTGACGGACGGCCTGACGCGCTCGCCGCGCCTGACCGAGCTGGCACGTCTGGGTGCGGAGCGGTTTCCGCAGCTGGTGCCCGATCCGCCCCGGCTGAAGCAGGACGCGGTGCGGCAGCAGCGTCACAAGGACGGCCTGGAGATCGATCTGGGCATTTTCTACGGCGAGTTGCTGCATCATCCGAGAAGCGGTCGGCACCTTGTGCAGAGCATGACGGAGCCGACCGCGGAAGCGCTCTCCAGGGTGGCGGAATTCCGCCGCACGGGCACTGTCGACCTGGGGCCCGTCGCGGTCCGCAGGGACGGCAGCGTCGGACTGGTCACCTTCCAGAACAAGCGTTTCCTCAACGCCGAGGACAATGACACCGCGACCGCCCTGGAAATCGCCGTGGATCTGGTCCTGCTGGACGACGCCATCGAGGTGGGAATTCTCCGCGGCGATGTCATGGACCACCCCAAGTGGGCCGGGCAGCGCATCTTCGGCGCGGGCATCAATCTGAGCGCCCTGTACGAGGGTGACATTTCCCTCGTCGACTTCTTCCTCAACCGTGAACTCGGGGCACTGCACAAGATCTTCCGTGGGCATCCGCTGGACCGGGAGTCGGACGACGACCTGGCCGAGCGCAGGGAGAAGCCCTGGATCTCCGTGGTCGACAACTTCGCCATCGGCGGCGCCTGCCAGACGCTGCTGGTGACCGACCGGGTCGTGGCGGACGACACCTCGTACTTCAATCTGCCGGCCGGCCGTGAGGGCATCGTGCCCGGCTGCGGGGTGCTGCGGCTGCCGCGGTTCCTCGGCGAGGGACTCGCCCGCCAGACCATCTTCAGCTCCCTCGACATCCCCTCGAACACCCCCGAGGGCCGCATGCTCGTCTCCGACGTCGCTCCGGCCGACGCCCTGGACGGCGTCGTGCAGCGCGCCGCAGCCGACTTCCTCGACTGCGGCCCGGTCGGCGTGTGCGCCAACCGGCGGGCCATGCGGGCCGGTCAGGAGCCGCTGGACGCGTTCCGCCGCTACATGGCCACGTACGCGCTCGACCAGGCCGTGTGCATCCACAGCAAGGAAGTCATCGCCAATCTGGAACGGACGTGGGGCGACAAGCTGGCCGCCCGTGCCACGATGAAGGGAATCACCACATGAGCGAACGGCCGGCCTACGTCGAGCTGCCCTCCTACCAGGACGGGGGCACGGCACTCTGGGCCTATCTGCGTGAACTGCGCCACCAGGGACCGGTGTTCCACGACGAGCGCACCGGGGTCTACCACCTGTTCGGCTACGCGGAGGTGCAGCGGGCCCTGCTGGACGTGGCCTCCTTCCGTTCGGACATGAGCGAGATCATGCCCCTGCAGACCTTCAGCAAGGGCAACCTGGTCCAGACGGATCCGCCGCGCCACCGTGAGCTGCGCACCCTGCTCAACGAGGCGTTCGCCGCGCGGACCAAGACCTTCATGGACAGCAGGATCGCGGAGATCATCCATGAGCTGCTGGACGAGATCGCCGACCAGGACAGCTTCGACCTGACCGAGCAGCTCACCTACCCGCTGCCCATCACGGTCATCGCGGAGCTGCTCGGCGTGCCCGGTTCGGACCGCGAGCTGTTCCGCAAGTGGGCCGACGACATGTTCTCGCTCAGCTTCGACACCGCCTTCGACCCCGAGCTGCCCAAGGCCATCGACGCCGCGGCCCAGCCGATGATCGAGTATCTGCACGAGCACGTCAGGGACCGCCGCAAGCGGCGCCGTGAGGACCTGATCAGCGACCTGGTGGCCGCTCGCGTCGAGGGCAAGGGCCTGGACGACGAGGAGGCGGTCTCCTTCTCCGCGATCCTGCTGCTGGCCGGTCACATCACGACGACGCTGATGCTGGGCAACGCCGTGATCGCGCTCGACGAGAACCCGGACGTCAACGCGGCCCTGCGGGCGGACCGTTCGGGCTTCACCGGTTTCATCGAGGAGGTGCTGCGCTGCCGCACCCCGTTCACCCAGCTGACCCGGATGACCAACAAGGACGTCGACTTCGACGGTCATGTCATCCCGGCCGGGCGGATGGTGGCGCTGTGGCTGGCGGCGGCCAACCGGGACGAGAGCCGCTTCGCCTCCCCGGACACCTTCGACCCGCGCCGCCAGCCCAACCAGCACCTCAGCTTCGGCCACGGCATCCACTTCTGCCTCGGTGGTCCGCTGGCGCGGCTGGAGACGCGGATCGCGATGGACATCCTGTTCGACGAGTTCTCGGAGATACGCCTGGATCCCGCGCAGAGCCCGGAGTTCTTCGCGGCGCCCGGCGCGCTGGGCCCGCGCCGGCTGCCCGTCGTCGTCAAGCGGTCCTGAACTCCGCCCCCCCGCACAGCGACGGGCCCCGGCCGGAAGGCCGGGGCCCGTCCCCGTGTCGCGGGCCGTACGACGCTGTGGGCCCGGACACCGTAGTGGTGTCCGGGCCCACAGCGTCGTACGACGGCGCTCCGCCTCAGGGTCCTGGCACCGGGTCCCCCTCGGCGGCGGGCACCGGCGCGGCGTCGTTGCGGGCCCCGCCCCAGCGGCGCTCCGTCTCCCGGTGGATGTGCCAGATGTCGTCCTCGCCGAGCAGTACGGAGACCACTCCGGGGAACGCCTCCTCGAAGTAGATGTACGGCTTGCGGTTGTCGATGCGCGGCGAGTGGTAGTCCAGCTTGTCCGCCATGCCGTGCGCCCGGGTGACCGGGGTGGCGGGGTGGTAGGTGAGGATGTTGGGGCTGGCCAGGTCGATGAGCCCGTCGTCGATGAGCAGCCCGACCTCGCGGATGGTCTCGTCGATACTCTCCCGGGTCTCCCCGTCCAGGCCGAACAGCACAGATGTGCCCACCCGCATCCCGCTCCGCTTGACCAGCGAGACCGCTTCCCTGACCTTGTCCCGCCAGGTCCTCCCGGTGTCCCGGCGGAGGTTCTTGTGGATGTGCGTCATGACCTGGTCCGACATGCTCTCGATGCCGATGTAGACATAGCTGCACCCGGCGTCCCGCATCTTCCCGAGAATCACCTCGGAATCGCCCCTCGAATGCAGCGACATCACGGTTTCCACGGTCAGTTGAGCGCCCCATTGCAGCGCGTTCAGACGCTCCATGTCGGCGGGCTCGGAAAGGTGCCTGCCATAACGCTGGTCGAGTATCTCCCAGGGCGTGCGGCGCAGCCTCGCCAGTTCGTCGCAGAAGTCCTCGATATCGCGGAACCGGCCGGTCCAGAACACCGAGTCGTCGAAGAACAGCGACTCCGCGCCGTAACTCACGTACTCGCATATCCGCTCCACGGCCCGGCTCACCGCATCGTCCTTGAACCGCTTGAGCGGCGTGAGCCGGGACGACTCCGAGCAGAAATTGCAGTGGTACGGGCAGGCGTTGGAGACCATGAAGTGCGCGGTGCGCAGCCCCTGTCCGGTCTCCGGGTCGGTGAAGATCGGGAAGCGGGAGCGGATGGCGAATGCCTCGTACGGGGCGGGCAGCGTGCCGAGGTCGAGCGGTCCGCCGTGCAGCGGGACGGCGTCGATGCCGCCGGCCGCGGCCAGGGCGACCAGCGCCCGGCCCGGCCCCGGCCCCTCGTCGGCCAGCAGCCCCTGCAGACAGGGCAGCACCTGCGCCGGGTCCACCCAGCGCCGGTCCAGGTCGACGGCGAGTGCCAGCGCCCGCATGAGCAGATCGACGGCGTGATAGGCCTCGCCGCTGACGACGGCGTCCACGACCCGGGGCGCCCGGCCCTGCCCCATGACGGCGAGCGGGCTGCTCGGCTTGAGCAGCAGCGTGCCCCCGTCGGGGCTGAGAATCGTCGTCTCGTCCACGTGCCGGCCGCCGAACACCACGAAGACCTCGGGCAGTTCGCGCTTGGCCAGCTCGGCCAGCTGCAGCGCGTAGCGGTGACCCGGCGAGACCGTGCTGATCAGCACGGCTCGCGGCCGCACCTCGCGCAGCAGGCCGGTCCAGCGGGCGCGGGCCGTGTCGTCCCAGACCCGGGGGTCGAACACCGTCTGATCGGTGTTCGGCCGCTCGCCGTAGGGCCGGTAGCCGTCGCCGCCGGCCGACAGCCGGTACTCCTTGCCGGGGAAGCGGGTCCACTCGGGGGCGAGGTCGGTGTAGTGCGACGCCTTCTCCAACGGCCCGGCGTCCGCCACCGCGCGGTGGACGGCGACGCTCAGCGCCGCGTAGAGGCACATGGGGTCGCCGGGATAGGTGATCTCTCCCTCCGACTGGGTCATCACCGGTGCCAGCACCGAGAGAACCGGGAAATAGCGGGTCTCGTCCTCGGGTCGTTCGAGCCGCTCCGCCAGTTCTTTTCTCCGGGCTTGTCTGCGCTCGCGGAACAGTGTCAGATCCGAGGCATTTACCGGCTCATGTATTCGGGTTTCCCCGTTCCTGCCATAAACCTGCTCGACAGCGTGCGTGACCACCAGTCCTCCGGATTCCGAGCCATCACTCCTGGGTGCCGGTGCCCCAGCGTCCAGGAAAAGACGACCCGGAACCGCGAGCTGTCCATAAGCTGACAATGAACCTGATCACGAGTTCCGGTGACCGCGCACTGCCGAGTCCATGCGCTGCAGAATCTCCTCGAGAATCCGCGGGGACGTACCGAAGTTGAGGCGTACGAACCCCTCGCCCTCCGGTCCGAAGGACGGCCCGGAGAACAGCAGCACCCCGGCCTCGTCGCGGAAGAACGGCATCGGGTCCTCCCCGAGGCCGAGCGCCCGGCAGTCCAGCCAGGCCAGGAAGGTGGCTTCCGGGGTGTGGCACCGCACGCCGGGCGGGAGGCTTTCCAGGAGCCGGCCGCGGTGGTGCGCCAGCACCCGCAGGACCTGGTCGAGCCAGTCGTCGCCCGCCGTCCACGCCGCCTTCAGCGCCTCCACCGCGAACACACTCACCTGGCCGTAGAGCAGGCCCTGTTGGCCGTCGACGGCGTCGCGCACCGCCCGCGGCCCGATGTGCGCCACGGCGCAGCGCACGCCCGCGAGGTTGAACGCCTTGCTGCCCGAGGTGAGGGTGATGGTGCGGGCGGCCACTTCGGGACCGAGCGAGGCGAAGGGGACGTGCCGGTGCGGTGCGTGGACCAGGTCGGCGTGCACCTCGTCGGAGACGACGAGCAGGTCCCGATCGAGCGCGAACGCGGCGAGTTCCTCCAGCTCCGCGCGGCGCAGCACCCGTCCCGTGGGGTTGTGCGGGTTGACGAGGAAGAGCACCCGGGTGCGGCCCGCGGCGTCGGCCGCCTCCTTCATCGGCGCGAGAGGGAACTCCCAGCCGTGCTCCGACTCGTGCACCGGCACGGTCAGCGGCCGTCTGCCGAGGCGGGCGATGACGTCGACGAAGGGCGGGCAGGCCGGGGTGTGCAGCAGCACTCCGTCGCCGGGGTCCGTGGCCGACCTCAGCACGGCCGACAGGGCCTGGTTGATGTCGGTGAACAGGCGTACATGCGTCGGGTCGGGTGCGTGCCCGTGACGCCGCAGCATCCGCTCGGCGAAGACCTCCCCCAGGGGCCCGCCCCGGCTCTCGTCGAACCACACGGGATACCCGAGGTCGCCCCGCGTGCGCCGCAGCACGGCCTCCCGGATCACGTCCGCGACGGGGAAGTCCATGTCCGCGACCCAGGCGGCGAGCGTGTCCCGCCCCGCGACGGCCCATTTCTCCCCGTCGCGCCGCCGCAGGTCGGCAACGCCGGGAAAGGCGGAAAGGGGCCGAGCAGGACCCCGCCTCGCGTCCATGACCATCGTGCCGCCCCTTCGCCTCGCGTTCGTGGATCCCCGGCCTCGGGGGCCGGCCGCAGGGCATGGCACCACACGGTCACCGCGCGCCGGTGACTTTGGCCGGAACATGCCGACCTGGTGGCGCCGCCGCCGGCTTCCGGCGCTCTTCCCCGCTCCTGGGAGGTGCCCGTCGCACTGCGGATAGCATCGGAGTTCCGGCATGGCTCCCAGCAGAGGCGACGATCATGGATCCGGCCGCAGGGTCTCCCACCGCAGCAAGCATCGGCCTGCGTCAGTTGCTGATGGTGCTGGGTGATTCGCTGGTGGAGGTGCAGGCCGCCCCCGCCGGGCTGGACGTCGAGATCCGCGGGGTCTCGCTGCTCGACCCCGAGGACCCGCCGACCGCACAGCCGGGCGAGCTGGTCCTGGTGATCGGTGCCCGTGGCCGGGCCGCCTTTCCCGCGCTGCGGGCCGCCGGGCGGGACGGAGCCGCCGCCGTCGTGGTCAAGCTGGACGGGCCCGGCCAGGCCGCGGCGCTCAGCGAGACCGCCGCCGAGGCCGGGGTCGCCCTGCTCTCGCTGCGCAGCGAAGCTCGCTGGGAGCAGGTGAACGCACTGGCCCGGGCCGCCCTCGACGACGCGCCGCCGGGCGAGCCCGGCATGGGGGCCGAGGAGGGCGACCTGTTCTCGCTGGCGCAGACCACCGCCATCCTCACCAGCGGCATCGTCAGCATCGAGGACGCCGCGAACCGGGTGCTGGCCTACTCCCGCACCACCGACTCCGACGAGGCGGACGACCTGCGCCGGCGCTCCATCCTCGGCTGGCAGGGGCCGGAGGGGTATCTGGCGAAGCTGCGCGAGTGGGGGGTGTTCCAGCATCTGCACTCCAGCGACGAGGTGATCGGCATCGACAGCCACCCCGAGCTGGGCATCCGCCGCCGGCTCGCGGTGGCCATCCGGTCCGGGGACCGGCAGCTGGGCACCATCTGGGTGCAGGAGGGCTCGATCCCCCTGTCCGACCGCTCGCGCCAGGCTCTGCTGGGCGCCGCCCGGGTCGCGGCGCTCCATCTCGTACGCCGTCGCCGGGAGCTCTCGGACGATGTGACGCTCACCCGGACCCTGCTGGCCGGACTCCTGGACGGCAGCACCGGACCGCAGCCCCTGGCCACTCACCTGGGATTCGACGCCACCCGCCCGGCCGCCGTGCTGGGTTTCTCGCACGGGACCACAGAGGCGTACGGGACGGAAGAGACGGCGTACGAGGCCCCGGGAGGCGTCGCCGCACCGGAACTGACCCACTCCGAGGTCACCAACCTGGTCTCCGTGCACATCGCCGCCCGGCACCGCAGCGCCCTGGTCACCCAGGTCGATCCCCGGATCTACGTACTGCTGCCCCAGCTGCCCCGGGGCGTCGACACGGACACGCTGCGCGGCTGGACCCAGGAGATCACCGACGCCGCGCGCCGCCACCTGGGCCTGCCCCTGCGCGGCTCGGTCGGCTGCCTGGTGCCGGGGCTCGGGGACGTCCCCGAGTCACGCCGGGAAGCCGACCGCATCCTCGACGCCATGGTGAGCGCCGGAGTGAGCGTCGCGGTCGCCGCGCTGCCGGACATCCAGGCGGAGGTGCTGGTCAGCGAGATACTGACGCTGCTCTCCGCCCGCCCCGAGATCCGGGACCCCCGGCTGACCGCCCTGGTCTCGCACGACAGCCGGCACCAGGGCCGGCTCGCCGAGACGCTCCTGACGTACCTGAACTCCTTCGGTGACATCCGGGCAGCGGCCGCACAGCTCCATGTGCACCCCAACACGCTGCGGTACCGCCTGCGCCGGGCCGAGCAGCTGACCGGTCTCGATCTCAGCCGTCCCGACCAGCGCCTGCTGGCCATGCTCCAGCTGCGGCTGCCGCCCATCGGCTGACCGGGTTCCGCATTGGCCGGTCCTACAGCCATCGAGCCCGAGTTTGTTCAGCCTTCACAAACATTTGGCCCCATGAGCCCCCATACGCTTGCGCAAATCCATTTCCGCAAGTGATGCGGCCCCCTCCCACGAGGAGACGGAGCGAAACGCGGACGTGCGGTGACGAACCCCTCACCAGCACGGCATCCGGATTCCGCGCACCGCACCGTGAACGCTTCCGGGAATCGTCGGTGCCCCGGCCGTCCCTTCCGACGCACAGCACGGCACTCCCAACGAACCCATGGATGTCGACATGACTACACGTCCCCCCGATTCACTGGCCCCCGACACCGCCCACCCCACCGGTGGTCAGCCTCCGGAGCAGCAGGCGGGCCTGCGGGCCGGTCTCAAGAACCGCCATCTGTCCATGATCGCCATCGGCGGCGTGATCGGTGCCGGTCTCTTCGTGGGCTCCGCCTCCGGTATCGCCGCCGCCGGGCCCGGCATCCTGGTGTCCTACGCACTGGTCGGCGCCCTCGTCGTCTTCGTGATGCGGATGCTCGGCGAGATGGCCGCGGCCAACCCGACCTCCGGGTCCTTCTCGGCCTACGCGGACCGCGCGCTCGGCCGCTGGGCCGGGTTCTCGATCGGCTGGCTGTACTGGTTCTTCTGGGTCGTCGTACTCGCCGTGGAGGCGACCGCGGGCGCGGTCATCCTGGAAGGGTGGGTGCCGTCCGTACCGCAGTGGGCCTGGGCCCTGATCGTGATGACGGTCCTCACCGCCACGAACCTGGCCTCGGTCGGCTCCTTCGGCGAGTTCGAGTTCTGGTTCGCCGGCATCAAGGTCGTCGCCATCACGGGCTTCATCGTCCTCGGCGGGCTGGCGATCTTCGGTGTGCTGCCCGGCTCCGACCACGCCGCGACGGGCTTCGGGAACCTCACCGGGCACGGCGGTTTCCTGCCGAACGGGCCGGGAGCGATCCTCACCGGCATCCTGCTGGTCGTCTTCTCCTTCATGGGCAGTGAGATCGTCACCCTCGCCGCCGGTGAGTCCTCGGACGCGCGGCGAGCGGTGGCCAAGGCCACCAGGAGCGTGATCTGGCGGGTCGGCGTCTTCTACGTCGGGTCGATCCTCGTCGTCGTCGCCCTGCTGCCGTGGAACGACCCCGCGATCGAGAAGAAGGGCTCCTACGTGGCGGCCCTCGACTCGATCGGCATCCCGCACGCCGGCGAGATCATGAACTTCATCGTGCTGACCGCCGTGCTGTCCTGTCTCAACTCGGGCCTGTACACCGCCTCCCGGATGGCCTTCTCCCTCGGGCAGCGCGGCGACGCCCCGCGGTCCTTCGCGCGGACGAACACCCGAGGCGTCCCGCAGGCCGCGATCCTGGCCTCCGTGGTCTTCGGCTTCGTGGCGGTCGCCTTCAACTACCTGTGGCCGGACACGGTCTTCCAGTTCCTGCTGAACTCCTCGGGTGCCGTCGCGCTCTTCGTGTGGCTGGTCATCTGCTTCTCGCAGCTGCGGATGCGGGGGATCATCCTGCGCGAGAGCCCGGACAAGCTCGTCGTCCGGATGTGGCTGTTCCCCTATCTGACCTGGGCGACGATCGCGATGATCACGTTCGTGCTGCTCTACATGCTCACCGACGACAAGGAGGGCGGCGGCCGCAGCCAGGTGCTGCTGTCGGTGCTCGTCGCCGCGCTGGTGATCGCGATCTCGCTGGTCCGGGAGCGGACCCGCCGGAAGGACACCGCGGAGCCGGTCGCGCCGCGGTAGCCGTCCCCGAGAGCCCCGGGCCGGACCCGTTCCGTCCCGGGGCTCTCGGCGTTCAGCGGCCGGTCTCCCGTTCCACCGGCAGCCACAGCTCGGCGTCCGCCGTCGTCCCGTCCGGCGAGAGGGTGGTCCGCAGGATCTCGGGGCCGGGGCGGCCGCGGTACGGGTTGGACGGGAACCACTCGGTGAACACGTCCCGCCACAGCTCCTGGATGGCCCGCGGTGCCGGGCCGGAGGTGGTGAAGACCGCCCAGGTGCCGGGCGGCACCGGCAGGGTGGCGGTGCCCGCGGGGGCGCCGGCCGGGGCGGGCGCCGTGGTGAGCGCCGCCTGGTAGTAGTCGAGTTCGGTGCCCTCGGCGCGGCTCGGATCCAGGTCGTCGCAGACCGCGACTATGCCGTGCGGCTCCAGGTCCGAGAGCTTCCCGAGCTGCTCCAGGGCCTGCTTGTCGAGCCCCCGGACGAAGTCGATGATCGCCTGGTTCGGGCCCGAGTGCACGAGCGGTACCCGGGTCTTGAAGCCGGTGACGGTGAAGGCCGGACGGTCCACCACTCGGTAGTGCATGCTGCTGCTCCCTTCGACGGTGAGGCGGAAGGTCAGCCGGGGCTGGGAGACCAGCGCGGCGCCGGTGCGCCGGGCCTCGCCCGGACCCACGCCGTGCATCGCGCGAAAGGCCCGTGCGAACGCCTCGCCCGAGCCGTAGCCGTAGCGCACCGCGATCTCCAGCAGTGTCGCCTCGCCCGCGAGCACCTCCGCGCCCGCGACCGTCAGCCGGCGGCGGCGGATGTACTCCGACAGGGGCATGCCTGCCAGCGCGGAGAACATCCGGCGCAGGTGGTACTCCGACGTGGTCGCGATCCGCGCCAGTGAGGTGCCGTCCACCGACCCGTCGAGATGGCGCTCGATGTGCTCCATCGCCTGGTTGAGCCGCTCCAGCACGCCCGGCTCCTTCCTCTTTCGTGATCACCACGCTAGGCGGCGCGCACCCCGCCGCACCCGACATCCTGTGCCCGATCCGGTCGGGTGCCGTGTCCGCCGGACGGCGTGGACGCACCGCCGTCCGGCAGGCGTACTGAAAGGGTCTTCACCGTGAACGGCTAGCATCGCCCGGCAATCCGTCAGCAGCCGACCGGGACGAGGTGAGGACATGGGGGCGCCCAGGATCGCCGTCGCCGTGGTGACGATGGGCAACCGGCCCGAGGAGGTCGACGCTCTGCTGCGGTCCGTGGCCAAGCAGGACGTGCCGCCCGAGCGGATCGTCATCGTCGGCAACGGCTGCCCGCTGCCCGAGTTCGCCCGGCGGCTGTCGCTGCCCGGCGAGGTCACCCCGGTCGAGCTCGACGAGAACCTCGGCTGCCCCGGCGGGCGCAACGCGGCCCTCGCGCGACTGCGGGAGTTCGGCGACATCGACGTCGTCGTGGATCTGGACGACGACGGGCTGCTCGTCGACGCCGATGTGCTGCGCCGCGTGCGGGAGCTGTACGCCGCCGACGAACGGCTCGGCATCGTCGGCTTCCGCATCGCCGACGAACTCGGCGAGACGCAGCGGCGGCACGTGCCCAGGATCGGCAACGCGGACCCCCTGCGGGGCGGGTACGTCACCGGGTTCCTCGGCGGCGGGCACGCCCTGCGGATGGCCATGCTCGACGAGGTCGGCGACTGGCCCGCCGAGTTCTTCTTCGCGCACGAGGAGACCGATCTGGCCTGGCGCGCGGCCGACGCGGGCTGGCGCATCCTGTACGCGCCCGAACTGCTGCTCCAGCACCCGAAGACCTCGCCCGCCCGGCACGCCATCTACTACCGCGTGAACGCCCGCAACCGGGTCTGGCTGGCCCGCCGCAGGCTGCCGCTCGCGCTCGTCCCCGTCCACCTGGCTGTCTGGGTGCTGCTCACCCTCGCACGGAACCGGTCGGGTGCGGGGCTGCGGGCATGGTTCGGCGGGTTCGTGGAAGGCGTACGGGAGCCGGCGGGTGAGCGGCGGCCCATGCGCTGGCGGACGGTGTGGCGGCTCACGCGGCTGGGGCGTCCGCCGGTCATCTGACGCCGAGGACACCGCCGGGCGGCCGGAAGCTTGGTGGGGCCCCGGCCGTTCACCTCCGCCGACCGGGACCCGGACCCGGCCGCGGCGGCGACACTCCCCCGAGTTGCGCGTCCAGACGCGCGCGCCGCCGGGCCAGATCCGACGTAGTGATCACATCAGGGTTTGCCAACGGATCGCTAACATGTGGCCAACGGTTCGCCGTTGCGTCGTCCGTCGATTGGCGTGAAGTCGCCGAACCAGGACGGACGACGGCCTGCGCGGAGCCGTTCCGGCGCAGAACATGCGGACGAAGGTGGCGGAAAACCGCTGCCCCAGGGGCGGAAACCCGTCAAGGGTGGAATCTCGTCCAGGGCAAGAGCGGTGGCACGGGGAGACGGGGGCACGATGGGGGCATCTGCCTGTTCGGGCAGCGAGGACGGTTCCGAGGGGCGGTTCGGACTGCGGTTCGGGCTGCTCGGGCCGCCGGTGCTGTACCACGACACCGACGGGTCCGGCCGGAGCGAAGTCCGCGATGTCGCGAGCCCCAAATCCCGTGTGCTGCTGGCCGCGTTGCTGCTCGACGCCGGACGGGCCGTCTCCGTCGAGTCGCTCAAGGACGCGCTGTGGGGCGGGGCGCCGCCCGTCTCCGCCCAGGCCTCGCTGCACAACCACGTAGCCCGGCTGCGGCGGTCGCTCGACGATCCCGAGCGGCTGCGGACCGTGCCGTCCGGGTATGTGCTGCGGGTCGACGAGGGTGAGCTGGACGTCCATGTGTTCGAGGCCCGGGTCGCCGCGGCGCGGGCCGCGCACGCCGGGCAGGAGTGGGAGCGCGTCCTTGGTGAGTGCGCCGCCGCGCTCGCACTGTGGCGGGGCGCGCCGCTCGCCGGGCTGCCGTCCGAGGTGGGCGGGTACGCCTTCACCCGGCGGTTGCGCGAGGCCCGGCTGCTGCTCCTGGAGTGGCGCTACGACGCCGAGTTGGCGCTGGGCGGCCCGCGTCTGGACGGACTCGTGCCGGAGCTGGCGGCGTTGACCGCCGAGCATCCGCTGCGGGAGGTGTTCCACCGCCAGCTCATGCTCGCCCTGCACCGGACCGGCCGCCAGGCCGAGGCCCTGGCCGTCCACCACGATCTGCGCACCCGGCTGGTCGACCAGCTCGGCATCGAGCCGGGGCCGGGGGTGCGGGAGGCGCATGTGGAGGTGCTGCAGGTCGCGGCCTCGCCCTCGTCCGCTGCGCCCCAGCCGGCCCAGCTTCCCCCGCCGCCGGCGCATTTCACGGGCCGTGCCGCCGAACGCGACGTGCTGCGCCACACCCTCACCACACCGGGAACGCTCCCCGCCACCGCCGTCGTCAGCGGCATGCCCGGCGTCGGCAAGAGCGCCCTCGCGCTGCACGTCGCACACGAGTTGGCGGAACGTTTCCCCGACGGTCAGCTCTACCTCGACCTGCACGGTGCGACCCCCGGCATGGCCCCACTCACCCCCGGCCAGGCGCTCACCGCCCTGCTGCGTGACCTCGGGGCCGACCCCTGCCGCATCCCCGAACACCCCGACGCGGCATCCGCGCTGCTGCGCTCGCTGCTCGCGCCGACCCGCACGCTCCTGGTGCTGGACGACGCGGCGAGCGCCGCGCAGATACGGCCGCTGCTGCCGGGCGGTGCCGGGTGCGCGGTGATCGTCACCAGCCGTTCGCCGCTCACCGCCCTCGACGGCGTCGCCCGCGTTCCGCTCGGCCCGCTGTCGGCCGAGGAGAGCGCGGCGCTCCTGGCCGCGGCCTCGGGCCGGGCCGGGCTGGACGGTTCGGACGCCGCCCGCCGCCTCGTCGAACTCACCGGCTGCCTCCCCCTGGCGCTGCGCGTCGTCGCCGCGCGGCTCGCCGCCCGGCAGGCCCTCACACCGGACGTCCTCGCCGGGCAACTGGCGGGAACGGAAGGGCGGTTGCGCCACCTGGAGTACGACGACCTGAGCGTGCGCCGCTCCCTGGCCGTCGCGCACGACGCGCTCGCCGGGTCCGAGCGCGAGGCCGACCGGGACGCGGCCCTCGTCCTCCGCCATATCGGGGCGCTCGATCTGCCCTCGTACGGCGCACCCCTGCTCGCCCGCCTCACCGGCACGGGCGAACGCCGCACCGAGGCCGCCCTGGACCGCCTCGTCGACGTGGCCCTGCTCCAGGAACCGGCGTACGGCCGCTACGCCCCGCACGACCTCGTCCGCGACTTCGCCCGGGAGCTGGCGGGGGAGCGGGGCGTGGCGGGCACCGGCGGCTCGGGCACGGCTTGTGAACGGGTCGGTGCACGGGACGCGGACGGCACCGGCGCGGACGCCGGTACCGGCGTGGTCGACACCGGTGCCGAGAACACCGGCGCGGAGGGTACCGGCGCCGGCGACACCGGCGCGGATGACGGCACCGGCGCCGAGAACACCGGCGCGGACGCCGGTACCGGCGCGGAGGGTACCGGCGCCGACCACACCGGCCACACCGACCACACAGGCGCCGACTACACCGGTGCCTGTGAGACCGCCCTCCGCTGGTACGCCGCCGTCGCCGAGCGGGTGCTCGTCGCGATCGTCGAGCCCGGCCCCGACCAGGACGACCGTCGCCGCCCCACCGCGGCCCAACCGCCCGGGCACGCGGCGGACGTCGAGACCGTCGCCCCCTTCGCCGGCCCCGAGGAGGCCTTCGCCTGGGGTGACAGGGAGCTGGCGAACATCGTCACCCTGGCCGAGCGGTACGCGGACGACCCGTGCCGGCGGCGCGCGGGCCTCGTCTCCACGCTCGTGCGGCTGATCCTGCCCTACGCGCACCGCAGGGGGCGCGTCGCCGAGCTGGAGGTGCTCGGCCGGGCCGGCCTCGGCGTGGCGCGGCGGCTCGGGGACGAGGCGGCTCAGGCGTACGCGCTGGGCGACCTCGCCGGACTGCACTTCCTGACCGGCCGCCAGGGCGAAGCCCTCGGCCTCAACGACCGCGCGCTGGCCCTCTGGCGACGGCTCGACGACCCTTCCTGGATCCGCCGCTGCCTCAACAACCGCGGCGGCAACCTCTACGAGCACACCGACCCGCGGGACGGCGCCGTGATCGTGCGGCACTCCGCGCACTGCAATATCGGGTACGCCCGGCTGCGGCTCGGCGAACCGGCCGCCGCCGTGGCGCACTTCGAGGAGAGCCTGCGCATCCTGGGCGCTCACGGCGACTGGCACGGCGAGTCCCAGACCCGGCTCGGCCTGGTCCGCGCGCTGCGGCTGCTGGGCCGCACCGGGCGGGCGGCCCGCGAGTGCGCCGAGTTGCTGGACCGGGCCGACGCCCGCGCCGACCGCTACACCGGGGCTCTCGCCCGCCATCAGCACGGGCTGCTGTTACGGGAACAGGGACGGGCCGCAGCGGCACGCGAGGCGTGGGGCTCGGCTCTCGCGACGCTGGAGGGGACCGACGCGCACGCGGTGGTCAGGGAACTCCGCGAGCTGCTCGCCCCCGCCGGCTGACCCCGTGACCCCGGCTGTTCGACTCCTCGGCTGTTCGACTCCTCGGCTGTTCGGCTATTTGGCGTCCGCGTAGCACTCCACCACCGCCGTCGTGAACGGGAACCGCACGGGCGTCTCCCCGAAGGTCAGCCGGCCGGCCAGGGCCGCCGCCTCGCGGATCGCCGCGACGACCGTCTCCGTCTCCTCCTCGGGGCAGTGCACGATCACCTCGTCGTGCTGGAAGAAGACCAGCTCGGCCGCCAGGTCCGCGCAGGATCTGCGCAGCGCGGCGAGCAGCAGCAGGGCCCAGTCGGCCGCGCTGCCCTGGACGACGAAGTTCCGGGCGAAGCGGCCGCGGGCGCGGGCGTTGGTGGAGGCGTACCCGGGCACCCAATGGCCGCTGTCGGGCTGCTCCTCGTCGGTGGCCGGGATGCCGGCCTCCTCCGACGCGTCGTCCGTCCCCCGGGCCGCCGGCGGGCAGGTCCGGCCGAGCCAGGTCCGCACGAGCCGGCCCTCCTCACCGGCACGGGCCGCCTCGTCGACGTACGCGACCGCCCGGGGGAAGCGGCGTCTGAGCGCGGCGAGGTTCTTCAGGCCGTCGCCGGAGGTCTGGCCGTAGACCGCCCCGAGCACGGCGAGTTTGGCCTGGGCGCGGTCGCCGGAGAAGGCACGGTCGGACACGGACTGGTAGAGGTCGCTCTCCCGCCCGGCCACCTCCATCAGCCCGGGGTCGCGGGAGATCGCGGCGAGGACACGCGGCTCCATCTGGTCGGCGTCGGCGACGACGAGCCGCCAGCCGGGGTCGGCGACCACGGCCCGCCGGATCACCTTGGGGATCTGGAGCCCGCCCCCGCCGTTGGTCACCCAGCGCCCGGTCACCGTTCCGCCCGCGAGGAACTCGGGTCTGAACCGCCCGTCGCGCACCCAGTCCTGGAGCCAGGACCAGCCGTGGGCGACCCAGACGCGGTACAGCTTCTTGTACTCGATCAGTGGCTTCACGGCCGGGTGGTCGACGGACTCGATCTCCCAGCGGCGGGTCGAGGTGACCTTGATGCCCGCCTGGGCGAAGGCCTTGACCACGTCGGCCGGCAGGTCGGGCCGCACCCGGCGGCCGAACGCGGCGGACACCTCGTCGGCGAGTTCGGCCAGGCGCCGGGGCTCACCGCCGCCCGCGTACCGCTCGCCCAGCAGGTCGTGCAGCACCGCGCGATGGACCTCGGCGCGCCAGGGCAGCCCGGCGCGGTTCATCTCGGCGGCCACGAGCATGCCGGCCGACTCGGCGGCCGTCAGCAGGCGCATCCGCTCGGGGTGCTCGGCCTGAGCATGCCGCCGCTGCTGCTCGAAGTAGACCGCGAGGAGGTCCGCCAGGGGCAGGTGGACGCCCTGCGGTTCGAACAGGGAGGACTGGGAGCCCGGCTCGGCTGAGCGCTGCGGCGGATCGGGCGGTACGGGGCCGCCGCGCAGCCGGGCCAGGGCGGCCGCGGCCGAGCGTGGTTCCCCGTACCGCCCCTCATGGCCGAGGAGGAGCGTCTCGGCGGCCTCGATGTCGTAGCACCGCTCGACTCGCACCCCCGTGGCGAGCAGGCGCGGGTAGACCTCGGCGGTGGACCGCCACACCCACCGCGTGACGCCGGGACGGCTCCGCACGGCCTCGGCGGGATCCGCCTCCCGCCGCACCGGCCCGGCGGGCAGCCCGTCCGGACCGAGGGGGGCGACGTCCACGCCACCGTCCTCGGCCGCAGCGAGCACCCACCGATCGACCATGCCGCGAGTGTGCCAGGGGGGTCTGACAACGCCCCCTGCCCACGGCCCCGGCCATGGTGAACGTCCTGGTCGCGGTCCACTGCCCCGGTCCGGGGCACGGTGGCCGCGTCGACCAGGTCGCGACGAAGGTGGCTGTCCTGGTCCGGGTTCGGGTGGTGGTCCCTGTCCTGGTCCGGGTTCGGGTGGTGGTCCCTGTCCTGGTCCGGGTTCGGGTGGTGGTCCCTGTCCTGGTCCGGGTTCGGGTAGTGGTCCCTGTCCTGGTCCGGGTTCCGGTGGTGGTCCCCGTCCTGGTCCGGGTTCGGGTGGTGGTCCCTGTCCTGGTCCGGGTTCCGGTGGTGGTCCCCGTCCTGGTCCGGGTTCCGGTGGCGGTCCCCGTCCCGGTCCGGTCCCGCTCGCGGTCACCGTCCTGGTCCCGCTCGCGGTCACCGTCCTGGTGCCGCTGGCGGTCACCGTCCTGGTGTCGGTCGGGGGGCACCGTCCCGGTGCCGGTGGCGATCACCCTCCTAGCCCCGGTCGGGGTCACCGTCCCGGCCCCGGCCCCGGCCCCGGTCCCGGTCCCGGTCACCGTCCCGGTCCCGGTCCCGGTCACCGTCCCGGTCGCCGTCTCGGCTCCGGTCCCAGTCGCGGTGGCCCCCCCCGGGGCCTCGCCCGTGGTGGCCGTTTCGGCCGCGGTCGTCGCCCCACGCCATGAGGGGCATCCCGGTCACGCTGTCTGTCCCAGTCGTGGGTGGGTGCGGTCGCCGTCTCGGGCGCCGCCCGGGCACGGTGGCCGCCCGGTCCCGTCACGCCCGGGGACGTCGTCCCAGCCGCGGTGGCCGCACGGCCCCCACCCCGGCCGGGGGCGCCGTGCCGGGCCGGGCCCGCCCGTGTCGCCCTGGGACACCTCCCAGGCCTTCAGGCACTGGGGGAGGCGACTGCCCGCAGCTCAGCGGAGCGTCACGCCCCGTCCGCCGCGTCCTTCTGCGCCTGCACGATCTTCTCCAGCGCCTCCGCCACGTACCGCTCGGTCCGCTCCTTGTCGATGCCCAGGGCGCTGAGGACGCCCTCGCCGTTCTCGTGTTCCAGCAGGGCGAGCAGGATGTGCTCCGTGCCGATGTAGTTGTGGCCGAGGCGCAGGGCCTCGCGGAAGGTGAGCTCCAGGACCTTCTTCGCGGCCTGGCCGTACGGCACGAGTTCGGGGGCGTCCTCGACGGCCGGCGGCAGCGCGGCGGTCGCCGCCTCGCGGACCGTGTCGAGGGAGACGCCCTGCTCGACGAGCGCCTTCGCGGCGAGGCCGTCCGGCTCGGCCAGCAGGCCGAGGACGAGGTGCTCGGGCACGCCCTCGGCGTTGCGCGCGGACTTGGCCGCGTTGTGCGCGGCCATCACCGTGTTGCGGGCCCGGGGCGTGTAGCGGTTGAAGCCCTGGCTCGGGTCGAGGTCGGCCGACTCCTTCGGCACGAACCGCTTCTGCGCGGCCTGCCGGGTAACCCCCATGCTCTTGCCGATGTCCGTCCAGGAGGCACCCGAACGCCGGGCCTGGTCCACGAAGTGGCCGATCAGGTGGTCGGCCACCTCGCCGAGGTGATCGGCGGCGAGCACCGCGTCCTGGAGCTGTTCGAGGGGTTCCTGGTGAACCGTCTTGATCGCCGCGATCAGATCGTCGAGGCGCACGGATGACGTGATGTCGGGGTTCGTCGTCATGGTGTCAACCGTAGGTTGCGCCCCGCCGGGTGTCAACCGCGAGTTGACACCCCCCGTCGTCGCGAGCCGCCTACTTCGGAGAGGTCGCCACCAAACGCACCGCCAGCCCCGTGAACACCGTCCCCGAGACGATGTTCAGCCAGCGGTTCACCCGCGCACTGCGCCTGAGGAGAGCCGCCAGCCGCCCCGCGAGCAGGCCGACGCTGCCGTCCCACAGGAAGCCCATCACGACGAGCGTGACCCCGAGCAGCAGCAACTGGCCCCGGACATGGCCGAGCGAGGCGTCCACGAACTGCGGCAGGAACGCCACGTTGAAGAGGATCACCTTGGGATTGAGCAGGTTGGTGATCGCGCCCTGCCAGAACGCCCGCCGCATCCCCGCGCCCGCGGCCCCGGCCCCCTCCTCGCCCGGCACCGAGCGGTCCCGGAACGCCTTCACCGCCAGGTACAGCAGATAGGCCGCGCCCGCCCAGCGCAGCACGTGGTACAGCGTCGGCAGCGCCGTGAACAGGGCCGACAGACCGAGCGCCGCCGCGACCGCGTGCACGAGCATCGCGCACGCCACCCCGAACGCCGCCATCACCCCGGCGGTGGGCCCGCCCCGGCCGCCCATCGCCACGATGAACATCATGTCCGGGCCGGGAGTGACGCAGAGCGCGAAGGCGGCGACGAGGAACGCCGCGTACAGAGACATGTCCACCATGAGGGCCATGTTCGAAGCCCCGCCGCGCACGGACGACGTAATTCCGCGGAGTGAGACGTACGAGGTCGCGCGTGCCGGGCCGCTCGTGACGGCGTGGCACCATCGGCCCCGTGAGTACGCCCACCACCGTCGACCGCGCGTTCGAGACCGCCCTGTACGACACCAGCGAGACGGCCCTCGACGCCGGCGCGTCCCTGCTCGCGTCCGACCCGTCGGCGGACGCCGAACTCGCCCGTCGCGGCGCGGAGTTCGTGGCGGCGGCCTGGCGTCGCGGCTGGCAGCCGGCCGACGTCGTACGCATCGTGCGACGCGAACTGGACGACGTACACGTCCACCTGGTGGCGGCACTGATCCACGCGCAGGCGCCGCACGACCGCCCGCGCGGCCACCGCTGGCACGCGCAGCTCGCGGAGCTCCCCGCCCCCGGCGCCCGGCCCGGCACCGACCGCTTCTCGCACGCCACCGCCGCACTGGAGCTGTACCGCCTGCTGCTGCGCCTGCCCGCCCTGGAGTCCCTCGACGCGTCCGTCGACGAGCCGGCCGGGGAGCCGAGGACCGAGTCCCGGATGCTGGGCCGGATCCGCGCTCTGCTCGCCAAGGCCGAGGCCACCGGGTTCCCGGAGGAGGCGGAGGCGCTTAGCGCCAAGGCGCAGGAGCTGATGGCCCGGCACAGCGTCGACGAGGCCCTGCTCGCGGCCCGGGCACCCTCACCGGAGACGCCCGGGGCCTGCCGGATCGGTGTCGAACCGCCGTACGAGCAGGCCAAGGCGGTGCTCCTGGACGCCGTCGCCGCCGCCAACCACTGCCGGGCCGTGTGGAACGAGCCCCTCGGCTTCTCCACCGTCGTCGGCTTCGAAACCGACCTGGATGCGGTCGAACTCCTCTACACCTCACTCCTCGTGCAGGCCACGACCGCGATGACGAAGGCGGAGGCCGTCCAGCGGGCGGGTGGCCGCAAGCGCACCAAGACGTTCCGGCAGTCCTTCCTCGCGGCCTACGCCCACCGCATCGGCACCCGCCTGGCGGCAGCCGCCGAGACCCAGGTGACACAGGACCTGCTCCCGGTCCTCGCCTCCCGCGACGTGGCGGTCACCGGCCGGCTGGACCGGCTGTTCCCGGAGACGACCACGACCCGCCTGCGCGGTGTGCGCGACGCGGCCGGCTGGACGGAGGGCGCACAGGCGGCGGACCGCGCCCGGGTCGACCACCGTCCGCCGTTGCGCTGACCTGCCGTCAGTCGCCCGAGGACTCGAAGCCGCTCACCGAGGCCTGCGCCGCGCCGCCGCTGCCGGCCCCGTCCCTGCGGGCGACCTCGCCGTACGACCACGGCAGGTCGCGCGCGTCCGCGGTGGCGCCCGGCAGGGCGAAGGACGCCTTCCGCACGGTGAGGCTCTTCGGGGAGCCCGCCTCGCCCCGGACGTAGGTGATCGTGAAGGACGTGGTGCCGTCCTTCCCGAGGGTGAGCGACTGAGCCTTCGCGCTCTGCTCCGGGGACACGGACGTCGTGGTGTCCTCCGCCGAGAGGTCGACGACGGGGAAGCCCTTCAGGGTGCACTGGGCACCGTTGTTCGTGAGGGTGACGGTGACGTTGCCGGTGTCCCCGGCCGCCGGGGCCGCACCGGCCCCGACCTCCACGCCCAGATCGCCGATCGCACAGGCCGAACTGCCCGGCCGGTCCGTGTTCTTGACGTCGTCGCCACCGGTCTCGGCGCCGTCGCAGGCGGTCAGCAGGAGTGTCGCCGCGAGACCGGCGGCCAGGGCGAGGGGAGGAAGGGTGCGCATGAGGTCCTCTGGTGCGTGATGGCGATGGGTGCGTGATGGCGATGAGTGGTTCCGACGCAGGGATCATCTCGGACGCGGGGACCGCCACGCACCCGCGCTCCTACCCGAGGCCCCCGGTCGGCAGCCCCGTCGGCAGCTTCCCGCCCTCCGCCTTCTGGTAGGTCTCCGCGCCGATGCCGCCCTCCCAGGTGACCTTGAGGCTCCGGCCGTTCACGGAGTCGACCCTGCCGGTCGTCCGGTCCTTGCTGCCGTCCGTGCACTTCATGCGGATCATCCGCGTCCCGGACTGCTCGCCCGCGGTGCCGGTGCACACGCTGCCGCCGGTGGCGAAGAGCGCGGCCTGCTTGCCGGTGATCACCAGGGCCACGGCCTTGCCGCCGGTCGTGGCGAGCCAACTGCCCGCGAGCGCGCCGGCGGCCGACCCGCCGGAACCGGTGTCGGAACCAGAGCCGGAGTCGCCGCCCGTTCCGGCGGACGCCGTGGCGGACGGGGCCGGGCTGGACGCCGAGTCGTCCCCGGAGCCGCCGTCACCGCTGCACGCGGACAGCACGAGCACGCCCGCCAGCCCCGCGGCCGCCGCCGCGACCCGCACCGGCACCCGCCGACTCGTTCCCGGGCGACGCGAGAAGATCACCGAGTTCACTGCAAGCCCCCAAGCTGTAGCCGTCCGACCGGCCCCGGCGCGGCCCGCCGGCCCTTCCCGGAACCCGCAGCAAGCTACCAGGGCCGGTCAAGAGACCCCGGGGCGAACCCCCGAGGGTCTCGTGACCGGCCGGCCGGCGCCGGGCCGCGGCGCCGGCAAGGCCCCGCCTCACCAGGACGACTTACGCACCCCCGGCAAATACCCCGCATGCGCCTGCCCCCGCAGACTCACCCGGGACAGTCCGAACGCCCGGAAGTAACCGCGCGGACGCCCGTCCACGGCGTCCCGGTTGCGCACCCGCGTGGCGCTCGCGTCACGCGGCTGGCGGCGCAGTTCCGTCTGCGCGGCGAGCCGTTCGGCGTCCGTGGACGACGGGCGCCGGATGATCTCCTTCAGTTCGGCCCGCCGGGCGGCGTACCGCGCGACGATCTCCTGCCGCTTGTCGTTCTTCGCGATCTTGCTCTTCTTCGCCATCAGACCTTCACTCCCCGGGCACGGATCCGGGCGACGGCCGCCTCGACCCCGATCGTGTCGACGGTCTTGATCGCCCTGGCGCTCAGCCGCAGGCGTACGTACCGGCCCTCGCTCGGCAGCCAGTAGCGCTTGGACTGGATGTTCGGGTCGAACCGGCGTGAGGTGCGCCGGTGGGAGTGCGAGATGCGGTTGCCGAAGCCGGGCCGGGTGCCGGTCAGCATGCAGTGCGCGGACATGTGGTGACGTACCTCTCTGACTCAGGTGATGTAAATGGAATTCATTTTCAGTAGCATAGCGGCATGGCACGCAACGAACTCCGGCCGGTCGTCAAGCTCCGGTCCACGGCCGGGACCGGCTACACCTACGTGACCCGCAAGAACCGTCGCAACGACCCGGACCGACTGACCCTGCGCAAGTTCGATCCGCTCGCCGGCCGCCACGTCGACTTCCGAGAGGAGCGCTGACCATGCGCGAGGGAATCCACCCGGACTACGGTCCCGTCGTCTTCCGTGACCGTGCCGCGGACTACGCCTTCCTCACCCGCTCGACCATGACGAGCGAGAAGACGATCGAGTGGGAGGACGGCAACACCTACCCGGTCGTGGACGTCGAGATCTCCGACGTCAGCCACCCCTTCTACACCGGCACCGCCCGCGTCCTGGACACCGCGGGACGCGTCGAGCGCTTCGAGCGCCGGTACGGAAAGAAGGGCTGACCCCGTGGCTGTCCCTCCTGGGCTCTCCGTCGTGATCGTCGGCGGGCTGCACGCCGACGCCCGCAGCGCGGCCGTGGCCCGGCTGCTCGCCGACGTGCCCGGCAGCGTCGCGCTCCACCACGACCTGGCGACGGCCGCGGCCGGCACGGTCGTACGGACCGTCCGGGACGCCACCGGCGTCCTGGACGCGGGGGAGGCGCCGCTCGTCAACGACTGCGCCTGCTGCGCCCTGCGCGAGGACCTGCTCCCGGAGCTGGAGCGACTCGCCCGGAACACCGCCGGGCGGACCCCGCTGGCCGTCGTCGAGCTGTGGGACTCCGTCGAGCCCAAGGCCATGGCCGAGGTCGTCACGGCCGGCGGGCTCACCGTCACCGGTGTGATCACCGCCGTCGACCCGGCCCTGGTCCTGCCCTACCTCGGCAACGGCGACGACCTGGCCGACGGCGGTCTCGCCGCCGCGGCCACCGACCAGCGCACGGTCGCCGACACCTTCGCCCGCCAGCTGGAGTACGCCCCCGTCCTCGCGATCGCCGAGTCCCCCGAGGCCGACGACGAGGACCGCGAACTGCTCGCGCAGCTGCACCCGACGGCCCGCCAGGTCCCGATCGGCCACGGCGACCCGGCGGGCGCACCCGCCCCCGGCACCTTCGCGGCGGACCCGGCCGACGGCCTGACCGTGCCGGCCCCGCGCCGCCGCCCGCTCTCCCCGCTGGCCGAGGCCGCCCTGGCCGGTTTCGACGTGGAGTCGGCGGCGGCCGCCCAGCACCCGGCCTGCGCCCTGCTCCCCGCCGAGGCCGACGCGCACGGCGTCTCCACCCTGGTCTGGCAGCAGCGCCGCCCCTTCCACCCGGAGCGGCTCTACGCCGCCCTGGAGGACCTGACCTGCGCGGCCGCCCGCAGCCGGGGCCGGTTCTGGCTCGCCGACAAGCCCGACACCCTGTTCCACTGGGACGCGGCGGGCGGGGCCCTGTGCGTGGAGAGCGCGGGCCCGTGGCTCGCCTCCCTGCCGGACGTGGCCTGGGAGATGGTCCCGCCGGTGCGCCGCGCCGCCGCCGCGCTGGACTGGCACCCCGAGCACGGCGACCGCGGCCAGCACCTGGTCTTCACCTCGCCCGGCCTCGACCGGGACGGCCTGGAGCGGCTGCTGGAGTCCTGCCTGCTGACCGACGCCGAGTACGCGGCCGGGCGCGACGCCTGGCAGCGGCTGCCGCACGCCTTCGACACCCTCCTGGAGGTCTGACCCGATGCCCCGCAAGCTCGACCGCAAGCCCGTCAAGAGCCGCCCCAACCCGCTGGACCAGGCGGGGATCGAGTACATCGACTACAAGGACACCGACCTGCTGCGGAAGTTCATCTCCGACCGCGGCAAGATCCGCAGCCGCCGGGTCACCCGTGTGTCGGCCCAGCAGCAGCGGCAGCTGGCCCGGGCGATCAAGAACGCGCGCGAGATGGCGCTGCTGCCCTATTCCAGCCGCTGATGCCGTACGCCGGCCGTTGAACGCCCCGGGTCCGGGTGAGGTTCCCCACGCTTGACGGGTGGGGGACCTCATGCATCGGTCCCGGGGCCGCAGGAGGCGCACGCCGGGCGGTCCGTCAGGGCCGGGCGGCCGACCGCCGGTCCGGCGATGGTCCGAGCCCGGCACCGGCCTCCGGGAGGACGTCGCCGTCCTGCGTGCGGCCCATTTCCGCCTGCTCCCGCCGGCGGCGGTCGTCTTCCGCATGGGGGCCGTACGGTCCCGCCCGAGGCCCCGTAACCCGCGCCCCAGCTCCCGCTTCTCCGGTCTCGCCGCCGTCCCGGGGCCCGTCCCCGCCGCAGAGCGGATGCTCCGCCTCCACGACACCTCCGCCGAACCCGCCGACTTCGGCGCCGGTGGCCGGGAACGCGCGGACGGGCAGTGCCGTCAAACAGGCAAGAGCTTTCGGTAAAGCAGTCGTCAACGCTGTAACCGGAGGACCACCCCGCGTGCACGTGCATCTGCCCATGCATCTGCACATGAACAGAGCTATGATCCGGGGAAGTTGACCGCTGCATCAATGGCCACACCAGCCAGTGCACCACCGGGGAGCGACCTGTGGACCACGACGTGTACAACGGTATGGCGGCCGCCGGGCTGCGAGGTGTGGCCTGGCAGAAGAGCCGGCACAGCAACTCGCAGGGTTCGTGCGTGGAGTTCGCCCGGTTGCCGGGCGGTGACGTGGCCGTCCGCAACTCGCGCTTCCCCGACGGTCCCGCTCTGGTCTACACCCGTGCGGAGATCGAGGCCATGCTGCTGGGTGTGAAGGACGGCGAGTTCGACCACCTGGTCGGAGGCTGACGGCCCGCCAAGCCCCTTACATAAAGGGGCAATCGGTACTCAACGCGCCGTGACGCGCGTAGAACCGCGGCGCGAGGAAGCGCCGCGGTTTCTCATTCCACGTGCGGCCCCGCGTCGTGCCGCGGCAGCCGGAACAGCGCCCAGACCACCTTGCCGCTGAGCGCGCCCGCGAGCGGGTGCCAGCCCCAGCTGTCGCTGAAGGAGTCGACCAGGAACAGGCCGCGGCCCGACTCCGCCGAGAAGTCGTCGGTCTCCCGGGTCACGGGGCTGTCGTGACTGGGATCGCGCACCGCGCACACCAGGCGCTCGCTCCAGCGCATCAGGTGCAGCCGTACGGGCGGCTCCTGGCCGGTGGCGCACCGGGTGCTCGCGGGCAGACCGTGCCGCAGGGCGTTGGTGACCAGTTCCGAGACCACCAGGCAGACGTCGTCGAAACGGTCGCCCATGTCCCACTGGTCGAGGGTTCTGCGGGTGAACCGCCGGGCTTCGCGCACCGCTTCGTAGCGGGCGGGCAGGGCACAGGAGGCGGCGTCGGACACGGCCGCGGGATCCAGCGGCGGAAGGCCCTGCCGTAACGGCTCGAGCATGGTCGATCCATTCGTCCCCATGCGAGGCACTCCCGGGAATTCGCGGTCGGTGCGATGCGGCGGTGGTGCGGGACCATGGTTTCGGATGCGTACAGCAGATGCAAGGGCAGATGCACGTGCACGTGACCGGAATGCGCCGTCCCGTACCACTTGTTGGTCAATTTTTCCGTCATCTTCAGGCCTCTGTCTGCCTGTTCGCTTGCCTTTTTCTTGAATCCGCGCACGTGCGCCCCCGGCTCGACTTCCGTTTCCGTAACCGGACGAGTACTGCTCGGAGTGTTTTAGTGGCAGACTTCGGCCCCTGAAGACGTTGGGGAGGCGGCGAACGTGAGCGCGGGAGAGCCGGGATCGGTGGTGCGGCGCATGCTGCTCGGATCACAACTCAGGCGACTGCGTGAGGCTCGGGGCATCACGCGCGAGGCGGCGGGCTATTCGATCCGCGCCTCCGAGTCGAAGATCAGCCGGATGGAGCTGGGCCGGGTGAGCTTCAAGACCCGGGACGTGGAGGACCTGCTCACGCTGTACGGCATCACGGACGAGCAGGAGCGCGCCTCCCTGCTGTCCCTGGCGAAGGAGGCCAACGTCGCGGGCTGGTGGCACAGTTACTCGGACGTGCTGCCGAGCTGGTTCCCCACCTACGTCGGCCTGGAAGGCGCCGCCTCGCTGATCCGGGCGTACGAGGTGCAGTTCGTGCACGGCCTGCTGCAGACCGAGGCGTACGCGCACGCGGTGGTCCGGCGGGGCATGCAGGGCGCGAGCGAGGCCGATGTCGAGCGGCGCGTGGCGCTGCGCCTGGAGCGGCAGAAGTACCTCGTCGACGAGAGGGCGCCCGACTTCCACATCGTCCTGGACGAGGCCGCCCTGCGCCGCCCGTACGGCGACCGCGAGGTGATGCGCGGCCAGCTCCAGCACCTCATCGAGATCTCCGAGCGGCCCAACGTACGGCTCCAGGTGATGCCGTTCAGCCTCGGCGGCCACTCCGGCGAAAGTGGCGCGTTCACGATCCTCAGCTTCCCGGAGTCCGACCTCTCGGACGTCGTCTACCTGGAGCAGCTCACCAGCGCGCTGTACCTGGACAAGCCCGAGGACGTCGCCCAGTACGAGAAGGCGCTCAAGGAACTCCAGAGCGACAGCCCGGGCCCGTCGGAGAGCCGGGACCTCCTGCGAGGGCTCCTCCAACTCTCCTGAGACCTCCAACTCCACTGAATCATCAGTACGATGACGTGTGATCAGATCGTGAAGGCGCGATCGAGGGTCTGCTAGGGATCGAGGGATCACATGTCGTCGTCCTACTTCACCGACCTTGCACAGCAGTACATCGACGGTGAGTGGCGCCCGGGTACCGGCTCCTGGGACATCATCGACTTCAACCCGTACGACGACGAGAAGCTGGCGTCGATCACCATAGCCACGGTCGACGAGGTCGACCAGGCGTACCGGGCGGCGGCCCGGGCCCAGAAGCAGTGGGCCGCGACCAACCCGTACGCCCGCCGCGCCGTCTTCGAGAAGGCTCTGCGGCTCATCGAGGAGCGCGAGACCGAGATATCCGAGGCGATCATCGCCGAGCTCGGCGGGACACGTCTGAAGGCCGCCTTCGAACTGCACCTCGCCAAGGAGTTCCTGCGCGAGGCGCTCCAGCTGGCACTGCGGCCCGAGGGGCGGATCCTGCCCTCGCCGGTGGACGGCAAGGAGAACCGCGTCTACCGCGTGCCGGTCGGTGTCGTGGGCGTGATCAGCCCCTTCAACTTCCCGTTCCTGCTCTCGATCAAGTCCGTCGCCCCGGCGCTCGCGCTCGGCAACGCCGTGGTGCTCAAGCCGCACCAGAACACGCCGGTCGTCGGCGGCTCCCTGGTCGCGAAGATCTTCGAGGACGCGGGGCTGCCCGGCGGTCTGCTGAACGTCCTCATCACCGACATCGCGGAGATCGGAGACGCCTTCCTGGAGCACCCGGTGCCCAAGGTCATCTCCTTCACGGGCTCCGACCAGGTCGGCCGGCACGTGGCGACCGTCTGCGCACGGCAGTTCAAGCGCTCGGTCCTCGAACTGGGCGGCAACAGCGCGCTGGTGGTCCTCGACGACGCCGACATCGACTACGCGGTCGACGCGGCCGTCTTCAGCCGGTACGTCCACCAGGGCCAGGTCTGCATGGCCGCCAACCGCGTCCTGGTCGACCGGTCCGTCGCCGGCGAGTTCACCGAGAAGTTCGTCGCCAAGGTGAAGACCCTCAAGGCGGGCGACCCGCGCGATCCGGAGACCGTGATCGGCCCGGTCATCAACTCCTCGCAGGCGGACGCCGTCGCGGGCGTGGTCGAGCAGGCCCTCGCCGAGGGCGCCACGGCCCTGGTGCGCGGCGGCCGGACCGACAACCTCGTCGAGCCGTCCGTCCTGACGGGCCTGCCCGCCGACTCGGCCCTGCTGCGGCAGGAGGTCTTCGGACCGGTGGCGTTCCTCGTCCCGTTCGACGGCGAGGAGGAGGCCGTACGCCTCGTCAACGACACCCCGTACGGACTGAGCGGCGCCGTCCACACCGCGGACATCGAGCGGGGCGTGAACTTCGCCAAGCAGATCGACACGGGCATGTTCCACGTGAACGACGGCACCGTCCACGACGAGCCGATCGTCCCCTTCGGCGGCGAGAAGCACTCGGGCCTCGGCCGGCTCAACGGCGAGACGATGCTGGACTCCTTCACCACCACCAAGTGGATCTCGGTGCAGCACGGCCGGAGCCGGTTCCCGTTCTGATCCTCTCCCTCCGCCGGGCCCTTGCGGACAGAACCTGACCGCAAGGGTCCGTAGTTTGGCCGGTGTCGGGGGAGAGGCCTCCGGATTCGGCGAAAGGCGGCGGTCATGGTCACTCACGTTCCCGCGGAGGCACACGGCGACGAGCGCGGAGCGCTGCTGGCCTTCATCGAGGAGCAGCGCGGAGGCATCCGGCGGGCGGTGCTGGGGCTGACCGGCGAGCAGGCGAGCTCGCGTCCCAGCGCCAGCGAGCTGTCCCTCGCCGGGCTGGTCAAGCACGTCGCCGAGGTCGAGCAGATGTGGATCTCCCTGGCCAAGGGCGAGCGGCCGGCCGTCGTACGGGACCAGAGCAACTGGCACGAGTGCTTCCGGCTGGTCGAGGGGGAGACCGTCGAGTCGCAGCTGGCGTACTGGGAGAAGGTCGCCGCCGAGACGGAGGCGTACATCCGATCGGTGCCGAGCCTCGACGACACCTTCGCGCTGCCGCCCCAGCCCTGGTTCCCGCCGGACGGCCGGGTCTCCCACCGCTGGCTGTGCCTCCACCTCATCCGCGAGACGGCCCGGCACGCCGGCCACGCCGACATCATCCGGGAGTCCCTGGACGGCAGGACCGCCTTCGAGCTGGTGGCCGAGGAGCAGCAGGTGGCGGCCGGGTCATAACCTTGGCCGCATGTCAGCGATCCGTCTCCTCGTGCTCGGCGCGGTCCGCATGCACGGGCGGGCCCACGGCTACCAGGTGCGAGGCGATCTGGAGTACTGGGGCGCGCACGAGTGGTCCAACGCCAAGCCCGGCTCGATCTACCACGCCCTGAAGCAGCTGGCGAAGCAGGGACTGCTGCGCGCGCACGAGACCGCCCCGTCCACGGCCGGCGGTCCGCCGCGCACCGAGTACGAGATCACCGGGCAGGGCACCGAGGAGTACTTCCGGCTGCTGCGCGAGGCGCTGGTCACGTACGACCAGCGGGGTGACGTGAAGACGGCCGCCGTCGGTTTCGTCGTCGACCTGCCTCGGGCGGAGGCGGTCGCGCTGCTGAAGGAGCGCACCCTGCGGATCGAGCAGTGGCGGGCCTCCGTCCTGGAGCACTACGTCCCCGAGGAAGGGCCCGGTCAGCTGGGACACATCGGCGAGATCATGAACATGTGGGTCCACACGGCCGATTCCGAGGCCGAGTGGACCCGCGGTCTCATCGAGCGCATCGAGGGCGGCGCCTACACCTTCTCCGACGAGGGCGACCCGTTCGCCGGCGTCCTGGCCGAGGACGCGGAGAACCCGTACGCGACGGGGGCGCGGCACCCCGGGGACGACCGCTGACCGCGGCCGGCACCCGGGATCTGAGGCCAGTCGAGAAGCCCGCCCCCTAGTGGTGGAAGCTGGTGGCCGCGCTCTTGTCCCGGGTGAAGGGGCGCTGCTGCCGGCGCAGCTCCGGCAGCAGGTGTTCCAGGTCCTGCGTGAGAAGCTCGGCGAGGTCGGCCGAGAAGCCGTTGCGGCACACCACCCGCAGCACGGACAGGTCCTCGCGGTTCGCCGGGAAGGTGTACGCGGGCACCAGCCAGCCGCTCTCGCGCAGCCGCCGCGAGACGTCGAAGACGTCGTACGAGGTCACGTCCGGCGCGGTCGTGAAGGCGAACACCGGCAACTCGTCGCCCCGGGTCAGCAGCCGGAAGTCGCCCAGTGCCTCGATCCGCGCGGCCATGCCCGTGGCCACGTCCCGCGCGGCCTGCTGCACGGCCCGGTAGCCGTCCCGGCCCAGCCGCAGGAACGTGTAGTACTGGGCCACGACCTGCGCGCCGGGCCGGGAGAAGTTGAGCGCGAACGTGGGCATTTCGCCGCCCAGGTAGTTCACCCGGAACACCAGCTCCTCCGGCAGCGCCTCCGCGTCCCGCCACAGCGCCCAGCCGACGCCCGGGTAGACGAGGCCGTACTTGTGCCCCGAGGTGTTGATCGACGCCACCCTCGGCAGCCGGAAGTCCCACACCAGGTCCTCGTCGAGGAACGGCGCGACCATGGCGCCGGACGCCCCGTCGACATGCACGGGGATGTCGAGCCCGGTGCGCTCCTGCAGCGCGTCCAGCGCCGCGCACAGCTCGGCGACCGGCTCGTAGGATCCGTCGAACGTCGAGCCCAGGATCCCGACGACCCCGATGGTGTTCTCGTCGCACAGCTCGGCCGCGGCCTGCGGGTCCAGGTGGAACCGCTCGCCCTCCATGGGGACCAGCCGGGCCTCGACCTCCCAGAAGTTGCAGAACTTCTCCCAGCAGACCTGCACGTTCACGCCCATCACCAGATTGGGCCGCGCCCCCGGGTACCGGTCGGCGTTGCGCCGAGCCCAGCGCCGCTTCAGCGCCATCCCGGCCAGCATGCACGCCTCGCTCGACCCGGTCGTCGAACAGCCCACGGCCGCCGACGGATCGGGCGCGTGCCACAGGTCGGCGAGCATCGCCACGCACCGCCGCTCCAGCTCGGCCGTGCGCGGATACTCGTCCTTGTCGATCATGTTCTTGTCCCGGCACTCCGCCATCAGCACCCCGGCCTCCGGCTCCATCCAGGTGGTGACGAAGGTGGCGAGGTTCAGCCGCGCGTTGCCGTCGAGCATCAGCTCGTCGCGCACCAGCTGGTGGGCCGTCACCGGCGCCATGGGCTGCTCCGGGAGCCGGTGCGTGGGCGGGGCCTCGGCCATGTCGCCGACCGGGTTGGCGGGGCCGTAGAAAGGGTTGACGGACAGGCGGCGGTCGCCGGTCTGGCGGGGGCCTTCGTTCAGTGGCATGACGGACTCCAGAAGGGGTGGTGGGTCAGGGGTGGGGTCACCGGACCGGCGTCCCGTCCGGCCGGATCTGCATCTGCGGCCGGCCCGTCACCAGCAGCCAGGCCGGCAGCGAGGCGACGCAGAGCAGGGCGAGGATCCCCGGCGAGTCGATCAGCACCGCGGCGACGAACAGGCTGATCCAGCCCTGCCGGGTGATGGCCAGCAGCATCCCGAGCACACCGGCGGACACCCCCACCGACGGATGCACCCCGGACACCAGGGCGTGCGCGCACAGCCCGAGGGCGGTGCCGGCGAACACGGCCGGGAAGATGCGCCCGCCGCGGAACCCGCAGGACGCGGCGACGAGCAGCGCGGCCAGCTTCACCACTGTCATGACGGCGAACTCCCCGGCCGACCAGCCGTCCGGGTCGTGCACCAGCTCGGCGAGCTCGTCGAGCCCCTTGAACAGCGTCAGATGACCGCCCAGGGCGGCGAGGCAGCCCAGCACGGCCCCGCCCGCCGGGAGCATCAGCATCGGGTGCCGCAGCCGGCGGAAGACACCGTGGACGTACGGGAGCGCGCGCACGGCGCACATGCCGAGCAGTGCGCCCGCGGCGGCGACCACGACGGCCGCCAGCAGGTCCGACCAGCCCGGCCGGCCGAACGGCAGATCCAGGGCGAAGCTCGGGCGGTCGATGAGCGTGGCGGTCAGGGCACCGGCCGCGGCGGCGGTCAGCGGCGCGAAGAGGTTGTCCCAGAGCAGGCCGCGCGTCTCCTGCCGGGACAGCGCCTCGGAGATCACCAGGGCCGCCGCCACGGGCGTGCCGAACAGTGCGCCGATCGTCGCCGCCTCCGCCAGCGCCGGCCAGATCCGGCCCGGCGCCCGGGGCACGGCCCGGCCGCCCAGCCAGACCGCCAGGCCGACGTTCACGGCGATGATCGGGTTCTCGGGACCCAGGCTCGGCCCGCCGGCCAGCATCAGCGCGGTCGCCAGCAGCAGCCCCGGCAGCACGACGGGCGGCAGGACGGGTGCGTCCAGCCCCGTGGTGGCCGGATCCGGGCCCGCGTGCCCGGGCACCTTCCACACCACCAGCCCGACGGCGACACCGGTCGCGACGAGCACCGCGAACATCCACGCCACGGAGTACCGGCCGATGCCCAGTGCGTCCGGCACGGTCTCCCACAGCACGTCCTGGAGCTGCTCGGCGGCGGCCTCCACCCCCACCAGGAGCAGGCTGGACAGCACCCCGACGGCCACGGCGGGCAGGATCGTCGGCAGCAGCACGCGCGCGGGGGTCGACGGAGTGACGGAGGGCGCCTGCTGCTCGGTGTCCTGGACCACGGGCACACGATAAGGGGATCAAACGGAACAAATCGGAAACACGCTCGCGCGGGGCCTCACTCCCGGGCCAGGACCACCGCCGTGCCGTACGCGCACACCTCGGTGCCCACGTCCGCCGCCTCCGTCACGTCGAAGCGGAACGCGAGCACACCGTTGGCTCCACGCGCGCGTGCCTGTTCGACGAGTCGCTCCATGGCCTGGTTGCGGGTCTGCACGAGCGTCTTGGTGAGCCCGCGCAACTCGCCGCCGACCATCGACTTCAGCCCGGCGCCGATCTGGCTCCCGAGGTGCCGGGAGCGCACGGTCAGTCCGAAGACCTCGCCGAGCACCTCCTGCACGCGGTGGCCGGGTACGTCGTTCGTGGTGACGACGAGGACGTCGGGCCGAGGGCCCTGTCCGCCGCCGTATTCATCGATGCCCATGGTCCACAGCTTTGACCGGGACCGCGCACAGTGCATCCTGAGTGCGCCCATGGAACCTGGGCCATGACGGCCGCGTTGATACTTTGAAGGCGTCAGCCCCCAGCCCGTACCCCCAGCAGCAGGAGCCACATCCCCGTGACCACGCTTGCGCTCGGCCCCGAGTGGCTCAGCCCGGACTACCTGATCTCGACGTTCAGTCTCCCGGGCATCCTGCTCATCGTCTTCGCGGAGTCGGGTCTCTTCGCGTTCCTGCCCGGCGACTCCCTGCTGTTCACGGCGGGTCTCTTCGTCGCCGAGGGGACCTACATCAGCCAGCCGCTGTGGCTGGTCTGCCTGCTGATCGTGCTCGCCGCCGTCCTCGGCGACCAAGTGGGCTACATGATCGGCAAGTTCCTGGGCCCGAAGCTCTTCAGCCGCCCCAACTCCAAGCTCTTCAAGCAGGAGAACCTGGACAAGGCCCACGAGTTCATGGAGAAGCACGGCCCGAAGGCGATCGTCCTGGCCCGCTTCGTCCCGATCGTGCGCACGTTCGCCCCGATCGTCGCCGGCGCCGGCCGCATGAAGTACCGCACGTTCCTGGCGTACAACGTCATCGGCGGCGTCGCCTGGGGCACCGGCGTCACCCTCGCGGGCTACTGGCTCGGCCAGATCGATTTCATCAAGACGAACGTCGAGGCGATCCTCGTCCTGATCGTCCTGCTCTCCGTCGTCCCGATCCTCATCGAGTACCTCCGCGACCGCTCCAAGAAGAAGCGCGCCGCGTCCGAGGCCCCGCCGGCCCAGACCCATCCCCCCGTCATGGACGACGCGACGACCCAGCTCCGCCGCATCACCCCGCACGACCAGCCCCACCAGCACCCGCAGCAGCACCCGCAGCAGCCCCCGTACGACAACCACAACGGCTACAACGACCAGCAGTACTACGGCCAGTACCCCCAGAGCCCCGGCTACGGCCACCAGCAACAGGGCCAGCAGGGCCCCTACAACGGCGGCTACTGAACCCGGCCCGCAAGGGGCGCGGGGAACGGCGACACGCCACCGGCAGCCGGCAGCCGCCAACGGACACCAGGCCCGGGCCCATCGGCACCCGGCGTCAGAACCCCCTGGTCCGCTTGGCGGCCCGCCGCTTCTCCGCCGACCCGATCCGCAGGAACATCCGCGAGATCTCCGAACCCAGATTCACCCCGATGGCGATCGCCATGGCCAGGGCCACCGCCTTGGACAGGGACACCAGCCCCTCGTCCACCTCGTTCTGCGCGATCGCCAGCAGCCCGAAGTACGTCGCGGAACCCGGCAGCAACGGCCCGATCGCCGCGGTCGTGTACGGCAGCGCCGACGCGAACTGGTACCGGGACAGCAGCTGCCCGAACAACCCCACCAGCCCGGCGGCCGCGGCCGTGGACGCCACCGGCGAGATGTCCCCGGCGTAGTGCATCGCGCCGTACACGATCCACGCGACACCCCCGTTCAGCGTCACCCACACCACGGTGGATCGTTCCTGCTGGAGCAGCACCGCGAACGCCAGCGACAACAGCATCGACGCGCCGATCAGCAGCACCGGCTCGTCGGAGACCCCGAGCGCCGCGTCCGGGTTCAGCCGGGCCCCCAGCTGCACGCCGAAGTACAGCACCATCAGCACACCCGCGACGATGCCGACGAAGAAGTACAGGACCTCCAGCAGACGCGCGGACGCGGTGATGTAGAAGCCGGTCAGCCCGTCCTGCACGCCCGCCACCAGCGCCCGCCCGGGCAACAGAGCGAACAGCCCACCGGTGATGACCGCGGAGGCCTTCACATCGACCTGGCCGAGCGTCAGAGCGACCCCGATCGCGGCCGGCGGCGTCGCGGCCACCGTGAACTGGTAGAACTCCGGCAGCCCGCGCCCCGCGCACAGCCACGCCAGCCGGTCGCCGAGCATCGCGCCCAGCGCCGCCGCGACGAACACGATCAGATCACCGCCGACCAGCACGGAGGCCGCACCCGCCAGCAGCCCGCTCGCGCCGGTCAGCGCCCAGCCGGGGTAGGGGTGCCGGTTACGGCGGATCTCGGCGAGCCGCCGGTAGGCCTCCTCCAGGGAGACGGCCGTCTCGTCGTCGCTGAGGTCGTCCACCAGCTGGTACACGGCCGCCAGCCGCGTGTAGTCGGTGCCCCGGCGGCGCACGGTCCGCGACGCCGTGACCGGGTCGTCGACGAGGGACGGCTGGTAGGAGATCGCCAGCAGGGTGAAGGTGACGTTGGGCTCGCAGCGGTCCAGGCCGTACGACCGGCAGACGGCGAACATGGCCGCCTCCACGTCCTCGGCGCCCTCACCGCCCGCCAGCAGCAACTCGCCGATACGCAGTGTCAGGTCGAGCACGCGCGGCACGGCCGGCCCCGAGTCGTCGCCGCCGCGCTGGCTCGGTTCCGGCGCCGGCCGCTCCGCCACCGGCATGCGCAGCATGGTGCGCATCCGGTCCTGCCAGGGCACGTCCTTGGTGAGGCTGACCTTGGGGATCCCGTTCGGCGGGGTGAAGGCTATCGGGGCCTGCTTCGCGCTGTACGTGCTCGGCGGGGTGAACGCCGACCCCTCCTGATCCGCCGCCGGCACCTGCGAGACGTCCAGCCCCTCCGGCAGGGCGAATTCCGACGTCACCTCGGACTCCGTAACGGTCACCTTGGGCACGGCGAGACCCTCGGGGATCGCGAACTCCGACGTCGTCGACATGTCCCCGTCGACGGCGGCCCCCGCCGGAGGCAGGAACATGCTCCTCGCCTCGTCCGACTTCGGCTTGCGGTCCTCCGCGTCCGTCACTGCCTGGCGCTCCCTGTACGACACGTAAGCCTCAGTACCCCCAGCCTCAGTATGCGCACATACAGGCGAACGGGCCGCACGCGCAGGCGTACGGCCCGTGAGCATCAGCAGGGGTCAGTGACCGCCCTGCTCCTTGAAGCGCTTGTAGGACCGCTCGATCTCGGCCTCGGCGTCCGTACGGCCCACCCAGTTGGCGCCCTCGACCGACTTGCCGGGCTCCAGGTCCTTGTAGACCTCGAAGAAGTGCTGGATCTCCAGGCGGTCGAACTCCGAGACGTGGTGGATGTCCCGCAGGTGCTCCACACGCGGGTCGTGCGCCGGCACGCACAGCAGCTTGTCGTCGCCGCCGGCCTCGTCCGTCATCCGGAACATGCCGATCGCACGGCACTGGATGAGGCAGCCGGGGAAGGTCGGCTCGTCCAGGATGACCAGCGCGTCCAGCGGGTCGCCGTCCTCGCCGAGGGTGTTCTCGACGAAGCCGTAGTCGGCCGGGTAGCTGGTCGAGGTGAAGAGGCGACGGTCCAGGCGGATCCGACCGGTCTCGTGGTCCACCTCGTACTTGTTGCGCGAACCCTTCGGAATCTCGATCGTGACGTCGAACTCCACCGGTGGCTCCTCCATGATCAACACACAGTTCTGGTGGTTAAGTGTCCCTCACGCCGGTGTGTGATCGCGAAAGGGGCTGGTGGTCGTGCCGGAGCTGCGTCCTTGGCGGGCCGCGAGGCCGCACGTGGTGCGGATCGCGCACGCTCTACGACCGCGCCTGGCCAGGGCCGCCGCGGCCGCGAAACCGCGGATCGCGCGGCTCGCCCGAGCCGGAAAACCGCAGGTCGCGCGGCTCGTCCGAGCCGGAAAACCGCAGATCGCGCGGGTCACCCGGCCGAAGAGCTGGCAGTACACGGCGGGCGCCGCCACCGCCGGTCTCGCACTGGCCGCCGGTGTGGTGACCGCCGCCGGCCCCTGGGACTCCTCGGGCCAGCGTACGGCCGAGCGGGACCGGGCCGCTGCCCTGGGCCGCGCGGGTGGCACAGATCACGGCCGGGCCCCCGGCGCGCCCGCCCAGCCCCGGCCCGCCCCCAGCGCCGGGCCCGTACTGACCGGCCTCGGCGGCGTCAGCACCGTGAAGTCCGCTCCGGACGGCAAGGCCCTCGCCACGACCCTCACGCCCCTGTTGAAGGACCCGGCGCTCGGCCCCCGGCCGGCAGCGGCCGTCGTGGACGTCACGACCGGCAGGCGCCTGTACGGCACCGACCCGGACACCGCGCTCACCCCCGCCTCCACGACGAAGATCGCCACGGCGGTCGCCGCGCTGTCCGCGATGGGCGCCGACCACCGGCTCACCACCCGCGCCGCCCTGGAACCCGACACGAACGAAGTCGTCCTGGTCGGCGGCGGCGACCCCACCCTCACGGCACGCGAGACCTCCGACGGCTCGGCCGGCCTGCGCACCCTGGCCGACCGGACCGCCGCGGCCCTGGCCCAGCGCGGCGTCCGCGACGTCACGCTGTCCTACGACACGACCCGCTACGCGGGCAGCCAGAAACACCCGATCGGGGTCAACCCCAATCTCGCCCCGGTCAGCCCCCTGATGGTGGACGAGGGCCGCACCGACGACTCGACCAGCGGCCCGGTCACCCGGGTGACCGACCCGGCCGCGGACGCGGCCCGCCGCTTCGGGGACCTGCTGAAGGCCCGCGGCATCACGACCACGACCCCCGGCCCGTCGAAGGCCACGGCCCGCGCGAAGACGCTGGCCACCGTGGACTCACCCCCGCTGTCGGCGCTCGTCGAACGGATGCTGACCAACAGCGACAACGACATCGCCGAGGCCCTCGCCCGCCAGACGGCGATCGCCACGGGCCAACGGGCCGACTTCGCCGGCGCCGGCCGGGCGATCGACGCCCAGCTCCGCAAGCTCGGCTTGCCCCTCAAGGGCGCCTCCTTCAAGGACGGCAGCGGCCTGGACCGCGCCGACCGCCTGACGGCCGGTCTCCTCACCGCCCTCCTGGCCAAGGCGGCCGACCCCGCCCACCCCGAACTCCGCCCGGCCCTCACCGGCCTCCCCGTGGCCGGCTTCACCGGCACCCTGACCGCCCGCTACACGGACGGCGCGGCCGGCGTCGTCCGCGCCAAGACAGGCACCCTGACCGGCGTGAACACCCTCGCGGGCACGGTCGTCGACCAGGACGGCCGCCTGCTGGCCTTCTCCTTCATGGCCAACGACACGACCGACCCCGCGGCGGCCCAGACGGCCCTGGACAAGGCGGCGACGACCCTGGCGTCCTGCGGCTGCCGCTGACCGCCGACACGGCCGCCGACAGCCGGCCCCGCCCGTCCGTGGACTGCCCGTCCCGCCCAGCCGTGGGCAGTCGTTCCGCTGGGGCGGAACGGGTGGGCACGGCCTGCAACGCCGAGTACCGCCGGACGAACCCCAGCCCTGCCGACCCGGCACGCCGGCTACAACGCCGCCGGCCAAAACGCACCCCCGGCTCCACCACCCCCTCGCCGCCCTGCCCCAGCGGCCGGCGCTCACGTACGGTTGACGCATGACGAGCATCGGTGGTGCTTCAACCGGCATGGTCGACTGGAACCTCGCGGTCGCGACCGCGACCCGGCTCGTACGGCCGGGCCCCGACGTCAGCCGTGACGAGGCCCGGGCCGTCGTCGCGGAGCTGCGCCGGCATGCCAAGGCATCGGAGGGACACGTCCGGGGCTTCACTCGTCTGGGCACACAGGAGGGCCACGACACCCCCGTCCTGGTCGTCGACCGCCCGGGCTGGATCCGGGCGAACGTCGCCGGCTTCCGGGAACTGCTGAAGCCCCTGCTCGACAAGATGCAGGACCGGCGCGGCAACACCCCCGGCGGCGCGGTCATGAGCGCCGTCGGCGGCAAGGTCACCGGCGTGGAGCTCGGCATGCTCCTGTCCTTCCTGGCCTCCCGCGTCCTCGGCCAGTACGAGACCTTCGCCCCGGCCACACGCCAGCTCCCGGCGGGGGAGAACGGCGGCGGCCGGCTCCTGCTCGTCGCCCCGAACATCGTGCACGTGGAGCGCGAACTCGACGTCGACCCGCACGACTTCCGGCTCTGGGTGTGCCTGCACGAGGAGACGCACCGCACGCAGTTCACGGCCGTGCCCTGGCTGCGCGACCACCTGGAGGGCGAGATCCAGTCCTTCCTGAGTGAGACCGACGTCGACCCCATGACCGTCCTGGAACGCGTACGGGAGGCCGCGCAGAGCCTCGCCGGGGGCCGTCCCGAGGCCGAGGAGGACGACGGCGGCCGCTCCCTCGTCGAGATCGTGCAGACGCCCGCCCAGCGCGAGATCCTCGGCCGCCTCACGGCCGTGATGTCCCTGCTGGAGGGCCACGCCGACTTCGTGATGGACGGCGTCGGACCGGACGTCGTACCGACCGTCGGGGAGATCCGCGAGAAGTTCCAGCAGCGCCGCGCCAAGGGCGCCTCCCGCCTGGACCTGGCCCTGCGCAAGCTGCTCGGCCTGGACGCCAAGCTCCGCCAGTACCGGGACGGCGAACGCTTCGTACGCGCCGTCGTCGACGAGGTCGGCATGGACGGCTTCAACCGCGTGTGGACCTCGCCGAACACCCTCCCCACCAAGACGGAGATCGCCAAACCGGCGGACTGGATCGCGCGGGTGCACCGCAGGACCGAGTAGTGAACATCGCGGGACGGTCGTGAAAGGAAACGGGCCGACGGCAGGCGGACGCCCCTCCAATCACCCGTCCGAGGGACCGTGAGCGAGGGGTAGGCGTGCAATGCTCGGGGAACGGCCCGGTTCTGTCACCATCTACACACTCTGCGTGACCGACATGCGGGCTCACCCCCCGAAAACTTCATGAAGGGAACCGGACATGGGTCCCCATCCTGCGGTCGCGGCGATACGCCTGGCGGTCCGCCGCGTCCTCCACGACCTGCTCACCGAACACCACAGCACCACCGCCGCACTTCGGCACGCCCCCTCGCACGAGCCGCCGCCCCCGCCGCTCGTGCTCGTGGCATGCTCCGGCGGCGCCGACTCCATGGCCCTCGCCTCCGCCCTCGCCTTCGAGTCCCCCAAGCTCGGCATCAGGGCCGGCGGCGTGACCGTCGACCACGGCCTGCAGTCCGGCTCCGACGTGCGGGCCGCGGAAGTCGTCCAGCGTCTGCGCGAACTCGGCCTCGACCCCGTCGACTCCGTCGCCGTGACCGTCGGCCGCGCGGGCGGCCCCGAAGCCGCCGCCCGCGACGCCCGCTACGCCGCACTCGACACCGCCGCCGAACGCCACGGCGCCACCGCGGTCCTGCTCGGCCACACCCGGGACGACCAGGCCGAAACCGTCCTGCTGGGCCTCGCCCGGGGCTCCGGCATCCGCTCCCTGTCCGGCATGGCCGCGGTCTCGGGGGCCGGCGGCCGTTACCGGCGGCCCTTCCTGGAACTCGACCGGCAGACCGCCCGCAAGGCCTGCATGGTCCAGTCCCTGCCCGTCTGGGACGACCCGCACAACGCCGACCCGGCCTTCACCCGCTCCCGGCTGCGCCACGAGGGCCTGCCCGCCCTGGAGAAGGCCCTCGGCAAGGGTGTCGTCGAGGCCCTCGCCCGGACGGCCCAGCTCTCCCGCGACGACGCCGACGCCCTCGACTCCTGGGCCACCCAGGCCGAGGCCACGGTCCGCGACGCCGCCGGGCGGCTGGAGTGCGCGAAGCTCTACGCCCTGCCGCCCGCCGTGCGGCGCCGAGTGCTGCGCCGGGCCGCCATCGCAGCCGGTGCCCCGGCCGGTTCCTTGTTCGCCCGGCACCTCGAGGAAGTCGACCGGTTGATCACCGGCTGGCGCGGTCAGGGTGCCATCAACCTCCCCGGCAAGGTCGTGGCCCGGCGGCAGGGTGGCAGACTGGTGATTCGGCAAGGCTGAATCACGTCCCCCTCCGAGCAGTCGGTGGAGGGGCCGCTCAGTCAGGGACGACCGAAAGTGATGCGGGTGGACGCGAAAGACATGGGTGCCGACCTTCAGCAGGTACTCATCACCAAGGAAGAGATCGACGCCAAGCTGGCCGAGCTGGCCGCGAAGATCGACGCGGAGTACGCGGGCAAGGACCTGCTGATCGTCGGCGTCCTCAAGGGCGCGGTGATGGTCATGGCCGATCTCGCCCGGGCGCTGTCCACCCCCCTCACCATGGACTGGATGGCCGTATCCTCGTACGGGGCGGGCACCCAGTCCTCCGGTGTGGTGCGGATCCTCAAGGACCTCGACACCGACATCAAGGGCAAGCACGTCCTCATCGTCGAGGACATCATCGACTCCGGCCTGACCCTGTCCTGGCTGATCTCCAACCTCGGCTCGCGCGAGCCCGCATCCCTCAAGGTGTGCACGCTGCTGCGCAAGCCCGAGGCCGCGAAGGTCGCCATCGACGTGGAATGGGTCGGCTTCGACATCCCCAACGAATTCGTCGTCGGCTACGGGCTCGACTACGCCGAGAAGTACCGCAATCTCCCGTTCGTCGGTACGCTCGCGCCCCACGTGTACGGCGGCTGACATTCCGGCCGGGGTGCCGTGACGGTGATCGGGAACCCCAGCGGGTTTCCCGCCGTTGGAGCATGCGTAGACGGATCGTCAGCCGTCCCGCGCGGCTTCAGGTGACAATGCTGGGGTACCGTCCGAAGAACAGCCTTTATCAAACTCACTATGGCAGGAGGGACGGGGCGGCACCGCTCCGTATGGATGGACGTGAAGCGATACTTCCGTGGGCCGGTCATGTGGATCGTGCTGGCCGTCCTTGCCGTGGTCGTGTTGATGCAGGTCGTCGGCTCGTCCGGCGGCTACAAGACGGTGGACACCGGCCAGGTCGTCCAGGCGATCAATGACAACAAGGTCGAGTCGGCCAAGCTGACCACCGGCGACGAGCAGACCGTCAAGGCCTCGCTCAAGGACGGCGTAAAGATCGAGGGCAGCTCGAAGATCCAGGCGAGCTATATCGGCGACCAGGGCGTGACGATTGCCAACACGCTCCAGGCGAAGTACCAGGACAAGCAGATCCCGGACGGCTACACGGTCTCGCCGTCCAAGCAGAACCCGTTCGTCGGGATCCTGCTCTCGCTGCTCCCCTTCGTCCTCATCGTCGTCGTCTTCCTGTTCCTGATGAATCAGATGCAGGGCGGCGGCTCCCGGGTCATGAACTTCGGGAAGTCCAAGGCCAAGCTCATCACCAAGGACACCCCGAAGACGACGTTCTCGGACGTCGCCGGCTCGGACGAGGCCGTCGAGGAGCTCCACGAGATCAAGGAGTTCCTCCAGGAACCGGCCAAGTTCCAGGCCGTCGGCGCCAAGATTCCCAAGGGCGTGCTGCTGTACGGCCCGCCCGGCACCGGCAAGACCCTGCTCGCGCGTGCCGTCGCGGGCGAGGCCGGGGTGCCGTTCTACTCGATCTCGGGTTCCGACTTCGTCGAGATGTTCGTCGGTGTCGGTGCCTCCCGAGTCCGTGACCTGTTCGAACAGGCCAAGGCGAACGCGCCGGCGATCGTCTTCGTCGACGAGATCGACGCGGTCGGCCGCCACCGCGGCGCCGGCCTCGGCGGTGGTCACGACGAGCGCGAGCAGACGCTGAACCAGCTGCTCGTCGAGATGGACGGCTTCGACGTCAAGGGCGGCGTGATCCTCATCGCCGCGACGAACCGGCCCGACATCCTCGACCCGGCGCTGCTGCGCCCCGGCCGCTTCGACCGGCAGATCGCCGTCGACCGCCCGGACATGCAGGGCCGTCTGGAGATCCTCAAGGTTCACCAGAAGGGCAAGCCGGTCGCGCCCGACGTCGACCTGTCGGCCGTCGCCCGCCGTACGCCCGGCATGACGGGTGCCGATCTGGCCAACGTGCTGAACGAGGCCGCCTTGCTGACGGCCCGCAGCGACCGGAAGCTGATCGACAACCACATGCTGGACGAGGCGATCGACCGTGTGGTCGCGGGACCGCAGAAGCGGACCCGGATCATGTCGGACAAGGAGAAGAAGATCACCGCGTACCACGAGGGCGGACACGCCCTGGTCGCGGCGGCTTCGCCGAACTCCGATCCCGTCCACAAGATCACGATCCTGTCGAGAGGCCGCGCCCTCGGCTACACGATGGTGCTGCCGGACGAGGACAAGTACTCGACCACGCGCAACGAGATGCTGGACCAGCTGGCCTACATGCTGGGCGGCCGCGCGGCCGAGGAGCTCGTCTTCCACGACCCGACGACGGGTGCCGCCAACGACATCGAGAAGGCCACGGGCCTGGCCCGCGCGATGGTCACGCAGTACGGCATGACCGAGCGTCTCGGCGCGATCAAGTTCGGCGGCGACAACACCGAGCCCTTCCTCGGACGTGAGATGTCTCACCAGCGCGACTACTCGGAAGAGGTCGCCGCGCTGGTCGACGAAGAGGTCAAGAAGCTCATCGAGACCGCGCACAACGAGGCCTGGGAGATCCTGGTCGAGAACCGCGACGTCCTCGACAACCTGGTGCTGCAGCTGCTGGAGAAGGAGACGCTGGGCAAGGAGGAGATCGCCGAGATCTTCGCCCCGGTCGTCAAGCGCCCGCCGCGGCCCGCCTGGACCGGTTCCTCCCGCCGTACGCCGTCCACCCGCCCGCCGGTCCTCTCCCCCAAGGAGCTGGCCCTGACGAACGGGGCGAACGGCGCGACGCCGGCCATCAGCACCGCGAAGAGCACCGCGGCGGAGCCCGCCCCGGCGCCCGAGCGAGCACCGGAGGACCGCCCCGAGAGCTGACCACCGCTCTCCCGGTGGCCCCACCGGGCCCGGAATGGATGCCGCGCCCCCCAGGTCTTAGCCTGGGGGGCGCGGCTTTCGGCCATATGCGCCAGGCCGCCCCTGATGGACACAGGAACGAGGCACCAGATGACCGACCCCGTGGCGCTGGACGGCGAGGGCCAGATCGGCGAGTTCGACGAGAAGCGGGCCGAGAACGCCGTGCGGGAGCTGCTGATCGCGGTCGGCGAGGACCCGGACCGCGAGGGGCTCCGGGAGACGCCGGCGAGGGTGGCGCGGGCGTACAAGGAGATATTCGCGGGGCTGTGGCAGAAGCCCGAGGACGTGCTGACGACGACGTTCGACATCGGGCACGACGAGATGGTCCTCGTGAAGGACATCGAGGTGTACTCGACATGTGAACACCATCTGGTGCCGTTCCGGGGCGTCGCCCACGTCGGGTACATCCCCGCCCACAGCGGAAAGATCACCGGGCTGTCCAAGCTGGCCCGGCTCGTGGACGTCTACGCCCGGCGTCCGCAGGTGCAGGAACGGCTCACCACGCAGATCGCGGACTCGCTGATGGAGATACTGGAGCCGCGCGGCGTCATCGTGGTGGTGGAGTGCGAGCACATGTGCATGTCGATGCGCGGGATCCGCAAGCCCGGCGCGAAGACGCTGACGTCGGCCGTGCGGGGGCAGTTGCGGGACGCGGCGACGCGGAACGAGGCGATGAGCCTCATCATGGCGCGCTGACGCCGGACGTCACACGGTCGGGGCCGCCCCCGTGCCCTCGTGTTCGTCGTCGTCCGGGAGCTTGCAGACGCGCTCCAGGAAGATGGCCGCCGCTATGACGCCGATACCCGCGAGGACGGAGAAGCCGGCGTAGATGGCCTGGTCGCGGCGGGCGGGGATGTCGAGGGACTCCAGCAGGAAGACGCCGGTGCCGCCGTACATGCCGGCGACGAGGGCGGCGACCAGGGCGCTGGCCTGGCCGAAAACGACCGCGCGGGCCGCCATCATCGGGTCGACGCCCTTGGCGTCGGGCTGCCGCTCGCGCTGGGCCTTCAGCCGCGCGCGCAGCGAGAGCGCCGTGGCCAGCAGGATTACGGCGATCACAGCCAGGACGATGGGCGCGGCCAGGGGGACGCTGGGGAGCGTGCCGATCGAGTTCCACAGGCGGGCGCCTGCCCAGGACAGGACCCCTGCCACGACGAAAACGCCGGCCAGCACCCTGATGCGCAGCTCTTTCACAGTGTCCCTTCGGTTCCCCCGGCTCCGGCCCGGTTGTGCGGCCGTCTCGACCTTAACGGCTACTCGGGCAGCCGGAGTTCCAGGTCCGTGCGCGGCGCCACGCCCTCGCGGGTGACGGAGTCCAGCAGCCCGGCGACGGGGCCGCGGCCGGGCAGTTGCGCCTCGGGGTCCAGGTCGTGCCAGGGGGCCAGGACGAAGGCGCGCTCGTGGGCGCGGGGGTGCGGGAGGGTGAGCTGCGGGTCGTCGGAGACGACGTCGGCGTAGGAGACGATGTCGACGTCCAGGGTGCGCGGGCCCCAGTGCTCGTCGCGGACGCGGTGGAAGGCCTCCTCGACCGCGTGCGCGCGCTCCAGGAGCGAGGAGGGCGGGAGGGTGGTCTTGAGGACCACGACCGCGTTGAAGTAGGCGGGCTGGCTGCCGGCGTCCACGCCCCAGGGCTCGGTCTCGTAGACGGGGGAGACGGCCTTGATGCGGACGCCGGGGGTGTCCTCCAGGGCGTCGATGGCTCCCTGGAGGGTCTCCAGGCGGTTGCCGAGGTTGGAGCCGAGGGCGACCACGGCCCGTTTGGGATTGCTGAGCGTGGTGTCGGCGGCGTCTACCTTCTCGACGACGGAGGCGGGTACCGGCTGTACGGTGGGGTCGCTGGGGCCCTTGAGGAAGGGTGCAGTCATACTCGGCTCCGGGTGATGGTGACGGTCACGTCGTCGAAGGGGACGGTGATCGGGGCGTCCGGCTTGTGGACGCAGACCTCGACCTGTCGGACCCCGTCGTGCTTCAGACATACCTGGGCTATGCGCTCGGCGAGCGTCTCGATGAGGTTGACGGGCTCGCCCTGGACGACGGCCACGACCTCCTCGGCCACGATGCCGTAGTGCACGGTCTTCGCCAGGTCGTCGTCGGCCGCGGCCGGCCGGGTGTCCAGGCCGAGGACGAGGTCCACGACGAAGGTCTGGCCCTCCTCGCGTTCCCTCGGGAACACCCCGTGGTGCCCGCGGGCCTTCAGGCCGCGCAGCGCGACACGATCCACGCGAATCACTCCTGCAATCGTCGGTGCCGGCCGGTCCGTGCCGTGTGCGGACGGCACACCGGCCTCAGTCGAATCTACCTGCGAGCCCGGGCGGGGCCGGGCCTCGGGGGCGCGGGCCCGGGCGGGACCCGGCAGGATTCACCCGGCGTTTCCCCTGGGGAACCCGGCGGCTCACGGGTTGGTAGCCGCCCATACCCGCGGGTCAGTGATTCCAACCACTTCCTGGCACGTACCCACTCACTCGGGGGTGTCGTCCTGTTCGTCCTCGTCGTTTTCGGCCAGAACGGGGGAGGCGTGGTGCGACCAGATTTTCCACCCCGCGGGCGTGCGCCGGAACACGTTGGTGGCGACCACGAGCTGTCCGACGAGCGGGCCGAGCTCCTCGTCGCCCTTGGGGGCGGGGCCGCCGCTGAGGATGTTCTCCGTGCAGGTCACCAGGGCGGTGTCGCCGGTGACGGAGACATGCACGTCGGTCAGGAAGAACTGGATGTAGTCGGTGTTGGCCATGATCAGCGCGTACGACCGGAGGACCTCGCCGCGCCCGGTGAGCACCGGCCAGCCGGGGTGCACGCAGGAGACCACGCCGCTGTCGGCCGGGTCGTGGTACGTCTCGTCGACGCCCAGGTCGGAGGGGGTCAGCCAGAGCGACGCCAGTTCCTCGAAGTCGCCCCGCTCCAGTGCCTCGTAGAAGGCGGTGTTGGCGGCCTCGACCTGTTCGACGTCGGTGTGCGGGGCGCTCACCGGGTTCCTTCTGCGCCGGTGCGTGCCGCCGCGATGGCGTGGGCGACGCGTACGGCGTCCGCCGTGGCGCGCACCTCGTGCACGCGGACCGCCCACGCGCCGGCGTGCGCCGTGAGCGCGGAGACGGCGGCGGTGGCGGCGTCGCGTTCGCGTGCGGGCGGTGGCGGGCCGTCCGGGCCGGCCAGGACCCGGCCGAGGAAGCGCTTGCGGGAGGCGGCGACGAGCAGCGGGTGGCCGAGGGCGAGGACCCGGTCGAGGCCCGTGAGGAGCGCGAGGTCGTGCTCGGCGTCCTTGGAGAAGCCGAGGCCCGGGTCGACGATGACCCGGTCGGGGGCGATGCCGCCCGCCAGGACGGCCTCCACGCGCGCGTGCAGTTCGTCGACGACCTCGGTGACGACGTCGGCGTACTCGCCGCGGACGTTGCCGCCCTGGAGGTAGCCGCGCCAGTGCATGACGACGAACGGGGCGCCGGCGTCGGCGACGGCCGGGATCATGCGGGGGTCGGCGAGGCCGCCGCTGACGTCGTTGACGAGGGCGGCGCCCGCCGCGAGGGCCCGTTCGGCGACGGAGGCACGCATGGTGTCGACCGAGACGGTGACGCCCTCGGAGGCCAGGCCGCGGACGACGGGGAGGACGCGGCGCAGTTCCTCGGCCTCGTCCACCCGGGTGGCGCCCGGGCGGGTCGACTCGCCGCCGACGTCGACCAGGTCCGCGCCCTCGGAGACCAGGTCGAGGCCGTGTTTGACGGCGGCCGTGGTGTCGAAGAAGCGGCCGCCGTCGGAGAAGGAGTCGGGGGTGACGTTCACGACTCCCATGACCGCGCAGCGGTCCCATTCCGGTAGGCCCGCCACGCGCCCGCGTCCGCTCTGGTTGCTCATATGTTCAGCGTAGGCCCAGGGGACGGCCGTCAGGCGCTGCGGCCCGGGCCGGTCCCGACAAGGTCACGCCGCTCTGACGCTCCGTTCCGTCGTCGTGCCGTGGGCGCAGGGGCGGCGGCCGGCCGGGCGACGGCGGCGCAGGAAGCGCGGCAGCGGCAGCGCCAGGTTGACGAAGCCCTCGGCCTGCATGGCGGCGAAGCCGATGCGGGGCAGGTCTCCGGAGGCCCGGTAGACGACGAAGCGGGGCTCCCAGCGCGGCTGGAACTTGGCGTTGAACTTGTACAGCGACTCGATCTGGAACCAGCGGGAGAGGAAGACCAGCAGTCCGCGCCAGGCGCGCAGCACGGGGCCGGCGCCGATCTTCTCGCCGCGGGCCAGCGCCGAGCGGAACATGGCGAAGTTGAGGGAGACGCGCGCGATGCCGAACTTCGGGGCGGCCTGGAGGGCGGCCACGATGAGCAGTTCGTTCATGCCGGGGTCGGCCGAGCGGTCGCGGCGCATCAGGTCCAGCGAGGCGCCGTCGGTGCCCCAGGGCACGAAGTGCAGGATGGCCTTCAGGTCGCCGTATTCGCCGGGGTGGTCGTCCTGCTTGTGGGCGGTGGCGATGAGGCAGTCGCCGTCGGCGGGGTCGCCGACGCGGCCCAGGGCCATGGAGAAGCCGCGCTCGGTGTCGGTGCCGCGCCAGTCGTCGGCGGCGCGCCGGATGCGCTCCAGCTCGGCCTCGCCGAGGTCACGGACACGTCGTACCCGGGTTTCGTAACCGGCGCGCTCGATGCGTTTGACCATCTGGCGCACGTTGCGCATCGCGCGGCCGGCGAGGGAGAAATCCGCGACGTCCACCACCGCCTCGTCGCCCAGTTCGAGGGCGTCGAGCCCGGTCTCGCGGGTCCACACCTCGCCGCCGGTCTCGGAGCAGCCCATGACGGCGGGGGTCCAGGAGTGGGCCCTGGCCTCGTCCATGAACCGTTCGATGGCGCCGGGCCAGGCCTCGACGTCGCCGATCGGGTCGCCGCTGGCGAGCATCACGCCGGAGACCACGCGGTACGTCACGGCCGCCTTGCCGCTGGGGGAGAAGACGACGGCCTTGTCGCGGCGCAGCGCGAAGTGGCCGAGGGAGTCGCGGCCGCCGTGCCGCTCCAGCAGGGCGCGCAAGCGTGCCTCGTCCTCCTCGGTGAGGTGGGCGGCCGGGTGTTCGGGGCGGAAGGCCAGGTAGATGGTGGTGACGGCGGTGAGCAGGCCGAGGGCGCCGAGCGAGAAGGCGACGGTCCAGGAGGTGTCGCCCTGGTAGTCGACCGGGCCCTCGAAGCCGAACAGGCCGTAGAGGACGTGGGTGATGCGGTCGGCCAGGCTCGGGTCGCCGACCATGCGCTCGGTGTGGACGCTGACGATGAGCAGGCCGAGCAGGAGCGAACCGGCGCTCATCAGCACGAAGTTGGCGAGCGCCCGCCAGCGGCTGCGCGGGTCGGGCAGGGCGTCGAACTGGTCGCGGTGGCGCAGCAGGGGCGCCAGCAGGGCCAGGGAGATCAGCACGCCCACGATCGAGTGCCGGTACGTGAACTGCGCGACGGCACCGGCCGGCAGCAGGGCCACGGCCGCCCGCCAGGCCCGGCGCTTGCCGCGCTTGAGGCCGTGGGCGAGCAGCAGCAACAGCACGCCGGTGCTGAGGGACAGGGCGGCCGCGAACGGCCCGAGCGCGCCGGGCAGCACCTCGGCGATGGCGTGCATACGGCTGTGCCTGAAGCGCGGGAAGACGCCCGCGGCGATGTCCAGGACGCCCACCAGGGCGCAGGCTCTGCCGACCAGGAGGGGGACGGCGTCGGGGCGTGGCCCGCGCAGCAGGTGGCGTACGCGGCTCGTCCGGCCGGTTCCCGGCGTGGCGCTGCCACGACTCGGAACCTCGCCCGACATTTCCTCATCTGTCCTGACAGACATCGCATCCCGTAGTTCCGCGAGAGACCTTGGATCCGGTGCCGATTCGGGCATCCGGCGACATTGCGCCCTCTAGGACGGTGTCTCGGGGGAAGAGGTTCACTCCCGTCGTCAAAGCCGTTTCAAAGGCAAAGGAAAGTCTGGGACAAGCCCTCGCGAAGGTGTGAGCGAGCAGGGCGGTCCCGGACGGGAAGCGCGGACAGGTAACCACCGATGGGTCTGAGTCTCACGAGCAACAAAGTGCTGGTGCTGGCGGTGCTGTCCGCCGTGCTGCTGTTCGCCGGCACGGTCGGGCTGTGGCCACGGCTGGCCCGGCGGAGCTGGCCGGCCGTGGGCGGGCGGGTCGGCCTGCTGCTCGCCACACAGGTGGCGCTGTTCGCCGCGGTGGGGCTCGCCGCCAACCAGTCCTTCGGTTTCTACGCGAGCTGGGCGGACCTGTTCGGGCAGGAGAAGGACCAGGGTGTGGTCGTCGACCACACCCCGGGCGACGGCCCGCTGGAGGTGGTCGGCTCGCGCCGGGTGCCCGGGGCGGCCGGGGTGAGTGCCCGGGCGGGCGGCCGGATCCAGCAGATCGGCATCGTGGGCCGTACGACGCACATCGCCACGCCCGCGTACGTCTATCTGCCGCCGGAGTACTTCCAGCCGCGGTACCGCACCCGTACGTTCCCCGCGGCCGTCGTGCTGACCGGTTACCCGGGCACGGCGTCGGCACTGGTGGAGAAGCTCCGCTATCCGCGCACGGCGCTGGAACTGGCCCGGGCGGGCCGGATGCGGCCGATGATCCTCGTGATGCTGCGGCCCACGGTGGCGCCGCCCCGGGACACGGAGTGCGTGGACGTGCCCGGCGGTCCGCAGACCGAGTCGTTCTTCGCCAGGGATCTGCCCGACGCGTTGCGCACGCACTACCGGGTGGCCGAAAAGCCGGGCGGTCTGGGCATCATCGGCAACTCGACGGGCGGTTACTGCGCCTTGAAGATCGCCATGCACCATCCCGATGTGTATGGCGCCGGGGCGGGTTTGTCCGCGTACTACAAGGCGCCGATCGACGCCACCACGGGCGATCTCTTCCAGGGCGACAAGGAACTCAGGAATCGCGCCGACCTGTGGTGGTGTCTCAAGCACAGGCCCGCTCCGGACACCTCACTGCTCGTCACCAGCAGTAGATCCGGCGAGTCCAACTACAGGGACACGCTGCGGTTCACGCGGCGGGTGGAGGCCACCGGGCGGACCCGGATCTCGTCGATCATCCTGAAGAGCGGCGGGCACAACTTCAACACCTGGCGGCGCGAGATTCCGGCGACGCTGGAGTGGATCGGAGAGCGGCTGAACGGCCGTTGGGAATGATCTTGGGAATTGGGCGACGCGCCGATTCCGCTTCTTCCCGAGCAACGATGCGGTGTGAACGCTTCGGTATGGCTTTGTTTTTGCGGGGTGGGTCACCATGATTCGCCTACGCGCGGTAAGTTTCTGGCCATGCCACGTGGACGTCACCGCCATTCCCCGCCCTTGCACAGGCTGCTGCCCCCGTCGGCGATCGCAGGCGTCTCCCTCGTCTGCGCCCTGGGGCCCTGGGTGTTCACGGAGCCGACGGTGCTCCGTGGTCTGGCCGCTGCCGCCGCGGCGACGGCGGTCGTCGGCGCCGTAGTGCTGCGCCGCTGGGACATCCAGGCGGGCAAACGCGTCGCCGACCTCACGCGCGCGCGGGCGAGCGACGAGTGGCGCTTCGAGGAGCGGGTCGCCGAACTGGAGGCCGACCTGGAGGAGTCCCGCGAACTGCGCGCGAAGCTGGAGCAGCGGCTGCGCGCCAAGCGCACCGAACTGGCCGGGCTGCGCAACGAGCACGCCTCTCTGCTGCGCCGGTACGCCACCGCCGAGACCGAGCGCGCGAGCGTCCTGGAGGAACGCAGGGTCCTCGAGATCGAGGCGACGGCTCCGGTACGGGCCGCCCTGCCGGCCGGGGCGGCCCCGGCGGCGGACGCCCCGGCGAAGGCTCAGGCGGACGCGGACGAGGCGGCTGAAACCACCGGGGCCCAGGACCTCGCCGTCGACGAGCAGACGGCGATTCCCGCCGTGTTCTCGCCGGAGGGCATCCGGCTGTTCCTGCGTGCCGCGGCGGCGCTCGCCCGGCTCGACGGTGACTCGGCCCCGGACCCGGACGGGGGCGGTGACGGCGATGGCGTACCGAAGGGCGACGACGCGGAGCCCGCGGGGGACGACCGGAAGGACGACCGGCGGGAGCAGTCGCGGGAGGACAGGGAGGACGAGCCGCAGGGGCAGTCGGAGGCGGTCGCCGGGCACGAGCGGGCGACCGCCGGCACGTCCGAGACCGAGACCGAGGCCGAGTTGCTTGCGCAGCCTGCCTCTTCGGGGCACTACACCGTGCCGACCGCTGTGGCCGTCGCACCGCAGACGCCGGTGCGACGCCCCCTGTCCGAAGGCGGGTTCGACTTCTTCGGCACCAAGCAGGGGACGTCACGTGCCGCCCTGGAGGCCGTGCAGAACGAGGACCTGGCCGATGTCGTCGGCCAGGAGGCCCTCGCGCTGCACAAGGCCGAGGCGGAGGCCGGGTACAAGCCCGCGGACGAGGAGTCGCGCGGGATCGGCCAGGTCATCGACCTGACGGCGCATGACGAGACGGAGCAGATCGATGTGCAGGGGCTGCGGAGCGCGGTTTCCTGACGCCCGAGCCGCCGGCGTTTCCGGGTCATGCCATCCAGCGATCCGGCCGGGCGTCCCTGCGCCCCGTCCGTGACCGTTCCGCCTGTGCCGCCAGCAGCTCGCGTGCCTCGGCCGCGTCCCGCAGCCGTGCCCGCACCGTCTTGTTCGCGCCCGTGTCCACACACACGTCGGCCACGCCCCGGGCCCGCTCCCACGGCCCCTGCGTCATCCGTACGCTCTGCACCTTCGCGTGCGGTACCAGTGCGAGGCTGCGCCGTAGCAGCCCGGACCGCGCCGCGAACACCGCGTCCGTGACGGCGAGGCCGTACCCGCGCCACCACACCGGCACGCACCACCGGGCCCGGCGCGGCGACGGTGACAGGGCCACCTGCTCCGGCACGGTCACCCCGGGCAGCACGCGCGCGACGACGACCTCCGCGATCTCGCGCGGGGCGACCGGCACCAGCACGGAGTTGGAGGAGCCCGCCACGTCCAGCTCCACGCGCACCCAGCCGCGCCGCCGCCACAGCAGCGGCTCCACGATCCGCACGGTCTGCACCCGCCCCGGCGGCACCGTCTCATGGGCCCGGTCCAGCAGGCCGTGGTCGATGCGCAGCCCGTCCGGCGACTCGGCCACCGTCCAGTCGTACTCGCTGACGAACCGCCCCACGCTGCTCGCGCCCGCGGCGCCCAGCAGCGGCAGGGCGACGGCCAGGACGGTCCACATGCTCTCCGTGGCCAGCCACAGCACCGGCGGCACGACGAGCGCCGCGGCCAGTGACCCCCAGGTCGCCCCGCTCAGCAGCAGCGACACGGCGAGGACGCCCGGCGGCACCCGCAGGATCCGCCGGGACGGAGCCTCGCCGACCTCATGCGCGGTCTCCGGCGCGAATCCCGCCGCCCGGGCGAGCAGTTCGGCCCGCAGCGCACGCGCCTCGTCCGCGCCCAGGAAGGCCAGCTCGTCCTTCTTGTCGGTGCCTATGACGTCGAGTTTGAGCTTGGCGACGCCCGCGACCCGCGCGAGCAGCGGCTGCGTGACGTCGATGGCCTGGATCCGCTCCAGCCTGATGTGCGCGGTGCGGCGGAAGACGAGGCCGGTGCGGATGCGCAGTTCGGTCTCGGTCACCGCGAAGTGTGTGAACCACCAGGAGCAGAAGCCGTACAGGGCCGCGGCCGGGACGAGCACGGCGAGGCCGATGAGGAGTGTGGTCGTGGTCAGCCGGGTCAGATGGCGCTGTGCCCCGTCCGGGTCGTGTACGGCCCACCCGATGAGGACGGCGACGGGGGCCCAGGCCCGCCTCAGCGGGGTGACGGGGTGCAACCGCCGCTCGGCGAGCCCGCTCCCGGCCTCGGCGGCCTCGGCGGCCTCGGCGGCCTCGGCGGCGTCGGGCGCTGTCACAGTCCCGCCGATCGGGCCTCGCCCAGCTCGGTGAGCCGGTCGCGCAGCCGTTCGGCCTCGGCCGGGTCCAGACCCGGGATGGTCGCGTCGGTCGCCGCGGCGGCCGTGTGGAGCTGCACGCTGGCCAGCCCGAAGTGCCGCTCCACGGGCCCGGAGGTGACCTCGACCAGTTGCATCCGCCCGTACGGCACGACCGTCTCCTCACGCCACAGCACACCGCGGCTGATCAGCAGGTCGTCGGCACGCTCGGCGTACCGCCAGGAGCGCCAGTTGCGGCCGGTCAACACCCAGCCCCAGGCCAGCAGCGCGAGCGGCGGCAGCGCGCAGGCGGCCCAGGCGGGCCCGGCCAGCAGACCCGGCACCAGCCCGGCGGCCAGGCTGATCAGCCCCAGCCACACCACCAGCAGCAACCGCCGCATCTTCAGCAGCCCGGGGGGCAGCGCGATCCACACCGGCCCGTCCTCGACGGCCTCTGCGGTGCCTCCGACGGCCTCTGCGGTGCCTCCGACGGCCTCTGCGGTGCCTCCGGCGTTTTCCGCCGCGCCCTCTGCCCCCGCCGCGCCCCGCGTCTCCGCCGCGCCCTCTGTCCCCACCGGCCCCGTGTCCTGCGGGCTCCCCGTCTCCATGAGGCCAGCGTACGTAGGAGAGACTGTGTTCATGACTCCTACGACGGAGACGACGGTCGGAATCGGCGGCGCCGCCGAGAGCACCGACATGGTGCTCAACATCGGGCCGCAGCACCCGTCCACCCACGGCGTGCTGCGGCTGAAGCTCGTCCTGGACGGCGAGCGCATCACGCGGGCGGAGCCCGTGATCGGCTATATGCACCGCGGCGCGGAGAAGCTGTTCGAGGCGCGCGACTACCGCCAGATCATCATGCTGGCCAACCGCCACGACTGGCTGTCGGCCTTCTCCAACGAGCTGGGCGTGGTGCTCGCCGTGGAGCGGATGCTCGGCATGGAGGTCCCCGAGCGCGCGGTGTGGCTGCGTACGCTGCTCGCCGAGCTGAACCGGGTGCTCAACCACCTGATGTTCCTCGGTTCGTACCCGCTGGAGCTCGGCGGGATCACCCCGATCTTCTACGCCTTCCGGGAGCGCGAGGAACTCCAGCACGTCATGGAGGAGGTCTCCGGCGGGCGGATGCACTACATGTTCAACCGCGTGGGCGGTCTCAAGGAGGACCTGCCGGCCGGGTGGACCACGCGTGCGCGCGGCGCCGTCGCCGACGTGCGGTCCCGGATGGACCGGTTCGACGACCTGGTGCTCGGCAACGAGATCTTCCGGGGCCGCACCCGGGGGGTGGGCAGGCTCTCCCCGGAGGCCGTGCACGCGTACGGGGTGAGCGGCCCGGTCGGGCGTGCCTCGGGCGTCGACTTCGACCTGCGCCGGGACGAGCCGTATCTCGCCTACGGGGAGCTGGGCGACGTCCTGAAGGTGGTGACCCGGCAGGAGGGCGACTGTCTCGCCCGCTTCGAGTGCCTCCTGGAGCAGACGCACAACGCGCTGGACCTGGCCGACGCCTGCCTCGACCGGCTCGCCGAGCTGCCGCCCGGGCCGGTCAACCAGCGGCTCCCGAAGGTTCTGAAGGCACCCGAGGGCCACACGTACGCCTGGACCGAGAACCCGCTCGGCATCAACGGCTACTACCTGGTCAGCAAGGGCGAGAAGACGCCGTACCGGCTGAAGCTGCGCTCGGCCTCGTACAACAACATCCAGGCGCTCACGGAGCTGCTGCCGGGCACGCTGGTCGCGGACATGGTGGCGATCCTGGGGTCGATGTTCTTCGTCGTCGGCGACATCGACAAGTAGCGTCCTACGCCCTGTCCCGGAGCGGGTCCCCGCTGTCCTGGAGCGGGTCCCCGATTCCGACCGGCTGCACCAGCCACCCGAAGTCGCCCAGGCCGCCCGCCGCCGTGAGCTCGGCGGCCTCTCCGGCGCTCGCCAGGGCGCGCACGTAGGCGGCGGGGTCGGTGGACGCCAGCGTGAGCGGGGGGCGTGCGCCGGTCACGCCGAGGGCGTGCAGTGCCTCGCGCTGTGGGAGCAGGCGCCCGCCGGGCAGCGCGCACGCGTCGAGTGCGACGTGGGCCGTGATGTCGCACGAGCCGTCCGGCACGGCCGCCGTCTCACGGCCCTCCCAAAAGCCGGTGAGCGTCCCGAACGGCGGCCGTGTGTCCGCCGTGTGCGCGTAGTCCACGGCGACGGCGAGCCCCCGGTCGAGCGTGGCGACCGCCGAGGCCCAGGCCTCGTCGCGGGGCAGGCCGATCTCGGCCCGCAGACCCGCCTCGCCGGCCAGCGGCCACCAGCGCGCCAGCCACCGCTCCTGCGCGCCGCCGACTGGCTCCCCGAGCCGTTCGGTCCCGTCCTCCCGGACCAGCACCAGCCGCGCCACACCCGCAAAGTCCACCTCGGCGACGTCCACCGGTACGTTGTCCAGCCACTCGTTGGCGAACAGCAGCCCGGTCGTGCCCTGCGGCGGCTCGGCCCGCCACTCGATCCGGTGATCCAGGCCGACGGGCCGCTCGGCGACTTCGACGGCGTACGCGCGCGTGCGGGCCGCCACGCCGGCCGGGAGCGCCGCGAGCACCCCGGCGGCCAGCTCGCCCCGCCCGGCCGCCATGTCGACGAAGTCCAGCGCCGGGGGCCGTCCCAGCGCCTCGTCGACCCGGCACAGCAGCCCCGCCACGGCCTCCGCGAACAGGGGCGACGCGTGCACGGACGTGCGGAAGTGCCCGGCCGGCCCCTCGGCCCGGCGGTAGAAACCGCCCGGCCCGTACAGGGCCTCCCGAGCCGCCGCACGCCACCCACGCCACCCGGAACCCTCCGGTCCCTGGTGTCCCTCGCCCCTCGTCACAGCCGTCACGGGGCCAGGCTATGCGGACACAACGAACGCAACTCCACCTTGCGGAGTACGCGCGCCCGATGCGGATCGGCCCTCCGGTTGACCCCTGCACCTATCCCGCTTCCCTACGCTGGGTTACGTGCAGCGCCTCTATGACTTCCTCCGCAGGCACCCGATGTGGGTCGACGGCTCGTGGGCCGTGGTCCTTCTCGGGATTTCCGTGGTCGGCGGAGCGTCGGGCGGATTCGGCCCTCCGGCCGTCGCCGTTCCGCTCTCGCTGCTGTTGTGCCTGGTGGTCGCGCTGCGCCGCCGCATGCCGGAGAAGATGCTGCTGCTCGCGACCGCGGTCGGGCTGGCCCAGCTGATCGCCGATGTCGAGATGGGCCCCCACGACTTCGCCATGCTGGTGATCGTCTACACGGTCGCGGCGGAGGGCGCGCGCTGGGCCTCCCGCTTCGCGCTCGCCGCCGGCCTGTGCGCGGCACCCGTGGCCCACCTGCGCTGGCCGAACGACCAGATGAGCGTCGCGGCCGGCATCGCCGCGACGGTCTTCATGACCGTGCCCTTCGCCCTCGCCTGGGTGCTCGGCGACTCCATCCGCACCCGCCGCGCCTACTTCGCGCAGCTGGAGGAGCGGGCCGCCCGCCTGGAGCGGGAGCGCGAGGCCCAGTCCAAGGTCGCCGTCGCCGCCGAACGCGCCCGCATCGCCCGCGAGTTGCACGACGTCGTCGCGCACAACGTCTCGGTGATGGTGGTGCAGGCCGACGGCGCCGCCTACGTCCTCGACGCCGCGCCCGACCAGGCGAAGAAGGCCCTGGAGACCATCTCCTCCACCGGCCGCCAGGCCCTCGCCGAGATGCGCCGCCTGCTCGGCGTACTGCGCACCGGGGAACACGAGGAGGGCGGCGAGTACGTGCCGCAGCCCGACGTCCAGCAGATCGAGGACCTGGTCGAGCAGTGCCGGGGCCACGGACTGCCCGTCGACTTCAAGGTCGAGGGCACCCCCCGCCCGCTGCCCAGCGGCGTCGAGCTCACCGCCTACCGCATCGTGCAGGAGGCGCTCACCAACACCCGCAAGCACGGCGGGCCGGGCGCTGGCGCGAGCGTGCGCCTGGTGTACTTCGACGACGGCCTCGGCCTGCTCGTCGAGGACGACGGCAAGGGCGCCCCGCACGAGCTGTACGAGGAGGGCGGGTTCGACGGCCAGGGCCACGGCCTGATCGGCATGCGGGAACGGGTCGGCATGGTCGGCGGCACCCTGGACGCCGGTCCGCGCACGGGCGGAGGATTCCGCATCAGCGCCCTGCTGCCGCTCAAACCCGCCGGCTGACCTCGGCACCCGCCCCTCGCTCCCACCTGTAACGCTCCGACCCGCAACGCTCCCACCTGTAACAGAGACTGGAAGAGGCTCCATGACGATCCGCGTGATGCTCGTCGACGACCAGGTGCTGCTGCGCACCGGGTTCGGGATGGTGCTCGCCGCCCAGCCGGACATGGAGGTCGTGGCGGAGGCGGGCGACGGTGTCGAGGCCCTTAAGGTGCTGCGCACGACCGAGGTCGACGTGGTGCTGATGGACGTCCGCATGCCGAAGCTCGACGGGGTGGAGGCGACCCGCCGGATCTGCGCGGACACCGACCCGCCGAAGGTGCTCATCCTGACCACCTTCGACCTCGACGAGTACGCCTTCTCCGGGCTGAAGGCGGGCGCCTCCGGCTTCATGCTCAAGGACGTGCCGCCCGGCGAGCTCCTCGCCGCGATCCGCGCCGTGCACAGCGGGGACGCGGTCGTCGCGCCCTCCACCACCCGGCGGCTCCTGGACCGCTTCGCCCCGATGCTGCCGGGCACCGCGCAGCAGCCCGAGCACCGGGAGCTGGAGCGGCTCACCGGCCGCGAGCGCGAGGTCATGGTGCTGGTCGCGCAGGGCCTGTCCAACGGGGAGATCGCGGCCCGGCTCGTGCTGTCCGAGGCGACCGTGAAGACGCATGTGGGCCGCATCCTGACCAAGCTGGGGCTCAGGGACCGGGTGCAGGTGGTCGTGCTCGCCTACGAGACGGGGCTGGTGCGGGCCGGCGGGCTCGGCTGACCCGGAGGCCCGGGCCCTACCTCAGGATCCCCTCCAGGAACTCGCTGCCGAGCCGGGCCACCACTGTCACGTCCAGCTGGTGCAGGACGTAGCGCCCCCGGCGGCGGGTGGTGATCAGGCCCGCCTTCTTCAGCACGGCCAGATGCCGGGATATCTCCGGGGCCGTCATGCCGTGCCCCTGCGCCAGCTCGCCGGTGGTGTACGCGCTGCGGGCCAGATTCCGGCAGATGCGCATGCGCACCGGGTGGGACAGCGCGGTCATGCGCAGGGCCAGCTGCTCCAGCGTGGGCGGGGCGGCGAGCTCGGGGGAGCCGACCGGGTAGTGCAGCACCGGCTGCCAGCCGTGCCGGTGCAGGACCATCAGGTGCGGCCAGCCCAGACTCGTCGGGACGAGCAGCAGACCGCCGTCCCCCGTGGTCGTACGGCCCTCGCCCAGCTTGTCGACCGAGATGTCGGCTGCGGCCTCGTCGAGCGTCACCGCCGGGGACACCGCGGCGAGCGCCTCGGCCAGGCCCTTGTGCCTGAGCAGGTCCGTCTTGTGGCGGGCGTCCGCCGCGAGCTGGTGACGCAGCCGGGACCAGGCCTCCGCGAAGAACGCCGCCTCGCAGTCCTGGAGGAACTGCCGCAGCCACGCCCGGATCCGGGGCGGGTCGGCCAGCAGCCGCTCGGTGAACCGCAACTGCTGCGGCCCGCGCGCGGCGGCCAGGTCCAGCGACCGGCGGCGCACCTCCGGGTCGGTCAGCGCGGTGGGCCCGCACGTGTCGTATCCGACGGCACAGGTGAACTCCAGCGCCGCGTCCACGAACTGCTCGTCCGTCAGCTTGTCCAGCAGGTCCAGTTCCTCGGCGAGCGTGGCGCTCGGCAGGGCGCTGCGGCCCGGGATGCCGGCGCAGGGCATGAACAGGTCCGAGAACGTCGTCCGCCACAGGAAGTCGGCCTCGCACATCCGGTCGGCCAGATGCGGGTCGAGCCGGGCGGTCACGCCCGTCACCCAGCCCTGCAGGCCCGGGTGGTGTCCCGGCTCGGACAGCGCGTGCAGCGCCATGCCCAGCTCGGCCAGGGGCGAGGGCACGACGGCGACCTGCTCGGGCCTCAGCCTCGCGATGTCGATGTGCACGCTCATGACCTCATGGTGCACCCCGGCACTGACAACGCCCCCTCGATTGACGGGCCTCGTCAATCGACGCGACGCCGCCCTGGGCACGGACGCACCGTGGGACCACCGGGGCAGCCGCGGAGCCTTCGGACCTCCACCACCCCGACCCGCAGAGGCGATCCACCATGAGCATCACGCAGCAGCACCTCCTCGACAGCTACCGCGCCCGGCAGCACGACGAGCCCGCCCCGCCCGCGCCGGGCACGCACGACTGGCAGGTCGCACGGGAATGGCGCGACGAACGGCAGTTCCGGGCCGTCCTCGCCGAGCGCCCGGCCCGTCGCCGGAAGCGGATCCGGCACGCCCTGGGCCGGTGGCTGCTGCCCGCCGGGCGCCGCGCTACTCGCTGATCGGCCCGGGCAGCCGGGCGACGAAGTCGGCGACCGCCGCCGTCACGTCCTCGGCGCTCCACTCAAGACCGGCGGACCGCACCTGCACCTCCGTGCGGGCCAGGCCCGGACCGCTCCGGTCCCAGGCGAAGGAGAACAGGACGGTGCCGGTCTCCTCGGCCGTCCGCACCGCCGCCTCCGAGAGGACATCGGCGTCGTACGGCAGCCACACCTGGAAGTCGTGGGTGTGCGGCACCTCCGGGTGGACGCGCGCCCACGGCACCCCGGCCGCCGCGAACCCCTCGCGCAGGGCGGCGGCCACCACGCGCGCGTGGGCGACGAACTCCGGCAGCCGGGGCAGTTGCCGCTCCAGCCCGACCAGCGCCGACAGGGCCGTCGGGAACTGCTGGAAGACCAGGCCGCCGTACCGGTGCCGCCAGGCCTTCGCCTCCTCCACGAGCTCCCCCGGACCGGCGAGCGCCGCACCGCCGAACCCCTCCAGGGACTTGTAGAACGACACGTAGACGCTGTCGGCCAGGCCCGCGATCTCTGCCAGGGGCCGGCCGAAGTGGACCGTGGACTCCCACAGACGGGCCCCGTCGAAGTGCACCACCGCGTCCCGCTCCCGCGCGGCTGCCACCACCTCGGTGAGCTCCTCCCAGGAGGGCAGCACGAAACCGGCGTCCCGCAAGGGCAGTTCCAGCATCAGCGCGCCGAAGGGCTCCTCGAAGTCGCGCACCTCGGCGGCGGTGGGCAGCCGCGGCTCGCCGGTCACGCGCACCGGCCGCAGGCCGCCGACCTCGCGGAACGCGTTCCGCTCGTGCACCTCGGGATGGCTGAGCGCGTGCAGGGCGACGGTCGGGTCGCCGGTGCGGCCCGCCCAGCAGCGCAGCGCCACCTGCTGGGCCATCGTGCCCGTCGGGAAGAACGCGGCGGCCTCGGTGCCGAGCAGTGCGGCGACCTTCGTCTCCAGTGCCTCGACGACGCCGTCGCCGTACACGTCGGACCGCTCGTCCAGGTCGTACACGTCCTGCGCCCCGTCCAGTTCCGCCAGCCGCTCCCGGAGCGTCTTGTGGAAGGCGAAGCGCGCGAACACGCGCCGTGCGCCGCGGTGGGCGGCCAGCCGCCGCTCCCGGAGCTGTGACCTGAGGTCCTCGTCCGGTCGGTCCTCGTCCGACAGTTGCCCGGCCGCCCGCCGGTCCCGCTCGTCCCGCTCCGCCATGTCGCTCATGGCCCGGATCATCCCGCGCGCGTGTGCGGCCGGGCACCCGGATTTCCGTACGCCCGTGCCCGTGTGTGACGCACACCCTGTGGACAACCGAACGCCCCTCGAACCGATCGCGTTAACATGACGAGAAATCGTCCGGTACCCGGAGCGGACTGGAACGGGAAGGCCGCCGTCGAGTGAACACAACCCCACAGCCAGACCCCAGGGACCGCCCCGCGCGGCTCACCGTCGGCGTCGTCGGCGCCGGCCGCGTGGGACCCGCACTGGCCGCATCCCTCCAGCTCGCCGGGCACCGCCCGGTCGCCGTCTCCGCGGTCTCCGACGCCTCCCGGCGGCGCGCCGCGCAACTGCTGCCCGACGTGCCGGTGATGCCGCCCGCCGAGGTCCTCCAGCGGTCCGACCTGGTCCTGCTGACGGTCCCCGACGACGCCCTTCCCGAGCTGGTCGTGGGCCTCGCCGACACCGGGTCCGTACGGCCGGGACAACTGCTCGTCCACACCTCCGGGCGGTACGGCGCGCGCGTGCTCGACCCCGCCCTGCGCGCCGGCGCCCTGCCGCTGGCCCTGCACCCCGCGATGACCTTCACCGGCACGCCCGTGGACGTCCAGCGCCTGGCCGGCTGCTCCTTCGGCGTCACCGCGCCCGAGGAGCTGCGGCTGGCTGCCGAGGCCCTGGTCATCGAGATGGGCGGCGAGCCGGAGTGGATCGCCGAGGAGAACCGGCCGCTCTACCACGCGGCCCTCGCGCTCGGCGCCAACCACCTGGTCACCCTGGTCGCCCAGTCCCTGGAGCTGCTGCGCACGGCCGGTGTCTCGGCCCCCGACCGGATGCTCGGCCCGCTGCTCGGCGCGGCCCTGGACAACGCGCTGCGCTCGGGCGACGCGGCCCTCACGGGCCCGGTCGCGCGCGGCGACGCGGGCACGGTCGCCGCGCATGTCACGGAGCTGCGCCGGCACGCCCCGCAGGCCGTCGACGGCTACCTGGCGATGGCCCGCACCACCGCCGACCGGGCCCTGGCCCACGGCCTGCTGAAGCCGGAGCTCGCCGAGGACCTCCTCGGGGTACTCGCCCACGGGACCGACGGCACCGAAGGGGACGCCCGATGACCACGACCCTGCTCAGCACCGCCGCCGAACTGCACGCACGCGCGCGTGCGGGCCGCCGCGCCGTGGTGATGACCATGGGCGCGCTGCACGAGGGCCACGCCGCGCTGATCCGCACCGCGCGCGACCTCGCCGGACCCGACGGCGAGGTCGTCGTCACCGTCTTCGTCAACCCGCTCCAGTTCGGCGCGGGCGAGGACCTCGACCGCTATCCGCGCACCCTGGACGCCGACCTGAAGCTGGCCGGGGAGTCGGGCGCGGACGTCGTGTTCGCCCCGGCCGTCGACGAGGTCTACCCCGGCGGCGAGCCCCAGGTCCGCATCACCGCGGGCCCCATGGGAGAGCGGCTGGAGGGCGCCTCCCGCCCCGGCCACTTCGACGGCATGCTCACGGTCGTCGCCAAGCTGCTCCACCTCACCCGCCCCGACCTCGCCCTGTACGGCCAGAAGGACGCCCAGCAGCTCGCCCTGATCCGCCGCATGGTGCGGGACCTGAACTTCGGCGTGGAGATCGTCGGCGTCCCCACCGTCCGCGAGGAGGACGGCCTGGCCCTGTCCAGCCGCAACCGCTACCTCTCGCCCGCCGAGCGGCGCACCGCCCTCGCGCTGTCCAGCGCCCTGTTCGCCGGCCAGGACCGGCACGCCGCACAGGAGGCGCTGCGCGCCCGGGCCCGGGAGATCCCCGCCACACGCGCGCGTGCCGAGGCCCTCAGCGCCATCGGGGAGTCCCGCGCGGCAGCGGACGCGCACGCCGTCGCCACGGCCGTCCCGGGCGGCCCGGCCGCCGTCCGCGCGGCCGCCCGCCAGGTCCTCGACGAGGCCGCCCGCCTCGATCCGCCGCTCGTGCCGGACTACCTCGCCCTGGTCGACCCGACCGACTTCACCGAGATCGGGGACGACTTCACCGGCGAGGCGGTCCTCGCCGTCGCCGCCCGGGTCGGGACGACCCGGCTGATCGACAACGTTCCCCTCACCTTCGGAGCCGCCTCGTGACCAGCACAGGCATACGACTGCACGCGCCCGCCCCCGGCTGGTCCATCTCCGCGGACGTGGTCGTCGTCGGCTCCGGCGTCGCCGGCCTCACCGCCGCCCTGCGCTGCGAGGCGGCCGGCCTGACCACCGTCGTCGTCACCAAGGCCCGCCTGGACGACGGCTCCACCCGCTGGGCCCAGGGCGGCATCGCCGCGGCCCTCGGCGAGGGCGACACCCCCGGACAGCACCTGGACGACACCCTGGTCGCGGGCGCGGGCCTGTGCGACGAGGAAGCGGTCCGCATCCTCGTCACCGAGGGCCCCGACGCCGTACGCCGCCTCATCGAGACCGGCGCCCAGTTCGACGAGTCCTCCGAGGGCGGCCTGGAACTCACCCGCGAGGGCGGCCACCACCGCCGCCGCATCGCCCACGCCGGCGGCGACGCCACCGGCGCCGAGATCTCCAGGGCCCTGGTCGGCGCCGTACGCGCGCGTGGTCTGCGCACGGTCGAGAACGCGCTCGTCCTGGACCTCCTCACCGACGCCGAGGGCCGCACGGCGGGCGTCACCCTGCACGTCATGGGGGAGGGCCAGCACGACGGCGTGGGCGCGGTCCACGCCCCGGCGGTGGTCCTGGCGACCGGCGGCATGGGCCAGGTCTTCTCGGCGACGACCAACCCGTCCGTCTCCACGGGCGACGGCGTGGCCCTGGCGCTGCGCGCGGGCGCCGAGGTGAGCGACCTGGAGTTCGTCCAGTTCCACCCCACGGTCCTCTTCCTGGGCGCCGACGCGGAGGGCCAGCAGCCCCTGGTCTCCGAGGCGGTGCGCGGCGAGGGCGCCCACCTGGTCGACGCCGACGGCGTGCGCTTCATGCAGGGGCAGCACGAACTGGCCGAACTGGCCCCGCGGGACATCGTCGCCAAGGGCATCACGCGCCGCATGCAGGAGCGGGACGCCGAGCACATGTTCCTCGACGCGAGGCACTTCGGCGCCGACATGTGGGAGCACCGCTTCCCGACGATCCTCGCCGCCTGCCGCGCGCACGGCATCGACCCGGTCACCGAGCCGATCCCGGTCGCACCGGCCGCCCACTACGCCTCCGGCGGCGTCCGCACCGACTCCCGGGGCCGTACGACCGTCCCCGGCCTGTACGCGTGCGGCGAGGTCGCCTGCACCGGCGTGCACGGCGCCAACCGCCTGGCCTCCAACTCCCTCCTCGAAGGCCTGGTCTACGCCGAGCGCATCGCGGCCGACATCGCGGCGAACGGCGTCGAGACCCGGGTGCCGCAGCCACTGCCGCACCCGGAGACCCCCGAGCACCCCCTGCTCACCCCGGAGGCCCGCTTCACGATCCAGCGGATCATGACGAACGGGGCCGGTGTCCTGCGCTCCGCGGAGTCCCTCACCAAGGCCGCCGACCAGCTCCAGCAGCTGCACACCGACGCGCGCGACGCCCTCGCCGAGAACGGCAAGACGGCCGAGGCCGGCGTCGACACCTGGGAGGCCACCAACCTGCTGTGCGTGGCCCGCGTCCTGGTCACCGCGGCCCGGCTGCGCGAGGAGACCCGGGGCTGCCACTGGCGCGAGGACCGCCCCGAGCGCGACGACACCACCTGGCGCCGCCACATCGTCGTACGCCTGAACCCCGACCGCACGCTGGCCGTGCACACCACGGACACCACAGACTTCCCTATGACCCTCCCGCCCCAGGCCCCCCAGGAGCAGTGACCGACGTGAGCACCCCCGACCTTCCCCTCGCCTCGTCCGGAGGCTGCGGCGACGGCTGCGCCTGCGGCGCGGACGACGAGGCATACCTGGAGTGCGGCCTGGACCCCGCACTCGCCCAGCTCCTGGCCGACGCCGGCCTCGACCCCGTCGAGGTCGAGGACATCGCCAACGTGGCCCTCCAGGAGGACCTGGCCCACGGCGTGGACGTGACGACGGTGGCGACCATCCCCGAGGACGCGGTGTCCACCGCCGACTTCACGGCCCGCGAGGCGGGCGTCGTGGCCGGCCTGCGCATCGCCGAAGCGGTCGTCTCGGTCGTCTGCGAGGAGGAACTCGAGATCGAGCGCCACGCGGAGGACGGCGACCGCGTCGAGGCGGGCCAGAAGCTCCTGTCGGTCACCACCCGCACCCGCGACCTCCTCACGGCCGAGCGCAGCGCGCTGAACCTCCTGTGCCGCCTGTCGGGCATCGCGACGGCCACGCGCGCGTGGGCGGACGCCCTGGACGGCACCAAGGCCAAGGTCCGCGACACCCGCAAGACGACCCCCGGCCTGCGCTCCCTGGAGAAGTACGCGGTCCGCTGCGGCGGCGGCGTCAACCACCGCATGTCCCTGTCGGACGCGGCCCTCGTCAAGGACAACCACGTGGTCGCCGCGGGCGGCGTCGCCCAGGCCTTCAAGGCCGTCCGCGAACGCTTCCCCGACGTCCCCATCGAGGTGGAGGTCGACACGCTGCACCAGCTCCGCGAGGTCCTGGACGCCGGCGCCGACCTGATCCTGCTGGACAACTTCACGCCGGGCGAGTGCGAGGAGGCGGTCGCCCTCGTCCAGGGCCGCGCCGCCCTGGAGGCATCGGGCCGCCTCACCCTCGACAACGCCAGGGCCTACGCGGACACCGGCGTCGACTACCTGGCCGTCGGAGCCCTCACCCACTCCTCGCCGATCCTGGACATCGGCCTGGACCTGCGGCCGGCGGAGTAGGGGAGCGGGTACGGGCCATGCTGCTGACGATCGACGTAGGAAACACCCACACCGTCCTCGGCCTGTTCGACGGCGAGGACATCGTCGAACACTGGCGCATCTCCACGGACGCGCGCCGCACCGCCGACGAGCTGGCGGTCCTGCTCCAGGGCCTGATGGGCATGCACCCGCTCCTCGGCGACGAACTGGGCGACGGCATCGACGGCATCGCCATCTGCGCGACCGTCCCCTCGGTCCTGCACGAGCTCCGCGAGGTGACGCGCCGCTACTACGGCGACGTCCCGGCCGTCCTCGTCGAACCGGGCGTCAAGACGGGCGTCCCGATCCTCATGGACAACCCCAAGGAGGTCGGCGCGGACCGCATCATCAACGCGGTCGCGGCGGTCGAGCTCTACGGCGGTCCCGCGATCGTCGTCGACTTCGGCACGGCGACGACGTTCGACGCGGTCAGCGCGCGCGGCGAGTACGTCGGCGGAGTCATCGCCCCCGGCATCGAGATCTCCGTCGAGGCCCTCGGCGTCCGCGGCGCCCAGCTCCGCAAGATCGAGGTGGCCCGGCCGCGCAGCGTCATCGGCAAGAACACGGTCGAGGCGATGCAGTCGGGCATCATCTACGGCTTCGCCGGCCAGGTCGACGGGGTCGTCAACCGCGTGGCCCGCGAGCTGGCGGAGGACCCGGACGACGTCACGGTCATCGCGACGGGCGGTCTGGCGCCGATGGTCCTGGGCGAGTCGTCGGTCATCGACGAACACGAGCCGTGGCTGACGCTGATCGGGTTGCGCCTGGTGTACGAGCGGAACGTCTCGCGCATGTGACGGGCGTTGTTGCTGGGGCCGGGTGGGTCCGCGGCCCGGCGGAGCGGGGTGCCGCTGCGCTGACCCGCATAGGCGCAAACGGCGCGTACCCCGCCCACCCGAGTGGTCCCCACGCCACACCCACCCGATATGCGGAATTTGTCCGATTAGCGAGTATCGTCGCAACATGCCCACGCCATACGGATCCCGCGGCGGCATGGCGTTCGGCGTGGAGGAGCTGCGTGTGCTCCGCCGCGCTCTCGCCCTCGCCCTCCACCCCACCTCCGCCTCGGCCGACGACGTCCAGGACTGCCTCCGCCTCGCAGAGTCGCTCGACGAGGCGATGCGGGAGGGAGCCAGGCTGCGTGCCTTCCTCGTGGCGGACCTCGGCCGGTACCGCGCCGCCCTCCCCGGCACAGCCGCCGGCTACCTCACGCTCCTGGACGAGGCGCTGGGCGCCGGATACCGCCCCCGCCCCGACGACTTCGCCGCCCTCGGCGCCCTGCGCGGCAACCCGACCGCAGCCGCCCTCCTGGACCGCTGCCGTCTGCTCACCGGCCCGCAGCCGGTACGCACCACCCGCTCGCACACCCCCACCGTCCCCGCCTCCCGTGCGCGCCTCCGTCTCCTGCCCCTCCCCGGCGGCCTCTCCGCCGCCGACGACACCCCGGAGAAGCAGCCCGAGAAGAAGCCCGCACGCAAGCCGGCGGCCCCCAAGCCCGCCCCCAAGCCCACTCCGGCCCCCGCCCCGGGCACCCCGAAGCCCAGCCGGCCGATCCCCACCCCGGGCGAGGTCTTCCCGCGCCGCAAGCCCACCCCGCCGCCACCCCCGGCCAACCCCCAGCAGCTCGCCGCGGGCTGACGTGGCTACTCTGGATCCATGGACTACGTCTCCGCGCTCCTGCCCCCGGTCGTCATGGCCATCTTCTTCATCGGCGTGATCCGGGTGATCGTGAAGACACAGGGCGGCGCCAACAAGGCCAAGGAGGACGCGGCCGTCGACGCCGCCCTCGCGCGCGTGGAGGGCGCCCGGCAGCCCTCCACGACGCCCCCGAAAGCCGAAGCCTGACCCGACCGCTGCCGCCGCCCCACCCGGGGCGCAGCGCTCCGAGGCGTACGACTCCGTGCGACCGGCCCCCAGTGAGGCCCGCACTTTCGAGTCGTACGCCCTTTTTGCTCCCGTTCGCCGGTGAAGCGCACGTCCGCCACGCCATTACCCAGATCTCCCACTATTGTTCTGAGGTGTGCCTCGCCCATTGGGAGAACTCGAAGACGCGGTCATGTCGCGGGTGTGGAAGTGGAACCGCCCGGTGACCGTTCGAGAAGTCCTGGAAGATCTTCAGAAGGAGCGGTCCATCGCGTACACCACCGTGATGACCGTTTTGGACAATCTCCATCAGAAGGGCTGGGTGCGCCGCGAGGCGGAAGGCCGTGCCTATCGATATGAGGCGGTCTCCACCCGCGCCGCCTACGCCGCCGCCCTGATGAACGACGCCTGGTCGCAGAGCGACAACCCCGCCGCGGCTCTCGTCGCCTTCTTCGGCATGATGAGCGAGGAACAACGCGAGACTCTCCGCGATGCCGTACGGATCGCCCAGGTCCCGGAAACCAAGAAACCGACCGGACCGTCGGAACTGGCCGAACCGCGGGAAGGAACGGAACCGCGGGAACGAACGGAACCGCCGGAACGAACGGAACCGCCGGAACGGACCGAACCGGCTGAACGGACCGAACCGGCTGAACCGCCGGAGAACCCCGCCTCCACTCAGGACCCCGGCGGGCGATAGCGTCCCGTCATGTCCGCGAAGAGCCCAGAAGTCCCCGCAAAAGCCATCACCGTCCGACGGGCACGCACCAGCGATGTCCCGGCCGTGCGCCGCCTCCTCGACGCCTACGTCCGCGGCGGCATCCTGCTCGACAAAGCAACGGTGACGCTTTACGAGGACATCCAGGAGTTCTGGGTCGCGGAACGGGACGACAACGCCGAGGTCGTCGGCTGCGGCGCGCTGCACGTGATGTGGGAAGACCTCGCCGAAGTCCGCACGCTCGCCGTGAAGCCCGGCCTGAAGGGCGCGGGCGTCGGACACCAGTTGCTGGAGAAGTTGCTGCACACCGCCCGCTGGCTCGGCGTTCGCCGTGTTTTCTGCCTGACCTTCGAAGTGGACTTCTTCGGCAAGCACGGCTTCGTCGAGATCGGCGAGACGCCTGTCGACACGGATGTCTACGCGGAGCTGCTGCGTTCCTATGACGAGGGTGTCGCGGAGTTCCTCGGTCTCGAACGAGTGAAACCGAACACCTTGGGCAACAGCCGGATGCTTCTGCATCTGTGATCATCGGGACGGGCGCAAGCCAGTTGCAAGCCGGTCGCATGACCGCCCCCTGGTTCGTCAAGACATATTCCGCACGGCCCGCCCTCCCCAGGTGCCCTATGTCCGAAACGCGCACGTTTCCGGACGGAGGCGGGGTGCCGGTCTCTGCCGAGGGTTTGTGTTTTTCCGGCAAAAGCGGTTTGCTTTCCGAGGTACTGCAGTACTGCATATAACAGGGGACGGCGATACGGCGGACGCCGGCACACCCCGGCCCTGAAGATATCGATGAAAGGAAATCCGGTGGCACAGAAGGTTCAGGTCCTTCTTGTCGACGACCTCGACGGCGGCGAGGCGGACGAGACCGTCACGTTCGCGCTGGACGGCAAGACATACGAGATCGATCTCACCACCGCTAATGCGGACAAGCTCCGCGGCCTTCTCGAGCCTTACGTGAAGGGCGGTCGTCGTACCGGAGGCCGTGCTTCGGGCGGGCGCGGAAAGGCGCGTGCGGCTTCGAGCGGCAGCCAGGACACCGCGGCCATCCGCGCCTGGGCGAAGGAGAACGGCTACGAGGTCAACGACCGCGGCCGTGTTCCGGCGACCATCCGCGAGGCCTACGAGAAGGCCAACGGCTGAACAGCGGCACTACTGGCGACCCTGCGCGCGCAAGGCCGGCGGCTGGGCTCGCGTGCGCCGCAGCAGGACCCGGAGGCACTGTGTGGCCACCGTGTTCACCAGCCGTACGAGATCGGGGGCGTCTCCACCGCCCCCCAAGGCCGACAGCGTCGGCAGCGAGGCCTCGACCTCGCATCCCGGCTCGGGGGGCCGCAGCCATACGGCGGCCCCCTGGGAACCCAACCGGCCCAGGGGAAGCGGCCGGCCACGGCACAAGCCGGGTTCGGGGGACAACGCGCCGTCCGCCCCCCAAGCCGACGGCGCGAACCCCTGCACTGGCCCCGACGTCATAAACCCGTCGGCCATCAGCAGCCCACCCTCCTCACGCACCACCGATCCGCCCGCCGCACGAAGGCCCGACGCCCCCGTCCCACAGGGCAGCGCCCGACCCACCGAGCCGCCCGCCTGGCGGGGCAACAGTGAGTCGGTCTCACAGGGCAGCGTCCGGCCGCCCATCTCGCCCGACCCCGAGCCGCCCGCCTCGCGGAGGCACGACGCGTCCCTGCCGCAGGGCAGAAGCCCATCCGCCTCGTCAGGCCGGAGCCCGCTCGCCTCGCCCGGCACCGAGCCGCCCGCCTCGCGGAGGCGCGACGCATCCGTGCCGCAGGAAAGCGTCCCGCCCGCCTCGTCAGGCCAGAGCCCGCCCGCCTTCCGCCACCCCGAGCCGCCCGCCTCGCCAAGGCACGGCGCATCTCTGCCGCAGGGCAGAGGCCCATTCGCCTCGTCAGGCCGGAGCCCGCTCGCCCGGCGGGGCAACAGCAAGTCGGTCTCACAGGACAGTGTCCCGCCGCTCCCGCGCGGCACCGAGCCGCCCGCCTCGCCAAGGCACGGCGCATCTCTGCCGCAGGGCAGCGTCCCGCCCGCCTCGTCAGGCCAGAGCCCGCCCGCCTTCCGCCGCCCCGAGCCGCCCGCCTCGCACCAGATAGGCGAGCCTGTCTCGCAGGGCAGCAGCCCGCCCCCCTCGCCCGGCCCCGAGCCGCCCGCCCCGCGCAAGAACGGCGCGTCCGCCACGCACGGCACCCCGCCCCCCTCACCCGGCCCCGGTCCGCCCGCCATGCGGCAGCACCTCGCGTCCGCCCCCGGAGGCAGCAACCCGCCACCCACCCCCCGAGACAGCCCCTCGCCCCCCTCGCGTGCCCGCGGTGGCGTATCCATCCCCGGCGGGCGAGGCGCCCGCATCGTGCTCCCGGTTCCGAGCGCCGTCAGGCCGAGCGGCAGGGTTCCCCACTCCAGCCACTCCAGCAGCCCGGGCAGTTCCTCCGCCGTGCCCGCGGCCACCAGGAACCGCATCCGGTCGCCCAGCACGGCCACCGGAGAGCCCGGGGGCAGGCGCCGCAGGGCCGCTTGCCCCGCCTCCGCCGGCACGTCCAGGACGTCGTAGCGCACCCCCACCACCAGCCGCAGAGGATCGCCGGGCACCGTCGGCCAGCCCAGTTCGTTCTCGTACCACCGCCGGACCCGACAGCTCGCGTCGAGCGGCCGGCGGGGGAGCGGGGCGGGGCGAGGGGCGCCGAACATGCCAAGTGCAACAGCCGGATGGACGTGCGGGTTACGCTGGGTGGCGTCACGAGTGCGCAGGGTGGTCAAACGGGGGCGTGCCGGGGGTGCGGGGAGGCGCAAGGTTGTTCGCCCGTAGCGGAGGGAAGGGGGGCGCTCGGCATGGACTTCCGGTCCGTACGGGTAAGACATCCCTAGTGGGAGGGGGCGACACGCAGGAAAGGACGTCTCACGTTCGCCATCGGCGTACTGGCGAGTGGGGTATCTGCCTGGCCTGCGGGAACATCGTCTCGCACCATCGGGTTGGAGCAGATGTCGGCGTTCGGGGTCAGGAGGCCAAGGACGGTGTCGGCAGTTGGAATGAGCGGTCCCCGCTTGCGGGACTAAGCTGCGGAAGGACAGGGAGGGGAAGTTCCCCCCACTGCCTGACCGCTCTGAGGAGCGATTAACGATGTTCGAGAGGTTCACCGACCGCGCGCGGCGGGTTGTCGTCCTGGCTCAGGAAGAAGCCCGGATGCTCAACCACAACTACATCGGCACTGAACACATCCTCCTGGGCCTGATCCACGAGGGTGAAGGTGTCGCCGCCAAGGCCCTTGAGAGCCTCGGGATTTCGCTCGAGGCGGTCCGCCAGCAGGTGGAGGAGATCATCGGGCAGGGCCAGCAGGCCCCGTCGGGTCACATCCCCTTCACCCCCCGTGCCAAGAAGGTCCTGGAGCTGTCGCTTCGCGAGGCCCTTCAGCTGGGCCACAACTACATCGGCACGGAGCACATCCTGCTCGGCCTGATCCGCGAGGGCGAGGGCGTCGCCGCCCAGGTCCTGGTCAAGCTGGGCGCAGATCTGAACCGCGTGCGGCAGCAGGTGATCCAGCTGCTCTCCGGTTACCAGGGCAAGGAGACCGCCACCGCCGGCGGCCCTGCCGAGGGCACGCCCTCGACGTCCCTGGTCCTCGACCAGTTCGGCCGGAACCTCACCCAGGCCGCTCGTGAGTCCAAGCTCGACCCGGTCATCGGGCGCGAGAAGGAGATCGAGCGGGTCATGCAGGTGCTGTCCCGCCGTACGAAGAACAACCCGGTCCTGATCGGTGAGCCCGGCGTCGGCAAGACCGCCGTCGTGGAGGGCCTCGCCCAGGCGATCGTCAAGGGCGAGGTGCCCGAGACGCTCAAGGACAAGCACCTCTACACCCTGGACCTCGGCGCGCTGGTCGCCGGCTCCCGCTACCGCGGTGACTTCGAGGAGCGCCTGAAGAAGGTCCTCAAGGAGATCCGCACCCGCGGCGACATCATCCTGTTCATCGACGAGCTGCACACGCTGGTCGGTGCGGGTGCCGCCGAGGGCGCCATCGACGCGGCCTCCATCCTGAAGCCGATGCTGGCCCGCGGTGAGCTGCAGACCATCGGTGCGACCACGCTGGACGAGTACCGCAAGCACCTGGAGAAGGACGCGGCCCTGGAGCGCCGCTTCCAGCCCATCCAGGTCGCCGAGCCGTCCCTGCCGCACACGATCGAGATCCTCAAGGGTCTGCGTGACCGCTACGAGGCCCACCACCGCGTCTCCATCACGGACGAGGCGCTGGTCCAGGCCGCCACCCTGGCCGACCGGTACATCTCGGACCGCTTCCTGCCGGACAAGGCGATCGACCTGATCGACGAGGCCGGATCGAGGATGCGCATCCGCCGGATGACCGCGCCGCCGGACCTGCGCGAGTTCGACGAGAAGATCGCCGGTGTCCGCCGCGACAAGGAGTCCGCGATCGACTCGCAGGACTTCGAGAAGGCCGCCTCCCTGCGCGACAAGGAGAAGCAGCTCCTGGCCGCCAAGGCCAAGCGGGAGAAGGAGTGGAAGGCCGGCGACATGGACGTCGTCGCCGAGGTCGACGGCGAGCTGATCGCCGAGGTCCTCGCCACGGCCACGGGCATCCCGGTCTTCAAGCTGACCGAGGAGGAGTCCAGCCGCCTGCTCCGCATGGAGGAGGAGCTGCACAAGCGGGTCATCGGCCAGAACGACGCCGTCAAGGCGCTGTCGAAGGCGATCCGCCGTACGCGTGCGGGCCTCAAGGACCCGAAGCGTCCTGGTGGCTCGTTCATCTTCGCCGGCCCGTCCGGTGTCGGTAAGACCGAGCTGTCCAAGGCGCTCGCCGAGTTCCTCTTCGGTGACGAGGACGCGCTGATCTCCCTCGACATGTCGGAGTTCAGCGAGAAGCACACGGTGTCGCGGCTCTTCGGTTCGCCCCCCGGCTACGTGGGCTACGAGGAGGGCGGCCAGCTGACGGAGAAGGTGCGGCGCAAGCCGTTCTCGGTGGTCCTCTTCGACGAGGTCGAGAAGGCCCACCCGGACATCTTCAACTCGCTGCTGCAGATCCTGGAGGACGGTCGCCTGACCGACTCCCAGGGCCGGGTCGTGGACTTCAAGAACACGGTCATCATCATGACGACCAACCTCGGCACCCGGGACATCTCCAAGGGCTTCAACCTGGGCTTCGCGGCCTCGGGCGACACGAAGACCAACTACGAGCGCATGAAGAACAAGGTCTCGGACGAGCTCAAGCAGCACTTCCGGCCCGAGTTCCTCAACCGCGTCGACGACGTGGTCGTGTTCCCGCAGCTGACCGAGGCCGACATCCTGCGGATCGTCGACCTGATGATCAGCAAGGTGGACGAGCGCCTGAAGGACCGCGACATGGGCATCGAGCTCGCCCAGTCCGCCAAGGAGCTCCTCGCCAAGAAGGGCTACGACCCGGTCATGGGCGCCCGGCCGCTGCGCCGGACGATCCAGCGCGAGATCGAGGACAGCCTCTCGGAGAAGATCCTCTTCGGCGAGCTGCGCCCCGGTCACATCGTGGTCGTGGACACCGAGGGCGAGGGCGAGACCAAGACCTTCACCTTCCGGGGTGAGGAGAAGTCGGCCCTGCCGGACGTCCCGCCGATCGAGCAGGCGGCCGGTGGCACGGGACCGAACCTGAGCAAGGACGTGTAAGCGTCACGGTCGAGTGAGAGGGGCCGGTGCTGAAAAGCACCGGCCCCTTTTCCATGCCCCGAGGGCGGATGCGCTCCGGCCCTACGACAGCTGCCCGTCGTAGTCCGGCAGCTTGAACGTCTTCTCGGCGTGGCCGCCCGAGAGGTCGGTGGCGCTGTTGCCGATGTTCGCGATGATCGTGTAGCCCTTCCTCTCGACGTCGACGCGCTGGGCCGTCTTGTACTCGGCGACGTTCTTGAAGAGGTCGATGAAGTTCCGGACGTAGAGGCCGGAGACCTGGTAGCCGGCCTGCTTGAGGTTGTACTCGGTGGCCGGGGAGATGATGTCCGGGCGGGCCGTCACGAAGAACAGGGCGACGCCGTGCTCCTGGGCGTATCTGGCGGCCTCCAGGACCGGTTTGTTGGCCGGCTGCGGGTAGCTGAAGCCGAAGTCGGTCTCCAGCGTGGTGTTGTCGATGTCGAAGACGATCGCCTGCTTCTCGCCCGGCTTGACGGCCGCGATCCGCTGCTTCAGATAGGGCAGCGCCTGGTCCATCACCGCCTGGCAGTCCTTCTGCCAGGTCGCGTAGTCGACGTCTGCGGCGGCGGCCGTGGTGGCCGCGGTGGCGGCACCTGCGGGAGCCGTGGCGTCGGCCGGGGCGGCCATCGCCAGGAGAGCGGCCGCCGAGACGGCGGTCACTGATGCGCGGCACAACCAAGGGCGTCGGGTCTGCATGTCGTGGGGGTCCTCTCACGTCCGTGACGCTGCCAACATGTCGTGTGCATGTTCGTGAGCGAGGGTGGCGCGAGGGGAACCGTAGGGTTACCGGACGGTAGGCGCATAGAGGCGTGCGCCACATTTCCGGAAAGGCCGAAGGGGGCTCCCGGTGACATGCCACACAGGCGATATGTCCGTTACTAGGCGGAATAGTGCTGAACGGGCAGGGAGGAAAGGGATTCTCGCCACAAAGCGGCGGGGAGAAGCGCGGCGTAGTGCCCTGATTTGCCCCGAATGGGTGTCATGTCAAGAGACGTAGAACACTGAACGAAATTACTAACTTCTGTCGTAGATCACGCTTTTGGGGGTTTGTCGGACTTCGGGTTACCAAGGGATGGCCATTCGGCGAGCGACTGTGCGCCGGGTGGTTTTCTCCGTCCCCTTCCCCGCGAGGTTTCGATGTCCCAGCGCGTCACGTCCCGTTCTTCCCGTACGTCCCAGCTCCGCACCCGTGCGACCGTGCTGGCCGCCGGCCTCGGTGTCTCGGTCGCACTGGGAGCCGGGGTCGCGTCCGCCGCCGACACCCCGGCCGCGTCCGCTACCGCGCACGCCGTCCAGGTACAGGACGCCGTGCAGAAGGCCGCCAAGAAGGCCAAGCCGTCCTGGATCGACCCGGTGAAGAAGTACACGCTCTCCGCGAGCTTCGCCCAGTCCGGTGGCATGTGGCAGCACAAGCACAGCGGGCAGGACTTCGCCGTGCCGAGCGGCACCCAGGTCCTCGCCGCCCACGGCGGCACCGTCGTCAAGGCCGGCGGCAACGGCGCCGGTGACGGCCCCGCGTACGGCAACGCCATCGTGATCAAGCACGGCAACGGCACGTACTCGCAGTACGCCCACCTGTCGAAGATCGAGGTGCGGATCGGTCAGGTCGTCAAGACCGGCCAGGAGATAGCCCGGTCCGGCAACACCGGTAACTCCAGCGGTCCCCACCTGCACTTCGAGATCCGTACGACCCCGAACTACGGCTCGGCGATCGACCCGGTGAAGTTCCTGCGCGCCCAGGGGGTCAAGGTCTGACGACCGGACACGCCTAGGGCCTGTTGCGAAAGTGCCGCCTGCCGCGCGACGCCACTTTCGCAACAGGCCCTAGGAGGCCCGGGCTCCTTCGTGGGCCTGGGTCACCAGGTCCGTGGCGACCTCGAGGACGGCTTTGTTCTTCTCCTCGGGGTCGCCTTCCAGGTCCTGGAGCAGGAACATCCCGGCGTGCAGCGTGAAGAGCGCGCTGACGCAGCGGACCTGGTCGACCAGGTCCGCCTCCGGGTCGATGATGATGTCGCGCAGACCCCGGATGCGCTCCTTGAAGGAGTCTCCGATCCGCAGCTCCCGCACCGTCGCCTGGTTGTCGTGCATGAAGCGGAACAGCGGCGCGGCCCCGGCCAGGGTCTCCGCGTAACGGCGGATGATCTCCTGCTTGGTGTCGAGCGTGTGCGGCTGCCGCCGCCCCCACTCGATCAGCTCCTCGATCGGCTTCGTGAGGTCGTCGAAGATGCTGACGAGGATCTCTTCCTTCGTCTTGAAGTGGTAGTAGAGCGCCGCCTTGGTGACCTCCAGGCGTTCGGCGATCTCGCGCAGAGAGGTCTTCTCGTAGCCGTGCTCCGCGAAGAGTTCGAGGGCCACGTCCTGGATGCGCTGGCGGGTGTCCCCGCGGCGCCGATGCCTGGTGCCGTCCATGGTGCCGCCCATCCTCCTACGCCGCTCCCTTTCCATAAAACTTACTTGACGCCCGGCTAGTTCCGCCGCTAGCTTCCGAGTGTAGTCACTAGCCGGTCGACAAGTAAGTAGCGGTAGCTGGGGGAGTGGGAAAGCAATGGCGGACACGACGGACACACCGGCGGTCGGCGCCGACACCGGGGGGAAACAGCCGAGGAGCGTGCGGGTCGTCCTGCTCGCGCTGATGATCGCGATGATGCTCGCGATGCTCGACAACATGATCATCGGTACGGCGATGCCGACGATAGTCGGTGAGCTGGGCGGCCTCGAACACCTCTCGTGGGTGGTCACCGCGTACACGCTCGCGACCGCGGCCTCCACCCCGCTGTGGGGCAAGCTCGGCGACATGTACGGCCGCAAGGGCACGTTCATGACGTCGATCGTCCTCTTCCTGATCGGCTCCGCGCTCAGCGGCATGGCCCAGGACATGGGCCAGCTGATCGGCTTCCGTGCCATCCAGGGCCTCGGCGCCGGCGGTCTGATGGTCGGCGTCATGGCGATCATCGGTGACCTGATCCCGCCCCGGGAGCGCGGCAAGTACCAGGGCATGATGGCCGGCGTCATGGCGCTGGCGATGATCGGCGGCCCGCTGGTCGGCGGCACGATCACCGACAACTGGGGCTGGCGCTGGGCGTTCTACATCAACCTGCCGCTCGGCGTGGTCGCGCTGGCCGCCATCAGTGTGGTGCTGCACCTGCCGAAGAAGCGGTCCGAGGCGCGGATCGACTACCTGGGCGCCGCCCTGCTGACCGTCGGCATCACCGCGATCGTCCTCGTCACCACCTGGGGCGGCACGGAGTACGCGTGGAGCTCCGCGCGGATCATGGAGCTGATCGGCATCGGTGTCGCCGCGCTCGTCGGGTTCGTGTTCTGGCAGACCAAGGCGGCCGAGCCGGTGGTGCCGCTGCACATCTTCCGCAGCCGCAACTTCACGCTGATGTCGCTCATCGGCTTCATCACCGGGTTCGTGATGTTCGGCGCGACGCTGTTCCTGCCGCTGTACCAGCAGTCCGTGCAGGGCGCCTCCGCGACGAACTCCGGGCTGCTGCTCCTGCCGATGCTCGGCGCGATGCTGGTGACCTCGATGGTCGCCGGGCGGGTCACCACGAACACCGGCCGGTACAAGGTGTTCCCGATCCTCGGCAGCGTCCTGATGACGGTCGGCCTCTACCTGCTGTCCACGATGGACACGGGCACCTCGCGGTTGACGTCCGGCGTCTTCATGGCCGTGGTCGGGTTCGGCATGGGCTGCCTGATGCAGATCACCATGCTGGTCGCGCAGAACAGCGTGGAGATGAAGGACATGGGCGTGGCGTCCTCGTCGACCACCCTCTTCCGCACCCTCGGCTCCTCCTTCGGCGTCGCGATCATGGGCGCGCTGTTCAACAACCGCGTCCAGGACGTCATGGCCGAGCGGGCCGGTGCGCTGGGCTCCAAGATCACCGAGCGGTCGGCGCAGCTCGACGCCAAGAGTCTGGAGAAGCTTCCGGTCCTGGCCCGGGAGGCGTACCAGCACGCGGTGTCCGCCGGTACGCACTCGGCGTTCCTGCTGGGAGCCGTGGTGGCGGTGTTCGCCCTGGCGGCGGCCGTGTTCGTCAAGGAGGTTCCGCTCAAGGGGGCGGGCCCGAAGGCGGACGGCGAGCCGGAGGCCCCGGCGGCGCAGCCGCCCGTGGCGGAGACCGTCTGACCGGACCGCACGAAGCCCCCGGAGCCGCCCGCCCCGGGGGCTTCGTCGTGCCCGGCCGCGAGCCGGGGCCCGTTGTCAGACCCTCGTGCCACCATCGGATCCATGGACAACTAGGCCAGCATCGGATAACTCCCCGTGTTCGTCGGCGCGTGCTCCGGCAGCCACAGTACGGCCACCGCGCCCTCGGCCGGTACGCCCTCGGGCGCGCCCGGCGTGCGGACGTTCCGGAAGGTCAGCCGGGCGCCCAGCACCCGTGCCTGCCCGGCCGCGATGGTCAGCCCGAGGCCGTGCCCCTGCCCCGCCCGGTCCTTGCTGCCCGTGCGGAAGCGGCTCGGCCCCTCGGCGAGCAGGTCCTCGGGGAAGCCCGGGCCGTGGTCGCGGACGCGGATGACCCGGCCCTCGACGGTGACCTCGATGGGCGGCTTGCCGTGCCGGGCCGCGTTGGCGAGCAGATTGAACAGCACCCGCTCCAGGCGCCGCGGGTCGGTGGTGACCTCCGACTCGTGCACGATCCGCACCTCGACGTCGGGGCCCTTGGCCGCCACCCGCCGGGCGACGAACTCGCCCAGCATGAGGTCCTGGAGCTCCGCCCGCTCGGAGGCCCCGTCCAGCCGGGCCACCTCCAGCACGTCCTCCACGAGCGTGCGCATCGCCTTCGCCCGGTCCAGCACCAGCTCGGTCGGGCGGCCGGGCGGCAGCAGTTCGGCGGCGGTCAGCAGCCCGGTCACCGGCGTGCGCAGCTCGTGCGCGATGTCGGCGGTGACCCGCCGCTCGGCCTCGATCCGCTGCCGCAGCGTGTCCGCCATGGCGTCCACCGCGCTCGCCAGGTCGTCGGTCTCGTCCCGGACGACCCCGCCCATGGCGTCCCGCACCCGTACGTCCGTGTCGCCGCCGGCGAGCTGGCTGGCCGCGCCGGCCGCCTTGCGCAGCCGCCGGGAGAGGTGCCCGCCGATGAGCACGCCGAGCGCGCTGCCGCCGAGGACGACCGCGATGGAGCCGATGATCAGGGCCTGGTCGAGGTCCTGGAGGATGTCCGAGCTGCGGTCGGTGAAGCCCGAGTGCAGGGACATGACATGCCCGTTCTTCAACGGCACGGCGGCCCATATGTCGGGCACGTCACCGGGCCGGTCCGCCACATACGTCGCCCGCTGGCCCGCCTCCACCCGCTGCCGCAGCGCCACCGGCAGGTCCGGGTCGTCGATCTTGGTGTTGGGGAAGTTCATCCGCCCCGACAGCTCGAAGTTGCGCTGGGCGATCATGATGCGCTCATCGGCGAGGTCGCGCGCGTTGTCCAGCATCGACACCCGGGCGGCGTTGTGCACGACCAGGCTCAGCGCGACCGCCACCAGTGCCCCGACCAGCGCGATGGCCGCGCTCAGCTTCCATCTGAGGCCCGTGCGGATGCCCGCGCGCTCCAATCCCGTGGCGACCAGGCGCCGGAAGTGCCCCCTCATCACCCCTGCTCAGGCCTTCAACTTGTAGCCGAAGCCGCGGACCGTCTCGATCCGGTCCTGGCCGATCTTCTGCCGCAGCCGCTGCACATGCACGTCGACCACGCGGGTGTCCCCGCCCCAGCCGTAGTCCCACACCCGCTCCAGCAGCTTGTCGCGGGAGAGCACCGTGCCCGGCGCCGTGGAGAACTCCAGCAGCAGCCGCATCTCGGTCGGCGTCAGCGCCACCGGCCGGGCGGCCCGGCGGACCTCCATGCCCTCGGTGTCGACCTCCAGATCCCCGAAGGTCAGCACCCCGCCGCTCGCCGGGGCGGCCGCCTCCTCGGACCGGCCGCCGCCCGCGTGCCCGAACCGGCGCAGCACCGCGCGGATCCGGGCGACCAGCACGGCACCGTCGAAGGGCTTGGTCACATAGTCGTCGGCCCCCGCCTCCAGGCCCAGCACGACGTCGATGGAGTCGGCCCGCGCCGACAGCATGATGACCGGCACGGTCGACTCGTCCCGGATCCGGCGGCACAGGCTGACCCCGTCCAGACCGGGAACCATCACGTCCAGCAGCGCGATGTCGGGGCGGTCCGCCCGGAACGCCGCCAGGCCCGACAGCCCGTCGGGCATGGCGGTGACCACGAAGCCGTCCCGTTCCAGGGCGAGCTGCGTGGCCTCACGGATGACGTCGTCGTCCTCGACGAACAGGACGTGGGTCTGGTCTGCCATCCCGGTGCTCTCAGTCCTCGTGTGATTCGTGGGGTGCGTTCTGGCGCGTTCCCTCTGGGGGACGCGCGATCCGTGCGATGCGTTCACCGTTGCGATGCGTTCACCGGTGGATCGGTCCGAACGGCCCGATCGGTTCACACGCCCTCCGCCCACGTCAGCTCGCGGGCTGCGGCGTGGGGGTGTCGCCGACGACCTTCCCGTAGTCGTTGTGCGTGCGGTACTCCTCGTCGAACCGGCCGGAGGTCCATCTGTATGTGATCACGTTCTCCCCGGAGGGGCTCGACACCGGGTCGCCCTTGTCGTAGACCTGCTTGGTCACGACCAGGTCGCCGCGGTCGATCTCCGCGTAGACCGGGGTCTCCTCCGCCTTGAACACATTCTCGTACGAGCCGTTCTGCTCGCGGTACACGTAACTGCCCACACCCACAGCGTCACCGCAGGTCAGCACATTGACGACGACGTCGTCGCCCGATCCGCCGGTCAGGTTCCCATAGGACACGTCGACGGGGTACTCGTCGGCGACGCACGGCTTCAGTTCGCGCTTCACCTCGGGGGAGACCTTCGGGTCGTCCTTGACGAGCCGGACCGCGTCGACCGCGTCGGGCGTCTTCGACGGCACGGCGGACGGTGTGGCCGCGGCGGCGCCCGCCACCGAGTCGGAGTGCGCCGGGCCCTCGTCCCGGGCGCCGGTGCCGCCCGCGCCGCAGGCGGACACGGAAAGGCCGAGGGCGGCGAGCACGGCCAGGGCCGTACTCACCGCCTGGATGCTGCCCGGGGTCCGTGCAGACCCCTCGCCGGTCAGGCCGCGCACCGCTCCCGCTCCTCACGCTCCAGCGCGCGTGCGTCCAGATCGCGGGACTCCAGCTCCTCGCGGAGCCGGGCGAGCGCCCGGTGCAGCGTGCTCTTGACCGTTCCGGCCGACATGCCGAGGGCGGCGGCCGTCTCCTCTGTGGACATCTGCTCCCAGTGTCGCAGGACGACGACACTGCGCTGCTTCGGGGCGAGCACCTTCAGGATGTCCATCAGCAGGGCCCGGTCCGCGTGCTGCTCGGTGGAGTCGTCGACCGAGGCGTCCGGGAGCTGCTCGGTCGGCACCTCCTCCAGCTTGCGGGCCCGCCACCACTCCGTCCGCGTGTTGATCATCACCCGGCGCAGGTAGGCGTCCGCCAGCCGCTTGTCCTCGATGGTCTCCCAGCGGCCGTAGGTGCGGACCAGCGCGGTCTGCAGCAGGTCCTGCGCGTCCGTCGGGTCCGGCACCAGGCGGCGGGCACTGCGCAGCAGCGCGTCCTGCCGCGTGCGGACGTACTCCTCGAACTCGAGCACCTCGCCCTGCGCCATGGTGAACCGCCTTCCGTTTCCCCGTTACGGCCGGCTTCCCGCCGCCCGTGCACTGCACGTGTTCCTTGGTCGTCCCGTGTCTTCCGGGAACGGAATCGAAGGTACGGAGGCGTTGTCACGGCACTGTCCGAAGCAGCCTTCGGCTAGCACTCGGCTGTCCGTCGGTTGTGTAACGGACGTAGGAACGGGGTAAAGGCGCGGGCGAGTTGGGGTGTATTCGGGGTGATTTGTCCACCCCGTAACCCCTGTGACGGGCGACTGGTGTCTGTGACCTGGCTGTACGTCAGGCCAGCGGTAGCCGGTACAGCCCGCCCGCCAGCGGCTCCACGAGACCGTCGGCGACGAGGCCGTCCAGAGCGCGGGCCCGCTGCACCGGTTCGTGCCACACCCGGTCCAGCGCCGACTGCGGAACCGGACCGTGGGCCTCCCGCAGCACGGCGAGCAGCCGCCCACGCACCTGCCGGTCGGTGCCCGCGTACGTCTGACCGCGGCGCGGCGGCCCGTCGTGCTCCGGCTTGCCCGCCAGCCGCCACGCGCACTGCGCGGCGATCGGGCAGCGGTGGCACGACTCGCTCTTCGCCGTGCACACCAGCGCGCCCAGCTCCATGGAGGCGGCGGCCCAGCGGGCGGCGGTCGGCTCGTCCTGCGGCAGCAGCGCGCGGGCCAGCTTGCGCTCGGCGGCGGTCGTGGCGTTCGGCGGGTACTGCACGCCGGTGACCGCGCGGGCGAAGACCCGGCGCACGTTGGTGTCCAGCACCGGGTGCCGCTGCCCGTAGGCGAACGAGGCGACGGCGGCGGCCGTGTACTCGCCGATGCCGGGCAGCGCGAGCAACTGGGCGTGGTCGGCCGGTACGCCACCGCCGTGCCGTTCCGTTATCGCGACGGCGGCGCCGTGCAGCCTGAGGGCGCGGCGCGGGTAGCCGAGCCGGCCCCAGGCGCGGACCGCCTCACCCGGCGCCTCCTTGGCGAGGTCGGCGGGGCGCGGCCAGCGGGCCAGCCACTGCTCGTAGACGGGCAGGACGCGGTTCACCGGCGTCTGCTGGAGCATGAACTCACTGACCATCACACCCCATGCCCCGGCCTCGGGGCGCCGCCACGGCAGGTCACGGGCGTTGTCGTCGAACCAGTCGATGACGGGGGCGTGCAGGTGCTCGCCCGAGGGCGGGCCGGAGGCGAGGTCGGCGGGGCTGGTGTGCGGGGGCTTCGCGGGAGCAGTCATGGCCATTCGATCCTGCCACGCGACGGCCTCGATCCGGCACACCACCACTCGAGAGGGGCAGGTGTACCTGCGAGAGGGACAGGTGTACCTGCGAGGCGTACCTGACGATCGGCAGCAGTGCCGCCCTGCCGCCCGCCTATAGCGTCGGCTGAATGGAACGTCCTCGTCCCGCCCGGCTGGGCGGATGCGCCCTGCTCTGGGCGGCCCTCGCCCTGCCCGCCCTCACGGCGGACCGGATCGGGCTGAACGAGCCGCGTCCGGCCTGGCAGCAGGCGGCCGGTGTGGCGGTGCTGGCGGTCGCGGCGGCCGTGTCCCGGCGGCTGCCGCTCGTGGCCTTCGGGCTGGTGGGCGCCCTGAGCCTCACCGCCGCCCCGGCCCTGTTCACCGTCTCCTACGGCCCCGCCCTCGGCGTGTTCGCGCTGCTGCTCGGGCTGCGGGCGGGCCGGGCGCGCCCCGCGGTGCTGTGCTTCGCGGCCGTCGGCTGCGCCGGCACCGCCCGGATCATGCTCGTCGGCGTCGACCCGGCCCCCGAGTGGCTCGTCATGACCGGCACGCTGCTCTTCGGCTGCGTCTTCCCCTGGCTCGGCGGCCGCTCCTGGCGGCAGAGCCGCGAGCTGGCCGAAGACGGCTGGCTGCGCGCCGCCCGCCTGGAGGACGAGGCCCGCTTCGCCGAGGAACGCGCCCGGCTGCGCGAACGGGCCCGGATCGCCCAGGACATGCACGACTCCCTCGGCCACGAGCTGAGCCTCATCGCCCTGCGCGCGGGCGCCCTCCAGGTCGCCCCCGGACTCGCGGAGGAGCACCGGGCCGCGGCGGCGAGCCTGCGCGAGGCGGCCGCGGACGCCACGGACCGGCTGCACCGCATCATCGGCGTCCTGCGCGAGGACGACGACGAGCCGGCGCCGCTGGCCCCGGCGGGCGAGTCCTTGGAACAACTCGTCGCCCGCGCCGCGCAATCGGGCCTGCCGGTGCGCTGGGAGCCCGCCGGGCAGGACGGCCCGGCCGCGGAGCCCGGCGGCGTCGCCGAACGGCTGCTGCACCGCGTGGTCCGGGAGGCGCTGACCAACGCGGCACGGCACGCGCCGGGTGCTCCGGTGACCGTGGCGGTGACGGGACGGACGGCGGGAACGGGGCAGGCCGCGGGGACGTCCGTCACCATCACCAACGGTCCGCCCACCCAGGAGGGTTTCCGCGCCGCGGGCGGCGGCACGGGCCTGCTCGGGCTGCGGGCCGCGGTGACCTCGGTCGGCGGCATGTTCGAGGCGGGACCGCACGAGGAGGGGTTCCGGGTGTCGGCGTATGTGCCCGACGTTCCCGAGCAGCAGCCCGTCGCCAAGCCCCCGGGCCCCGCGCCCTTCCGGCACGCCCGCCGCCGGGTCGCCGTCGGCTTCGCCACCGCGGCCGGTGTGGGTGTCGTCCTGGTCGGCGTGACGTTCGGCTGGTACGCGTACGCGGAGAAACACTCGGTGCTCGAACCCGCCGCGTACGCGAAACTGCGCCTGGGCGCTCCCGTGGCCGACGTCGAGCGCGTGCTGCCCGAGCGGGACGTGAACGACCCGCCCGCCGAACGGTCGCCGACACCGGGGCCCGAAGGAGCCGACTGCCGCTACTACCGGGCGAGCGGTGAACTGTTCGTCTCCGTCGACCACTTCAGACTGTGCTTCGCCGCCGGCCGGCTGGTCGCCAAGGACGTGGTCCCGCGCATCGGTCTGCCCGGCGAGGGCCGAGAGGAATACGAGGAGTTCTCACAGTGATCCGTGTCCTGCTGGCCGACGACGAGGCCATGGTCCGGGCCGGGGTGCGCGCCATCCTGGGCAGCAGCGGCGTGACGGACGTCGTCGCCGAGGCGGGCGACGGCAGAGAGGCGGTCGAGCTGGCCCGCGCCCACCGCCCGGACGTGGCCCTGCTCGACGTCCGCATGCCGCGCCTGGACGGTCTCACCGCGGCCGAGGAGATCGTACGGACCGTGCCCGGCACGGGCGTCGCGATGCTCACCACCTTCTCCGAGGGCGCCTATGTGACCCGCGCCCTCGGCGGCGGCGCCACCGGCTTCCTGCTGAAGTCGGGGGATCCCTACGAACTCATCGCGGGCGTACGGGCGGTGGCGGCCGGCGCGGCCTTCCTCTCGCCCAAGGTGGCCCGGTACGTCATCGACGAGGGCCTCGGCGGCGGCCGGCTGACCCGCGAGGCACAGGCACGCGCGCGCGTGGCCGTGCTGAGCCCTCGCGAACGCGAGGTGCTGGGCCTGGTCGGCGCGGGACTGTCCAACCCGGAGATCGCCGCCCGGCTGCACCTCGTCGAGGGCACGGTGAAGGCGTATGTGAGCGCCGTCCTGGACCGGCTGGGCGTGCGCAACCGCGTACAGGCGGCGATCGTGGCGTACGAGGCGGGGCTCGTGGAGGCGTGACGCCGGGGGCGGAGCGTGTGACAACCGGGGCGGCGCATGAGGGCCGGGGCGGCGACGGGGCGCGTTCCGGCGCGGTGACGCGCGCGGGCCGCCTCAGCGCCGCGCGTGTGAGCCGTACGACCTGACGGGCGCCGTGCCCGGCCCGGTGAACCACCGCACGGCCGGCGCCGAGGAGGTGCGCATCGCCCCGGCCAGCCGCGCCGCCGGGCCTCTGCCCAGCCGTACGGCGACGAAGGCCACCAGCGCGCCCATCAGCAACCCCGCGAGGACGTCGTGCGGATAGTGCACGCCGACGAAGACCCGGGAGAAGGCCATGAGCAGGGCGAGCGGGGCCGTCACCCACAGGAGCGCGCGCCGCACCAGCGCGAGAGCGACCGCCGCCGCGCCCGCGATTGTGGCGTGGTTGGACGGGAAGGACCAGTCGCCGTGCGGCGGGCACTCGGCGAGGGACACGGCCGCACCGGCGACCGCCCGGCACGGACGCTCCTCGGTGACCGCGGACTTGAGCACCTCGCTGCACACGTACGCCACGGCCGTGGCCACCGGTGCGAGGGCCGCGATCGCGAACGCGTGCGGAGTGCCGCGGCGGGCACGCCACCAGGCGGTGGCGAACAGCGCGACGAAGACCAGGAGTCCGGCCTCCGTCCATAGGCCGGCCAGGTGCTGTACCCACATCGGGGTGTCATGGGCGAAGTCGGTGATGTCGCGGTAGAGCGCGCTGTCCTCGAAGTTCATGGTCACGGACGGTAGGCGACAGGCCGATACCGTCACACCCAGCGATCGTCGCGTCCCGAACCTGACGAAAGACAGGGGTGGACCCGGGATTCCGAGATGATGATCCGGAAAAGTTGTGGCCCCGAGCGGCGGGTGGGACAGGCGAACGCTCCGATCTCTCGTAAGGTTTGCGCCGTGGGATCTCTGCGCAATCCGGTCGGGCCGCTTCCCTCCTCCATCTACTGGCGTCGGAGGGTCGTACTGGTGTCTGTGGTCGCCCTGTTGGCGCTGCTGATCACCTGGATCGTGACCATGGGCGGCGGGGGCGGCAAGGACAGCGACAACGGCGCCAACGGCAAGAATCCCGCGCCCTCCATCACGCCCGGCCCGTCGAGTTCGGGCCCGGCCATCAGCCAAGCGCCCGGCGGACGCGACGAGTCGGGCGACGAGGGCTCCGGCGGCTCGTCGTCCGGGTCCGGGGGCGGTTCAGGCGACGGCTCGGGTGACGGCTCCGGGGACGGTTCCGGCTCGGGCTCCGGCGGCGGTTCCGGCTCGGGCGGCTCCCAGGGTGCCGGCGGTGCCGGCGGCGGCGGTGGTTCCGGTGGCGGTACGGCGGTGGGCGGCGTCGGCGTGGGCGACACCCTGCCCGCCGGTTCCACGCTGCCCAACTGCACCGCCAGCGTGGTCAAGTTCAGCCTGCGCAGCCGGCACAACACCTACGACCCCGAGCAGACGCCCACCTTCCTGCTGACCGCGCGGAACATCTCCGGCAGCGACTGCAAGATCGATCTCGGGCCGAAGAACGCGGTGTTCACGATCACTCCGGCGAGCTCCGATGACGACTACTGGTCCTCCGAGGACTGCCCGAAGGCCGCCGCGCACCAGCTGTACCGGGTGCCCGCGGGCAGCGGCATCACCTACACCGTGAACTGGGACCGCAAGCCGAGCGCCCCCGAGTGCGCCACGCCTCCGGCGGGCTCGGCCGGGACGGGCACGTACCTGGTGGAAGCCAAGGCCCCGGGCTTCGCGAAGGTGCAGACGTCGTTCGTCCTGTCGGCCGACTAGGGCCGGTCGTCTGGATCAGGTCGCAGGACATCGACGGCGTCTCGCCGGCGCCGGTGAGCGGGGTCTGGTGCGTCCAGCCGCACGGCGGAGGAGGGCGTCGGCGACCGACGGCAACGCGGCAGATGCGCGTGCCGGACCCCGCGTCTGCGGCGTGATCCAAACGACAGGCCCCAGGCCCGACGGCGGGGAACCCCGCTAGCGGACACACCTGAGGGCGGTACCCCTGGTCGGGTACCGCCCTCAGCCGTTCCAGCCGGTGCGGCCGCTAGACGTACCGCTCCAGGATCGACGACTCCGCCAGCCGCGACAGCCCCTCGCGAACGCTGCGCGCCCGGGCCTCGCCGACGCCGTCCACCGTCTGGAGGTCGTCGACGCTCGCGGCGAGCAGCTTCTGGAGGCCGCCGAAGTGCTCGACCAGGCGGTCGATGATCGCGCCGGGGAGCCGGGGCACCTTCGCGAGCAGGCGGAAGCCGCGCGGCGACACCGCCGAGTCCAGCGTCTCGGGCGAGCCGGTGTAGCCCAGCGCCCGGGCCACCGTGGGCAGTTCGAGAAGCTCGGCGTGGGTGAGGGCGTCCAGCTCGGCCAGCGCCTCGTCGACCGTGCGGGAGCGCTTGGCGGTGGGCTCGGGGACGTAGTCCCGGACGACCAGTTCGCGCTCGGGCTCCACGCCGGCGATCAGCTCGTCGAGCTGGAGGGCCAGCAGCCGGCCGTCCGTGCCCAGCTCCACCACGTACTCGGCGATCTCCGTGGCGATGCGGCGCACCATCTCCAGGCGCTGGGCGACCGCCGAGACGTCCCGGACGGTCACCAGGTCCTCGATCTCCAGCGCCGACAGTGTGCCCGCGACCTCGTCGAGGCGGAGCTTGTAGCGCTCCAGGGTCGCCAGGGCCTGGTTGGCGCGGGACAGGATCGCCGCCGAGTCCTCCAGGACGCGGCGCTGGCCGTCCACGTACAGGGCGATCAGCCGCATCGACTGGGAGACCGAGACGACCGGGAAGCCGACCTGCTTGCTGACGCGGTCCGCGGTGCGGTGCCGGGTGCCCGTCTCCTCCGTGGGGATCCCCGGGTCGGGGACCAGTTGCACGCCCGCGCGCAGGATCTTCGACAGGTCCGAGGACAGCACGATGCCGCCGTCCAGCTTGCACAGCTCGCGCAGACGGGTCGCGGTGAACTCGACGTCCAGCACGAAACCGCCGGAGCACAGCGCCTCGACCGTCTTGTCGGAGCCGAGCACGATGAGTCCGCCGGTGTTGCCGCGGAGCACGCGCTCCAGGCCGTCGCGCAGGGCGGTGCCGGGTGCCACGGCGCTCAGTGAGGCGCGCATCAGGCCATCGGTGCCGGCACTCCCGCCGGACTTTCCGGGAGCTGATGCCCGGTCGTTGGCTGCCACTGCACTCCTCCGGTCGCAGGTTCTGGGCGCCCCCGTGTCGCGCGCTGGGTTCGCACGGACGGGCGAGACCAGGGCAAAGTCTACCGGCGACCCTCCTCGTCCCGGGGGGCCTCTCGGCGACGGGACCGGGGGAGGACCCGCAGGGCGTCCCCTATGTCCGCTACTTCCAGGACCTTCATCCCCGAGGGGATCTTGCCCGGGTCGCCCGGTACGAGGGCGTGGGTGAAGCCCAGGCGGTGGGCTTCGGCCAGCCTGCGCTGCACGCCCGTGACCCGTCTCACCTCGCCGGCGAGTCCGACCTCCCCGATCGCGACGAGGTTCTTGGGGAGAGGTGTGTCACTCGCCGCGCTGGCCAGGGCGAGGGCGACGGCGAGGTCCGCGGCGGGCTCCGAGAGCTTCACACCGCCGACCGTCGCGGAGTAGATGTCCCTTTTGCCCAAGGCGCTGATCCGGCCGCGCTGTTCCAGCACCGCCAGCATCATCGAGACGCGGGAGGTCTCCAGGCCCGAGGTGGTGCGGCGCGGGGAGGGGATCTGCGAGTCGACCGTGAGCGCCTGCACCTCGGCGACCAGCGGGCGGCGGCCCTCCAGGGTGACGGTCAGGCAGGTGCCCGGGACCGGTTCGGCCCGACGGGTCAGGAAGAGTCCGCTCGGGTCGGCCAGGCCCGTGATGCCCTCGTCGTGCAGCTCGAAGCAGCCGACCTCGTCGGTGGTGCCGTAGCGGTTCTTGACGCCCCGGACGAGGCGGAGGCGGGCGTGCCGGTCGCCCTCGAAGCTCAGGACCACGTCCACCAGGTGCTCCAGCAGGCGCGGGCCCGCGATGGCGCCGTCCTTGGTGACATGGCCCACGAGCAGCGTGGACATGCCGCGCTCCTTGGAGGCCCGGATCAGGGCTCCCGCGACCTCCCGCACCTGGGCCATGCCGCCGGGCGCGCCGTCGATCTCCGGTGAGGCCACCGTCTGCACCGAGTCCAGGATCAGCAGCGACGGCTTCACCGCGTCCAAGTGGCCCAGCACCGCCGCCAGATCCGTCTCGGCGGCAAGGTACAGATGGTCGTCGATGGCGTGGATGCGGTCGGCGCGCAGCCGGACCTGGCTCGCCGACTCCTCGCCCGTGACGTACAGCGTGCGGTGCTCGTCGCTCGCCGACTTGGCCGCCACGTCCAGCAGGAGCGTCGACTTGCCGACGCCCGGCTCACCCGCGACCAGGACCACCGCGCCGGGGACGAGTCCGCCGCCGAGCACGCGGTCCAGCTCGGGCACGCCGGTGGAACGGGCGGTGGCCTGGCGGCCGTCCACCTGGCCGATGGGCAGGGCGGAGGTGGTGACCCGCCCCGGCGTCGTCGTACGGACCGCGGGCGCGCCGTACTCCTCGACCGTCCCCCAGGCCTGGCACTCGGGGCAGCGGCCGAGCCATTTCGCCGTCTGCCAGCCGCACTCCGTGCAGCGGTAGGACGGGCGGTCCTTGGTGGTCTTCGTACGGGCAGCCATGGACGAAACCGTAGCCGCCGGCACTGACAACGCGGGCGCCGACCGGGGCGGCCACCTGCGCGCCAGGGCCGCGCCACCGCGCGCCAGCGGCGGAACCACTGGTTCATGTCCCCGATTGAGGGATCGTTTCACCCGTACGGATTAAATGTGCTCAAGCCGCCAGAAGGTGCCACTCCCGGCCGCCTACGGTCGCCGAATGATGAGCAGTACTCCGGAGATCTCGACCCGCTCCACCCGCACGGCCGACCCGCACCGGGCGCACCGGGAAGGGCGTGACCGCGGGGCGGCGCGCACGCTGGCGCAGCGGCCGCCCGCGCGCTACGAGCCCTACCTGGACGGCCTGTTCACCTACTGCCTGTCCGTGCTGTGCGACCACGAGGCCGCGACCGCCGCCCTGGGCGACGCCCTGGCCCTCGCCGAACGCCGCGGCCGGCACGTCCCCGAGGCCCCCGCCGACCGCCGGGCGTGGCTGTACGCGCTGGCCCGCTGGGCGTGCCTGCGCAAGCTGGCCGAGGCCAAGCAGAAACGTCAGAGCAGCCACGCCGCGGGCCGCCCCCGGCGCGCCGTCCGGCCGTCCGGCCCGGCCGTCTCCGAGGAGGTCCAGGAGCGGCGGCGGCGCGAACTGGCCCTGCTGGCCTGGCCGGAGGCCGCCGGCACCACCCCGGAGCAGCGCGAGGCGCTCGAACTGGCCGTGCGCCACCACCTTGCCGCCCACGAGGTCGCCGCCGTCCTGGGCATGGACCCGGCCGCCGCCCGCGACCTGCTGGCCTCCGCCGCCTGCGAGGTGGAACGCACGCGTGCGGCCCTCGCCGTCGTCGAGACCGGGGCGTGCCCGAGCGTCGCGCACCTCGTCGGTGACGACCGGCCCGTGCTCGGCACGGCCCTGCGCCGCGAACTCGTCCGGCACGTCGACGACTGCCCGCGCTGCCGCCGCACCGCCGAGCGCGCCATCCCCGGCCGCTGGCCCGGCACCAGCGTCACCCCCGCCGAACTCCCCGTCCTGTCCGCTCCGCGCGCGGCCCTGCACATCGCCATGGCCCATCACCCACGCGCGCGTGGCGCCGGACCCCGCTTCGACCGGCGCGGCTTCCCCATGGACCCCAAGGACCGCGCGGCCCGAAGGGACCGCCTGCGCGCGCGTGCCGTCACGACGACCGTCGTCGCCACCGTCGTCGCCGCCCCCGTGCTCGCCCTGTGGGCCGCCTACCGGGGCACCCCCGTCGGCGAGGCCCAGGACGGCCGCTCCGCCTCCGCACGCGAGGTGGACGACCCGTTCGCCCTGGAAGGCGAGATGGCCGGCGGCGGCTACGAGAACACCGGCAACGCGAGCACCAGGCCCGGTCCCCGCTTCGGCGAGGACGGCAAGGCCGACGTCTCCGTGGAGGTCCTCGGCGTCGCCGGCGCCGGCCGTGCGAGCGCCCTGGACGTCACAGCGGACCACAGCGGCGACACGACCCTCATCACCCTCACCGCCACGGGCCCGGCCCCGGTCCGCTGGTCGGCGTCCACCGGAGCGGACTGGCTCTACCTGAGCCAGTCCTCGGGAACGCTCCGGCCCGGCGAGTCGTTCACGATCAAGGTGTACGTCGACCATCTGCGGGAGCCCTCCGGCTCCTGGTACGCGCAGGTGGCGGTCGCACCGGCGGACGCCGTCGTCCACATCGAGGGCTTCGGCACCGCGCCCAGCCCCTCCGACCCCGGCCCGCGACCGGACCCCCGCCCCAGCGACCCGGGCGACCCGCCTCCGACCCGGCCCGACCCGACGCCCACGACCTCGGCCCCGCCGGACCCGGCGCCGACCACCCCGCCCCCGTCACCCGACCCGGACCCCACCCCCACGGACCCGGGCCCGTCCGACCCGACGGGCTCGACGCCCCCGCCCTACGACAGCGGCGACCCGAGCCCGTCCACGCAATAGACGGTCAGTGCGACAGACGGTCAGTGCGACAGACGGTCAGCCGACCGGATCGGCCGGATGCGGTGCCAGCAGCGGCAGCTGCGAGGCCAGCCGCTCCTCGCACAGCTCCACCAGCCGGTCGTAGCCGGCCTTGCCCATGAGCTCGATCAGCTCCGGCCGATAGGAGACGTACACCGGCTCGCCCGCGCCGTGCGCCGAGGTCGCCGAGGTGCACCACCAGTGCAGATCGTGGCCGCCCGGCCCCCAGCCCCGCCGGTCGTACTCACCGATCGACACCTGGAGCACACGCGTGTCGTCGGGCCGGTCGATCCACTCGTAGGTCCGCCGCACCGGCAGCTGCCAGCACACGTCCGGCTTGGTCTCCAGCGGCTCGCGGCCCTCCTTCAGCGCGAGGATGTGCAGCGAGCAGCCCGCGCCGCCCGGGAAGCCGGGCCGGTTCTGGAAGATGCACGAGCCCTGGAAGGGACGCGTCTGCCGGTCGCCGTCCTCGTCCTCGGAGATCCAGCCGTTGCTCGTGCCCTCGGCATGGTGCTGCCAGATGTCCGGGGTGAGCCTCGCCACATGCTCGGCGACCCGCTTCTCGTCGTCCTCGTCGGAGAAGTGGGCACCCAGCGTGCAGCACCCGTCGTCCGCGCGGCCGGCCTGGATGCCCTGGCAGCCGCTGCCGAAGATGCAGTTCCAGCGAGAGGTCAGCCAGGTCAGATCGCAGCGGAAGACCTGCTCGTCGTCCGCCGGATCAGGAAACTCCACCCACGCGCGGGCGAAGTCGAGGCCCTTCTCGTCGGGGCCCTTCTCGTCGGGACCCTTCTTCTCGCGGCCCTGCTCGCCGGGCCGCGGGACGCCCGATGATTTGTCGCGCTTCGCCTTTTTCGTCTTTGGCACGAGTCCAGGGTACGGGCCTTGTCCCCCCACCGAGGACGGCGGACGGCACAGCTGGCAGTAGCGTTCTGGGCATGAGACTCGGTGTCCTCGACGTGGGATCGAACACGGTGCATCTGCTCGTGGTGGACGCGCATCCCGGCGCGTGCCCGTTGCCCGCGCACTCGCACAAGGCGGAACTGCGCCTCGCCCAGCTCCTCGACGACGGCGCGATCGGCCCCCAGGGCGTCGACCGGCTGGTCTCGGTCGTCCACGAGGCACTCCAGGCCGCCGAGGACAAGGGCGTCGAGGATCTCCTGCCGTTCGCCACCTCCGCCGTGCGCGAGGCCCGCAACGCCGACGACGTCCTCGCGCGCGTGCGCACCGAGACCGGCGTCGAGCTCCAGGTCCTCACCGGCGAGGAGGAGGCCCGCCTCACCTTCCTCGCCGCCCGCCGCTGGTTCGGCTGGTCGGCCGGGAAACTGCTGGTCCTGGACATCGGCGGCGGCTCCCTGGAGATCGCCTACGGCATCGACGAGGAGCCCGACGCGGCCGCGTCCCTGCCGCTGGGCGCAGGCCGCCTCACCGCCGGCTGGCTGCCCGGCGACCCGCCCGCCCCGGACGACGTACGGGCGCTGCGCCGGCACGTCCGTACCGAGGTCGCCCGCACGGTCGGCGAGTTCAGCCGCTTCGGCCCGCCCGACCGCGTCGTCGCCACGTCCAAGACCTTCAAGCAGCTCGCCCGCATCGCCGGAGCCGCCCGCTCCGCCGAGGGCCTCTACGTCCAGCGGGAACTCAAGCGGGAGTCCCTGGAGGGCTGGGTGCCGAGGCTGGCCGGCATGACGGAGGCGGAACGAGCCGAGCTCCCGGGCGTCTCGGAGGGCAGGGCGGGCCAGCTGCTGGCGGGCGCCCTGGTGGCCGAGGCCGCGATGGACCTCTTCGGCGTGGAGCGCCTGGAGATCTGCCCCTGGGCACTCAGGGAGGGCGTGATCCTGCGCCGCCTGGATCACATGGATTCGGTGTGAGCCCTCGGGGAGGGCGCGGAGCCGCACCCGTCTATGGCAAACACCACAACGGCGAATAGGCACCCCGCTCCACCCCGACCACACCCCGTAATCTGTCCTGCATGGCAGAGCCAGCCGTAAGGATCCCGGACGCGAAGGTCGCCCTGTCGACGGCCTCGGTCTACCCGGAGTCGACGGCCACGGCCTTCGAGATCGCCGCGCGCCTCGGCTACGACGGAGTCGAGGTCATGGTCTGGACCGACCCCGTGAGCCAGGACATCGAAGCCCTGCGCAGACTCAGCGACTACCACCAGATCCCGGTCCTGGCCGTCCACGCCCCCTGCCTGCTCATCACGCAGCGCGTCTGGTCCACGGACCCCTGGACCAAGCTCCAGCGGGCCCGCGCGGCGGCCGAGAAGCTCGACGCGAGCACGGTCGTCGTCCACCCCCCGTTCCGCTGGCAGCGCCAGTACGCCAGGGACTTCGTCGCGGGCATCTGGCGCATGGCGAACGAGACGGACGTACGGTTCGCCGTCGAGAACATGTACCCCTGGCGCTACCGCGACCGCGAGATGCTCGCGTACGCCCCCGACTGGGACGTGACGAAGGACGACTACCGCCACTTCACGATCGACCTCAGCCACACCGCGACGGCCCGCTCCGACGCGCTGGACATGGTCGACCGCATGGGCGACCGCCTGGGACACGTCCACCTCGCCGACGGCCGGGGCTCGGCCAAGGACGAGCACCTCGTGCCCGGCCGAGGCACCCAGCCCTGCGCCGAGGTCCTGGAACGGCTCGCCCTGACCGGCTTCGACGGCCATGTCGTGATCGAGGTCAACACCCGCCGCGCCATGTCGAGCGCGGAGCGGGAGGCCGATCTGGCGGAGGCACTGGCCTTCACACGCCTGCACCTGGCCTCGGCGGCGAAGGTACAGAGGCGATGAACGACCAGCCCCCGGCCGACCCCTCGAACGCCCCCGGTTCCCGGACCGGGACCGGCCGCGGCTCTGGCGGGGGGACTGGCTCTGGGACCGGCTCCGGCAGGGGGACTGGCTCCGGCATGGGGACTGGCTCCGGCATGGGGGCCGGCGCCGGCACTGGTTCCGGCGCAGGCACCGGGACCGGTCCGGGGACCGGCTCCGGCACTGGGCCGGGGGACGGCACCAACTCCAGCCCGGGTCCGGGGCCCGGCACCACCCCGAACCCCGACACGGGCACCGGTACTGCCCCCGGCCCCGACCCCACTCGCGGCCCCGACACCACCCCCGACCCCGGCCCGGGGCCCAACCCCACCCCCAACCCCGACACAGCCCCCACCCCCCGCCGCCGAGGCCGCCCCCCGCGCACACAGTCGGGCGGCACCCGGGACCGGATCCTGACCGCCGCCCGCGAGGAGTTCTCCGAGCGCGGCTACGAGAAGACGTCCGTACGCGGCATCGCCAAGGCGGCCAAGGTCGACCCGGCGCTCGTGCACCACTACTTCGGGACGAAGGATCAGGTCTTCGAGGCGGCGATCACCCTGTCCTTCGGACCCGCCCTCGACGCACCGAAGGCCATCGAGGAGGGCCCCCTCGACGGCGTCGGGGAGCGCCTGGCCCGCTTCTTCTTCGGCGTCTGGGAGAACCCGGCGACCCGTGCGCCCCTGCTCGCCATAGTGCGCTCCGCCGTCACCAACGACACGGCGGCCGCCGTCTTCCGCCGTATCGTCGCCACCCAGCTGCTGCGCCGCATCGCGGGACGACTGGACCTGCCGGACGCCGAACTGCGGGCCGAGCTCGCCGCCGCCCAGCTGGTGGGCACCGCGATGCTGCGGTACGTCATCAAGATCGAGCCGCTGGCCTCGGCGGACCCGGAGCAGATCATCGCGCGCCTCGCACCGGTCGTACAGGGCCACCTCACCGGACCCTGAAGCGCCGTCGGCCGAGATACGCGTCCCGCATTCCGGACACTCCGTCCCGCCCTCTGGATGACCGGCGTACGCTCGGTAGCAGTCAGAAATCTCCGAATCCTCTGACGCCGTCTCTGAAGGAGCGAGCGACGATGCCCGAGCTGAGGTCCCGCACAGTCACCCACGGCCGCAACATGGCGGGCGCCCGCGCCCTTATGCGCGCCTCCGGTGTACCCGGTGCGGACATCGGCCGCAAGCCGATCATCGCGGTCGCCAACAGCTTCACGGAGTTCGTGCCGGGCCACACCCACCTCCAGCCGGTCGGCCGGATCGTCAGCGAGGCGATCGTCGAGGCCGGCGGCATCCCGCGCGAGTTCAACACGATCGCCGTCGACGACGGCATCGCCATGGGCCACGGCGGCATGCTCTACAGCCTCCCCTCCCGCGACCTGATCGCGGACAGCGTGGAGTACATGGTCGAGGCCCACTGCGCCGACGCCCTGATCTGCATCTCCAACTGCGACAAGATCACCCCGGGCATGCTCAACGCGGCCCTGCGCCTGAACATCCCGACGGTGTTCGTCTCCGGCGGCCCGATGGAGTCCGGCCGGGCCACGCTCGTCGACGGCACGGTCCGCACGCTCGACCTGGTCGACGCCATGTCCGAGGCCGTGAACGAGAAGATCTCGGACGAGGACATCCTCCGCATCGAGGAGAACGCCTGTCCGACCTGCGGCAGCTGCTCCGGCATGTTCACCGCCAACTCGATGAACTGCCTCACCGAAGCCATCGGCCTCTCCCTCCCCGGCAACGGCTCGGTCCTGGCCACCCACACGGCCCGCAAGCAGCTGTACGTGGACGCCGCCAACACGGTCATGGACATCACCCGCCGCTACTACGAGCAGGACGACGAGACGGTCCTGCCGCGCGACGTCGCCTCGTTCGCGGCCTTCGAGAACGCGATGGCCCTCGACATCGCGATGGGCGGCTCCACCAACACGATCCTGCACCTGCTGGCCGCGGCCCAGGAGGCCGGTGTCCCCTTCGGCCTGGAGGAGATCGACGCGGTCTCCCGCCGGGTGCCCTGCCTGGCCAAGGTGGCGCCGAACGTCGCCAAGGACCGTACGTACTACATGGAGGACGTGCACCGCGCCGGCGGCATCCCCGCCCTCCTCGGCGAGCTGCACCGCGCGGGCCTGCTCAACGAGGACGTGCACGCGGTCCACAGCCCGTCCCTGTCCGACTGGCTGAAGACCTGGGACGTGCGCGGCGGTTCGCCGTCCCCCGAGGCGGTCGAGCTCTGGCACGCGGCCCCCGGCTGCGTCCGCTCCGCCGAGGCCTTCTCCCAGTCCGAGCGCTGGGAGGCCCTCGACGAGGACGCGGAGGGCGGCTGCATCCGCTCCGTGGAGCACGCGTACTCCAAGGACGGCGGCCTCGCGGTCCTCAAGGGCAACCTCGCGGTCGACGGCTGCGTGGTGAAGACGGCCGGCGTCGACGAGTCGATCTGGACGTTCGAGGGCCCGGCGGTCGTCTGCGAGTCGCAGGAGGAGGCCGTCGAGAAGATCCTGCTGAAGCAGATCAAGGAGGGCGACGTCGTCGTCATCCGCTACGAGGGCCCCAAGGGCGGCCCCGGCATGCAGGAGATGCTCTACCCGACCTCGTACCTGAAGGGCCGCGGCCTCGGCAAGACCTGCGCCCTGATCACCGACGGCCGCTTCTCCGGCGGCACGTCCGGCCTCTCCATCGGCCACGCCTCGCCCGAGGCCGCCGCCGGCGGCACCATCGCCCTCGTCGAGGACGGTGACCGCATCCGCATCGACATCCCGAACCGCACCATCGAACTCCTCGTCGACGACGCCGAGCTGGCCCGCCGCGAGCAGGCGCTGAACGGCGCGTACGCCCCGAAGAACCGCGACCGCAAGGTCTCGGCGGCGCTGCGGGCCTACGCGGCGATGGCGACCAGCGCCGACAAGGGCGCCGTGCGAGACGTCACGAAGCTGGGCTGAGCATGCGCAAGGGCCGCACCCGGTCTCCGGGTGCGGCCCTTGCGCACAGGCCGGTCACGCCCTACCACTGAGACGGATCACGCCCGCTCACGGCGAAGACGGACCCGTCCGGCGCACCGGCATAGACACGGTCGCCCACGAGCACGGGCTCGGGAAGCGCGGCCGGAACCCGGTCCGAGCGGTCGCCCAGCCGCGGAGACGTCTGCCCGACGAGCTTCCCGCGCCGCGCGTCGACGGCGAGCAGCCGCCCGTCCGGCGCGGTGACGTACACGTACCGGTCGTCGGCGACCGGCGTCGACCCCCGGACGACACCCGTCTCCAGACTCCACCGCTGCCTGCGCGCCTCCAGATCGACGGCGACCAGCGCCCCGCCCGTCGCCATGAGGTGCACGACGTCCCCGTGCACACTCCCCGCCACCTGCTGCAACGGAACACGCAACGGCACTCGCACACTCGCCCGGCGCTCCGGGTCGTAACGGACCACGGCCCGCGCATCCCCCCGCACGGCGTCGACCGCCACGAACACGACCGCCCCGTCCACCGCCCCGACAGGCCGCAGCGCCCCCTTGAGCCGCGCGTCCCACTGCACGTCACCCGTGCCCGGATCCACTGCCGTGACCGTCGTGCCGGACCCGTCACCCGACACGCTCGCCGCGTAAGCCAGCGGATCTCCGGGGAACGAGACGAAATACGGCACGTCCTGCCCGGGAATCCGATGGCTCCACCTCACCTCGCCCGAGGCGCTCTCCACCCCGCTCACCGTCCCGTCGGACGCGGTGAGCAGCAGCATGCCGCCGACGGCCCGCAGCCCCCCGTACGCGGGCAGTTCCTGCCGACGCTCCACGTCACCCGAGCCGGGATCGAGCATCGCCACCCGCCGCCCCTGGCCGAGCCCCGCCGGCACGAGCCCGCCCGACACGACCGGAGCCCCGCTCGGCGGCCCGCCCGCGTCCAGAGGATGCCGCCACAGCAGCCGCCCGTCGACAGGATCGAGGGCGAAGACCAGCCCGGTCTGCGCACACAGCAACGTCCCCGCCGCGTACGCACACTGAGGCATGCTCTTCCCGGACAACGGCGGCGCCTCCCACGCGGAGAACGCGGCCGCCGTGGTCCGCGGAGCGACGGCGACCTCGTGCGCCGGCCCGCCGCCCCCGAGCAGCGGAACGGCCGCCAGCGCACCGACGACGGCCAGCCCGAGAGCCCCGGCACCCAGGGCGGCCCGCTTACCGAGCCGCACCCTGGACCGACGCGACGGCTCCACGCCCCCGCCGCCCTGCTCCGCGACAGCCGCCGGCGCCTCCTCCTCCGCCCCGTCCACGGCTTGCGCCGGTATGAACGACTGCGTGTCGTACGAGGCGGCCACCGACCGCAGTTCCCGCATCAACTCGTCGGGGGAGGGCCGGTCCTCGGGTTCCTTGGCCAGACACCGCAGCACGAGCGGCACCAGCTCTTCCGGTACTCCGGCCAGCTCGGGCTCGTCGTGCACGACCTGATAGGCGACGACGTAGGGACTGTCCGAGTCGAACGGCCCCCGCCCGGTCGCCGCGTGCACCATCACGGACCCGAGGGCGAACACATCGGCGGCGGGCCCCACTTCCCTGGGCCGCCGGAACTGCTCGGGCGCCATGAAGGGCGGCGTACCGATCAGCTTCCCGGTCTCAGTCCGCAACTCGCTGTCCTTCGGCCGGGAAATGCCGAAGTCGATGACCTTCGGCCCGTCCTCGGCGAGCAGGACGTTGCTCGGCTTCAGATCCCGGTGCACGACCCCGACCCGGTGGATGTCACGCAGCGCCTCGGCGAGCCCGGCCATCAGCCGACGCAACTGCGCCGGGGCCAAGGGCCCGTTCCGCTTCACCTCCTGGGCCAGGGTCGGGCCCGGAATGAACAGCGTGGCCATCCAGGGCCGTCCGGCCTCGGGGTCGGCATCCACGACGGGCGCGGTGAAGGCCCCGCTGACCCGCCGGGCCGCCCCGACCTCCTGCCGGAAACGCCCCCTGAACTCGGGGTCCTTGGCGAACTCCGCGTGCACGACCTTCACGGCGACCTTCATCCCGGACGTACTCCGGGCCAGATGGACGACCCCCATGCCGCCCGAGCCCAGACAGGACTCAAGACGGTAGTGACCGGCGTACTCAGGAAGTTCCGCTTCCGGGCCCGCTCCGGCGTTCCGCTGTGGCGCCATGGGACCACCCCCGTGCTGTTCGTCCGCGCGCGCGACGCACGGAGCCTAGTCGATGCCTCGTCCGGGACAGAGGCGGCTTGCTAGCCTCCGCTGGCGAATCACGCACAGGTGTTTGATGGCGTGGTTCAAGGGAATCAACGGGACCCCATGGCAGCCATGGGGTGCAACGGGGGAGGTTTTCATGTCAGTCGAGCCTGGCACACCGCTGGTCACCACACTGGCCGCGGCGGCCACCTACTTCTCGATCGCACCGGGCGTCCGCCTCAACGTCCGCAGCGGTCCCGGCACGGGCTACCCGATCGTCAAGGTCCTGCCCGAGGGCTCCCGAGTCCCGATCCACTGCCAGACACCCGGCACCAGCGTCACGGGCCCGTACGGCACGACGACCATCTGGGACAACATCGCGAGCGGCCAGTACGTCTCGGACGCCTACGTCAACACCGGCAGCGACGGCTACATCCGCCCCCGCTGCGGGTGACCTGCGACAGCGGGGCCGTCCGGTAGCCCGGCGTCGTTGCTGGAGCGGGTGGGTGCCGCTGCGCACCCACCCGTGCCGCCTGGGGGCACCTCCCAGGCGACTGCCCGCAGCTGAGCGGAGACGCGCCCGCACCCGCGCACGGCCCCGACCCACCGCACCCCGGCAGGCGCCACGCGCACCCCCACCGAAGCAGCCACAGGCAGCCACAGGCCGCCGCAGGCCCACAATCGACCGGTAAGCGCAAGCTCCATCGCGAGGAGCGCCGCCCCGCACAACCCCCTGGCCTCTCACCGAAATCTCACCACTCCCCACCCCCACCCCCGGCCACCATGGCCGTATGACCCCACCCCCCTCCGCACACCACCCCACCCGCACCGCCCGCGCCCACTCCTTCAACACCGCCGCGGCCCAGTACGCGGCCAACCGCCCCTCCTACCCCCCAGCCCTCTTCGACGCGATAGAGGACCTGGCCGGCCGCCCCCTTCCCGGCTCCCGCGTCGCAGACATCGGCGCCGGCACCGGCATAGCGACCGCCCTCCTCCACGCCCGAGGCGCGCACGTCATCGCCGTGGAACCCGGCGACGGCATGGCGGCCCAGTTCCGCAGCACCCTCCCCGACGTCCCGATCGTTCGCGGCACCGGCGACGACCTCCCCCTCGCCGACGCCTGCGTCGACTTCCTCACCTACGCCCAGGCGTGGCACTGGACCGACCAGGCCCGATCCGTCCCGGAGGCCCTCCGCGTCCTGCGCCCCGGCGGCGCGCTCGCCCTCTGGTGGAACACCGAGGCCCTGGACGTGCCGTGGATCGCCGAAGCAGCCGCCCGCACGCAACGCCACTTCGACATCGACACGGCCGCCGAGCGGCGAAACGTCAACGCCCGCGCCGCCGACCCCACCGGTCGCCTGGACTTCACCCGCCGCACGGTCCGCTGGAGCCGCCGCATCCCGGTCGACACTCACCTCGCCAACATCGGCAGCCACTCGGTCTTCCTGGTACACGGCGAGGACCACAGGGCGTCCTTCCTGGCGCGGGAACGCGCGCACCTCCTCGACGTCTTCCCGGACGGCATGGTCGAAGAGGTCTACGACGTGATCCTCCTCGTGGCGAAGACCCCTGCTTGACGCACCGCACCCCCGGGAGCATTATTCATCGCATGATGAATAATGCTCCCGACCCACCACGCCCGGGCGCCGACACCCCCACCACGCCCACCACTCCCGCACCCACGGAACCCACAGCCGTCCAAGCCAAGAACCTCACCGTCACCCGAGGCCCCCGCACGGTCCTGCACAACCTCGCCTTCACCGTCCCCCGCGGCCAGATCACGGGCCTGCTCGGCCCCTCCGGCTGCGGCAAGTCCACCCTCATGCGCGCCATCGTCGGCACCCAGGCCAAGGTCACCGGCACCCTCGACGTCCTCGGCCACCCCGCCGGCCACCCCACCCTCCGCACCCGCATCGGCTACGTCACCCAGGCTCCGTCCGTCTACGACGACCTGACCGTCCGCCAGAACCTCGACTACTTCGCCGCGATACTCGACCCCGGCCGACCCGCCGCCGACCGCCGCCACGACAACGTCACCCGCGCGATAGCCGACGTCGACCTCACCACCCACGCGGACGCCCTGGCCGGCAACCTCTCCGGCGGCGAGCGCAGCCGCGTCTCCCTGGCCGTCGCCCTCCTCGGCACCCCCGAACTCCTGGTCCTCGACGAACCGACCGTCGGCCTCGACCCGGTCCTGCGCCGCGACCTGTGGGCCCTGTTCCACGACATCACGGCGAGCCGAGGCGCGACACTCCTGGTCTCCTCCCACGTCATGGACGAAGCCGAGCGCTGCCACCGCCTCCTCCTCATGCGCGAGGGCGAACTCCTCGCCGACGACACCCCGCAGGCCCTGCGCACCCGCACCGGCGCGGAGACCGTCGAAGAGGCCTTCCTCCACCTCGTCGACGAGGCCAAGGCCGCAGCCCGCACCAAGGAGACGACCCGATGACCACCACGTTCACCCCCGCCCCCACCCGGCCACGGGCCCTGACCCCCTCCCGCACCACCGCCACCGCAACCCGCGTCCTACGCCAGCTGACCCACGACCCCCGCACCATCGCGCTGCTGATGCTCATCCCCTGCGTGATGCTGTTCCTGCTGCGCTACGTCTTCGACGGCAGCCCCCGCACCTTCGACGGCATCGGCGCGTCCCTGCTCGGGATCTTCCCGCTGATCACGATGTTCCTGGTGACCTCCATCGCCACCCTGCGCGAACGCACCTCGGGCACCCTCGAACGCCTCCTCGCCATGCCCCTCGGCAAAGGCGACCTCATCGCCGGCTACGCCCTCGCCTTCGGCACCCTCGCGATCATCCAGTCCGCCCTGGCCACGGGTCTCGCGGTCTGGTTCCTCGACCTCGACGTCACCGGCAGCCCCTGGCTCCTCCTCCTGGTGGCCCTCCTCGACGCCCTCCTCGGCACGGCCCTCGGCCTCTTCGTCTCGGCCTTCGCGGCCTCGGAATTCCAGGCGGTCCAGTTCATGCCGGCGGTGATCTTCCCCCAGCTCCTCCTCTGCGGCCTCTTCACGCCCCGCGACACCATGCACCCCGCCCTGGAGGCCATCTCCGACGTCCTCCCCATGTCCTACGCGGTGGACGGCATGAACGAGGTCCTCCGCCACACCGACATGACCGCCACGTTCGTACGCGACACCCTGATCGTCGCCGGCTGCGCCCTGCTGGTCCTGGCCCTGGGCGCGGCGACCCTGCGCCGCAGGACGGCATGACAGGACGGCACAAGCCGGCAACCCCGCCCGGGGGAGCGCCACCGGTATCCCGCCCAACGGACACCCAAGCCGCCACCCCCTCCCCGATGCGACGATGTACTCCGGACGACGCACCCCCGGAGGCACCCCGCGCCATGACCCAGAAAGTCGCAGTCCTCGGCACCGGCAAGATCGGCGAAGCCCTGCTCAGCGGAATGATCCGAGCCGGCTGGACCCCGGCCGACCTCCTGGTCACCACCCGCCGCCAGGAACGAGCCGAAGAACTCCGCACCCGCTACGGCGTCACCCCGGTCACCAACCCGGAAGCCGCGAAGATCGCCGACACCCTGATCCTCACGGTCAAACCGCAGGACATGGGCACCCTCCTCGACGAACTCGCCCCCCACGTCCCCGCCGACCGCCTGGTCATCAGCGGCGCCGCCGGCATCCTCACCGCGTACTTCGAGGAACGCCTCGCCCCCGGCACCCCGGTCGTCCGCGTCATGACGAACACCCCCGCCCTGGTCGACGAGGCGATGTCCGTCATCTCCGCCGGCACGCACGCCACCGCCGACCACCTGGCCCACACCGAGGAGATCTTCGGCGCCGTCGGCAAGACACTCCGCGTCCCCGAGTCCCAGCAGGACGCCTGCACGGCCCTCTCCGGCTCCGGCCCGGCCTACTTCTTCTACCTGGTCGAAGCCATGACCGACGCCGGCATCCTCCTCGGCCTGCCCCGCGACAAGGCCCACGACCTGATCGTCCAGTCCGCGATCGGCGCCGCGACGATGCTCCGCGACAGCGGCGAACACCCCGTCAAGCTCCGCGAGAACGTCACGTCCCCCGCCGGTACGACGATCAACGCCATCCGGGAACTCGAGAACCACGGCGTACGGGCCGCCCTCATCGCCGCCCTCGAAGCCGCCCGCGACCGCAGCCGCGCCCTGGCCTCCGGCAACAGCAACTGAGCACTGCGGGCGTCGGGGCCGGGCCGGCCCATCCCCGACGCCCGCACCCCTCACACTCTCAGCACATCGGGCCCACCCGCGTCCGCCACCGCCGCTTCCGGCACGGCCGGCAGCAACCCGATCGCGCGATAAGCGGCATCCACCGTCGGCCGAGCCATCCCCCGAGCCCGCTGCGCACCGTCCCGCAGCACGCGCTCCACATACGCGGGATCCGCGCACAACTCCTTGTGCCGCTCCTGCACGGGCCTGAGCACCTCCACCACAGCCTCGGCGGCGTCCTTCTTCAGGTCCCCGTACGACGCGTACGCACCGCTCAGCTCCTCAGGACTGCCACCCGAGCACGCCGCGAGAATCTCCAGCAGATTGGCGAGGCCCGGCCGGGCCTCCCGGTCGTACACGACCTCCCGCCCACTGTCGGTCACGGCCCGCATGACCTTCTTCCGCACCACGTCCGGCTCGTCCAGCAGATAGACGATCCCCGGCCCGACGTCATCGCTCTTGCCCATCTTCGACGTCGGGTCCTGGAGGTTCATCACCCGCGCCGCCACCTCCGGACGCGTGGCCCGAGGCACCACGAACGTATGCCCGTAGCGCTGGTTGAACCGCACTGCCAGATCCCGCGTCAGCTCCACGTGCTGCACCTGATCGTCGCCGACGGGCACCTCATCGGCCGCGTACGCCAGGATGTCCGCCGCCATCAGCACGGGATACGTCAGCAGCGACAGCCGCACACTCCCGCCCCGCCGCTGCTCCCGTGCGGCCTTCTCCTTGTACTGGATCATCCGCCGCATCTCACCGTCGGTGGCCACACACTCCAGCACGTACGACAGCCGCGCATGCTCGTCCACATGGCTCTGCACGAAGAGCGTGCAGAACTCCGGATCCAGCCCGGACGCCAGCAACAGGGTCGCCGCCTGCCGGCTCAGCCTGCACACCCGCGCGGGATCGTGGTCCACGGTCAGCGCGTGCAGATCGACGACGCAGAACAAGGCATCGGCCTCGTGCTGGTCGACGGCAGCCCACCGCCGCATGGCTCCCAGGTAGTTCCCCAGCGTCAGATGCCCCGTCGGCTTGACCCCGCTGAAGACCCGTGTCATCTCTCCTCCACCTCCTGGCCGGGACCGCCGCCCCGGCGGCCGCCCCCCGGTGGTTCTGGAGGGAAAAACGGGAACGGCCGCCGAAGCGGCGGCCGTTGAGTGCATACGTGAGAACGGCCGCCGTCAGGCGGCCCACCACAGCTGGGTACACGTACGCGTCGTCATGCCCCTCAGGCTACGCCCCAGGAGTGCCGTCCGCCCTTGAGTTGACACTCCCAGACCCGATCCGTAGTGTTCTCCGAGTTGTCCGACGTGAGCGCCGACTCCGGTCGGTCCCCGGACAGCCACTCCGCAGGTACCAACCACTCTTCGACGTGCAGCACGCCTGTCGTCGTTTCATTGGCATGTGTATTTACGGATTGAGGAATCCCCGTTCGAAAGGACGCGGCCCCCGATTGGCTCGGGAGCAGGGGAATCCGCTAAAGTCTCACTCGTCGGAAGCGGCCCAACAGCCGCGAAGACAAACCCTGCTGACAGGGAATCGGGCCCGAAAGGATCTGATAGAGTCAGCACCGCCGGAAAGGGAAACGCGGAAGCGGGAACCTGGAAAGCACCGAGGGAATCGGATCGAGAAAAGATCTGATAGAGTCGGAAACGCAAGACCGAAGGGAAGCGCCCGGAGGAAAGCCCGAGAGGGTGAGTACAAAGGAAGCGA